>NZ_JBQUZB010000003.1:0-192156 GCF_056314065.1 Allorhizobium sp. DMC15
GTCACCGGCGTTGAAATGTTCCGCAAGCTGCTCGACCAGGGCCAGGCCGGCGACAACATCGGTGCTCTCGTTCGCGGTGTGAACCGTGACGGCGTTGAGCGTGGTCAGATCCTGTGCAAGCCGGGTTCGGTCAAGCCGCACAAGAAGTTCATGGCTGAAGCCTACATCCTGACGAAGGAAGAAGGCGGCCGTCATACGCCGTTCTTCACCAACTACCGTCCGCAGTTCTACTTCCGCACGACGGACGTGACGGGCATCGTTTCGCTGCCGGAAGGCACGGAAATGGTTATGCCTGGCGACAACGTGACGGTTCAGGTTGAGCTGATCGTTCCGATCGCGATGGAAGAAAAGCTGCGCTTCGCAATCCGCGAAGGCGGCCGCACCGTCGGCGCCGGCATCGTCGCTTCGATCATCGAGTAATCGACTTTGGGAGGCGGCCTCGGGCTTCGGTCCGAGGCCGCTTCGCGTTTTCTGCTGCCTCTGGTGCAAGCCAGTCGTGCAGTTCGGGCAGAGCTCGGCATTTCGGTCGGTTTGACCGATTGACGGGAGGCCGTTTGCGGTGTATGTCGCCGGCCACGATCAGAATCGAGCGGTGATTTGCGCCGCGGATTCTCAGCGCTGCAGTTTTGAAGGCCTGGCAACGGGTCGAGTTCGGCAGGGCTCCTCAGGAATAGAAGAGTGACAGCGGCATCCAGGATGTCGCTGTGATTTTTGAAAATTTGGGGCCGGCCAGTCATGGTAATTCACTGTCTCTGCGTATGCGGGACGCAAGAAAAGAAACAAGGACAAGTCGAATGAACGGCCAGAATATCCGCATCCGCCTCAAGGCGTTTGATCACCGGGTTCTCGATGCCTCCACGCGCGAAATCGTGCAGACGGCAAAGCGCACCGGTGCCAGCGTCCGCGGCCCGGTTCCGCTCCCGACACGCATTGAAAAATTTACCGTCAACCGTTCGCCTCACGTCGACAAGAAGAGCCGCGAACAGTTTGAAATGCGCACGCATAAGCGCCTGCTCGATATCGTTGATCCGACCCCCCAGACCGTGGACGCGCTGATGAAGCTCGACCTGGCTGCCGGTGTCGACGTCGAGATCAAGCTCTAAGAAGGAATTCCGGCGAGAGCCGAAATAACAAGGAAGGTACGTGGCAAGACCTGCCAACGACTTCTCGAAACGGGAAACCCGAAGGTTCGGAAGGGCCGGAGTGGAATCCTTAAACAAAGAGGAAAGGTCAGGATCGCGAGATCCCGTCCGCGACTCTCAAGAGGAATGAACCAATGCGTTCAGGTGTGATTGCACAGAAAGTGGGAATGACCCGCGTCTACAACGACGCCGGCGAACATGTCCCGGTAACAGTTCTGCGTCTCGACAACGTACAGGTCGTGGCTCAGCGGACTGCCGACAAGAACGGCTACGTCGCGCTGCAGCTCGGTGCCGGCACGTCCAAGGTCAAGAACACGTCGAAGGGCCTTCGCGGTCACTTCGCAGCCGCGAGCGTTGAGCCCAAGGCCAAGCTCGTTGAATTCCGCGTCTCCGAAGACAACCTCATCGACGTCGGCTCGCAGCTGACCGCAAGCCATTTTTCGGCTGGCCAGCTCGTCGATGTCACCGGCACCACCATCGGTAAGGGTTTTGCCGGTGCGATGAAGCGCCACAACTTCGGTGGTCTTCGCGCGACCCACGGTGTTTCCGTTTCGCACCGTTCGCACGGTTCGACCGGTTCCAACCAGGATCCGGGCCGTGTCTGGAAGGGCAAGCGCATGGCTGGTCACATGGGCCAGACCCGCGTCACCACCCAGAACCTCGAAGTCGTTTCGACCGATGAAGATCGTGGTCTCATCCTGGTAAAGGGCGCAGTTCCCGGCTCCAAGGGTTCCTGGATCATCGTCCGCGACGCCGTGAAGTCGGCGAAGTAAGGGAGCCAAGCACATGGAATTGAACGTCAAGACCCTCTCGGGCACGGACGCCGGCAAGGTTTCTCTGTCTGACGAAATCTTCGGCCTGGAGCCGCGTGAAGACATCATCGCCCGCATGGTTCGCTACCAGCTGGCCAAGAAGCGTCAGGGCACCCACAAGGCCAAGACCCGCGCTGAAGTCTCGCGCACCGGTGCGAAGATGTACAAGCAGAAGGGCACCGGCCGTGCTCGTCACCATTCGGCTCGCGCCCCGCAGTTCCGCGGCGGTGGTAAGGCTCATGGCCCGGTTGTTCGCAGCCACGCCCATGACCTGCCGAAGAAGGTTCGCGCCCTTGCTCTGCGTCACGCTCTCTCGGCCAAGCTGAAGTCGGAAGACCTGATCATCGTTGACAATCTGGTTGCGGCTGAAGCCAAGACCAAGGCTCTCGTCGGCACCTTCGCGTCGCTCGGCCTCACCAACGCTCTCGTCATCGGCGGTGCCGAAATCGACAGCAACTTCAAGCTCGCTGCCGCAAACATCCCGAACATCGATGTTCTGCCGGTTCAGGGCATCAACGTTTATGACATCCTGCGCCGCGGCAAGCTCGTCCTGTCGAAGGCTGCTGTGGAAGCTCTGGAGGAGCGGTTCAAATGACGGATCTTCGCCACTACGACGTGATCGTGTCTCCGTCGATCACGGAAAAGTCGACCATGGTATCTGAGAACAACCAGGTTGTCTTCAACGTCGCCAAGGGCGCCAGCAAGCCGGAAATCAAGGCTGCTGTCGAGGCTCTCTTTGGCGTCAAGGTCACCGCCGTCAATACGCTGCTCCGCAAGGGCAAGACAAAGCGTTTCCGCGGCTTCATCGGCAAGCAGAAGGACGTCAAGAAGGCGATCGTTACGCTCGCTGAAGGTCAGTCCATCGACGTGTCGACGGGCGTCTGAGGTAGGGAACAAGAACAATGGCATTGAAAAGCTATAATCCGACGACCCCGAGCCAGCGCCAGCTGGTCATCGTCGACCGCTCTGGCCTCTGGAAGGGCAAGCCGGTCAAGGCGCTGACGGAAGGTCTGAACAAGAGCGGTGGTCGTAACAACCTCGGCCGCATCACGGCTCGCTTCATCGGTGGTGGTCACAAGCGCACCTATCGTCTGGTCGACTTCAAGCGTCGTAAGTTCGACGTTGAAGGCACCGTCGAGCGTCTGGAATACGACCCGAACCGCACCGCCTTCATCGCGCTCGTCAGCTATGCCGACGGCGAACAGGCCTACATCCTGGCTCCGCAGCGTCTTGCTGCCGGCGACAAGGTGATCGCTTCCGAGAAGGCTGTCGACGTAAAGCCCGGCAACACCATGCCGCTGCAGTACATCCCGGTCGGCTCCATCATCCACAACGTGGAAATGAAGCCGGGCAAGGGCGGTCAGATCGCCCGCTCTGCAGGCACTTACGTTCAGCTGGTCGGCCGTGATGCCGGCATGGCAATCCTTCGCCTGAACTCGGGTGAACAGCGTCTGGTCCCGGGCTCCTGCCTGGCCACCATCGGCGCCGTTTCCAACCCGGACCACGGCAACATCAATGATGGCAAGGCGGGTCGTACCCGCTGGCGCGGCAAGACCCCGCATAACCGCGGTGTCGTCATGAACCCGGTCGACCACCCCCATGGTGGTGGTGAAGGCCGCACGTCGGGTGGTCGTCACCCGGTTTCCCCGTGGGGTAAGCCCACCAAGGGTAAGCGGACCCGCTCGAACAAGTCGACCGACAAGTTCATCATGCGCTCGCGCCACCTGAAGAAGAAGTAAGAGAGGTAGTCAGAAATGGCTCGTTCAGTATGGAAAGGCCCGTTCGTTGACGGCTATCTTCTCAAGAAGGCTGAGAAGGTTCGTGAAGGCGGCCGCAGTGAAGTGATCAAGATGTGGAGCCGTCGCTCCACCATCCTGCCGCAGTTCGTCGGTCTCACCTTCGGCGTCTACAACGGCAGCAAGCATGTGCCCGTCTCTGTCAACGAAGACATGGTCGGCCACAAGTTCGGTGAATTCGCTCCCACCCGGACCTATTACGGTCACGGTGCGGACAAGAAGGCGAAGAGGAAGTAACGATGGGCAAGGCAAAAGCCGAACGCCGGCTGAAGGACAACGAGGCGCAAGCCATTGCGCGCACGATCCGCGTCAGCCCCCAGAAGCTCAACCTGGTTGCCGCGCTCATCCGCGGCAAGAAGGTCGAGCGCGCTCTCGCTGACCTGGAATTCTCCCGCAAGCGCATTGCCGGCACGGTCAAGAAGACCCTGGAATCGGCAATCGCAAACGCCGAGAACAACCATGACCTCGACGTCGATCAGCTGATCGTCGCCGAAGCCTATGTTGGCAAGTCGATCACCATGAAGCGTTTCCACGCTCGTGGCCGCGGCCGCGCATCGCGCATCGAAAAGCCGTTCTCGCACCTGACGATCGTCGTGCGCGAAGTCGAAGCCAAAGGGGAGGCCGCATAATGGGTCAGAAAATCAATCCGACAGGTTTTCGCCTGGGCATCAACCGCACTTGGGATAGCCGCTGGTTCGCGGACAATGCCGAGTATGGCAAGCTGCTGCACGAAGACCTGAAGATCCGCGCTTACCTGATGGAAGAGCTGAAGCAGGCCGGCATCGCCAAGGTGGTCATCGAGCGTCCGCACAAGAAGTGCCGCGTCACGATCCACTCGGCGCGTCCGGGTCTGATCATCGGCAAGAAGGGTGCGGACATCGAGAAGCTTCGCAAGAAGATCTCGTCGATGACGAACTCGGAAACGCACCTCAACATCGTTGAAGTGCGCAAGCCGGAGGTCGACGCAACGCTCGTTGCCCAGTCGATCACCCAGCAGCTCGAGCGTCGTATCGCGTTCCGTCGCGCCATGAAGCGCGCCGTACAGTCGGCCATGCGTCTGGGTGCCGAAGGCATCAAGATCACCTGCGCCGGTCGTCTCGGCGGTGCCGAAATCGCTCGTACCGAATGGTACCGCGAAGGCCGCGTTCCGCTTCACACCCTGCGCGCCGACATCGACTACGGCACGTCGGAAGCAGAAACCGCCTACGGCATCTGCGGCGTCAAGGTTTGGATCTTCAAGGGCGAAATCCTTGAGCATGATCCGATGGCGTCTGAGCGTCGTGCACTCGAGGGCGATGCCCAGGGTCCGGCAAGCCGTGAACGCGGTGATCGTGGCGACCGTCGCCGCGAGAACGCTTGATTGAACGCTGGCGAAAGATAAGCTCGGAGAAGTAAGAAAATGTTGCAGCCAAAGCGTACAAAGTACCGCAAGCAGTTCAAGGGCCGCATCAAGGGCGTCGCCAAGGGCGGTTTTGATCTGGCATTCGGTGAATTCGGCCTCAAGGCTCTGGAACCGAACCGCGTGAATGCTCGCGAAATCGAAGCAGCCCGTCGTGCGATCACGCGCTACATGAAGCGTGCGGGCCGTGTGTGGATCCGCGTATTCCCTGACGTTCCGGTCACGGCTAAGCCGACCGAAGTTCGTATGGGTAAGGGTAAGGGTTCGGTCGAATACTGGGCATGCAAGGTCAAGCCCGGCCGAATGATGTTCGAGATCGACGGTGTGTCCGAGGAGATCGCTCGCGAAGCGCTTCGTCTGGGCTCGGCCAAGCTCTCGGTCAAGACGCGCTTCGTACAGCGCATTGCAGAGTGAGGATCAAGCCGATGAAAGCCGCAGACGTACGCGCCATGAGCGCCGATCAGCTGAACGACGAGCTTGCCAAGCTGAAGAAGGAGCAGTTCAATCTGCGCTTCCAGAAGGCGACGGGCCAGCTTGAAAAGTCTTCCCGCATCCAGGAAGTTCGTCGTGACATCGCACGCGTGAAAACCATTGCCCGCCAGAAGGCGGCAGAAGCCAAGGCCTAAGGACCAGAAGAATATGCCGAAACGCATTCTGCAGGGCGTAGTTGTCAGCGACAAGAACGACAAGACCGTCGTTGTTCGCGTCGAGCGTCGATTTGCACATCCCTTGCTTCAGAAGACCGTTCGCCGGTCGAAGAAGTACAAGGCCCATGACGAGAACAACCAGTACAAGACCGGTGACGTCGTTTCCATCGAGGAATGCGCACCGATCTCCAAGGACAAGCGCTGGACGGTAATCGCCGCCCAGGCTTAATTTACGGACTTTCTGCGCAAGGGCTTGCACCTTGCGCAGAAATCTGTATGAAGCAGGCCACTGGCTGAGAACGCTCGGAATCGGGCGTTCTTTTTGCTTTGAGCGCACGGAAGGTCCCTTATGGGAAACCACCCTGTATTTATCTTCCCGCGCACTCTCGAAATTTATCATAAGCCCGGATAGGGGGCGTATGCCCAACCGTTCGGGTTACAACAAGAAGGCGACCTGACATGATTCAGATGCAGACTAACCTCGACGTGGCGGATAATTCCGGCGCACGTCGTGTCATGTGCATCAAGGTGCTGGGCGGCTCCAAGCGGAAGTACGCTTCGATCGGCGACATCATCGTCGTTTCGATCAAGGAAGCGATCCCGCGCGGCCGCGTGAAGAAGGGTGACGTGATGAAGGCGGTTGTCGTTCGCACCGCCAAGGACATCCGTCGCGCCGACGGCAGCGTCATTCGATTCGACAACAACGCAGCTGTTCTTATCGACAACAAGAAAGAGCCGATCGGCACCCGTATCTTCGGACCGGTTCCGCGCGAACTCCGCGCCAAGAACCACATGAAGATCATCTCGCTGGCTCCAGAAGTACTGTAAGGGAGCGGGAAGCGATGAATAAGATCCGCAAGGGCGACAACGTCGTCGTACTCACCGGCAAGGACAAGGGCCGCACTGGCGAAGTCCTCCAGGTTCTGCCGAAGGAAGATCGCGCCGTGGTGCGCGGTATCAACATGGTGAAGCGCCATCAGCGTCAGACTCAGACGCAGGAAGCCGGCATCATCAACAAGGAAGCATCCATTCACCTGTCGAACATTGCCATCGTCGGCAAGGACGGCAAGCCGACTCGCGTCGGTTTCTCGGTCGTCGACGGCAAGAAGGTGCGTGTGGCCAAGCGTTCGGGAGATGTCATCGATGGCTGAGGCAAAGTATGAGCCGCGGCTCAAGACCGAGTATGTAACGCGCATTCGTGCAGCGCTGCAGGAGCAGTTCTCGTTCTCCAACGAGATGCAGATCCCGAAGCTCGACAAGATCGTCATCAACATGGGCGTGGGCGAGGCAACTGCCGACTCCAAGAAGCCCACGGTTGCAGCGGCAGACCTCGCAGCGATCGCCGGCCAGAAGCCGGTCATCACGCGCGCCCGTAACTCGATCGCCGGCTTCAAGGTCCGTGAAAACATGCCGATCGGCGCGAAGGTTACCCTGCGCGGCGCCCGCATGTACGAATTCCTGGACCGCCTGATCAATATCGCGCTTCCGCGCGTTCGCGACTTCCGGGGCCTGAACCCGAAAAGCTTTGACGGCCGTGGCAACTTCGCCATGGGCATCAAGGAGCACATTGTGTTCCCTGAGATCAACTACGACAAGGTTGATCAGATGTGGGGCATGGACATCATCGTTTGCACGACGGCAAACACGGACGACGAAGCACGGGCTCTCCTGAAAGAGTTCAACTTCCCGTTCCGCACGTAACCGTAACGACGAGCGTAGAAAAGGAACTTCCATATGGCGAAGACAAGCGCAGTTGAAAAGAACAAGCGCCGCCGCAAGTTGGTCGGTCAGCACGCCGCAAAGCGGGCCGCGCTGAAGGCGATCATCATGAATCAGTCGCTCCCGATTGAAGAGCGGTTCAAGGCAACATTGAAGCTGGCAGATCTGCCGCGCGATGGTTCCAAGACCCGTATCCGCAACCGTTGCGAAGTGACCGGCCGTCCGCGTGCGTTTTATCGCAAGCTCGGCATGTCCCGTATCGCACTCCGCGACCTCGGCAATTCCGGCAAGGTTCCGGGCATTGTCAAGTCGAGCTGGTAAGGAGACGCGCAAATGACGATGACTGATCCGTTGGGCGATATGCTCACCCGCATCCGCAATGGCGCCGCACGCCGCAAGAGCTCGGTCAGCACGCCGGCCTCGAACCTGCGCGCCCGCGTTCTCGATGTTCTGCAGGCCGAAGGTTACATCCGCGGCTACAGCCAGGTCGATTACGGCAATGGCAAGTCCGAGCTCACGATCGAACTGAAGTACTACGAAGGTGCTTCGGTCATTCGCGAAATCGGCCGCGTCTCCAAGCCGGGCCGCCGAGTTTATGTCTCGGTCAAGTCCATCCCGCAGGTCGCGAACGGCCTCGGCATCACCATCCTTTCGACTCCGAAGGGCGTGATGGCCGATCACCAGGCTCGCGAACAGAACGTTGGTGGTGAGGTTCTCTGCTCTGTCTTCTAAGACAGCGCAGGGGAACTCCATAGCGAACAGACAGGATAAAAACTATGTCTCGTATCGGTAAGAAGCCCGTTCCGGTTCCGGCTGGCGTGACCGCCTCTGTCGAAGGCCAGAAGGTCTCTGCAAAGGGCCCGAAGGGTGAACTCTTCTTCGTCGCAAACGACGAAATCTCCGTGAAGCTGGAAGACAACGCTGTTGTCGTTCAGCCGATCAACAACACCAAGGATGCTCGTTCCAAGTGGGGCATGTCCCGCACGATGGTCGAGAACATCTTCAAGGGTGTCAAGGACGGTTACGAGCGCAAGCTCGAAATCAACGGCGTCGGTTACCGTGCCGCCCTGCAGGGCAAGAACCTGCAGCTGGCTCTCGGCTTCAGCCATGACGTCGTATACGAGCCGCCGGTCGGCATCACGATCGCTGTTCCGAAGCCGACCGAAATCGTCGTGTCCGGCATCAACAAGCAGCAGGTCGGCCAGGTTGCCGCCGAGATCCGCGAATATCGCGGTCCGGAGCCCTACAAGGGCAAGGGCGTCAAGTATGCCGAAGAGCGGATCGTCCGCAAAGAAGGCAAGAAGAAGTAAGGATCGCGCGAAATGGCAAGCAGAAAAGAAGCACTTGTTCGCCGTGCGAACCGCGTACGGCGTCAGATCAAGGCGGTGGCAAATGGCCGTCCGCGTCTGTCGGTACATCGCTCTTCGAAGAACATCTACGCTCAGATCATCGACGACGTTGCCGGCAAGACCCTTGCCGCTGCTTCGACGCTCGATGGCGGCCTGAAGGGCGAGCTCAAGACCGGCGCCGACACCGCAGCAGCAGCTGCCGTTGGCAAGCTGGTTGCAGAGCGTGCCGTCAAGGCTGGCGTGAAGGAAGTGGTCTTCGACCGTGGCGCCTTCATCTATCACGGCCGCATCAAGGCCCTGGCAGAAGCTGCCCGCGAAGGCGGTCTGTCCTTCTGATAAAGAATTTCCGCCTGAGCTTGCGTTCGGGCGGATATCCGGCCTATAGAGCCGGCCACACCGGATTCCACCTTGACCCGTCAGGGCAGGGTGGAACTTTGCGTAATCTGCCGATTGCACCCGGAAAAGAAAAAGGAAAAGGACAATGGCACAAGAAAAGCGTGGTTCGCGCGAAGATCGCCAGAACCGTGAAGAACGCGATAGCGAATTTGTCGACAAGCTGGTCGCCATCAACCGCGTCGCCAAGGTAGTCAAGGGTGGCCGTCGCTTCGGCTTCGCCGCCCTCGTCGTCGTCGGCGACCAGAAGGGCCGCGTTGGCTTCGGCCATGGCAAGGCACGTGAGGTGCCGGAAGCCATCCGCAAGGCCACCGAAGCTGCCAAGCGCGAACTGATCTTCGTTCCGCTGCGTGACGGCCGCACCCTGCACCACGACGTCAATGGTCGCCATGGCGCTGGTAAGGTTCTCCTGCGCGCCGCCAAGGCCGGTACCGGTATCATCGCCGGTGGCCCGATGCGCGCCGTGTTCGAGACGCTCGGCATGCACGACGTTGTCGCCAAGTCGACCGGTTCGTCGAACCCGTACAACATGGTTCGCGCCACGTTTGACGCTCTGAAGTCTCAGGTTCATCCGAAGGACATCGCTGCTCAGCGTGGTCTGAAGTATGCAACCCTCCAGGCTCGCCGCGCTGCCTCTGGCAACGCTGCTGACGAATAAGAGGAGTCGGATCCATGGCTAAGGCTACGAAGAAGACTGAAGCAAAGACGATCACGATCGAGCAGATCGGTTCGCCCATTCGCCGTCCGGCAATCCAGCGTGCAACGCTGGTGGGTCTGGGCCTCAACAAGATGCACCGGGTCCGCACCCTGGAAGATACGCCTTCCGTTCGTGGCATGATCCGTGCTGTCCAGCATCTCGTTCGCGTCGTCGACGAGAAGTGAGACGGGGGAAGTCATCATGAAACTGAATGAAATCAAAGACAACGAAGGCGCTTCCAAGGACCGTATCCGCGTAGGTCGCGGTATTGGTTCCGGCAAGGGCAAGACCGGTGGTCGTGGTGTGAAGGGTCAGAAGGCTCGTTCGGGCGTCGCCATCAACGGCTTCGAAGGCGGCCAGATGCCGATCTATCGTCGCCTGCCGAAGCGCGGCTTCACCAACATCTTCGCATCGGAATACGTCACCGTTTCGCTCGGCCGTATCCAGACCGCGATCGATGCTGGCAAGCTCGACGCCAAGTCGACGATCGATGCAGCGGCTCTCAAGGCAGCCGGCGTCATCCGTCGTCCGAAGGACGGCGTTCGCATCCTCGCCGACGGCGAGCTGAAGGCGAAGATCTCGGTCGAAGTTGCCGGCGCCTCCAAGGCCGCCGTCGAGAAGATCGAAAAGGCCGGCGGTTCGGCCAAGCTGCTCGAAGCAGCCAAGGAAGCCGCTGAATAAGTGACAGACAATCGCCCGGGGTGCTTCACACCGGGCGATTTTGCTCCCATATGTGAGCCTCACGATCCCAGGACGGAATGGACGTCGTTTCGTCTTCCGGGTCATCTGGAAAACAAGGGTGTGAGGCATGCGGTTGCTCGCCAACTTCTCCCCGCGCCCTGTTTTCTTAAAAAACAGTTTGAACGAACAGCCTACGGCAGCGAAAGTCGCGTCGATCTAGGTTTGCGGAGAATTTTATGGCTTCTGCAGCGGAACAACTGGCCTCGAACCTCAACTTCTCGACTTTCGCCAAGGCGGAAGATCTGAAGAAGCGCCTGTGGTTCACTCTGGCCGCATTGCTGGTCTATCGCCTCGGCACGCATATTCCGCTGCCCGGCCTCAATCCCGAAGCTTATGCCCAGGCCTTCCAGGGCCAGTCGGGCGGCATTCTCGGCCTTTTCAACATGTTTGCGGGCGGCGCTGTCCAGCGCATGGCGATCTTCGCGCTCGGCATCATGCCCTATATCTCCGCCTCGATCATCGTTCAGCTCATGACCTCGGTCGTGCCCGCTCTGGAGCAGCTGAAGAAAGAGGGCGAACAGGGTCGCAAGATCATCAACCAGTACACCCGCTACGGCACCGTTCTGCTCGGCGCGCTGCAGGCCTATGGCATTGCAGTGGGCCTCGAGTCCGGCCAGGGTATCGTGGTTGACCCAGGCATCTTCTTCAAGGTGTCGACCGTTCTGACGCTGCTCGGTGGCACCATGTTCCTGATGTGGCTCGGTGAGCAGATCACCTCGCGCGGCATCGGCAACGGCATTTCTCTGATCATCTTCGCCGGCATCGCCGCTGGCCTGCCGACCGCCATTGCCCACACGCTCGAACTCGGCCGCACCGGCGCGCTCTCGACCTTCCTGATCTTTGCGGTCATCATCGTCGCCATCGGCGTCATCGCGCTGATCGTCTTCGTCGAACGAGCCCAGCGCCGCCTTCTGATCCAGTATCCGAAGCGTCAGGTCGGCAACCGCATGTTCCAGGGCGACACCTCGCACCTGCCGCTGAAGCTCAACACTTCGGGCGTCATCCCGGCGATCTTCGCATCTTCGCTGCTGCTGCTGCCCGCAACTGCCGCAGGTTTTGCCGGCACGTCGCAGATGCCGGCCTGGGCGACCACGATCATTGCCTCCCTCAGCCACGGCCAGCCGGTCTACATGCTGATGTACGGCGCCCTGATCGCCTTCTTCGCCTTCTTCTACACCGCGATCGTCTTCAACCCGAAGGACACGGCCGACAATCTGAAGAAGCATGGCGGCTTCATCCCGGGCATCCGCCCCGGCGACCGCACGGCCGAATACATCGACTACGTGCTGACCCGCATCACGGTCATCGGCGCGATCTATCTGGTCTTCGTCTGCATTCTTCCCGAAATCCTCATCGCACGCACCGGCATCCCATTAGCCCTTGGTGGTACGTCGCTTTTGATTGTTGTCAGCGTCACCCTTGATACTGTAGCACAGATTCAGGGACATCTGATCGCCCAGCAATATGAAGGCCTGATCAAGAAGTCGAAGCTGCGTGGAGGAAAGAGGGGACGATGAGACTGATTCTGTTAGGACCGCCGGGCGCGGGGAAGGGGACCCAGGCCCAGCGGATCGTGGAGAAGCACGGCATCCCGCAGCTCTCCACAGGTGACATGCTTCGTGCCGCGGTTGCCGCCGGCACGGAGGTTGGCAAGCGCGCCAAGGCCGTCATGGACGCCGGCAAGCTCGTTTCCGACGAGATCGTCATCGCCATCGTTTCCGAGCGCATCGATGCGCCCGACTGCGCCAATGGCTTCATCCTCGATGGTTTCCCGCGCACGCTCGTTCAGGCGGACGCCACCGAAGCCATGCTGTCCGGCAAGAATCTCGACCTGTCGGCCGTGATCGAGATCCGCGTCGACGACGAGATCCTCGCCGACCGAATCGCCGGCCGCTACACCTGCGCCAATTGCGGCGCCGGTTATCACGACGAAAACCTGAAGCCGAAGGTGGAGGGCGTCTGCGACAAGTGCGGTTCCACCCACTTCAAGCGTCGTCCGGACGACAATCGCGAAACGGTACGCACCCGCCTTCAGGCCTACTACAAGGAAACCTCGCCGCTGATCGGCTATTACCACGCCAAGGGTAAGCTGCATTCGGTCGACGGCATGGGTGAGATCGATGCCGTCACCGGCGAGATCGAGGCCATCCTCGCCGGGCTCTGAACCCGGCGGATTCCAAGAATCTTCGCGGGGCCGGTTGCTTTTGGTGACCGATTCCGTTAAAGACCGCGCCAACTCGCGACATGACTGCGATCGGCGCGTTCTTCCAAAACGCTGGGAGACCGGGTTCGATCGTTTTGGTTTGTCGAGAACCCGATTTGTAATTGCGGTCCATCTGGGCCGTGTAACGAGACACCACTTGCCGGATGGCAACTGGAAGCAAGGAGAATAGGCGTGGCACGTATCGCTGGCGTCAACATCCCGACTGCGAAGCGCGTTGTTATCGCGCTGACCTATATTCACGGGATCGGCCCGAAGTTCGCACAGGAAATCATGGAGAAGGTCGGTCTTCCGGCTGACAAGCGCGTTCACCAGCTGACCGACGCTGAAGTTCTCCAGATCCGCGAAACCATCGACCGCGATTACCAGGTCGAAGGTGACCTGCGTCGCGAAACCGCGATGAACATCAAGCGTCTGATGGACCTCGGCTGCTACCGTGGCCTGCGCCATCGTCGTGGTCTGCCGGTTCGCGGTCAGCGCACGCACACCAACGCCCGCACCCGCAAGGGTCCGGCGAAGGCGATCGCTGGTAAGAAGAAGTAATTTTTCGTGGCATTGGGAAAAGGCAGTGGGCAGCAGGGTGACCTGGTGCCCACTGCCTTCATCCTGTTGCCCCGATTGGTGTAGCCGCTGGCATTACGGCGGTGCTTAGATCAACTGAAAGGAAGACCATGGCCAAGGAAGCCGCACGCGTCCGCCGTCGCGAACGCAAGAATATCTCGTCGGGCGTTGCCCACGTCAACTCGACCTTCAACAACACGATGATCACCATCACCGACGCACAGGGCAACGCCATTGCCTGGTCGTCTGCTGGTGCCAAGGGCTTCAAGGGTTCGCGTAAGTCGACCCCGTTTGCTGCCCAGATCGCTGCTGAAGACTGCGCCAAGAAGGCCCAGGAACACGGCATGAAGTCTCTGGAAGTGGAAGTCTGCGGTCCGGGTTCGGGTCGTGAATCCGCTCTGCGCGCCCTTCAGGCTGCCGGCTTCATGATCACGTCCATCCGCGACGTGACCCCGATCCCGCACAATGGCTGCCGTCCGCGCAAGAAGCGTCGCGTCTGATCATCCTTCGTCTTGCCGGGCGGGCGTTTCGCCTTCCCGGTGCTTCTCATATTCGGCCGTCACGATTGAATGGTGATGGCGAACGGAAGGTAAAATCATGATTCAGAAGAATTGGCAGGAACTGATCAAGCCGAACAAGGTGGAATTCTCCTCCTCCGGCCGCACCAAGGCGACCCTCGTCGCCGAGCCGCTCGAGCGTGGTTTCGGCCTGACGCTCGGCAACGCTCTGCGTCGCGTTCTCCTGTCGTCGCTTCGTGGTGCAGCTGTTACGGCTGTCCAGATCGACGGCGTTCTGCACGAGTTCTCGTCTATCCCGGGCGTTCGCGAAGATGTCACCGACATCGTCCTGAACATCAAGGAAATCGCCATCAAGATGGACGGCGACGATGCCAAGCGCATGGTTGTCCGTAAGCAGGGTCCGGGCGTCGTCACCGCTGGTGACATCCAGACCGTCGGCGACATCGAGATCCTGAACCCGAACCATGTGATCTGCACGCTCGACGAGGGCGCAGAAATCCGCATGGAGTTCACGGTCAACAACGGCAAGGGTTACGTCCCGGCCGAGCGCAACCGCGCGGAAGATGCTCCGATCGGCCTGATCCCGGTCGACAGCCTCTACTCGCCGGTCAAGAAGGTGTCCTACAAGGTGGAAAACACCCGCGAAGGACAGGTTCTCGACTATGACAAGCTGCTGATGACCATTGAAACCGATGGTTCGGTCACCGGTGAAGATGCAGTTGCTTTCGCAGCCCGCATTCTCCAGGACCAGCTCGGCGTCTTCGTCAACTTCGACGAGCCGCAGAAGGAAGTCGAAGAAGAGTCGGTTACCGAACTCGCCTTCAACCCGGCTCTGCTCAAGAAGGTCGACGAACTGGAGCTTTCGGTCCGTTCGGCGAACTGCCTGAAGAACGACAACATTGTCTACATCGGCGATCTGATTCAGAAGACCGAAGCAGAAATGCTGCGCACGCCGAACTTCGGTCGCAAGTCGCTCAACGAAATCAAGGAAGTTCTCGCTTCCATGGGCCTGCACCTCGGTATGGAAGTACCGGCATGGCCGCCCGAGAACATCGAAGATCTCGCGAAGCGTTACGAAGACCAGTATTAATAACAGTGAAGGCAGCCTCTAAGCCTGCCTTTCCCCGTCAAACTGCGGGCGAATGCCCGTATGTGTCAGGAAACGGCAGCCTCTGAGACAGAGCCTGCACTTAAAGGAGAATAGCAATGCGCCACCAGAAAGCCGGCCGCAAGCTGAACCGTACCGCCAGCCATCGTAAGGCGATGTTCGCCAACATGGCTGCTTCGCTCATCACCCATGAGCAGATCGTCACCACCCTGCCGAAGGCGAAGGACCTGCGTCCGATCGTCGAGAAGCTGGTCACCCTCGGCAAGCGCGGCGACCTGCACGCTCGTCGTCAGGCCATCTCGCAGATCCAGGATCAGGATGCCGTCAAGAAGCTCTTCGACGCCATCGCGACCCGTTACGCCACCCGCAACGGCGGCTACCTGCGCATCATGAAGGCCGGTTTCCGCCAGGGCGACAACGCCGCTATGGCCGTCATCGAGTTCGTTGAACGCGATGTCGACGCCAAGGGCGCAGCCGACAAGGCCCGCGTCGCCGCTGAAGCCGAAGCTGAAGCAGCGTAAGTTTCTTGCCCGCAAGGGAAGGATGAAAAAGCCGGGTGAGCGATCACCCGGCTTTTTTGCGTCTGTTCTACGAATTCGTCTATGATCGGCCGATATGCTTCGTCGCAGCTACACGGAGGCCCCACTTTGGCGGGTAGGATACGCAAAGCGGCCCAATCTTGCGTGGACGCGGTGCTTCTTCGGCTTTCGAAGTCGACCAGGATTGATGGCCTTTGGCTTGGGGCTTTCTGTGACGAAGATCAGGGCGAAGTGCTCGTGCGCGTCCAAAACGCCCTTGCTTTGATCAAAGCCCACGATGCCAAACGATACCAACGGGCAATTGCATCTTTCGACAGAATTTGGGTGTTCCCCCTCTTCGGACCGGTAGGGCAGTACGTTCCTGAACAGAGAAGATGTCTGCTCGATCCTGTCTTCGTCCTCTCTTCGTCGGTGGAAGTTGTCGCATCAACTTTGGTGCACGAGGCAACGCATGCAAGGCTAATCAATGCTGGCATCCCCTACACCTATGAAAATCGCCACCGGGTGGAGAAAGCATGCATCAGACAAGAGTTGGTGTTCGCCTGCAGGGTTCCCGGCGCTGAAGACTTGCGCAGACGTATCAACGAGAAGCTGCTTAGCAACCCTGAATTCTGGTCACGCGAAGCTTCTGCCATGCGCTTTCGTGAGGCCTACGAATCGGGTGGAGGCCTTCCAAAATGGCTTCGCAGAAGGCTATCCAAATCGGCGTGAAGTGCGACTAAGCCGATTTCCTCAGCCGTAGTTCTCTGATCCTCATCGCGTCCCCCAAGCCCTCACAGGAGATGGAACCGGCTGATGTCCAGCGCAGCAAGAGACGTCTCAATTGCCGAGCCATCATCCATGTAAACCTCCAGCTCATGGAGCTTTCCCTCGACGACATGCATAAGGACATTAACTGAAGGCCGATGATCCACTCCTTCCGTATCGAAGTAGCATCCCTCCGTGGGAACCCTCGTCTGTACTTCGGCGAGTGGACCTGACACCCGAAATTGGACACTACCGGCTGAGTCGATAGCCGACGCTTTCGCTGTTTCCAACTGGTTTCGCAACGCTTCTACACCAGGGAAATCTTTCGTCAGCAACAACTCAATGAGCTGACGTTCGTTCTTTGTCAGATCACGCCATACCTGAGACATTGCCCGTCCTCCAAAAGATCGTCAAAAGACTGAGCACCGGCAAGCATACACGAAAAGTTGAGCGACAGCCTCGCGACCGCCGTTTCGCCGTTGATCTGCGTCAATTCCGATTTTTCTGTCAGCGCTACCGTCGGCCCATCGAATTATCGATTTAGGAGAGGGTTCTCAAATGGTTGACGCATCCATTTTCAGCAACGACAGGGACAAGCTCATCATTCCCCCGCTGTCGAGTTTTTACGACCGTATCGCCCAGCCCATGGCATGGTCGATCTTCCGTCTGGCTGTGGGCGGCCTGCTGGTCATCGAAGGCTGGCCGAAGATTTTGGCGCCCTTCGCCCAGGTCGGCTTCGTCGAAAAGCTCGGCTTCTATCCCGGCTGGCTTTGGTCGCCGACGCTGGCTCTGCTGCAGGTCGTGGGCGGCCTGTTGATCGCGCTCGGTCTCTTCACCCGCCCGGCAGCACTCGCCAACGGCGTCATGCTGGCCATCACGCTTTATTTCCACGTCAGCCACCCCTATGGCGATGCCTTCCTGACCCAGGCGGGCATGGACGCTCTGAAGGCTGGCAGCGACTTCTTTACTCCGGAGGCACTGGCCAGGCTTGCCGATGGCGGCCATGGCTTCCTCCATCAGGTCCAGGGCAAGGCCGAACTTGCCTCGCTCTTCTGGACCGGCGGCGCCTTCCTCTTCGCCGCCTTCGGTGGCGGTTACCTCTCGCTCGATCGCCTGCTGTTCAGAAAGCAGTTCTGATCGCGCCGATACTGCCCCTCAAACACCCGGCGGGCGACCGCCGGGTGTTTCCGGTCCGGCCGGGCGGGCAACACTGCACTCTACCGCACGCCCCATCAGAAACGCCCGCTCCACCGCATTGTCGCTAAGGTTCGCCGCCCGCTCGAACGCCGCCCGCGCCTTCTCCATCCGACCCAGGCGAGACAGAAAATCGCCCTTTGCTGCATGCAGGGGTAGATAGTCGCTAAGCTGCGGTTCCGCCTCGATCTCGATCAACAATGCCAGACCCGTTTCCGGTCCGAACGCCATGGCATGCGCCACCGCCCGGTTCAAAGCCACCACGGGCGAGGGGACACGTTGCAGCAGCCGGTCATACAGTTTGGCACTTCTGTCCCAGTCCGTATCCTCAAACGTCACCGCCCGCGCATGCACGGCTGCAAGCGCCGCCTGCAGCGCATAGACGCCATCCTCGCCGCCCAGTCGCGTCACCCTCGCCAGGCCGTCCAGACCGCGCTGGATCAGCAATCGGTCCCAGAGCCGCCGGTTCTGCGTTTCCAGTGTCTGCGCGCTGCCATCAGGTGCCACCCGTGCCTTGAAGCGCGAGGCCTGCAGTTCCATCAGTGAAAGCAGTGCATGCGCTTCCGGCTCTTCGGAAGCAAGCCCCACCAGGATGCGTCCGAGCCGCATTGCCTCCTCGCAAAGCTGCGTCCGAATCAGGTCTTCGCCCCGGCTTGCCGCATAACCCTCGTTGAAAACAAGGTAGATCACCTCCAGCACCGAGGCGAGGCGGGCATCGCGCGCCGCGCCCACAGGTACCTCGAAGGCCACGTCGCCCTCGCGCAGGATCTTCTTGGCCCGAACGATCCGCTGCGCCACCGTCGTTTCCGGAGTGAGGAAGGCCCGGGCGATTTCCTCCGTTGTCAGCCCGCCGATGACCTTCAGCGTCAGCGCCGTACGCTGGTCGCGGGAGAGCAGCGGATGGCAGGCAGTGAAGATCAGCGACAGCCGCTCGTCGCCGATCTCGTCGTCGAGTGCGGCCTCGATGGCCGCATGCTCGTCTCTGCGGCCGGTCTCGATGTCATGGGAAAGCGAGGCCTCGTGCCGCGCCATCATCCGCCTCCGGCGCCAGAGGTCGACCGCCCGGCGTTTCGCTGTGGTCATCAGCCAGCCGCCCGGGTTGGGCGGGATGCCGGAGGTCGGCCATGTCGCAAGTGCTGAAACCAGCGCCTCCTGCGCCAGCTCCTCGGCAAGGCTCAAGTCCCCGACATATCTTGCGAGCCCGGCCACGAGCCGGACCCGCTCCATCCGATAGATGCCTTCGATGTCCCGGGCGATGGCTTCGCTCCTCTCGAGCGAAACCGAAATCGCATCTCCGTCTCGTGTCATGAGGCGGAGTATGGACTGGCTGCCCGTCCGGTCAACCGAAGACATCGCGTTCAGGCGTCGACGCTGGTCGTGTCGCCGGCTGCGGCCGCCGGGTCCATCCAGAAGATCTCCCAGACATGCCCGTCCGGATCCTCCACCGAGCGGCTCCACATGAAGCCGTGATCCTGCGGCGGGTTGGGATCGGCACGTCCGCCGGCGCTGCTTGCCGCGCTGACCACCCGGTCGACATCCGCATGGGCATCGACGGTCAGCGCCAGAAGCGTCTGGCTCGTCGCCTTGGCGTCTGCAATCGGACGGCTGGTGAAGGTCCGGTAAAAGTCATGCGTCAGGATCATCACCCCGATCGTGTCGCAGAGCATCATGCAGGCCGCATTCTCGTTGGAGAATTGCGGGTTCTTCGTCGCCCCCAGCGCCTCGTAGAAGCGGGTGGAGACGTCGAGATTGCTGACCGGCAGGTTGATGAAGATCATCTTGGCCATGAGGACTCAGCCCTTGGACTTCTGCTGGGCGGCCAGACCTTCCGCCGCGCGGTCATGGCTCGCCTGGCCCTCGGGTGTGGCGATTTCGGCGAAATCTTCCATCTCATAGAAGGGCCGGATCTCGATTTCGCTCGGCCCCAGCATCGGGTTGGGGCAGCGTTTGACCCAGGCGACCGCCTCGTCCATGTCCTTGACCTCCCAGATCCAGTAGCCGGCGACCAGTTCCCGCGTCTCGGCGAAAGGACCGTCGATCACCCGGCGGTCCGGACCGTCGAAGGCGACCCGCTTGCCCATCTTGGACGGCTTCAGCCCGTCACCCGAAAGCATGATGCCGGCCTGGACCAGTTCCTCGTTGAACTTGCCCATGTCCTCGAACAGCTTCGGCGGCGGCATGATGCCTTCTTCGCTGTCTTCCGTCGCCTTGACCATCACCATCACACGCATGTCGTATCTCCTCTCGTTCTGAAGGACCGCTTTTGCGATCCTGCCCCTCAACGAAGCAGAATGTCAGGATTCGACACGAGCGAGAAAAAAAACTTTAGCGGCGCACTTGCTTGCTCAATCTGTCGACCAGCAGCGCGGCAAGCGCGATGCCGGCCAAATAGGCGAGGATGTTCCAGAGCGAGAAGATCCGGCCGAACAGAAGAGCGCCTGCAAGCGTCAGCCGGAAGGCGTCGAGCCATGGGGTGTGATAGAGCCGAAAGACCTCCACCGCGATCGCGATCAGTGAGGCGAGGATCACCGCAAGGCGCGGTCGCTCGGGCAGGGCAACTGTCACAAGCAGATAGACCATCATCCCCCAGAGCATCGAACCGCCATATTTCACCAGTCCATAGGGCAGACCGGCTTCGTAACCGGTGAGGCGGAGCGTGGTGCCGGCGCCAATGGTCACGAGCGCGGCAAGGAGCCGCCACAGGCGCGGCTTGGTGATGGCGTTTGATCCGGTCATGCCGCTTCTGTATCCACGGGACGGCAAAACGCAAGAGAACGAGCAGGGGAGGCGAGATGAGCACAGTTACGTCTGGAGGACGCCTCGTCAGTCTGGAAAGCCTCGATCGCCTGCTGATCGATCCGCCGCCCGCACCTGCACTCTCGGGCTTCAGGCGATTCTGCGTGGAACTCCTGCTGTTCGGCATCAAGGAGGCGCGCGCCTGCCTCTTCGCCGGTCTCTTCTTCGTCTCGATCTTCGTGACGCCCCGCGAGGGCCTCTTCGGCATCCCGCGCTACGATCTGCTGCTTCTGATCGCGCTCGCGATCCAGGTCTGGATGGTCTGGGCCAAACTCGAGACCCTCGATGAACTGAAGGCGATCTGCCTCTTTCATGTCGTCGGCTTCGCGCTTGAAGCCTTCAAGACCTCGGGCGCAATCCAGTCCTGGTCCTATCCCGATTTCGCCTATACCAAGCTCTTCGGCGTCCCGCTCTTCTCCGGCTTCATGTATGCCGCTGTCGGTAGCTACATCATCCAGGCCTGGCGTTTGCTGCATGTCCAGATCCACCATCATCCGCCTTACTGGATGGCAAGTCTGGTGGCGCTTGCGATTTATGCCAACTTCTTCACCCATCACTATATCGGGGACTATCGCTGGTATATCGCCGCGCTCGCGATCGGCCTCTATGCCCGGGCGACCGTCGTCTTCCGGCCCTTTGACCGCGACCGCCGCATGCCGCTCATTCTCGCCTTCATCCTGATCGGCTTCTTCATCTGGCTGGCCGAAAACATCTCGACCTTCTTCGCGGTCTGGCACTATCCCAACCAGATCGGCGCCTGGTCGACCGTCCACATCGGCAAATGGAGTTCCTGGACGCTGTTGGTGATCATGACCTTCACCATCGTCGCATCCCTGAAGCACATCCGCGAGAAGATCTATATTCCGCAATAGAAAGGCACGTTTGCCGGCCCGTCACGCGGTGAGCGACAGCTCCGAAAACACCTGGTTCCGCCCATTGGCCTTGGCCATGTAGAGAAACTGGTCGGCGGCATTGAGCTGGTTGTCGACCGGCTCCCGGATCTGGACATTGGCGAGACCGAAGGAGGTGGTGATTGAAATCTGCGTCCCGTTGCGCAGTTCGATCGTCATGGCCTCGACCGTGCGGCGCACGCTGTCACAGAAATCATGCGCCGCCTTGTCGCTCAGCCCGCGCAGATAAAAGGCGAACTCCTCGCCCCCGAGGCGGGCTGTCATGTGAGGCGTCCCCTCGATCGCCTCGTGCAGGCACGCAGCAACCCGGCGCAGCGTATCGTCGCCGGCCTCGTGGCCGTGCGTGTCGTTCACCTTCTTGAAGAAATCGATGTCGAGCAGGGCGACGGCGCTCTCCACGCCCAGCGCCTGATCCTCCTGCATCATCGCGGCGACGGTCTCGAAGAAATGACGCCGGTTCGGCAGATTGGTCAGCTGATCCCGTTCGGCATAGTAGCGAAGGCGCTTGATCAGCTTGATCGTGTCGACATTGCTGTCGATGCGACACTGGAACTCTTCCGGCATCAGCGGCCTGTAGATGAAATCATTGGCACCGGCCTTGAGGAAGAGCGAACTCACGCGGCGATCGCTGGACGACGTCACGCCGATGATCCGGAGCTGCGAATAGGCCGAATTCTCCCGGACACGCTTGACCAGTGTGTAGCCGTCCATGTCGGGCATGTTGTAGTCGGTGATCAGAAGCTCGACATCCTTCTCTGCCGAGAGGATCGTCAGCGCCTCGGCGCCGGAGCGGGCTTCACGAACGTCGAAATTGTGCCTGGTCAACAGGTCGACCAGGCTCTGGCGCACGCTGCCCTGGTCGTCGACCACGAGCACTTTCACGTCGGCATTTCCCAGCACCCGGATGACCGTCTGCATCAGCCGGCCGATCGAGTTCTCCTCGTCCTTCACGCAATAGTCCAGGAGTTCCATCTGGACATAGCGGCTCTGCGCCTGCGGATCATGCGTCGCGGTGAACACGATCGCCGGGATGCCGGCCTTATCCAACGTCGCGAGGATATCCTCGTCGTGCCCGTCCGGCAGATGAAGGCCGGTGATGGCGAGAGTGAAGCGTGTCGTCGAAAATGTGCGCCGGGCCTCTGCAAGGCTCGTGCAATGGACGACGCTGGCCGTCGTGACCGCTTCGAGCCGGGACACGATGAGGTTTGCGACGGCAAGAGAATCCTCAATGAGCAGGATCGCCTCGACCCTCGCCGCAGGAATGCCGCGAAACGGGGCTGCGCCCCATCCGATGATGGGACCGGCATAGGTTGAGAGTTCCGCTTGGGCTTTCATGTCGGGCCGTCCTCCTGACGATCGCGGCGCAACTTGGACCCGTTGGGTTAATGCAACCTCAATATACATCCACCACAATTGAGAGTGGCGGTGTTGGCCGACGCCGGGAAACGGCCTTCAGGATCGCGCCGTGGCGCGCTTCGCTCGGCGCCTTGCCATGATCTTCGGGCGCACGAGCCGGTAGCCGAGAAGAACGGTCGCAACCGCCAGGTAAAAGGCGGGCTCGGCCGAAATCACCTTGAGTGACAGGACATAATGAAGCACTGCGACGATCAGCACCGGATAGACGAGTTTGTGCAGCCGGTTCCAGCTTGGCCCGAGCCTTCGGATCGAGGCCTGGTTCGACGTCAGCGCCAGCGGTATCAGCATCAGAAGGCCCGCCATGCCGAGCATGATGTAGGGCCGCTTCAAAATGTCGCCGGCGATTGAGGACAGTATCAGGCCGCGGTCGAGCGTCAGGTACACGGTGAAATGCGCCAGGACGTAGTAGAAGGCGATCAGACCGAGCGCACGACGGTAACCGATGAGGTTGATGCCGAACAGATCGCGCAACGGCGTAATCACCAGTCCGAGACACAGGAAGCGCAGCGCCCATAGCCCGAGAAGATGTTCGAACGCACGGACCGGGTCGGCCCCCAGTCCGCCGAAGATGCCGAGATAGAAGGCGTAGAGCCCCGGCATCAGTCCGACGATGTAAAGCAGCCAGATCGACGCCGGCTTGTAGCGGGCGGGCAGGGCCGGCAGGGTCAGGCTCGCCATCAGTAGAACTTCGCCAGGTCCATGCCGGCATACAGTCCGGCGACCTCATCGGCATAACCGTTGAACGGCAGCGTATCGATGCGCGCGCCGCCGAACAGCCCGTCCGCTTCGCCGATCCGCCGTTCCGTGGCCTGGCTCCAGCGCGGATGATCCACCGCCGGATTGACGTTGGCATAGAAGCCATATTCGGATGGCTGCAGCTTGTTCCAGGTCGACGGCGGCTCCTTGTCGGTCAGCGTGATCTTCACGATCGACTTGATGCCCTTGAAGCCATATTTCCACGGCACCACAAGCCGGATCGGCGCACCGTTCTGGTTGGGCAGCGTCTCGCCATAAAGGCCGGTCGCCAGGATTGCCAGCGGATGGCGCGCCTCATCCAGCCTCAGGCCCTCGACATAGGGCCATTCCAGTGCCTGGAAGATCCCGGCCTGTCCCTGCATTTCCTCAGGGCGAACAAGCGTTTCGAAGGCGACGTATTTCGCCGAGCCGAGCGGCTCCACCCGGTCGAGCAGTGCTGAGATCGGGAAGCCGATCCACGGGATCACCATCGACCAGGCCTCGACACAGCGCATCCGGTAGACACGTTCTTCCATCGGGAATTCCTTCAGGATCGTCTCGATGTCGATCACCTGCGGTTTGGCGACCATGCCCCCGACCTCGATCGTCCAGGGACGCGTGTTGAGCGAGCCCGAATTGCGCGCCGGATCTTCCTTGCCCGTGCCGAATTCATAAAAGTTGTTGTAGCTCGTTACGTCCTCCTTGGACGTCAGCTTGTCGTCGACCTTGTAGGCGCTCGGCTTGGCCGAAAGCGGCTGGATGAGCTGCGCAGCGCCCGCAATGGAGGGCAGCGCGGCTGCGGTCACGCCGCCTGCTGCCGCTGCGATGAACGCGCGACGCTTGAGATAAAGCGACTTCGGCGTGATGGCGCTTTCAGCGATGGGGGTAGGGCGGTAGCGGGACATGATCGACCTCGTAAAGCTCCGGTATGCCTTCGATATGACATAGGAGACGTGCGGCAGGAAAACAGAGTTTCATGTCCGGGAAAAGAAGTCGGGCAGGAACAATTTCGTGTAGGAGAAACCGAAGCGTGAGGTGTAAGAAACGCAGATCCGGCGCGACGGATGTCAGTCGCACCAGCTCAGCTTGTGACCTTCCCAGCGATGGGCAAGCCCCTGCGCGATCAGCGTGTCGCCGATGGAATGTCCGTCCTGCATCACCACCCTGAGCTTGCGACCGTACCGATCCATATCGCGCCGCTCCTGTTGCTCGAGCGTCAGGCCGCTGCCGTTCAGCGTCTGCAGCAGGGCGACTTGCGCCTGAAGGCCCAGCTGTCTCTCCCGCTCGCAGGCCGGCTGGGCAATTTCCGGCGTATTGATGTCAGAGATCCGGTATTTCACGCCGGCGAACCAGAAGGTGTCCCCGTCGACCACACAGTTGATCCGGGTCGCGGATGTGCAAATCGAGAACTTGCCGCTGATGGGTTCTGCCGCCGAAGAAACGGAGCCCGTCGTCGAAAAATCGATCATGCCGGCAGCGTCGGCGACCAGTCTTGCTGGCGCCACACCGGGACTGGGCAGTATGCCGACATAGATCGCGCCCACGCCGAGAAGCGAGAGCGCGGCAAGGCGCATGGGGATGAAGTCAATGAGGCGCCGCTGTGATTTGGGCGGCGGCGGTGGTCCGGCCAGCTTCTGCCGGGCATCCTTCAGCAACAGCACGCGGGCGGGTTTCCGGGTCATCATGACGCCTCCTTCGCCGTTAAAGATTAGGAGAGAGGTCTTGCCCCGGGCTTAACGCGATCACTCAAATGCGATCAGTTCCGCGGGATCGCGGCCGCCAAACCGTACCGAATTGCCGGATGGAGCTAGTGACAGCGGAGGGCGCTTGGCTTAGACCAGTTCCAAAATGGCCGCCTTGCCTTGGCGCCGAGGGTGCAGGCATGGCGGCGAACAAGCCATCGAGGTGACACCCATGCCCGCCTATCGTTCGAGAACCACCACCCACGGCCGCAACATGGCCGGTGCCCGCGGCCTCTGGCGCGCGACCGGCATGAAGGACGGCGATTTCGGCAAGCCGATCATCGCGGTCGTCAACTCCTTCACCCAGTTCGTGCCCGGCCACGTCCACCTGAAGGATCTCGGCCAGCTCGTTGCCCGCGAAATCGAAGCCGCAGGCGGTGTTGCCAAGGAGTTCAACACCATCGCCGTCGACGACGGCATCGCCATGGGCCATGACGGCATGCTCTATTCGCTGCCCTCGCGCGAGATCATCTCCGACTCGGTCGAATACATGGTCAACGCCCACTGCGCCGACGCCATGGTCTGCATCTCCAACTGCGACAAGATCACCCCCGGCATGCTGTCCGCTGCCATGCGCCTGAACATCCCGGCCGTCTTCGTTTCGGGTGGCCCGATGGAAGCCGGCAAGGCGATCCTGCAGGGCCGCAAGGTCGCGCTTGACCTCGTCGACGCCATGGTTGCCGCTGCCGACGACAAGATCACCGACGCCGATGTCGACGAAATCGAAAAGAACGCCTGTCCGACCTGCGGTTCCTGCTCGGGCATGTTCACCGCCAACTCAATGAACTGCCTGACCGAAGCCCTCGGCCTGTCGCTGCCCGGCAATGGCTCGACGCTCGCCACCCACGCCGATCGCAAGCGCCTCTTCGTCGAGGCCGGCCACCTGATCGTCGATCTCGCCCGCCGCTACTACGAGCAGGACGACGAAAGCGTCCTGCCGCGCACCATCGCCTCCAAGGCTGCCTTCGAAAACGCCATGGCGCTCGACATCGCCATGGGCGGTTCGACGAACACGGTCCTACACATTCTGGCGGCCGCCCATGAAGGCGGTATCGACTTCACCATGGACGATATCGACCGCCTGTCGCGCCGCGTGCCCTGCCTGTCCAAGGTCGCACCGGCCAAGCAGGACGTCCATATGGAAGACGTTCACCGCGCTGGCGGCATCATGCGCATCCTCGGTGAACTCGACCGCGGCGGCCTGATCAACCGCGATTGCCCGACCGTGCATGCCGAGACCCTCGGCCACGCCATCGAGCGCTGGGACATCACCCGCACCAATTCCGAGACCGTCCGCGAATTCTTCAAGGCCGCGCCCGGTGGCGTTCGCACCACCCAGGCCTTTTCCCAGGCTTCGCGTTGGGACGATCTCGACACCGACGGCGAAAAGGGCGTCATCCGCTCGGTCGAACATCCCTTCTCCAAGGATGGCGGTCTCGCCGTTTTGAAGGGCAACATCGCGCTCGACGGCTGCATCGTGAAGACGGCCGGCGTCGATGAATCGATCCTGAAGTTCAAGGGTCCGGCCCGCGTCTTCGAAAGCCAGGACGCAGCCGTCAAGGCGATCCTGTCCAACCAGATCGTCGCCGGCGACGTCGTCGTCATCCGCTACGAAGGCCCGAAGGGCGGCCCGGGCATGCAGGAAATGCTCTATCCGACGAGCTATCTGAAGTCGAAGGGCCTCGGCAAGGCTTGTGCTCTCGTCACCGACGGCCGCTTCTCCGGCGGCACCTCGGGCCTCTCGATCGGCCACGCCTCGCCGGAAGCAGCCCAGGGCGGGGCGATCGGTCTCGTCCGCGAGGGCGACCTGATCGACATCGACATCCCGAACCGCACGATCAACCTCGTCGTCGACCCGGCCGAACTCGAACGCCGCCGCGCCGAACAGGACGCCAAGGGCTGGCAGCCGGCCGAAAAGCGCAAGCGCAACGTCACGACCGCGCTCAAAGCCTACGCCGCCTTCGCGGCTTCCGCCGACAAGGGTGCCGTGCGCCAGCTGCCGGAGTAAGACGGCAACGAATTTCCTGGGAGGCGGTTCGCCGCCTCCCGAACATTGCCTGCCTTCGCTTCTTCCCTACGCTGGAAATCGCTTTCCCGACGGCCAGCCGCTCGCCTGAATGTCCCGTTCTCAGGAGCCGCCATGACCGTCCCCTTTAGCCTCGTCGGCATCGATCACGTCGTCTTCATCGTCGACGACATGGAGAAGGCGCTCCGCTTCTATCACGACGGTCTCGGCTGCCGACTCGGCTACAGCTATCCGGCGCTCGGCATGGAGCAGGTCTGGTGCGGCGCGGCCCTGATCGTTCTCTGGGACATCACCCATCCCGGCGGCCAGAAGGCTGCCCCGCCAGTATCAGGCGGTCGCAATGTGGACCACATCTGCATCGCCACCGGCCCCTTCGATCATGACGAACTGCGCGCCCATCTCGCAAGCCATGGCGTCACAATCGACCGCGAAGCCATGCATGGCGGCGCCCGCGGCATGGGCCATTCCTTCTACGTGAAGGATCCCTTCGGCAACACGATCGAGATCAAGGGCCCGGCCGAATATCCCGACGGCCGGGGCTGACGTCATTCCTCAGTCCCGGTAACTCGGATCTTCCTTGTCGAGGCACGACTTCAGATAGGCGAAATGCTTCTCCGCCATGCCGCGATAGGGGATCCACCCGTCCGAGGTGCCTTGCGCAATTTCATCCGAGAGCACCGCCAGCGGCTGGCCGGTCGAGAGCGCCAGGATCATGGTCTGTGCGGCCTTCTCGAAGAAGTAGAGATCCTCGAAGGCATCGGCGACGGTTTCGCCGGCAACCGACACCCCGTGATTGCCCATGACCAGTACCGCCTTGCCACGGATCATCTCCGCCAGCCGCTCGCCTTCTTCAGCCGCATCCGCGATGCCACCAAACGAGAGGTCGTATCCGATCCGCCCGAAAAAGCGCGCCGTGTTGTTGTCGAGCGGCAGGAGCGTCGGGTCTTTCAGGCAGGAAAGCGCCACCGCATAGGGCGAATGGCAATGCAGGATCACCCGCGCCTCCGGCAACATCCGGTGCAGCGTGCCATGCACGGTCCAGGCGGAGGGATCGGGCGCATTCGGCCGGTTCATCACGTCTGGATCGTCGGCATCGAGCAGCAAAAGGTCGCTCGCCTTCACCGTCGCGAAATGCTGCCAGCGCGGATTCAGCAGAAACTTCCGCCCGTTGGCGGAAACGGCCGCGCTGAAATGATTACCGACCGACTCGCTCCAGCCGAAGCGGTGGCAGAGCCTGAAGGCAGCGGCGAGGTCCTGACGCAGCGCAGTCAGCGCTGCATCGTCGAGCATGTCGTTTCCGCAAGCCGCGATATTCATGCCTTGAACCGTCCTTCCGTCGTCAGCGCCCGATAGGTCGAACGCATCTCCTCGCGATCGGCATAACAGCCGCGCAGATAGCGGTCGCCGCTGGTCGCCGAATAGGCCATGCGTCCATGGACGATCCGGTGGTTGTCGAACACCATGCACTCGCCGGCCTTCATCAGGAACCGCATCATGAACCTGTCGTCCTGCAGCATTTTTCCGAAGCGGCAGAAGGCCGGGTAATAATCGTCGAGCACGGTCTGCGGCAGGTCGAAGAGATCGGCCATGTGCTGGCTGATGGTGAGCCCCGAGACCTCGCCATGTTTGTCGAGCTCGATCACCCGCTGCCGCGAGCGCATGTCGTAGTCGTCATGCTCGCAATAGAAGGGAATGTCGATCTCCGACAAGAGCTTGAACCCCTCCGGATCGATCTCCCGGAAGGCGTTCGCCACCGCCACGCCGTCCGAATAGATGCTCATGCCGCCCTCGACGGTATTGGCCCGGCAATGCAGGAACTGGATGCCCGGCGCATGTTCTTCCGCCGGCGTATCGGTGTGAAGCTCCAGTGCCTTCGCGGTATAGGCCGTGTTGGTCGGGTTGATATGCGTCTTCACGTCGAAATATTCGCCGAAGAAGGTCGGACGCACATGCCCCATCAGCTTGACCGTCTCGGTCAGCCCCTGATCGCTGTCGGGCATGTCGGTGACGATCGTCAGACCCTCGACAATCATCGCTTCCAGCCATTCGGCGACCTTCTTCGGATCGCGCATCAACTCCGGCTGCGAGAAACGGGGAATGTCCGGATAGTGGTCGCTGAACCAGGCCTTGCGCGGCAGGTCGGCCGGGTCGGGACGATGTTTGCCCTCGGTATAAAGCGCCAGCAGCGAAAGCGGAAAGCGCGACACATGGGTTTCACCTGCCCAGCGAATGACAAGCGCATCACCCTCGATATCAGCACTATCGGCGCGCGGCGCTTCCGACAGGTGAAAAATGTCGAAGCTGCGCTCCCGCGTCTTGCTGTCGAAGGACGAGGGGCAATTGTCGCGCAGCCAGTAGTAATTGAAGTAGGCCTGTTTGCCTTCGGCAAGCGGCAGGTGAAGGCCCTTCTCGGCGAGCGTCACGGCCCCGGTCGCAACATGCATGTTCATCGCGGATTTCCTTAAGTCTGGCTGTCGAAAGAGTAGATCGGATTTGACGATCATCATCTGACTTTGCAGGCGAGACCAGACCGATTATGCTTATGCTGAGTTAAGCTGGAGGTTAAGTTGAGCCGTCTACCGCCCTTGCGCCTTCTCACCACCTTCGAAGCCGTCGCCCGGCTCGGCTCGATGCGCGAGGCAGCAAACGCCTTGAACGTCACTCAGCCCGCCGTAACGCAAGCGCTTAAGGCGCTTGAAGACCATGTCGGCGCCGTTCTGATCGATCGATCGACCCGGCCGGCAAGGCTTACCGAAACCGGTCAACAACTCGCCCGCGCCACCCGCGATGGCCTCGACCTCATCGCCGACACGATCGAGGAGATCCGCACCAGCACCGGCCTCGAAGATCAGCGTCTCACCGTCGCCTGCACCATGGGCCTCGCCACCCACTGGCTGATGCCGCGCCTCAGCGATTTCTACGCCCGCCATCCGAGTTACTTCGTCAACGTCCAGGTCCCGCCCACTGACCTGCCGCAGATCTGGCCCGGCACCGACCTCGTCCTCCGCTATGGTCGCGGCACCTGGACCGATGGTGAGACACTGCGCCTCTTCGACGAGACCGTCTGTCCCGTCGGCCGTCCGGCTCTGGTCGAAACCCTGCTCGCGAAAGGCGAGGGGCTGGAGACCGCCCCGCTCATCCATGTCCGCACCGTAGAAGCCCGCCACTGGGAAGGCTGGACCGATTACCTGGCACGCCGTGGCCTTCCCAAGCCACGCGGCCCGTCCCACATCTTTGACAACTACGTCCAGGCCGTCCAGGCCGCCCTCGACGGCCGCGGCCTCATGCTCGGCTGGCGCTCGATCACCGACGGCCACGTCGCCGACGGCAGCCTGAAACCCTGGCCCGACGGCGCGCTCGACCTCGGCACCGCCTATTTCGCGACGGTTGCGCCGGCGGCCGCAAAACGCCCGGCGGTCAAGGCATTTGTGGCCTGGCTGGGCGAGGGGACGGAGAGCGCTCTTGCAAAATAAGGAAATTAGGCAACTAGGTAAATAACGCGGGTCGCGAGTGGAGGGCTTGCTACGAAGTCGGGCGCGTTTGCAGAAAACTCTCCAGCGCCGTCACTCTTTGCCACCAATCACCGAGGTTGCGGTGCTCTGAAAACATCCCGCGCACCTCCGGGACCTCGAGCGCATAGCCGACCATCGGTGCAAGATGGAGATCCGCCAGCGTGACCGTGTCTCCGCACATCCATCGGTGCTCGGCAAGCAGACCGGCTAGAGCATTGAGTGAGATCTTGGCAATGCCACGCGCTTTCTCCACGCGCGCCTCATCGGCAACTTCCCCACGTTTCGGCTTTTCGATGCATTCCACATAGAGCCCCCAGACCATCTGCGGATAAACGTAACCATCCGCAACGCTCATGATCTGGTTCATCCGTGCCCGCAACTTTGCATCTGCAGGCTGAAGCGCCGGCCCGTCGAATGCCTCGTCGACATAGCGGGTGATGGCGCCGGTCTCAAAAAGTCGAAAATCGCCGTGCGCGAAGGCCGGTATCTTGCCGAAGGGGTGCCGGGCCAAATGGTGATCGGGTATTCCGTCTTCGGCAAAGATGTCGACCGGAACCAGGTCATGCGCCACGCCTTTTTCCAGCAGGGTCATGCGAGCGATGCGGACGTAAACGCTGTAATCGGCACCGTAGAGCTGAGGTCGTGTGCTGCTCGCAGTCTCCGTCACCTTCGCTCCTGATGCACCCGATTTGCATGTGTGTATCAATCAAAACACCTGCAGCGCGGACCGCTCGATATCGGCGCGCAGCATGGGGTGCAGACTGTTCCTTGTCGTGAGGTCTACGGTGATCGAAAGTTCCCGCTCCAGAAACTGCTGGATGCCGATGAGTTCGATCAGGGAAAATTTCTGGTCTGGATCATGATCAATGAACAGATCGGGGTCGCTCTTCGGCTTTGCCTCGTCGCGGGCCGTCGAGCCGAACACAAACAGCGCGGTCGCGTCCATGCCACGGACCGTTGGGGCAAGCCGCTTGAGATGCGATATGGCTTCAACCTGCTTCATGCAAGGATGTTAGCACACGGCACGTTGTCCGTCACTTCGCCTGCTTTGCCTCCCTCTTGTCGTAAGCAAGGAAATTCCTTACCTTCGCACGAGAGGAAACGTCATGATCACCAGCAAGCTTACGAGCAAGGCACAGACCACGGTTCCCCAAGCCGTTCGGGCGGCGCTCCGATTGAAGGAGGGGGACGCGATCGTTTACACGATCGAGCCCGACGGTCGAGTCATCCTGTCCCGCGCAGTGTCGGATCATCCATCGGAAGACCCGTTCGCGACCTTCTCCGAATGGGACAGCGAAGCGGATCGTCGCGCCTATGCTGACCTTTAAGCAAGGCGATATCATCAGGGTGCCTTTTCCCTACACGGATCGGGACACGCGCCAGCGGCGGCCCGCTTTCGTGGTTTCGCACGGTGGAATTGGCGAGGCCGGGAGCCTGTTGTGGGTCGCTATGATCACCTCTGCGGAACACCGTTCCTGGCCGCAGGACGTCCCGATCCCTGCGCATCTGGAAGCCGGCTTGCCGGCCCCATCCGTCGTGCGTCCTGTTAAGCTGGCCACCGTCGAAGCGCGAAATGTTCAGCCCTTGGGTGCAGCAGATCCGTCGGTCACAGACGCTGTCTTGGCGCAAATTGCCGAACTCTTGGGCGGGAATTAAGCCGTTCGGATCCCGTCACTTCGGCCGTTGCACGCCCTCATACACCGTCGCCAGCTGCGCCATCCGCGCCGCATAAGCGGCCGTAAGGCAGTCGACATCGCCCTTGCACTCGCCGCGCTTGGTGAGCCATTCGATCTGCTGGTCCTGCAACTCGCCACGCGCGCCCATGCCGAGCAGGCCGGACAGGAGTTCGAAGGTGGTCACCATCTTCACGTCCATGTCGTTCAGCGACAGCGTCTGGCAGATTGCCGTCTCGTCCTCGGCGAGATCGGGCTTCTTGCAGTCGAAGCTTGCGGCGTGAGCGGGTAGGGCTCCGGCCAGAACGGGTCCGGCGAGCAGCGCGAAGAGGATGGCGCGGGCGCCGGCATGGGGATCGGACATGATGACCTCGCTTGATTTGCCTGCTTTGCCAACGCCTCGCGACGCTGCATCGTTCCATGCGGCAGCCGCATGCCAGATGTTCGTGAGACATTCGTCCGTCTCTCACGATCCGGTGATGTTTTCCAAAACGCCTGTTATCGGCGCCGGCACGACCTACCTTCACCCCATGAACAGAAGAACCCTGCTCGCGGCCGTTGCCGTTCTGCCGATCCTCCCCGTCACCCGCGTCTCGGCCCAGTCGGCGCAAGTTGAGCCGGGAAGGTCTTCCGCCGATCTCGACGTGATCCGCCGGCGCATCGCGACCCTGCTGGAAGACGCTCGCCGCCTCGAGACGCTGGAAACCGTCATCGTCACCCGCAACGGCGAAACGCTCGGCGAACGCGCATACGGCAACAGCTCGCTCACCGGCTCGACCAACATCAAGTCGGCCTCGAAATGCGTCGTCTCCGCACTCGTCGGCATTGCCATCGACAAGGGCCTGCTGGATGGCGTCGACCAGAAGATTGAAACGGTCCTGCGCTCCGAATTCCCGAAAAATCCCGATCCGCGCCTGTCGAAGATCACCATCGGCCATCTTCTGTCGATGCGCGCAGGTCTCGACCGCATGTCGGGCCCGAATTACGGGCGCTGGGTCGCCAGCCGCAATTGGACGCGCTTCGCGCTGGCAGCCGATTTCGTCGATGAACCTGGCGGCGGCATGCTCTATTCGACCGCCTCCACCCATCTTCTCTCAGTCATCCTCACCAAAGTCTCCGGCAAGCCGACTTTGGCGCTCGCGCGCGATTGGCTCGGTCCGCTAAAGGGCTTCCGCATTGGTTCGTGGGATCGCGATCCCCAGGGCTATTATCTCGGCGGCAATCAGATGGCCATGACGCCACGCTCGCTGCATGCCTTCGGCGAGCTCTATCGCCGTGGCGGCGTCTCCGAGGATGGCACCCGGCTGATTTCGGAGGCCTGGATCCGCGAAAGCTGGATCCGCCGCACCAACTCCGTCTTCAATGGCGATGGTTATGGTTACGCATGGTTCCTGAAGGAGATGGGCGGTGAACAGGTCAACTATGCCTGGGGTTACGGCGGCCAGATGCTCTACATCACGCCGCGCCTCGGCCTCACCGTCGCCATGACGTCCAACGAGAGCGCGCCCTCGGCCCGCACCGGCTACCGCGACCAGCTGCACGGGCTGATGGCCGATATCATTGGCATCGTCGGGACTTGAGGCTTCCGGGGTTTATCCCCATCTGCGATCACGCTTCCTTGGTTCTGCCTATTTGCCGGCGCAGGAACCGGGTCTAGAACATCCATGATCCATTGAAGGGTTCTCGCATGCCGCGTTTCAGCCGCTCTCTTTCCCTGGCCGTCGTCATGGCCATTGCCGCTACGCCACTCGTCGGCGCACCCGTCCTCGCGCAGGACAAGGTTGTGCCGCAGAGCCAGCTTGAGATGCAGATGTCCTTTGCGCCGCTGGTGAAGCAGACCCGTGGTGCCGTGGTGAATGTCTATGCGGAGCGTCTCGTCCAGACCCGCTCCAATCTCTTTGCCGGCGACCCCTTCTTCGAACAGTTCTTCGGCCAGCGCATGCCGAACCGCACGGAAAAACAGTCTTCGCTGGGCTCCGGCGTCATTGTCGAGGCGAACGGCACTGTGGTGACCAACAACCACGTGATCGATGGCGCTGATGACATCAAGGTCGCGCTCGCCGACGGTCGCGAATATCCGGTCAAGGTCGTTCTGAAGGATGACCGCCTTGATCTGGCGGTCCTGAAATTCGATGCACCTGAAACCATGCCGACCCTGCCGATCGGCAATTCCGATGTGACCGAAGTCGGCGATCTCGTGCTGGCCATCGGCAATCCCTTCGGTGTCGGCCAGACGGTCACCTCGGGCATCGTCTCGGCGCTTGCCCGCAACCAGGTGACGGAAGGCGATTTCGGCTTCTTCATCCAGACCGATGCCGCCATCAATCCCGGCAATTCCGGCGGCGCGCTTGTGAACACCAAAGGCGAGCTGATCGGCATCAACACCGCGATCTTCTCGCGCGGCGGCGGCTCCAACGGCGTCGGCTTCGCCATCCCGGCAAACCTCGTGCGTGTTTTCCTCGATGCCGCCGATCGCGGCGATGCAAGCTTCGAAAAGCCTTATGTCGGCGCAAGCTTCGAACCTGTTACCTCTGATGTTGCGGAGGCCCTGGGTCTGAAGACCGTGCGCGGCGCGCTCGTCGTGCGCATTGCCGAAGACGGCCCGGCGGCCAAGGCGGGCCTGAAGCCCGGCCAGGTGGTCACCGCCGTCAACGGCATTCCCGTCGAACATCCGGATGCCCTCGGCTATCGCCTGACCACCGCAGGCCTCGGCAAGACCGCCGAACTGACGGTGCAGGAGGATGGCCGCGAAGAGAAGATCGAACTGACGCTCGCCGCGGCCCCGGAAACCCGCCCGCGCGACATCCAGTTGATCGAGGGCCGCAGCCCCTTCGCCGGCATGCGTGCCGGAAACCTGTCGCCGCGTCTCGCCTATGAACTGAAGATGGCCTCCGAAGTCACCGGCGTCGTCGTCACGGAAGTCGTGCGCGGCTCGCCCGCCGCCCGGCTCGGCTTCCAGCCGCGCGACATTGTCGTTGCCGTCAATGGCGAGAACATCGCCTCCGTCGACGACCTGCAGAAAATCGCCGAAAGCGATCCCGGCTTCTGGCGGGTCGAGATCGAGCGCGATGGCCAGCGCATCCGGCAGATCTTCCGATGAGTGACCTCTTCGCGCCGCAGATGTCGAAGGAAATGGCCGAGCGGCGTCCGCTCGCCGATCGTCTGCGGCCGAAAAACCTGTCGGAAGTGACAGGGCAGGAACACCTGACGGGCGAAGACGGCGTGCTCGCCCGGATGATCGCCTCGGGCTCGCTCGGCTCGATGATCTTCTGGGGGCCGCCCGGCACCGGCAAGACCACCGTCGCCCGGCTTTTGTCGGGCGAGGCGGGGCTGGCCTTCGAGCAGATCTCGGCGATCTTTTCCGGCGTTGCCGATCTGAAGAAGGTCTTCGAAAGCGCGCGACTGCGGCGTATGGAAGGCCGCCAGACCCTGCTTTTCGTCGACGAGATCCATCGCTTCAACCGCGCCCAGCAGGACAGCTTCCTGCCCGTCATGGAAGACGGCACCGTCATCCTGGTTGGCGCGACGACCGAAAATCCGAGTTTCGAACTCAACGCCGCTCTTTTGTCGCGGGCGCGGGTGCTGACGTTCAAGCCGCATGACGAGGCGAGCATCGAAACGCTGTTGAAGCGTGCCGAAGAGATTGAAACCAAGCCGCTGCCGCTGGATGCCGATGCCCGTACAAGCCTGATCCGCATGGCCGATGGTGATGGCCGCGCATCCCTCACCTTGGCCGAAGAAGTCTGGCGCGCCGCCCGTCCCGGCGAAATTTTCGACACCGAAGGTCTGGGCCGGATCGTCCAGCGCCGCGCGCCTGTCTACGACAAGGGGCAGGACGGTCACTACAATCTGATCTCGGCGCTGCACAAGGCCGTGCGCGGTTCCGATCCCGATGCGGCCCTCTACTATCTCTGCCGCATGTTCGATGCCGGCGAGGACCCGCTCTATCTCGGCCGCCGGCTTGTGCGGATGGCGGTCGAGGATATCGGCCTTGCCGATCCGCAGGCGCTGGTCGTCTGCAATGCGGCCAAGGACGCGTATGACTATCTCGGCTCGCCGGAAGGCGAGCTGGCGCTCGCCGAGGCCTGCGTTTATCTCGCGACCGCGCCCAAGTCGAACGGCGTCTATGTCGCCTACAAGGCCGCCATGCGGGCCGCGAAGGAACACGGCTCGCTTTTGCCGCCCAAACACATCTTGAATGCACCCACCAAGCTGATGAAGGCGGAAGGCTACAACGAGGGTTATCTTTACGATCACGACCAGCCGGACGCCTTTTCCGGCCAGGATTATTTCCCGGAAAAGATGGGCCGCAAGACCTTCTACGATCCGCCGGAGCGTGGCTTCGAGCGCGAGATCAGGAAGCGCCTCGACTGGTGGGCGAAGCTCCGCCGCGAGCGGGGCGGCGGCTGATTTCTTGTCCATCGTCATTTTAGTTTAAGTTGGTTTTAAGTGCTCTCCTCTAGTCTGTCCCGCCAGTAAAGGAGCAGGGTATGACGCAGAGCGGTTCACTTTCACAATTGCAGTCCGAGGGCGGTGCCCCGCGCGGTTTCGGCCTGCCTGCGCTCGTGCGGCTCTTCGCCTTCGTCCTGATTACGCTCTCTGCGTTGTCCCTGCTGTTCATCGGCTATATCGCCTCCCACAAGGCGGACGAGATCGCCGTCGACAAGCAACTGGTGCTCTTGGAGAATGTTCTGCGGGACCGTCACGGCCTGCTGGCGCGCGACCAGCTCGGGCTTGCGCGCTGGGACCGTTCCGTCAAGTACATCACCTTGAAGTTCCGGTCGTCCTACGTGGTCGAAGAGTTTGTCTCGTCGCTGTGGTATGATTTCGGGCATGAACGCAGTTTCCTGGTCGGCCCGGGTGGGCGCCTGTTGATGTCAGCCTGGCAGGATGAGGTGGATCTGACGGCGCGCGATCTCAAGGCCGACGAAGATTTGAAGGCGATTGCCGATCTGGCGATTGCAAGGCACCGGGTTCACCGTATCACCATCGAAGGCGGCTACGGCCAGAAGCCGGTCCCGGCCTCCGAGATCCATCAGGTCGCGGCTTTCGGCTATGCGGAGATCGATGGCGAAGTGATGCTCACGACGGCCATGGCGATCGTGCCTGACGACGGCGAGGTAGCATTGCCGGAAGGCGATCCGGTCGTTCTCATTTCGGCTCGCCCGATCAGTGCGGAATTTGTCAAAGATCTCAATGGACAGCTGGAATATGCCGATCTGAAGTTCAATCGAAGCGGCGATGGCCTGCTCATGATCCAGAGCGTCAGCGGCCGATCCCTCGGCAGCTTCGACTGGGACCTCTACCGTCCGGGTGCCGAGATCTGGCCCGTGGTCGTCCCCGCCACCGTTTTGCTCTGCGGCCTGCTCTTTGTCGCAAGCTTCGTGCTCGGGCGCTATATCAGCCGCCTGTCGGTCCGGTTGGAGCAGAGCGAGCGACGCAACCGTGATCTCGCCCACCGCGACGCGCTTTCGGGGCTTGCGAACCGGCTGTTCTTCGAAAAGGCGTTGAACGAGGCGGCCGACCGGCTTGCCCAGGCGCCCTTCGCGGTCGTCGCATGCGACCTCGATCGCTTCAAGGCGGTGAATGACGGCCACGGCCATGCCGCCGGCGACGAGGTGATCCGCACGGTCGCCGAACGTCTGAGCGAAGCGGTGGGGGATACCGGCCTCGTCGGTCGCGTCGGCGGGGACGAATTCCTCATCCTGCTCTCTGCCGCGCGTGACCGGACGCGTCTTGCCGCTCTTGCCAAGCGCATCATCGCTTCCGTCTCAGATCCCATCAGCCTTTCGACGGGTGCCGTGGTGGATGTCGGCATCAGTCTCGGCATTGCGACCGCACCGGAAAACGGCGCTTCGGCGCGCACCATCATGGCCATGGCCGACCGCGCGCTGTATGCGTCGAAGGAAACCGGCCGCGGCCGGGTCTTCTTCGCCGAGGATCTGGAGGCGCCGGCCGTCGGTGCGGTCGTCGATGCGGCCTGATCTCCACCGCCGCCGCCTGCTGCTTCTGCTTGCCGCGTCAGGTCTTTCGACGCTGCCGCTGGCGGGCCGGACCCTGGCGCAGCAGTCGCAACCGGCTGGGCGGTCGGGGCAGGGGGGCGGCACGGGCCTGAAGGTCATCGTGGTCGGAGCCGGGATGGCTGGCTTGTCGGCAGCAGCCGCACTAATCGAGGCCGGTGCCGAGGTCGTCGTCATCGAGGCGCGCGACCGGATCGGCGGCCGCATCTTCACCGATCGCAGCCTGGGCGTGCCGGTCGAACACGGCGCCAACTTCATTCACGGGTTCAACGACAATCCCGTGGCGAAGCTCGCCACCGAAACCGGTGCTAGGCCCTTCTTCGTTGATCAGGAACAATGGCAGCTGTTCCAGCCCGGCGGCATGGAGCCGGAGGATTTCGAGACCGACGACATCTTCGACGACATGGACGCGATTGCCGACAAGGCGACCGAAGAGGCCGATGGCGACAAGGCGCTCTCGCTGCTCGACGTCATCGAGGTGATCGACCCGGCCCTTGTCAAGGAGCCGATCGGCAACTGGGCCCTGACCGACACCTATGAAGGTGAGCTCGCCGCACCGCTTTCGCAGATCTCCGCGCTGCATTTCGATGCCGGGGACCTCTATGACGGACCGGACGCCGTGCTGCGCGACGGCTACGACACCTTGCCGAAGGCGCTCGCCAAGGGCCTGGATATCAGGCTCGGCGAAGCCGTCCGCCGCATCAAGCACTCTTCGGACGGGGTCAGCGTGGAAACCGCAAAGGGCACGCTCACCGCCGATCACTGCATTGTCACCGTGCCGCTCGGCGTCCTGAAAGCCGGCGCCATCACCTTCGGTCCGCCGCTGCCGCAGCCGCATCAGAAGGCCATCGCCGCCATCGGTTTCGGTCGGCTCGCCAAGGTCTCGGTTGCCTTTGACGAGGCTTTCTGGCCCAAGGAGACGCATTTCCTCGGCTATGCCGGCGAAACCCGCGGGCGGTTTGCCGATATGCTGAACCTCGTGCCGATCCATGGCGTCCCGGTGCTGACCATGGTCGCCAGCGGCGACTATGTCGAGAAGGTCGAGGCCATGGACGAGGCTGCGCTGCGGAGCGATGTGGCGACCGTGCTGGCCGACATGTTCGGCGACAAGGCGCGTGCGCCCAAGGCGATCGTCCGCCATATCTGGTCGTCCGACCCCTTTGCGCTGGGCGCCTATTCCTTCCCGGCCGTCGGGGCGGAACCCGCCGATCACGATGTACTGGCCGGCCCGGCCGGTCCCCGGCTTCTGCTCGCCGGCGAACACACGAGTGCTGCCTATTTCGGCACCGTGCACGGTGCGCTCGAAAGCGGCGAACGCGCGGCGGCCGCGATCCTCGCCACGCACAAGAGCGCCAAGTAAGACCGTCGATCTCGGGGAGAAGGGCAGGGCAGCCGGACGCGCCGGCTCAGGAGGCCCGCTGTTTGGGCTGGACGGCAGGTGCTGCGATCATCTTCACCTTGGATTCGGCGAGCCCGTGATGGCCTTCCATGTCGACGATCAGGTGCCAGTGGCCGCTTTCGGGGATGACGATGTTGAGCGGCGATTTCTTCGCCACGCCGCCTAAAAATTTGAAATCGAGCGTTTCCTTGAAGCGCTGGAAATTCGTCGGCGTCATCAGCCGCACATTGTTGACGGCCGACAGCGTCACCTCGATGATCGTGCCGGCGCGCTGTTCTTTCAGGTCGTAATGGGTGAAGCGGAAGGTCGGTTTGGACATTTCGCTTGAGTCTCCGTCCAGTCTTTTAAGCTATCGTAAAATACCGCGCGCCCGTTAAGGAAGCGTTGGCCGCAAGCCCGGCTGGCCGGGGCGAGGGCGGACTTTTTTGGGACTTTGTCTTCACCAAAACGAAAGCAGGGCCGGCAACGCCGACCCCGCGTTCATGTCTCGAAAGGACGGCGACGCGTTGCTTAGCGATGCGTGCCGATATTGGCTTCCGCATGGGTCTCGCCGACCTGCATCGCCTTGAAGAAGGGCACGAGCTGCCACAGGGCCGACAGGCCGACGAGAGCGTAAACGATCGTCGCCAGTGCCGTATCCTGGCCGCCGAACAGGGTGGCGACGAGGTCGAAATCGGCGATGCCGACGAGCAGCCAGTTGAGTCCGCCGACGATGACGAGAAGCAGGGTAACGAGGTTGAGGGCGCGCATGGGATTCTCTCCGTTGGTGTAGAGTAGGGCTAACAGTTTCAAATGAGATTGGTTCCGGGTGGTGCTTGCGTCTTGCGCGGCGCCCATCTCCCCCCTGGCGGGGGAGATAGCGATTTCGATGAATTAGGCGAGCGCAAGCCGCCTAAACATCAGAAATCGCAAGTGAGGGGGTCCGTTCTCCGTGCTACCATCACCGATCCCCTCACCAACAAAATCTGAGGTTTAGCCCTGATCGCTCTCAAGCCCTCGATTTTGTAACCTCTCCCACAAGGGGGAGAGGGAAAGACCAATTGTCAAAAAACCCAAGCGTCGCCGCCGGTCGGGATCATCTCCCTCCGGATGGGGCAAGCTTGTCTCGGACGAGGCGCCAGAAGCAACCTGTCTAAGGAATTATGTGGCTCCTTCCGGCGCCCCGTTCGGCGTCTATTCCCACTGCATGCGTCCCTCTGGCAAGGCGGCGACGGGCGTCGTGACGATCCTTCGATCCGTCCGACGTTCGACCGGGCGTAGGGTCCGGCGCCCGCATCACCGTGAGATGACGCTTCAGCCTGGCCGGTGGCCCGGGAGGTTCCCGCCGGATGGTGCACCATTCCGACCGGGACCCTCGCCCGGGGGATGCGATCCTGGTCATTTTCGACCTCGGTCCTCATCCCCGCCGTTTGTTTCGCCCCGCCGTCTGGGATCTTCGCGACGGCACGGGCACCTTGTCTGTGTGCCTCTGAGGCACGTCCTTCCGATCGGGGTATCCAGTGAAGAGGCATCCGACCCCGTCACCTTCGTATCCAGCCCCACGTCCGGAGGGAGACCGTTGCAGCGGGCCGGGAATTCAGGTCTGCGACAACCCTCCACCCCGGCGCCGGCCCCGCCTCGCCTGACATCGCATCGTCAGGTGTATCCGAGGGCGGGACGGGGTTGAGTCTACGAGGGTGCCAATGTGCGGGGATGAAAAAACATGTCGGGGTTTGATTTTGTTGGGAAATGTTTCGAATTCATCCCCCTTTTTTTGCCGCTGACGCCGCGTTTTTGGCCTTTGCCCCTCACCCTGCCCTCTCCCCGCAAGCGGGGAGAGGGGGGCGCAAGCGTTGGCCGTCTCGGCCTTCTCCCCGCCTGCGGGGAGAAGGTGCCCGAAGGGAGAGTGAGGGGGGGAGGCAGCGGGCGCGGTCCTATCTCCCCCCTTGCGGGGGAGAAAGCGAAATCGAGGAATTGGCCCGATCAGGGCCAAACCTCAGATTTCGCAAGAGGGGGGCTCGGTGAGGGGAGCGCCAACGGAACTGCGCCCCTCTCCGGGAAAATCTGAAGTTTAGGCGGCTTACGCGCGCCTAAGCCTTCGATTTTCCGTCCTCCCGCGCATGGGGGGAGGTGGGTGCGGCCTGGATTTCTGCCCAGCCAATGTCGTGGCGATATCCAGTGCACCGGTGGGTTTGATTGCGAGGGCAAGACGTTCGCGGACCTATCTCCCCCCTTGCGGGGGAGAAAGCGAAATCGAGGAATTGGCCCGATCAGGGCCAAACCTCAGATTTCGCAAGAGGGGGGCTCGGTGAGGTGCGCGCCCACGGAACTGCGCCCCTCTCCGGGAAAATCTGAAGTTTAGGCGGCTTGCGCTCGCCTAAGCCTTCGATTCTCCGTCCTCCCCCGCATGGGGGGAGGTGGGCGGCTCACTTTGGGGTGCAGGTCATTCCATTGCGCTGAGCATTGGCGATGCAGTCGCTCTTGTTGACGTAGGCTTCGGTGGAAGCTCCGACAATCTTGTTGTTGCCTGCCGCCTTGCGCTGCCACCGCCACCCATCGCTTTTGTAGATCTCCCAAGTATCGCCATTCCGGTCCTTGCAGCTCTCCATATCGTCCTCCCTTCGAAAGCCTTCAATGCCTAGCGGAAGCCTCTTTTCTCCGCCACGAACCAGGTGCAATCTGTGGTGGTCTCGAGAGGGTCGAATGCCGCATAGAGAAGTGCCGCAGCGTCACCGTCGTTTTGCTCGCGCCATGCGGGCCGATGCTACCTGGGCGGAGAATCGGCTGTGGCAGGTGCTGCGCGCAAAACAGCTCGGCGGCTTCAAGTTCCGGCGACAGGTGCCGCTCGACGGTTACATCCTCGATTTCGTCTGCTTCGAGGCGCGGCTGATCATTGAGGTGGACGGGCATCAACATGCGGACAGCGAGCGTGATGCGCGACGAGACGCTTGGTTTCGCTCTCAAGGTTTTCGGGTGCTGAGGGTCTGGAATGGCGAGGTCGAGGACAATCTCGATGGCGTCTGCAGCTTTATTCTCGAGGAGTTGAGGAACTGCGGCGAGTGAGGTGGCCTATCTTCCCCCTTGTGGGGGAGAACAGGATGATGGCCGAGCGCGGCGTCCTATCTCCCCCCTTGCGGTGGAGAAAGCGAAATCGAGGAATTGGCCCGATCAGGGCCAGACCTCAGATTTCGCAAGAGGGGGCTCGGTGGGGTGGGTGCCAACGGAACTGTGCCCCTCTCCGGGAAAATCTGAAGTTTAGGCGGCTTACGCTCGCCTAAAACCTTCGATTTTCCTTCCTCCCCCGCAAGGGGGGGAGGTGGGTTGAGGTCAGGATTTCTGGCCAGCCAATGTCGTGGCGAGTTCCAGTGCACCGGTGGGGCTGATTGCGAGGGCAAGACGTTCGCGGCGTCCTGTCTCCCCCTTGCGGGGGAGAAAGCGAAATCGAGGAATTGGCCCGATCAGGGCCAAACCTCAGATTTCGCAAGAGAGGGGCTCGGTGAGGTGGGGTACCAGCGGAACTGTGCCCCTCTCCTGGAAAATCTGAAGTTTAGGCGGCTTACGCTCGCCTAAGCCTTCGATTTTCCGTCCTCCCCCGCATGGGGGGAGGTGAAATTGTCTCCACTGAACTCGTCGGCTTCGACGGATTTCGTGGACTTATCGTCCTCGATATCCTTGATCTCAAGGTTCCTTAAGACGTCGCCGTGATGCATGAACGAAGCGAACTCGTTGGGCAGCAGTTCTGCTACCGAGAGGTCAAATACTGCCTTGTAAACCAAGCCTCCAATATCAGCTGCGCGCCAGGCAAGATTTGCTAAATCTCGGTAGGTGTTCTGAAAAAGCGATTGGTTGATATGTGGCCCAACATGCAACTGATCTCCATCCAGATGTGCGGCGATCGATTGGAAAGAGGGATGGGTCCCGAACTCTGAGAAGAAGTCAAATCGGTCGTTAAAGTAGGTGAAGTGTTTCGGTGCTGCTGTGGTCTTTAACTGAGATCGTCCAAATGAGCGGTAGCGCTGCTTACCTTCTAGTCTCGCCCATTTGAGCAGGTCATCCGGATTTCCAGCAAAGTGGATAGTCAGCATCCCGATCTCAGCCATGTCCCGCCCGAATGCGGCTGATTGAACGAAATATCCCGCTTCGAGCAGTTTTATCGCAGCACCGATATCGTTGACGAGACGAAACCCGAGTTGGGAGAGAGCAAGAAACTGAACCTGTCCCTCGGGATCTGGCCTTACAAAATTCTGGCGGAGAAGTGCCGCATCCACCAAAACTCCTGTGGCTTCCAAAGCAGCAGTATATTGATAAAGCGAAGAGGCGAGCCTTCGATGGCCCGCCTCCACAGAACTCGTGTCAAAGATGCTCATTGAGCGTCTCGGTCCTCAGCTGCACCCACTCGTCGCGCCACACGTATCGCACTTCTCACACGTCCCATTCCGCACCATCGTAAAATTCTGGCATTCCGAGCACATGTTGCCCGTATAGCCTTGCGCGATGGAGCGCATGCGGCGCGACGCCTCGAGCTTCTTGGCTTCGGCCTTGGCGGCCGCGGCCTCGTCCGCGGCGGCGTCGGTGAAGACGCTTTCTTCGGCGATCTCCTCGGCCAGTTCCTGGGCGCGTTCCTCGTAGTCGCGCTTGAAGGACACGACTTCAGACGTTGCGACGGCGGTGGTCACTTCCAGCTTGCGGGCGGTGGCGCCGGCGGAGAAGGCGGTGACGGTCGAGGCCTTGGCGGGGGCGGCGGTGGCGGCTCCCTTGGGCTCGGCGCCGGCGGCAGCCGGCATGTGGCTGGAGACGAGCGTCGGCTTGTAACCGCGGGTCAGGCCCTTGGAGACGACGTCCGCCTTGCCTTCCTTGACGCCTCGGCCGAGTGCGGTCGCGGAGAAGTCGGAGGTGTCGACATGGGCGAGATCGCTGCGACCGAGATAGGAGATCGCAAGCTCGCGGAAGACGTAGTCGAGGATCGACGTCGCATTCTTGATCGCGTCGTTGCCGGTGACCATGCCGGCCGGCTCGAACTTGGTGAAGGTGAAGGCGTCGACATATTCCTCGAGCGGCACGCCATATTGCAGGCCGAGCGAGACGGAGATGGCGAAGTTGTTGATGAAGGCGCGCAGAGCCGAGCCTTCCTTGTTCATATCAAGGAAGATTTCGCCCAGACGGCCGTCGTCATATTCGCCGGTGCGCAGGAAGATGGTGTGACCGCCGATCTTGGCCTTCTGGGTATAACCCTTGCGGCGGGTCGGCAGCTTTTCCTGTTCGCGGACCACCCGTTCGACGATGCGCTCGACGATGCGTTCGGTGATGGTGACGGCCTGGGCAGCGGCGGGCTGCTGGAGCAGTTCCTCCACGCCGTCCTCGTTGTCCTCGTCCTCGATGAGGGAGGCATTGAGCGGCTGGGAGAGCTTCGAGCCGTCGCGATAGAGCGCGTTGGCCTTCAGCGCGAGCTTCCAGGACAGCATGTAGGCGGCGCCGCAGTCTTCGACGGTCGCCTCGTTCGGCATGTTGATCGTCTTGGAGATCGCGCCCGAGATGAACGGCTGGGCAGCCGCCATCATGCGGATGTGGGATTCAACCGAGAGATAACGCTTGCCGATCTTGCCGCAGGGATTGGCGCAATCGAAGACGGCGAGGTGTTCCTTCTTGAGGAAGGGGGCGCCTTCGAGCGTCATCGCACCGCAAACATGGATGTTGGCGGCTTCGATGTCCTTCTTTGAGAAGCCCATGTGCTCCAAGAGGTTGAAGCTCATGTCGGCGAGCTGCTCGTCGGAGACCTTGAGGGTTTCCTTGAGGAAGTCGGCGCCGAGCGTCCACTGGTTGAAGACGAACTTGATGTCGAAGGCAGCCTTCAGCGCGCCGTTGACGGCTTCGATCTTCTCGTCGGTGAAGCCCTTGGCCTTCAGCGTCGAGGGGTTGATTCCCGGCGCCTGGTTCAGGTTTCCATGGCCGACGGCATAGGCGTCGATCTCGGCGATCTGCGATTCAGAGTAGCCGAGGGTGCGCAGCGCTTCCGGAACGGCAGCGTTGATGATCTTGAAGTAGCCGCCACCGGCGAGCTTCTTGAACTTCACCAGCGCGAAGTCGGGCTCGATGCCGGTCGTGTCGCAGTCCATGACGAGACCGATCGTGCCGGTCGGTGCGATGACCGAGACCTGGGCATTGCGGTAGCCGTGCTTTTCGCCGAGCTCGAGTGCCTTGTCCCAGGCAGCCGTTGCATGTGCGAGAAGTGCGACATCTGTGCAGTCGGCATGGATCAGCGGAACCGGGTTGACCGACAGGCCCTCATATCCATCCGCCTGGCCATAGGCGGCGCGGCGGTGGTTGCGGATGACGCGCAGCATGTTGTCGCGGTTCGGTGCAAAGCCCGGGAAGGGGCCGAGTTCCGAAGCGATTTCGGCGGATGTCGCATAGGAGACGCCGGTCATGATCGCGGTCAGAGCACCGCAGATGGCGCGGCCTTCGGCGCTATCGTACGGGATGCCCGAGGACATCAAGAGGCCGCCGATGTTCGCATAGCCGAGGCCGAGCGTGCGGTATTCGTAGGAGAGTTCGGCGATCTGGCGCGACGGGAACTGCGCCATCATCACGGAGACTTCGAGAACGACGGTCCAGAGGCGGACGGCGTGTTCGTAGTCGGCGATGTTGATCTTCTTCGTCTGCGCATCCTTGAACTGCAGGAGGTTGAGCGAAGCCAGGTTGCAGGCCGTGTCGTCGAGGAACATGTATTCCGAGCACGGGTTCGACGCGCGGATCGGGCCGGCAGCCGGGCAGGTGTGCCAGTCGTTCATCGTCGTGTTGAAGTGCAGGCCCGGATCGGCCGATGCCCAGGCGGCATAGGAGATCTTCTCCCAGAGGTCGCGGGCCTTCAGCGTCTTCATGACCTTGCCGTCCTTGCGGGCGGTGAGGTTCCACTCGCCGTCGTTTTCGACAGCGCGCAGGAAGTCGTCCTTCAGCGAGACGGAGTTGTTCGAGTTTTGGCCCGACACGGTGAGATAGGCTTCCGAATCCCAGTCGGTGTCGTAGGTCTTGAACTCGAGATCCTTGTAGCCCTGCTGGGCGAACTGGATGACGCGCTTGATATAGTTTTCCGGAACCTGGTCCTTCTTCGCGGCGCGGATTTCGCGCTTCAGGGCCGGGTTTTCGTTCGGGTCGAAGCAGGCATTGTTGTCGGCCTCGCAGTTGACGCAGGCCTTCATGATCGCCTTCAGGTGCTTGGCGACGATCTTGGAACCGGTGACGAGGGCGGCAACCTTCTGCTCTTCCTTCACCTTCCAGTCGATATAGGCTTCGATATCGGGATGGTCGATGTCAACGACGACCATCTTGGCCGCGCGGCGCGTGGTGCCGCCGGACTTGATGGCGCCGGCTGCGCGGTCACCGATCTTCAGGAAGGACATGAGGCCGGAGGAGCGGCCGCCGCCGGACAGCTTTTCGCCTTCGCCGCGGAGATAAGAGAAGTTGGAGCCGGTGCCGGAGCCATACTTGAACAGACGCGCTTCGCGGACCCAGAGGTCCATGATGCCGCCTTCATTGACCAGGTCGTCTTCGACGGACTGGATGAAGCAGGCATGCGGCTGCGGGTGCTCATAGGCAGACTTGGACTTGACCAGCTTGCCGGTGAAGGGGTCGACATAGAAATGGCCCTGGCCGGGGCCGTCGATGCCATAGGCCCAGTGCAGGCCGGTGTTGAACCACTGCGGGGAATTCGGTGCGACGCGCTGGGTGGCGAGCATATAGGCGAGCTCGTCCTTGAAGGCGGCAGCGTCTTCTTCCGACGAGAAATACTTGCCCTTCCAGCCCCAATAGGTCCAGGTGCCGGCCAGGCGATCGAAAACCTGACGGGCATCGGTTTCCGAGCCGTAGCGCTCTTCCGCGGGCAGAGCAGCGAGTGCCTTTTCATCGGCAACCGAGCGCCAGAGGAAGGAGGGAACGTCGTTCTCCTCGACCTTCTTCAGGATCTTCGGCACGCCGGCCTTGCGGAAATATTTCTGGGCGAGAATGTCCGCCGCCACCTGGCTGAACTGAGCCGGGACGTCGATGTCGGCAAGACGAAATACGATTGAGCCGTCGGGGTTCTTGATCTCGCTGATGGCCTTGCGGAACTCGATCTCCGCGTAAGCGGACTGTCCCGGTTTGGTGAAGCGACGTTCAATGCGCATCTGCCTGTGTCCCTCGATCTTGGGCGCCGGAAATCGGCGCGAAAAATGGCGTCCGTCTGCACGCGTCAAACCGCGCAGCCGGTGATTTGTTCGTCTGTCAGGTGATTCATCCGAAGACTACGGCACCCTGTATCTTGTGGTGATGGTGGCTGCAAACGCTAAATATAGTATTAACAATTTATTGCCGCCAGACATAGACCCCCGCTTGGCGGTCAAAAATCGCACAGAAATCCTAGCGCGGGCGGCGTCGTCAGAACGCCGTTCCACCTCGAAGAAAGCCGCTACAATGTTTGATGAAACCCGGCCTCGTTAATGCCCGGTCCAGTCGCCGCCGCAACAGGATCCATTAACATCGACGTGACTGATTCCGTCAAGGGGTGGTCCGTGAAGGAAATGTTAACGCTATATGTTGTGGTGGGCTGTTGTGGATAACGGGCAAAAGGCCGAAGTCACGGGAATGTCTCGCCTTTCCGACATGGCCATCGCCGACGACGCAGGGCGTCTCGCGTGTCAAGCTTCCGTCACGAATATTTTTCTGTCCGGTGGTGGCACACTAGCCATAGTGTCCGGATGCGCCGTCCACAGGCAAAACGACCGGGAATCGGGGCCGTAAAAGCTGGGGATGACGGTGGCAATACCGGGAATGCATTACATCTGTCGCGGCCTGTGATCGGGCCGTGGGGGATGTCACAGTGCGATGCAGCAAATCCTCTTATTTCAGAGGGTAATCGCAACGAATTTGAAACTTGTGCTTCCTAATTTAGCGCATGATTTGTGTGGAATGAACTCCATGCCCGGCCGCGAAGGCCGCCTGCCAGGATGGCGGGTCGTGTGGAGTCTCGTTCATGTCGATCGCCAATCTATCCATTTTGAAGAAGGTGAGCCTCGTCGTCGTTCTGATGGGTGTGGCTGCCGCCGCCATCGCCGCCGTCGGTGCCCAGGGCCTGTCCTCGCTGGGAGCTGCACTGAAGGACACCGGTGCCCGCGAGGAGGTCGCCCGCGAGGCGATGGACCTTCGTGTCGACATCATCGCCATTTCCCGCATGACCTATCAGCTGGCGCTGGCCCCCGAAAAGGCGGCGGATTTCGCGGCCGAAACCGACAAGCGTTCCGCGGAGATGCTGGCGCGTCTGCCAAAGATCGCCTCGACCGCCAATGCGACTGAGAGCCAGCTGCTCGACAAGATCAAGGGCACGCTCGACGCCTATTTCACCCAGATCCGCGAAATGGTCGCGGTTGCCGGCTCCGATGCCGGCAAGGACCCGGCCGTGATGAAGGCCGAGCTCGCCAAGGCGCTCGACGCCCAGAAGGTGGTGACCTCGGCGGTGAAGGAGTATTCGACGCTTTCGGCCACCACGCTCACGGCCTCGCGTGACAACGCGCTGGCTGCCTCGAGCTTCACCATGCTGGTCCAGATCGTAACGGCAGCCGTCTGCATCATCGCCGGCGTCGCCGTGAGCTTCGTGCTTGCGCGCCGGGGCATCGTCAACCCGATCCGCAGCCTGACGGCCGTGATGTCCGACATGGCCGCCGGTCGCCGCCCCGACAGCATCCAGGGCACGGAGCGAAAGGACGAGATCGGCGAGATGGCCCGTGCGCTCGAAGTCTTCCGCATCAACGAAGAACACATGCGTGCCATGGAAGCCCAGGAGGCCGCGCTGACGGCGCAGAGCAAGGACCTGCAGTCCTCGATCAGCGTCATCGTTGCCGCCGCTGCCGCCGGCGATTTCTCGCAGCGCATCTCCAAGGCCTATGACGATGCCGACCTGCAGCGCTTCGCCGGATCGGTCAACGAACTGGTGGAGAATGTCGATCGCGGCATTACCGAAGTCCGTCGCGTGATTGCGGCCCTTGCCGATGCCGATCTCACCCATGAGATGCAGGGCCAGTTCCAGGGCGCCTTTGCCGAACTCCAGGGCAACGTCAATCAGACCATGGCCGTGCTGCGCCAGACGATGCAGAACATCCTGACGGCTGCCGGCACGATCACCGGGAACTCCGGCGAGCTTTCGTCAGCCGCCAACCAGCTCGCCCGCCGCACCGAACAGCAGGCCGCCTCGCTCGAAGAGACCGCAGCGGCGCTGGAGGAGATCACCACCACGGTCAAGACCTCGACCCAGCGTGCCAACGAAGCGTCGCACATGGTCCGCGAGACCAAGGAAAGCGCCGGCAAGTCGGGCGATATCGTCCGCAACGCCATCGACGCCATGGGCCGGATCGAGCAGTCGTCCAGCAAGATCAGCCAGATCATCTCCGTCATCGACGAGATCGCCTTCCAGACCAACCTGCTCGCGCTGAACGCTGGCGTTGAAGCTGCCCGAGCCGGTGAGGCCGGTCGTGGTTTCGCCGTCGTCGCCCAGGAAGTTCGCGAACTGGCCCAGCGTTCCGCCAATGCGGCGAAGGAAATCAAGACGCTCATCAACACCTCGGCCGAAGAGGTGAAGGGCGGCGTCTCGCTGGTCCTGTCGACCGGCGATGCACTGCGCGAGATCGAGGACCTGGTCAACCGCGTCAACGACCATGTCGTGACGATTGCCCGTGCGGCGGAAGAACAGTCGGCCGCACTCGGCGAGATCAACACGTCGGTCAACCACATGGACCAGATGACCCAGCAGAACGCAGCCATGGTGGAAGAAACAACGGCAGCGAGCCAGGTTCTGGCTGGCGAAGCCCGCCAGTTGCAGGCGCAGCTCGCCCGCTTCCAGCTGGAGGCAGGCCAAACCGGTTCCTCGAATTACCGCACGGCCGCCTGAGCTTCTCAGCTAATTCGATAAATACCGAAAAGAGAAGCGCCGCAGTGATGCGGCGCTTCTTTCGTTTGCGTGGCGAAAGGGGCAGTATGACGCGAGATCGGCCGTCGTTTGCCGGATGGCGAGCGTGAACCGCATCGTATGATTGAGGAGGCGAGCGATCATGAAACTCTTGTTGTTGGGAGCGACCGGTTTGGTCGGCCGCCATGTCCTGGAACTGGCACTCGCTGATCCGCGCGTGACCGCTGTGATCGCACCGAGCCGGCGACCGCTTCCCGAACGACCCCGGCTGGCGGCCCCGATGGTGGACTTCAGCGCGCTACCGCAGGATCCGTCGATCTGGGCTGTGGATGCCGTCATCTGCGCCCTCGGCACGACGTTGAAGCAGGCGGGATCGCGCGAACGGTTCCGGCAGGTTGACCACGACTATGTGCTGGATATCGCACGGCTGGCCAGGGCGAACGGCGCGCGCACCTTTGTTCTCAACTCGGCAAAAGGAGCAGATGTCAGCTCGGTCTTCTTCTACAGCAGGGTCAAGGGCGAAACGGAGCGCGATATCGCTGCCCTCGGTTATGAGAGCACCGTGCTGGTGCGCCCGGGTTTGATCGATGGGGCAAGGGAAGAACCGCGCCCGCTCGAATTGTGGGCGGGCAGGTTGCTTTCGCTGTTGAAACCGGTACTGCCGCGCTCTGCCCGGGCCAATCCACCGGAGGCGATTGCCCGGGCCATGCTGGAAGCCGCCTGTTCGGCCAAGCCCGGTCTGACCGTCGTGGCCTCTCAGGACTTGCTCTAAGCAGGCCTGTCCGCGCCACCGGTCGGTCGCGGCCTCAGTTGAAACGCCCGAGCGGCAACTGGCGGGTCATATCATGCACGGCCGGCGTGCTGATCCGCCGGTAGCGTGCCTCGACGAAATTGTAGATCCCGAAGGCGGCGAGGCCGAGCGCGACGATCGCGTAGATGATGCCGCCAAACGGTAGTTCGTGCACCCAGGCCAGCGCATCGGCCATGCCCCCCGCTTGCTGCGGATCGACGGTAAAGGCGGCGTAGAGGAAGAAGACGCCGATGATGGCGAAGACGGCACCCCGGGCAACGAGCCCATAGATGGACACCAGCACGGCCGGCGAATTCTTCTCCGCATCGAGGTCGAGATAGCGGCCGAACTTGCGCTTGATCCCCTTCATCGCCGTGATAACCCCACCGATGACGAAGCCGATGCCGATGATGCCGGCGAGATAGCGCCCGAACGGCTGGGCCATCACCCAGGCGGCGAGGCCTTCTTCGCCGGCAGAGCCGCCGCCCGACATCTGGAAGGCCATGCCGAGGCTTGTGAGCGCAAGACCGGCATAGGTGACCGCACTGCCAAAGAGCGCGGCGCGGATCGCATAACCCTTCATGTCGTCATCCTGCCCGTCGGCATTGGCGAGCGACTGGGCGAGACGCCAGGCAACGAAGCCGGCGAGACCGATCCCGATCAGGGCAATCCAGACCCGGCCGAAAGGCTGCTGCAGGATGGTTTCAAGCGCCGACGTCGTATCCGCCTTGCCGCCGGCAAAACTGGAGAAGAGCGCCAGCCCCGCCACCATCAGGAAAACAATGCCGCGCGCGCCATATCCGGCCCGGGCCAACAACTGGAATTTCGATCGCGTGTTCATGAAAGCCTCTCCTTGTCTGCGGAAGGAAACGGAGGAGGAGGGGCGGGGTTCCGTCTGATCGAGTGCAGAAGAACAGGGGAACCCTTGGCGGACGGGAGGGTTACCGTCGAAGGTAACCACAAGAGGACTGGGCATGGCGAAGGAACCGGATGAGGGCGGCGGCGTGCCGCAACAGCGGACGGACTATTCCGCGCAGTCAGACAGGGGCGCCAAGCCCGGCTTTGTCCTTTCCGCCTGGTCGCTCGTGCTCGGCGGCGTTTTCATCATCCTTGTTCTCGCCGGTCTTCTCTTCATTTGAGAGCCGTCTTCTGACCGCAGCTCACGTTCAACCAAATGGTTGACAATCCGTTCGTGCTGGCGCATGTTCAACCACATGGTTGAATTACGCGAACATCCCCTCGACACGATCTTTCACGCGCTGGGCGACCAGACCCGTCGTCGCATGCTGGCTGTCCTTTCCGAAGGGGAGCGCAGCGTCGGCGAACTGGCTGAACCCTTTGCCATGTCGCTGGCGGCGGCGTCCAAGCATGTGAAGGTATTGGAAAATGCCGGACTGATCCGGCGTGAGGTGAGGGGACGCACCCATCTCTGCCGGCTGGAGCCGGGGCCGCTGGCCGGCGCCCACCAGTGGCTGAGCGCCTACGAGCACTTCTGGACCGGCCGGCTGGATGTCCTCGAGCGGATCCTGCGCGCGCAGGACGCCGCACCTTCCCGAAACGACGACAAGGACGGAGAGTGACGATGACGGAAAGACTGGATGTGAATGCCTATGGCCGACTGGCCGAGCCGCACACGCTGGTGATCGAGCGCCTGTTGCCGGGTCCCGCCTCGCGGATCTGGGGCTATCTGACCGACAGCGATCTGCGCCGGCAATGGCTGGCTTCGGGCGCCATGGACCAGAAAGCGGGATCTGCCTTCGAATTGGTCTGGCGCAATGACGAGCTGACCGAGCCGCCCGGACTGCGGCCGGATGGGTTCGGCGAGGAAATGCGCATGAAGAGCCGCGTGCTCGAGGTGCAGAAGGACAAGCGGCTCGTCTTCACCTGGGGCGAGAGTGGCGAGGTCTGCTTCGAACTCCGGCCCGAAGGCGACGAGGTGCTGCTGACCGTCACCCACAGGCGCATCTCCGACCGCGCCAACCTGCTGATGGTCGGGGCCGGATGGCACATGCATCTCGACATCCTCGTCGCACGGATCGCCGGTGGACGGACGGCGCCGTTCTGGGACGGTTGGTTGAAGCTCAAGGGCGAGTACGACAAGCGGCTGCAGGGCTGAAGGCGGACCCTCTGATGCGCGAAGCCTCCCCGGCGACGGGGAGGCCTCGTTGTCTCCTCTGAAGAGCGCGGTCTTTACGGCTGGGCCGGAGGGGCTGGAGCTGTGGGCGGCGTCGGCTGAGCATCCTCGACGGCGCCTTCAGGACTGGTCGCCGGCACGTCGGTCTGCGACGGCGTGGTGGACGGCGGCGCGAGTGTGCCATTGCCCGGATCGACCGGTGGGGCCGGGGTTGGGGCGACGGCCGGATCTTCGGCCGGGGCAGTCGCATCGGGAGCGCCGGCTTCAGGAGACGGAGCCGCAGAGTCGGTTGCCGGTGTGGCAGCGTCCGCCGCCCCCGCCGTGCCCCCATCCGGTGCAGCACCCTGCAGGGCCGTGGCGGCCGGCGAGCCCTGAGGCATCTGGTCGGTAGCAACAGGCTCAGCCGGCGGGGTGGCGCCATCGGCGGAGACACGCCAGACCGTGTTGCCGGCATCGTCTGCCACGAGCAGCGCGCCCGTGCCGTCGAAGCCGAGGCCGACCGGTCGTCCGCGGGCCTCCTCCTCACCATTCAGGAAGCCGGTCAGGATGTCCTTGGGCGGTCCGGAAGGTTTGCCGTTCTCGAAGGGCACGAAGAGCACCTTGTACCCGTTGAAATGATCCCGGTTCCAACTGCCGCGATTGCCGACAAAGGCGCCGTTGGCATAAGGACCCGGCATGCCCATGCCGTAGGAGAAGGTGAGGCCCAGCGCCGCGACGTGGCTTGAGAGGGCATAGTCCGGCTTGATCGCCTGCGCGACCATGTCGGGGCGCGGCGGATGCAGGCGCGGGTCGACATGCTGGCCATAATAGCTCCAGGGCCAACCGTAGAAGGCGCGGTCCTTCACCGAGGTCATGTAGTCGGGCACGAGGTTCGGCCCGAGTTCGTCGCGCTCGTTGACGACGGTCCACAGCGCCCCGCTCTCCGGGTTGAACGTGAGCCCGTTCGGATTGCGCAGGCCGGACGCATAGACGCGCGAGGCGCCGCTTTCGCGGTCGATCTGCCAGATCGCGGCGCGCCCCTTTTCGGCTTCGAGGCCTCGTTCGCCGGCATTGGAGTTGGAGCCGACCGAGGCGTAGAGGAAACGGCCGTCGGGGCTGAGCGCCAGATCTTTCGTCCAGTGATGGTTGATCGGACCGCCCGGGAGGGGCGTCACGACACGTGGCGGCATGGTGATTTCGTTCTGGCCGAGCGTATAGTCATAGGCGAGCACGGCATCGGCGGCCGCGACATAGAGCGTGTCGTCGGCAAAGGCGAGGCCGAAGGGGGAGTTCAAGTCCTTGAGAAGGTCGTGGCGTTCGTCGACCGTCCCGTCGCGGTCGGTGTCACGCAACAGCGTGATCAGGTTGGTGGGCTTCGCCTCACCGCCGCCGCCCGACGCGATGCTCATGATGAAGCCGCGAATGACGTCCTTGGGCCGTTCGACCGGTTTGCCGGGCGGTGCCTTGCTCTGCACGACGAGCACGTCGCCGTTCGGCAGCGTATGCAACGTGCGGGGGTTCGAAAGATCGCGGGCATAGGCGGTCACGGTGAAGCCCTCCGCGACCGTTGGCGTTTCGTCTTCGCCCCAGCCGACGACGGGGGCGACCTTGAGGTCGGGCAGGAGGCTCTGGCTGGGGTCCGGCAGCACCGGGTCCGGTCCGATCTGGCTGGAGATGTCGAAGTTGTCCTCGCTGTCGCTGCAGCCGGCAAGGGCGATGGCCAGCAGGGCGGAGGAGGCGAGGGCCGCCGCGCGAAGGGGCTTGCGGGTCGAAAACGGGGTCATGGGATCCTCCAGGCATTGGCGGTGCGGGTGCCGGCATTCAGGTAGACGCTGGTGATCATTGCGAGCAGGGTGACTGCCGAGGCGATCAGCCCGGCCGGGACGATGGCCGTCCAGCCGTCACCGGCGTGAATGAAGCTGTTGAGGAGCGCCAGAAGCAGGACGCCCACAAAGGCGAGCACCGCAGCAAGCGAGGGACGCAGCGCCCGGGTGGCGGGGCGGACAAGGTCGATCAACCCGGCAATCAAGGCGAGCGCCCCCATGACCAGGCCGAAGAACAGCAGCCAGTCGGAGAAGTTGCTCCACATCAGATGGGAGGTTCGCCAGTAGAGGATGTCGGTGACGAGCGTCAGGGTGAAGCAGACGAACGGGAAGGGGACGAAGAGTGCCGAGAACGGATAGGCATTCGACGGAGCGGGCGGGGATTGCAAAGCAGCCATTGGGGATCTCAGCCTGTCTGGAGGTGGGACATGCTTGGGATACGGCTGGCGGTGGTGTTTTGTTCCCCGGCAAAAGAAGCGCCTGCGGGTTCCTGCTCGATTGCGGCGGACCGAAACCGCATGCGTCCGAAACGAAAAAGGCCGCCCAGAAGGCGGCCTTCAAATATTCTGGTGTCGACCGTGCGTCGCTCAGCCCTTGGAACCCTTGGCGATCGGCTCCTGGTAGGTGAAGCCCATGTCCCACGGGAAGTAGATCCAGGTGTCCTGGGACACTTCGGTGACGAAGGTATCGATGGTGGGGACGCCCTTCGGCTTGGCGTAGACGCAGGCGAAATGGGCCTTGGGCATCATTTCGCGCACTTCGAGCGCGGTCTTGCCGGTGTCGGTCAGGTCGTCGACGACGAGGACGCCTTCGCCGCCATTGGTCAGGAGGTCCGCGGTCACGCCCTTCAAGACGTTCATGTCGCCCTGGTTCACGTAGTCGTGGTAGGAGGCGATGCAGACCGTTTCGATCAAGCGGATGTTGAGTTCGCGGGAGATGATGGCCGCCGGCACGAGCCCGCCACGGGTGATGCAGACGATCGCACGGAACTCCTGGTTCATGCCGGCGAGACGCCAGGCGAGCGCCCGGGCGTCGCGGTGGAACTGATCCCAGGAGACGGGAAAGGCTTTATCGGGAAGAGACATGCGGAGGGCTCCGGTGGCTTTGGTGTTTCGATCCGCGCCGCTTCGGCGCTTGTGACCGGGATCCGCGTCGCCGGCTTGCCTCAAGGCCTGCCCTAAACGCGTTTCGCGCGGCTGAACCGCGCGAAACCTGGTCTTTACAGACCCCAGTCTTTGACCTTGCTCATAGCGGGAATCCCGAGCCTCTGGCAAGGGCTTGGAACCCGGGCCGCAAGCAATGCCTTATCGCGAGAGCAGCGTCAGTGCCGTCATCGAGTCGAGCAGGGTGCGGGTGACGCCGCCAAACAACATTTCCCACCACCGCTTGTTGCCGTAGGCACCCATGACCAGAAGGTCGATGGAACTGTCGGACAGGCGGTTTTCGATGGCGATGGCAGGATCAAGGCCGCTCTTCTGCTGGCTGGTGACGGAGACCTTGATGCCGTGGCGAGACAGCGTGGCAGCGATCTCGACTCCGGCCATGTCGGCCGACTGCGCGGCAGTGTCCGTGGCATCGACGGTAAAGATCTCGACCTCTTCGGCGGCCTTCAGGAACGGCATGGCATCGAAAGTGGCGCGTGCTGCCTCGCGGGATCCGTTCCAGGCAATCAGGACCCGGCGGATCGGTTTCGGCGCGGTGAGGATATGCGGGATGAGCAGCACCGGGCGTCCGCTTTCAAAGAGGAAACTTTCCAGTTCGGAGCGGCTTTCGGAGAGCATACCCGTCTCGCCCTGCGCCGCGACAACCAGATCGGCGCAGCGTGCGCTGTCGATCAGCGCCGCAGAATTGAAGCCCGAGGACGTAACGAAGCTGCGCCATTCATGGGAGATTCCCTCGCGCCGCGCCGCATCGAGGAACAGTGTCTCGACGGCTTCCGTTTCCCGATGCGCCATGTCCTGCAGCGCCTGCACCGTCACCGGATCCGGGATTTCCATCGGCGCCACCAGCGGCACCATGGCGACCGCTTCAGCGTGAGCGCCGATCACGTGACCCTGAAACTGATTGGCCAGCGCCACCGCGAAATCGGTGACCTGGCGGGTGTTTTTCGGTGTGTCCAATACGGCAAGAACTGTCCGGTAACCCATGATCGTCTCCTCTTGCGGCCCTTAAATCGCGTCCGCGCGAGGTAAACTATGGGTTCCATCGCGCGGTTCCGCCTTGACCTCAGTCAAGCCGCGCCCGGCAAGCAGCGAGGGGTCAGGCAACCTCGCCTGTACCAAGGTCGCGCGTCGCCGCTGCGTCTTTTTCTGCCCGGATCGCCTCGATCATTGCCTCGACATCCGCAGCGGCGGCATCCAGCAGGCCCTGGACGCGGGCGCGCACGATCAGTTCGGTGGAAAAACGGATGCCGTCAAAATGCGGATAGGAGCCGATGGAGGTTTGCGGATGCGCCTTCTGGATGACGCCGAGGGCGGTTCCGATATCCCCTTCGCCGAAGGGGCAGGCGATGGACCGCGACAGGACGCGCTGTCCAGCAGGGAGCGATGCCACGACATGGGCGAGCATCGCCTGGAACACCTGCGGCACTCCGGCCATCACATGCACATTGCCGATGATGAAGCCGGGCGCGGTCGAGACCGGGTTGGGGATGTGACGGCTTCCCTCGGGCATGCGCGCCATGCGCTGACGCGCTTCGGTGAATTCCAGCCCCCGCCCGGCATACATGTCGGCAAGCAGCTTCATCGCCGCCGGATCATGCAGGCAGGCGACGCCGAAGGCTTTCGAGACGGCATCCGCCGTGATGTCGTCATGGGTCGGGCCAATGCCGCCGGAGGTGAAGACATAGGTGTATTTTGTCCGGAGCGCGTTCAGGGCTTCGACGATCGCATCTTCCTCGTCGGCAACGATGCGCACTTCCTTGAGATCGATGCCGGCCACTGTCAGCAGATCGGCGAGATGGCCGATGTTCTTGTCCTTTGTCCGTCCGGACAGAAGTTCGTCGCCGATGGCGAGCATGGCGGCGGTCTTGATCGTGGAAGTCATGAATGCATCCTATGGAATGGGCAGGCAGGGTACCGGGAGGTTACCGTTTTGTGTCTGCGAAGAGAAGTAAAGGGCATCTTTGATTGAACAGTGCGTTCGTGCGCGTGTGACTGGTCGAATGAAGGGAATGCGCTAAATGTGGCACATCCATCACGCGGCGGGGCCGCACGTCCAAAGGGAGATACGACATGGCGAAGGTACTGGTTCTCTATTATTCGGCTTACGGTCACATCGAGACGATGGCCTATGCCGTTGCGGAAGGCGCAAAGTCGGCTGGCGCCGAGGTCACCGTCAAGCGCGTTCCGGAACTGGTTCCGGAAGATGTCGCCAAGGCATCCTATTACAAGGTCGACCAGAAGGCCGAAATCGCAAGCCCGAACGAACTCGATCAGTATGACGCCATCATCGTCGGCGCCGGCACGCGTTACGGCACCGTTGCCTCGCAGATGCGCAATTTCTGGGATCAGACCGGCGGCCTCTGGGCCCAGGGCAAGCTGACCGGCAAGCTCGGCTCGATGTTCACCTCGACCGCGACCCAGCACGGCGGCCAGGAATCGACCATCCTCGGCTTCATCCCGACCTTCCTGCACCACGGCATGGTCTATGCCGGCCTGCCTTATGCTTTCCAGGGCCAGATGGGTGTCGAGCAGGTCAAGGGCGGCTCGCCTTACGGCGCCTCGACCATCACCGACGGCGACGGCTCGCGCCAGCCGTCCGAAATCGAACTGGAAGCCGCCCGTTACCAGGGCGCCCATGTGGCAAAGCTCGCTGCCAAGCTGGCCTGATCTCCGGCCAACGGATGTCACGAGAGGGCGGAGCTTCGGCTTCGCCCTTTTTGCTGCGACCGTTAAAATCCGATCCTTCGATTTCAGCGCTCGTTCAGTCCACCATGCGATTCTGCGGTCATTGAGCATTCAAGAGACTGAGGATGAGATCATGCAACAGACGGAGCGGCGGCGCCAACCCCGGTTGCGGGCATTGAAGGCTGGCCGCGCGGTCGTGGCCGGCGGTTACTCCACATTCGACTGCATGGTGCGCAACCTCTCGCCCATCGGTGCGAAGGTGGTCTTTGAGAACACGGCCGACATTCCGGCCCGGTTCCGCCTGCGTTTCCAGGACGGTACGGCGCATGATTGCGCTGTCAAATGGCGTTCGCCCCGGGAACTGGGTGTGGAATTCGTGGAAGGTGAGAAGGGCTGATCCAGGACCTCTGTCCGGTCTGTCGGATCAGCGGCGGCGTTTCGCGTCCCTGTCCATGGAAAAATGCCCGCCGAGCGACATCGTGATCAGCACGACGATGGCGACAGACTGGATGAGGATCCGATGGTCTCCCAGCGCGTGGGCCGCCGACTGATAAAGATCCCCCAGCCAATGGCTGGCAGCCCCCACGGTTTCATGGCCCAGCAGGTAGTCTGCGGATGCCCGGATGCTGAGAATCAGGAACAATCCTGCGTCACCGATATAGGCAACCGATCGCGCCATCGTCATTTGGCTCAAGTCCTCTAAAATATGATGGGTATATATTCATATATGCGGGTAATTGACACCCGCATTTGCGGATGGAGCCAAAAATGGTCTCATGGCCGATTCCGGTTTCGACGCTTGTCGCCGCTCCTCATCCCACGTCGGAAAGGGTGCGTGAGGTCGGGCGAATGCCATCCCGCGACAGGCCTCCCACGCTGGCCGGCTGTCAAAAAGCCTTCGATCAAGGGCTTGTCTTTTGGCGATAAAATCCGGAAAAGGTTCGCACGCGGACGTGGCGAAACTGGTAGACGCAAGAGACTTAAAATCTCTCGGCCTCAGGTCATGCGGGTTCGATCCCCGCCGTCCGCACCAACCTGTCGATCAGGTCTTTTTCTCCACCAGCGTAAACGGCAGTTCGAAGGGCACCGAGCGCTCGGCGGCGATGTCGTTGATCGTGTAGCGCAGGACATAGGTGCCGGGGGCCGCACCGGCCACGTCGAGGGTGAGGTGGGTGTAGACCTCCTGTGCCGGCGAATGGGCGGTGAAGGTGAAGTTGCCGAATTCCTTCTGCAGGGCGAGCGTCTTGCCCTTGTCGTCCGAGAGTTCGAGATCGACGGTGAAATGCGCCTGGTGGCGGTCGCCCTCGACCGTCGTCCATTGCAGGCCGAGCAACTCGACATAGGCGAGAAGCGGCTCGCCGGCTTCGAAGATCGGTTCCTTCCGCGCCGTGTAGGCGCGGTAAGCCGTCGGCGTTTCCGTCACGAAGAGCGCGCGCGGCACCGAGAGCGGCAGGTTCGCCGTGAAGCGGGCCATGCCGGCATGGATCGCCTCGAAGGCCCCGGCCGCATCTCCGGCCGCGGCCTTGCGCTCGGCTTCGGCCGCGGCGTCGAGGAGGGGCCCGGCGTGAAGGCTTGAAGCGGTCGGGCCGGACACGGCCGAGAGAAGGACACCGGCCAGCAGGGCCTGCCGGAGACAAATGAGCAGGCTGCGGCCTGCGCGGAACATGCTAGCCATGTGATTCTCGTCCTCCTTCCGGCTTTGTCGCGAGTGTGGAAAGATCCGCTCCCTGCCGTCAAGCATCCCGTCGCCAGACCGCACGCTTCCGCTCAAGTCCGTGAGCAGAACCGGCGGCTTGGGCACGCAAAGGATCCGTCGACGGTCTCAGGACTTCCAGAAGATCGGCACCAACAACACCAGCATGGTCAGGACCTCGAGACGCCCGAGCAGCATGGCGAGAGACAGGATCAGCAGTTCCGGGTCATGCATCATGGCGAAATTGCCGACCGGGCCGATCAGCGGACCGATGCCGGGGCCGACGTTGGACAGCGCCGTAATGACCGAGGAGGTTGCGGTGGCGAATTCATAACCGGCGAGCGCCATGGCCATCGACCCGATGGCCCAGATGAAGACATAGGCGCTGAAGAAGAGGAACACGGCGCGCTGGGTGTCCGCATCGACGATCTGGTTGCCGTAGCGGACGGAATAAACGGCGTTCGGGTAGATCAGCCGCTTCAGACCGCTGACGATGATGTTGAAGAGGATGACGAAGCGATAGGCCTTGATGCCGCCGGCGGTCGATCCCGAGCAGCCGCCCATGAAGGTGGCAAAGAAGGCGGCGGCGACGGCAAAAGGTCCCCAGAGCGTGTAGTCTTCGCTGGCAAAGCCGGTCGTCGACAGGATCGACGAAAAATTGAAGAAGGAGTGGGTAAGCGCGACGGGCAGGGCGATGCCGTTGCGCAGATGGTTGTAAAGGCCGGCGGCGAGCGCAAAGGCGACGATATAGCCGAGGAACACGAGGATCTGCGGATCGCGCAGCGCGTCCAGCCGGCCCTTCACCACCAGCACGATGAGGATCGAGAAGGGAAGGCTGCACAGCGTCATGAAGAAGGTCGAGATCCACAGGATCGTCAGGCTGTCGAAATAGGCGAAGGAGTTGTCATGGTTGCCGAAACCGGCCGTGGCGACGGTGGAGAAGGCATGCACGATGGCGTCGAAATGGCTCATGCCGGCGACGTCATAGGCCACGATGCAGGCAAACGTGATGGCGACGTAGACCGCCATGAACGCCCGGGTGAAGGTTGCGATCCGCGCGAAGGGTTTGTCGCCGATATCGGAGGATTCCATCTTGAAGAAGGAGACGCCGCCGACACGCAGGAACGGCAGGACGAAGAGGCCGAGCGCGACGATGCCGATGCCGCCGAGCCAGGCGAGCAGGCCGCGCCACATCAGGATGCCGCGCGACATCGTATCGAGGCCGGAAATGACGGTGGAGCCGGTCGTGGTGATGCCGGAGATGGCTTCGAACAGTGCCTGGGCGAAGGTCAGGTCGAGGTTCGAGAAGTAGAGCGGGATGGCACCGACGACGGAAAACACCGCCCACAACACGTTGACCAGCAGGAAGCCCATGCGTTTGGTGAAGGCCGGCGGCGGTCCGCGCGTGGCCATGGCGGCCGTCAGCGACAGACCGCCGACGAGTGCTGCGGAGACTGTGAAAACCGACCAGTCGTCGGAGCCGTAATACAGATCCACCATGGCGGGAATCAGCATGGCCGTCGACAGGTAGAGGCCGCAAAGCGCGGCGATATAGACGACGGAACGGAACAGGTTGGCGTTCAAGGAATGTCTTCCGTTGTTTGGCAGTGCAAAGAAACTTTGTCTCTGCCCGGTGTCTATGCCATAGCGGGACGCAGTCCAAAATTCAACGGAGGGACGCGGTGACGCCCAAGGAAGTCGATGACGCGCTGGAGGCCATGCGGGGGCTCTTTGCCGAAACCCCTCTGCAGCACAACGATCACCTGAGCGCGCGCTATGGGGCCGACGTCTATCTCAAGCGCGAGGACCTGACGCCGGTACGCTCCTACAAGATCCGCGGTGCCTTCAACTTCCTGCGCAAGATTGTCGCCGACAGCCCTGCCGATACCACCTTCGTCTGCGCCTCGGCGGGCAACCACGCCCAGGGTTTTGCCTATGTCTGCCGCCATTTCGGCGTGCAGGGCGTGGTCTTCATGCCGGTGACGACGCCGCAGCAGAAGATCGACAAGACCCGCACCTTCGGCGGCGAGTTCATCACCATTCGCCTCGTCGGCGACATCTTCGATCAGTGCTACCAGGCCGCGCGCGACCATGTCGAGGCGATCGGCGGTTACATGGTGCCGCCCTTCGATCACCCTGATATCATCGAGGGACAGGCAACCGTTGCTGCCGAGATCGTGCAGCAATTGCCCGACGGGGTAACGCCGGATCTCGTGGTGATGCCGGTTGGCGGCGGCGGCTTGTCGTCGGGCGTGACCGGCTATCTGGCCAAGCGGCTTCCCGCGGGCGCCATGGTTTTCTGCGAGCCTGCAGGCGCGCCGAGCCTGCGCCGGAGCCTGGAAGCGGGAGAAGTCGTGACGCTCGCCAAGGTCGACAACTTCGTCGACGGAGCGGCCGTCGCCCGCATCGGCGACCACAATTTCGCAGCCCTCAAGCATTTCCGCCCGGAGCAGGTCACGATCGTGCCGGAAAATGCGATCTGCGTGACCATGACCGAGATGCTGAATGTCGAGGGCGTCGTGCTGGAGCCCGCGGGCGCTCTGTCGCTGGCGGCGCTTGATCTCATTCCGCGCGACGAGATCGCCGGGAAGACCATTGTGGCGGTGGTGTCCGGCGGCAATTTCGACTTCGATCGCCTGCCGGACGTCAAGGAGCGCGCCATGCGTCATTCGGGCTTGAAGAAATACTTCATCCTCCGCCTGCCGCAGCGCCCCGGTGCGCTCCGGGACTTCCTCAACCTGCTTGGCCCGGAAGACGATATCGCCCGCTTCGAATATCTGAAGAAGTCGGCCCGCAATTTCGGCTCGATCCTGATCGGCATCGAGACGGGCCATCGCGACAATTTCGCCGGCCTGTTCGCCCGTTTCGAAACGGCAGGCCTCGGTTTCGAGGACATCACCGACAACGAGATCCTCGCCAATCTGATCATCTGACCTGCGCCGACCTGGCGATGCCTTGCCGGTCGAGCCAGGCAACGATCTCGGCTGCCACCGCCGCGGTCGTGCCGGGCGAATAGGTATCGCCAGCGATCACATGGTTGTTGGCGTCGCCCGTTTCGCCCGGATCGAAACGCGCATGCGGCCCACCCCAGCGACCCAAGACGGCATCGGTCAAGTCCGGGCGCACGACGAGGTCGCGCGGCGAATAGACGAACAAGGCCGGGGTTTTGATCTGTTCCACCGGGGTGAAGCTGGCAAGCCGCACGGCCTGCGCCATCGGAATCAGCGCCTCGACAGGATAGTCTGTCGTCCAGTTGTGTGCGTTCAGCGCATTGACCGGCTCGAAGCCGCGCCGGGCGCCGATCACCATATGGGCGATCTCTGCCGCAAAGGGGCCGGTGAGCAGGAAACTGCCGGAGGCCTGGACACCGTAATTGGGGGAGACCAGCACTGCAGCGGCAATTCCGTCCGCAAGTCCCGGGCGCCCGAGGGCCCATGTGGTGAGCGACGCGCCCGTCGATGTGGCGATCACCACGACCCGATCGCCAAGCAGGCGACCGATCGCGATCGCCTCTTCGAGATCGGCAATCCAGTCACCAAGCGTCGCGTGTCCCAAGGCATCGGGATCTTCGAGGCCGTGGCCTGCAAGACGTGTGAAGAAAAGGTTGGCACCGAATGCTTCTGCCACCTTGTCGGGGAGGGGGCGGATTTCAGCCGGCGAGGCCGAAAAGCCATGCACATAGACAAGCGAGATCGCCGTCTTGGAAGGCCCGGCAGGGTCGGCCCACACGATCTGCTTTGCCAGTCCCTCGCGTATGCGGCCGGCCCGTGATTCCGTGGCTTGCAGGAAGGTTTCGAGAGACGCGAGGCTTACGTCGCGAGGCAGTCCTTTTCCCCGCTCGAGAGCGAGATCGGGCGGCCGGCGGTGGATGGTCGCCAAGATGATGGCGGCAACGATGACGAAGGCGAGCAACAGTCCCATGGCGATCCGCATCTTGAAGGTTCCCCCGATCCCTCTATCCCCCGAGAGAGCTTAGCAGGTGATCGGCGGCGTGGAAGTCGTCCGGTGACTTCCGCTCTGCGGTTGCCTGTGTTAGGGACGATCTATGTCCATTTTGTCTCGCATCCTGTCGATCTTCACTGGCGGCTCCTCTGGTGCCGCTCAAGCCCCGGCCGCCGAACCGCAGACCTACAAGGACTGCCTGATCCACGCCGCCCCGATCGCCGAGGGCAGCCAGTATCGTCTCGCAGGCCGGATTGAGCGGGAGATTGACGGCCGCTTGCTCGAGCGCAGCTTCATCCGGGCCGACGTGTTCACATCCCGAGACGACGCCATCGACGGCACGTTTCGCAAAGCCCAGCAGATCATCGACCAGAATGGTCCCGCTCTCTTTGCCGATGGCGCGGAAAAACGCAGCGTCTGACGCTGTTTTTCCGATTTTTCGTTCACGCGCGCCAATCCCGCTCACGCATTGTTAATGATGCGTCGCAACAATCCACCCCGATATTCTGATGCGGGTATTTTCAGTGGTTGTTGTTTCTTTCCGTTATTTACTCGGAATTTCATCTGGCATCGTCGGGCTCTTCGCGGCAGGACAAGCTGTGTCTCAGGACCAGGCTCAGGCCGCTCTGAGGGCAGCCGATCTGGCCTGGGTTATGGCGGCCGCAGGCATGGTTATGATGATGCAGGTCGGTTTCCTCCTTCTTGAGGCCGGCATGGTTCGGTCGAAGAACTCGATCAACGTCGCCCAGAAGAACCTTCTTGATTTCGTTTTTGGCGTGGTGGGATTTGCGGCGGTGGGTTTCATGCTGGCCTTCGCACCGTCAGGCTGGCTTCCGGTCGGATCTTCCTCCGACTTCTTTCTGCTCGGCCATCTCGACAGCTGGGTGGCGGGCTTCTTCGTCTTTCAGGTGATGTTCTGCGGCACGTCCGCGACCATCGTGTCGGGAGCCGTTGCCGAGCGCATGAAGCTCTCCGCCTATGTCTGGGGCTCGATTGCGCTTTCCACGTTGATCTATCCGATCTTCGCCCATTGGGTCTGGGGCACTGCGCTCGGCCCGAATACCGGGGCCTTTCTCGCCAATCTGGGTTTCGTCGACTTCGCCGGTTCGACGGTCGTCCATGCGACCGGGGGGTGGATTTCTCTGGCTGCCTGCCTGGTGATCGGCCCACGCAGAGGTCGATTCACTCCGGAAGGCAAGCCTGTGCGCATGGCGGGGCACAATCCGGTGCTTGCAACGACCGGGGCGCTTATTCTTTTCTTCGGCTGGATCGGCTTCAACGGTGGCTCCACGCTCGCTGCCAATGCCGACGTCGCACCGATCATCCTCAACACGGTGCTGGCGGGCGGCATGGGCACCTGTGTCGGCTACGCGCTCGGCGTCTATCAGGACGGTGTTGTCATTCCCGAAAAGGCGCTGTGCGGTATGCTGGGTGGTCTCGTTGCGGTTACCGCCGGCTGCCACGTGCTCGACCCCGGTGGTGCGCTTCTGGTCGGCGGGCTGGGATCGGCCGTCGCTGTCTATGGCAACCAGTTCATCGAAGAGCGGATGCGCGTTGATGACGCCGTCGGCGCCATCTCCGTCCACGCCTTCGCCGGCGTTGCGGGGACGCTCGCGCTTGCGCTTCTGGCCCCTGTCGAGCGGCTGCCGACTGGCGGCCGCTTCGACCAACTCTACATCCAGCTCTTCGGCTCGGCCCTTAACTTCTACTGGGCCTTCGGGCTCGGTTATGCCTTCTTCTGGGGGCTCAACAAGATTACGCCCATCCGTGTCTCGGCGGAGGTGGAGGATCTCGGCCTGAACATCGCCGAGCACGGCACGCGTCTCGGCGTTGGCCATGTCGAGGATGCGCTGTCAAAGCTGGTCTCCGGCAACGCCGACCTGCACGACAGGCTGCCGGTCGACCCCGGCGATGAAGCGGAAAAACTCACGCTGCTGTTCAACCGCCTGATGGACAACATCGAACAGGAAGAGCGCCACCGCAGTGATCAGAATTCGAAGATCCGGGACCAGGAGGAGTCCGAGCGTGTGACGGCGATTGCCAATGCAACATTCGAGGCGATCGTCATGCATGAGCAAGGGATCATTCTCGACGGCAATGAACAGTTGTCGACATTGACCGGCCGTACGCTCACGGACCTGATTGGCACGTCAATCCTCGATCTCGTTGATGAAGAAGGGCGCGAGCTGCTGCTCTCCGACATGGCGCCGTCCGGAGACATCTCCCGGGAATTCAACATTTTGCATACGACGGGCGCGGTTATCCCGATCGAGGCGCGTGGCCGCAACATCGAATACAGGGGGCGCAATATCCGGATCAGCTGCCTGGTGGATCTGCGCGAGCGCAAGGCTCAGGAGGAACGGATCCGCCATATCGGCCAGCACGACCCGCTCACAGGTCTGCCCAACCGCGCCCTGTTCACCGAGAGCCTGGCAAATTACGTTGACCGGGCCAATCGTGGCTGGGGTTGCGCCGTGGTGCTTGTCGACCTCGACCATTTCAAGGACGTCAACGATCTCTATGGCCACCCGGCGGGAGACGAGGTGATCCGCGAAACGGCGCGACGCTTGAGCCGCGAGTTGGGACCACAGGACATGGCGGCGCGCCTCGGTGGGGACGAATTCGCGGTGATTCTCGCCAACGGGCATTTCGAGGCCCAGATCGAGGATTTCAGCCGTCGCCTCGTTGAGGCCTTCCGCAAGCCCTTCGACACGGGGCAGGGCGAGCGGATCAAATGCGGCGTCAGCGTCGGCGGCGCGCTGTGCCCGGACCATGCCGGAACGCTGGAGGAACTGATCGGTCGTGCCGACGTCGCGCTTTACCATGCCAAAAAATCCGGCCGCAGCACGTTTCGGATCTACAGAAGAGGTATGGATGAACTGATCGAGAAACGGCGTGCCCTGGAGGCCGACATCGAGCGCGGTCTGGAGCGCAGAGAGTTTGAACTCTATCTACAGCCGCGCGTGGCGGCCCGCAACGGCGAGGTGGTGGGCTATGAGGCGCTGGTCCGCTGGAATCACCCTGAGCGGGGCATGGTCTCACCCGTCGATTTCATTCCGGTGGCCGAGGTCTCAGGCAAGATCATCCCGCTTGGGGAATGGGTCCTGGAGGAAGCCTGCCGTCTAGCGGACATCTGCCCGCGCGGTCTGCACCTGAGCGTCAATGTATCGCCCGTCCAGTTCCGTCACCCGGATTTCCTCGCCAATCTCGACCGCATTGTAGCGGCCTCGGGCATCGCGCCGGACAAGCTTGAACTGGAGATTACCGAAAGCGTGTTGATCGACGATGATGAACGGGCCCTGTTCATCCTGAACCATCTCAAACGCAGCGGCTTCCGCATTGCGCTCGATGATTTCGGCACGGGTTATTCGTCGTTGAGCTATTTGAGCCGTTATCCGTTCGATGTGATCAAGATCGATCGCAGTTTTGTCGCAGCTCTCGGAACCGAGGAAGCATCCAACGCCATCGTGCGATCGATCATTGACCTCGGTCGTGGTCTCGGCATGCGGGTGGTGGCCGAAGGGGTCGAAACCGCCGAACAGGCCATGCATCTGAGCGAAACGGGCTGCGACGAGTTGCAGGGCTATCTGCTCGGACGGCCGTTGCCTGCGTCACAGGCCATCGTGGAGATCGCGGCTCCGGTGGCCGAGGGCCTTCGCCGTGTCGCGGAACTTGCAGCCCATCGGGACCGGCTGTTGCGTCATGCCGGTGACATGGCTGTCGTCGATACCGTCCGCGCGATGCGGGCCTGACAGACCGTTTGCCGTAACGAGGATACGAAAAGACCGGCGGGGGTGCCGCCGGTCTTCTTGCGCTCTGCTGGCGGTGGATCAGGCGGCGAGCGCCAGTTCGGCAACCTTGGCCTGCGCTGCGGCAACGGCCTTTTCAGCGGCTTCCGGACCGTAGGCGACGCCTTCGACATAGATCGTTTCGACGAGCTCGATGCCGAGGAAGCCCAGAACCGTCTTCAGGTAAGGCTCAGCATGGTTCATCGGGGCGCCCGGACCGGAGGAATAGATGCCGCCGGCGGCCAGAACGAGATAGGCCTTCTTGCCCTTGGCAAGACCGACCGGACCGTTCTCGGTATAGGTGAAGGTGAGACCGGCGCGGGCTACGTGGTCGATCCAGGACTTCAGCGACGAGTAGATGTTGAAGTTGATCAGGCCGGTGCCGATGACGATGGTGTCGGCAGCCATCAGTTCTTCAACGAGCTTGTCGGAGAGGGCGACAGCTTCGGCTTCTTCGGCGGTACGGTCATCGGCCGACTTGCGGATGGCGGCGGTGAACGCGCCGTCGACGTGGTCCAGCTGCGTTTCGACGAGGTCGCGGCGCACCAGCGTGTTGCCCTCGGAGGCGGCAAACTTTTCTGCCAGTTCCGTAGCGATCGAGTTGGACAGGGATTCCGAGCCGCGCGGGCTGGAGGTGACGAGCAGGATGGACGACATGGGCAATTCCTCGAATGATCTGGGCCCTGGGAGCAGGCCAGCCATGCATCTAGACCCGAGGAAGCATTGATGAAACTGTGATAATCTAGATCGGTCATATCGAATAACTGGATGGATGAGTTCTCGTCGCCATGGATGCCAACCCGACCCTCGACCAACTGCAGGTCTTTTTGGCCGTTGCCGATGCCGGCAGTTTTTCCGCCGCCGCGCGGCTCCTCAACCGCGCCCAGTCCGTGGTGAGTTACACGATCGGCAATCTTGAAAGCCAGCTGGGGGTGGCGCTCTTTGACCGGACGGGCACGCGTCAGCCGCGGCTGACCGACGAGGGCAGGGCCATGCTGACCGATGCCCGCCGCATCGTCGGCGACCTGCAGGTGATGCGCGCCAAGGTTCGCAGCATGCGCCAGGGTCTGGAAGCGGAGTTGTCGATCGCCGTCAGCGTTCTCGTTCCGACGCCTGTGTTGTTGGCGGTGTTGCGCGATTTCCAACGGCAGTTCCCTTCGGTTTCGCTGCGGCTGGAGATCGGGGAGCTGGGACGTCTGGTGGAACTGGTGATGAGTGGCCGCGCCACGATCGGGATCGGCGGGGCATTGTCCCGCCAGGACGACACGCTGATCGTACATCGGATCGGTCACAATTTCCTGCTTCCTGCAGCCTCGGCCGATCATCCCCTGGCCGCACACAAGGGCACGCTCTCGCTTCAGGACGTCCGGGAGGAGACGCAGATCGTCGTCAGCGATGCATCCGACCTGACGTCGGGTCGCGACTTCAACGTCTTGTCCTTCAAGACCTGGCGCGTGAGCGACATGGCGACCAAACATCAGCTGATCAAGGGTGGTCTGGGCTGGGGCGGCCTGCCGGCCTCGATCATCCACGAGGACCTGCAAGCCGGTCGGATCGTCCAACTCGATCTGCCGGCCTATGAACAGGGGTCCTACAACCTCTACGCCATTCGCCGCACGGACAATCCGCCCGGGCCTGCCGGCACATGGCTGATCCGGGCGTTTGAGGAGAGATTGTCGAACTGCCCGGTCGATCTGCAGGCGCCGCCACTTGCCCAAGCAGTTTAGGAAATCGATTCAAGCATTTGAATCGACTCCCTTCATGACGTTCAGCTGCCCTTGGCGGCGCGGCCTCAAAGCGTCAGACGGAACTTCGCGAACCCTTCGGCGCCGTCGCCGGCATCCTCGATTTTCGCTCCGCTGAACGCGGCCAGATGATCGCGTGCCTTCGGGCCCGTCTCGAAGACAACAGTGGTGTCGCCGATCGGGGCAAAGGACCAGTTGCCGTCGGCCGACGGATTGATCGTGCCCTGCTCGACGATGTAGCGGACGATGATGTCGCGGTTGGTGTCGGGGCCGACGAAGATTACCTTGTCAGCGGCGATCTCCGGGAATTTGCCGCCACCGCCGGCGCGGTAGTTGTTGGTCGCGACCGCAAAGGTCTGGCCCGGATCGATCGGCTTGCCCTCGAACTGCAGATTGACGATGCGGCTCGATTCCGGATGCACGACAACGCCATCCTTGTCATAGCGCGCGGGCTTGGTGAGATCGATCTGATAGGTCACGCCGTCGATGACGTCGTAATTGTAGGACGGGAAATTCGGATTGATCAGCGGAGCATCTTTCGCGCCCTTCTCGATCTGGTTAAAGATGCCGGCCGACATTTCGAGCCAGTTCTTCACCTGCTCGCCGGTGATCGCCACCGCCTGGATGGTGTTAGGATAGAGATAGAGGTCGGCGACATTCTTGATCGCGATATCGCCGGCGGGAACATCGGTGAAGTAATCGGCGCCGCCGCGACCGCCGGCCTTGAACGGGGCGGCGGCAGAGAGAATGGGCAGGTCCTTGTGCGGCCCGTCCTTCAGCATCTGCCGGATGTACCAGGACTGGGCGATCGAGACGATCTGGATCGAGGGATCATCGGCCACCAGGGCGAAATAGGAGTAGAGCGGTGCCGACGTCTTGCCGACGGGGGTGCGCACATAGTCGAGCGTCGCCTGATGCTCGGCAGCGACCGAGGCGACGACCTCCGGCTTGTCCTTCACGTCCGCCACGACCTTGCGATTGTCGTCACGATGGTAGATCGGCCGTGCCTCGCAGGTGAAGTCGACGATTTTCCAGCTCGACCCGTCCTTTTCGAGCAGCAGATCGATCAGGCCCATATGCGAGCCCCAGAAGCCGGCCATGACGGCCGGTTTGCCGAGCAGCGTGCCCTTGGCGGCATCCGCACCCGGAACGTTTTCGAAGTCTTTCGGGCCGGGGAAGACGAGGTGCTGGTGGCCGGTGAAGATCGCGTCGATCCCCTCGACGCCAGCGAGATAGAGCGAGGCGTTTTCCATGCCTTCGCTCTCGCCATGGCCGTCAATGCCGGAATGGGAAAGCGCAATCACGATATCGGCGCCGTCCTCCTTCATCTGCGGCACCCAGGCGCGCGCCGCCTGCAGGATGTCGCGCGTCATCGCCTTGCCTTCGAGGTTCTTCGCATCCCAGAGCATGATCTGCGGCGGCACGAAGCCGATGAAGCCGACCTTGATCGGGCTTGTGGCACCCGAACCATCGCGGATCTGCTTTTCGATGATGTGGTAGGGCTTGAAGTAGAGGGGATCCTGCTTCGGGTCGGCGGCGAGCTGGCCCTTGGTCAGGTTGGCGCAGACGAAGGGGAATGTCGCCCCCGCCAGCGTGTTGAACATGAAGTCGAGGCCGTAGTTGAACTCGTGATTGCCGAGCGTGCCGCAATCATAGCCGAGCACGTTCATCGCCTTGATCACTGGATGCACGTCGCCGGGTTTCATGCCCTTCTGATAGGCCATGTAATCGCCCATCGGATTGCCCTGCAGGAAGTCACCATTGTCGATCAGCATCGAATTGCCGGCCTCGGCTCGGATGGAATCGATGATCGAGGCGGTGCGCGCGAGACCCATCGTGTCGTTGGGTTTGTCGGCGTAGTAGTCGTAGGGCATCACATTGACATGGATGTCGGTCGTTTCCATCAGTCTCAGATGCGCCTGATTGCCCCCGGCTCGCGCGGCGTAGGGATGCAGCGCAACCAGTGTGGCCGAGGCGGCAATACCTCCCAGGAAGGAGCGGCGGCTGAAGGGGTGAAGATCGACCAATGAGGGCATGCGCTGTCTCCCGGCGATGAGCTCGTGCTGAAAGCGACAGAGGTTAGGTCGCTTTCAAGATGCTTGCACCTGTAAAATGACAGGGGTGAGACGTTGGCGTTGATGATCCACCTGCTATCTCGGGACGAGATTGCGCGGATCGCGATGGAAATTGCGGAAATAGGCGGTGATCTGAGCGACAGCATTGGTGGTCTGTTCGAATTCGAGGCCCATCTTGCCGGCGCGGTACCAGCGGACCGTGCATTCGATATGGCCGAGTTCGGCACAGCTGACCGTCACGGTCGCTCCGCGCTTCGCTTCGATCCAGCCCTCGAGGTAAAGAGCCATGCCGGTTCTGGAAATGTCGATGATACGGATGTTGAACTTCTGGCCGACGAATTCGAGCGTTCCACGGATGTGGCACCGTATGCGTTGGCTTCGGCGCCCGTCCGGGTTGAGTTTGGCAGCAAGCATTAAATTGCGCTCCGTCAAATGGATTGAAAGAAACGCGGGAAACCTCGGTCAGACGCCTTAACGGCATCTGGTCAAGGTCATTAGAATGCGAGCGAAGTCCCTAGGAGATTTTGGGTGTTTTGCCGGTTATACGGTGTGTTTACCGTTAATAGCGGGGGTTGGTAGCCTCAGCGGCTGAGCACTGGCCGCACTTCCTGGTGGAAGTTGCGGAAATAGGCGGAAACCTTGGCGATCGAATTGCTGTTCGGCTTGAACATGATGCCGAGGCGCCCGCCATAGTTCCAGCGGACGACGCCTTCGAGCAGGCCGATGTCATCGTTCACGATGACCACCGAACTGCCTGCGGCAGCATGCAGCTTGCTGGCGAGCTCGAGCGCGAGGCCGGTTCGCGAGATGTTGATGACGCGGCCATCCGCCTCCTGCTGCAGATGCCGCACCTTGCTGTCCATCCGGACCCGACTGCGGGGTGATTTGCGAACATCCATTCCGAGATTGTTGCTCATGGCTCTGTCCTGTTGAATGCAGTGACGCAACCATACAGCGCAGGCGTAAGGACCGGCTAAATCAAATCATTAGAATTTTCAGGTTTATTCTGGTGACACCAAAGTGCGGGTGATGGGAGCGGAGCCCTTCAAAGCCCCACATTGGGGCGCTCGATAATCTCCCGCAGGGCAAAGCTCGAATTGATCTTCACCACATGCGGCAGCGCCGACAGCCAGTCGCGGTGGATGCGCTCGTAATCTTCGAGATCCTTGGCCGCGACCCTGAGGATGTAGTCGTATTCGCCGGACATCAGGTAGCAGACGAGCACGTTGGGACAGCGCTTCACTGCCGCCTCGAATTCGGTGAGCGTTTTGGCGAACTGACCCGACAGCGAGATGTGGACGATCACCATCATCTTGTAGTCGATCGCCTTGTGCGAAAGCCGCGCGTGATAGCCGCTGATGACGCCGGATTTCTCCAGCATGTCGTGGCGGCGTGAACAGGCCGAGGGCGAGAGCCCGACCTTTTCGGCCAGCTCCGCATTGGTCATGCGACCGTTTTCCTGAAGCGCCTTCAGAATGGCACGATCGATGGCATCCAGTTCCGCCATTCGCAGAATTCTCCGTCAGTGATCCGTTACACGCAAGAAGCTGCGAATTCTGTCGATCCGCTCGTCCCATTTTGCAAGGACATTTTGCTGCATCGATGCTTGAATTTCCGTATCTGAAACGAAGCGGCTGCGGCCGCTGATAAAAGAGAGGAACGCTTCATGCGTGTCGGTTGCCCGAAGGAAATCAAAAACCATGAATATCGTGTCGGTCTGACCCCCGGTGCGGTCCGCGAATATGTGGCACATGGCCATGATGTCCTGATCGAAACGGGCGCAGGCGCCGGCATCGGCGCCGACGACCACGCCTACATCGCCGCTGGCGCGAAGATCGCCGCCTCGGCCAAGGACGTGTTCGAAAAGTCCGACATGATCGTCAAGGTCAAGGAACCGCAGCCCTCCGAATGGGTGCAACTGCGCGAAGGCCAGATCCTCTATACTTATCTTCATCTCGCGCCGGATCCGGAGCAGACCAAGGGTCTGATCGACTCCGGCATCACAGCCGTTGCCTATGAGACTGTGACTGACGAGCGCGGCGGCCTGCCGCTGCTCGCTCCGATGTCGGAAGTGGCCGGTCGCCTGGCGATCCAGGCGGGCGCGACCGCCCTGCAGAAGGCCCATGGCGGTCGCGGCATCCTGCTCGGCGGCGTGCCGGGCGTTCTTCCGGCCAAGGTCACCGTCATCGGTGGCGGCGTGGTCGGCCTGCATGCGGCCAAGATGGCCGTCGGTCTCGGTGCCGATGTCACCATCCTCGACCGCTCGCTGCCGCGTCTGCGCCAGCTTGATGATATCTTCCACGGCCGTGTCCACACGGTGTATTCGACAATCGACGCGCTGGAGCAGGAATGCTTCTCGGCCGATCTCGTGATCGGGGCCGTCCTCATCCCCGGCGCTGCCGCGCCGAAGCTCGTCACCCGCGAAATGTTGTCCGGCATGAAGAAGGGTGCCGTGATCGTCGATGTCGCGATTGACCAGGGCGGCTGCTTCGAGACCTCCCACGCGACGACCCATTCCGACCCGACCTATGTTGTCGATGGTGTCGTGCATTACTGCGTAGCGAACATGCCGGGTGCGGTTCCGATCACCTCGGCCCATGCGCTCAACAATGCGACGCTGGTCCATGGCCTGGCACTGGCCGATCGTGGCCTGCGCGCCATTGCCGAGGATCGCCATCTGCGCAACGGGCTGAACGTGCACAAGGGCCGCATCACCAACAAGCCTGTGGCAGATGCGCTGGGTTATCCGGCCCATGCGCCCGAAGCCGTTTTGAACGTAGCGTAAGGTCGCACTCTCCGGTCACCTTACGTTACGTCAGGGCCGCAAATTTACCGTGTAGCGGCCGATCCGGGCCGGCCTTCCCATCGGCCGGCCCGTTTTCCGTTCTTTGATCAGCCGGGCAGGGAGCCCGCAGTGGATGAGGCGAGGAGCCGCCGGTGCAGCCGACCGTCGATCAGCACCAAGCCTGCGACGATTGTCGCCATGCCGATGAAGTGTTGGGTCGCGAGCACCTCGCCGAGGAACAGCCAGCCGAGCAGGATCGCGCTCACCGGAATGAGGAAGGTGACCAGCATCAGATTGGTCGCGCCGGCCGATGCCAGGATCCGGAAGAAGATGATATAGGCGAAGGCGGTGGAGATCAGCGCAATCGCAACGAGCGCGGCAATGGTCGCAAAACCTGGCATGGCGAGCGTCCAGGGCCGGTCGATCAGGAGGGCGAGCGGGATCATCAGCACGGCCGAGGCGGAGATCTGGCCAGTCGCCGTGACGATGGGGTTGATGCCCATGGCCTTGAAACGACGGCCATAGATGCCGGCGAAGGCATAGGACAGTGCTGCCCCGAGCACGGCAAGTTCGGCCAGAAGATCCGAACCGAGGCCCGAGAGCGCTGACGGTCCGATCATCAGGGCGACGCCTGCAAAGCCCACGATTGTTCCCGCCAGCCGTCCACCGCTCATCTTCTCGTCGCGGGTCAGGAGATGCGCGACCACGACCCCGAAAAGCGGTGTGGTCGCATTGAGGATCGAGGCGAGGCCGCTCGCGATATGTCCCTGGCCCCAGACGATGAGCGAAAAGGGGATCATGTTGTTCATCAGCCCCATGCCGAAAAAGGCCGCCCAAACCTTCGGGGCACGCGGCATCGGGATGCCGGCGATCCTCAGGCCGGCGAGAAGGGCGAGCGCCGCAAGTCCGACCCGCGCAGCCACAATGGTGAAGGCCGGAAGTTCCTTCACGGCGATGCCGGTGAAGAAAAAGGAGCCGCCCCAGATGACGGAGAGACCGGTGAGCATGGCCCAGTCGCGGCCATTCATGCTTCTTTGCGTCGTCATATCCAATCTCCAGCAGGCCTTGTGGTATCGTTGTCGATGTGTGAAAAACTTAATGACCTGCTCCAGATGCCGGAGCGATCATCACTGTTTCTCGGCTTATCGCAGGAAACCTGGGCGATCGGCAAACGACCATTTCTATTCCAACGATTGAGGAAAGCTAAACCGTGAAGGTTCCGATGCCACCTCTCAACGCACTCAGGGCCTTCGAGGTGACGGCGCGCCATCTGAGCATGACCCGCGCGGCTGGTGAGCTTCATGTGACGCCGGGCGCAGTCAGCCTGCAGATCCGGGAACTCGAAACAGCACTTGGCCTGCCGCTGTTTCTGCGTCGACCGCGCGCTCTGGAGCTGACCGCCGAAGGGAAAGCATATGCCGCCCGGATCCAGGCCGCCTTTGCGCTGATCCGCGAGGCGACGGCGGAGGTGACGGCGCAACGCCGTAAGGCGACCTTGTCGGTGACCTGCACCGCAAGCGTTGCCGCCCAATGGCTGTTGCCGCGGTTGTCCGCCTTTCAGGCCGAAATGCCGGATGTCGACATCCAGATCAACAGCTCCAATCGCGTCTTCGACCTGGAGAGAGACGGCATCGACCTCGCCATTCGCCACGGCGCCGGACGCTATGACGGACTGTCCAGCGTGTTGTGGATGGATGATGCTCTCTTGCCGGTCCTCAGTCCTGAACTCGTGCGGCGCGTTGGCACCATCGAGACGGTCACCGATCTGGCGGATATCCCGCTGTTGCATGACGAAAACACCGACGACTGGCGCAAATGGCTGTCCGAGATGGGGGCGTCTGGCATTGATGGCGCGCGCGGTGCCGTCTTCAGTGGTGGCAATGGCGCCATCGAGGCGGCCCTGGCCGGCCTTGGGGTCGCTCTCGTTCGTCACGCCTTTGTCGAGCGCGAGATTGGCGCTGGACGGCTTGTGGCTCCCTTCACGCATACCATCCACCAGACCTTCGCCTACTATCTCGTCTCCCCCTTTGCAGCCCTTCGCCGCCCCGAGGTCGTTGCCTTCAGAGACTGGTTGCTGCGGGAAGTAGGACGCGCGCCGCCGGCCTGATCCGAAGCGCAAGAGGTCAGGATCCGATAGTGGCGTCATCGCAGCGCTCGATCCGGCATTGGTAGCAGTTGTTGCGGGCTGACCGGACGTGTACATAAGCGATCGCGGGATCGGCCAGCAGTCGCGCTGCACGGCCTGCGATCTCGGCTGTGGGTGTGACGGCACCCGTGCCATAGACGATCCGGTCGTCGGCGTCGTAGCCACGGACGATGTAATCCGGACTGGCAAGCATGGGTGGAAGCATGTCGGACGCGGCATAGCGCGGGCAGGGTTCGGCGTGAAGAAAGATCGGCCCGGTCTCGGCATAGGGCTGCAATGTCGGAAAGGGGCGATAGGCAAGCGTCAAATAGTCCTCGCCTTCTGCGATATCGCTCAGGCAGTGGCGGCAGGGATAGCCGCCGGGTGAGACGCGACGTTCGGGGGCAAGCCCATAGGCATCAGGGGAGCCCGCGCGATAGGCGAAGGCCTCGCGCTCGGGCATGGCAACGAAACGAATTCGAGGGGGCATGGCAGGATCTCCGTGCGGATGAAACGATGCCCATCCTTCGGCCTACGAGCCACGCCGTGCCACCCGATTCCTGCACGAGCGGGGCTGACCGCAACAGAAGCTGCCTCAACGGATGAAATCGTCGATCCGGCGCAGGGTGACGCGGCGATTGCGCCAGTCCGGCGCCTCTGTCGGAACGAGGAGAAAGTCCTCGCCGTAGCCGACCGTTTCCAGCATGCGAGGCGGAATGCCGAATTCGCGGGCGAGCACGATGCGCAGCGACGCAGCCCGGCGCTCGGAAAGGATCTGGTTCGACATGGCCGTTCCCACGGCATCGGTATGGCCTTCGATCAGGAAACGGACCCCGCGCCGTCGCCTCAGGATCTGTTCCATGGCACGCGCAATCTGTTGCACCTTTCGATATTCCGAACGCGGGATTTCCGCCGATCCGGTGGCGAAATTAATCGCCTGGATGTCGATCGAGGGGGCCGCGCGTCGCAGGTCCGGACGGCGTTTGAACTCGCTCAGCGTCACACGGTTTTGCGGTGCGATCGGGCGGATCGGTGCCGCATCCAACCGGCGGATGATCAATGCCTCGTTCGGTCCCTCCTGCCCAAGGCCGACCTTCGTCATGGCGAGCGTCGCGCAGACACCCCCCAAAAATGCACGTCTTTTCATTGATTCTCCCTCGTCCCCCAACGGCCGGAGTGTGTCAGAGCAATTGGCAATTGCAATTGGGCGTGCAGCGGGCAGACGCGGCCATTTTTGGAGCAAATCCGGCGGTGCCCCACCGGTGGAAAACGCAAGGCGGAAGGCCGCAATTCCCCGAAAAAAGCATTTCTCAAGGGCCTCGGACTTGAGGCACTGTGAGCCCGGACGAATCGGGATCGGGGGCATTCCAGATGACTTTTTTGAGAACCTGTTTTGCAATCGGCCTGGCATCGCTCGCGGCCTTGCTTGCCGTGCCGGCACCGGGCGTGCAGGCAGACGATCTGACGCCGGAGCAGATCAAGGAAGGGCAGAGGTTCATCGTGAACAACGCCCTGTTCATCCTCTTCCACGAGTCCGGCCACATGCTGGTTTCCGAACTTGAACTGCCCGTCCTCGGTCGCGAGGAGGATGCCGTGGATGCTTTGTCGTCCGTTATGTTGCTCGAAAGCGAGGATGACGAACTGAAGGCAGCCATGCAGGATGCAGCCGACGGCTGGTTCCTGATTGACGAGGCCAATGGCGACGCGCTGGATGACAGCGATTTCCTAGACACTCACGGGCTTGATCGCCAGCGCGCCTATTCGATCGTCTGCATGATGGCCGGCGCCGATGCGGACTATTTCAAGGTCTTCATCGATTCGCTCAACTTCCCGGCCGAGCGGCGCGAGGAATGCGTCGACGAATACGCCAAGACACGCGACAGCTGGTTCGGACTTTTGGAAGCGCATGAGGACGACAAGAAGACGACCAAGTTCACCGTGACCTACGAGCCGGCAAACAATGCCGACCTGCAGCCATTCGCCGACCTGCTGAAGGAGAACCAGGTCCTGGAGTCGATCGAGGCGACCTATGGCGAAGGTTACGACATTCCGGATGGGATCAAGGTGACCGGCAAGACCTGCGGTACGGAAAACGCGTTCTGGAATCCCGCCGACCGCGAGATTACCTATTGCTACGAAATGGCCGCCTATCACGCCGCCCTGATGGTCAACTATTTCGGCAACCAGAACGCCACCGCCAACGAGGATGTCGAACAGGCGGAGTCCGAGACCCCGGAAGCCGAGGCCAACGCCAATTCGGTGAAGCTGAAGTTGAAAGATTGACGGACGGAGCAGGACGGTTCAGCCGTCCCGCTTGATCAGCGCCAGAAGCTCCTGGTCGGTCATCGGATCGACCAGTGCTTCATAGGTTCCAACCGGTGAAAAGCCGAACTGCTGGTAGAGCTGCAGCGCGCGGGGATGGTCGAGCGAATTGGTGGTGACCGTCACCGTCTTGGGATTGCTCGCCCAGGCGGCATAGAGACATTGCAGCAGGAACCACTTGCCGATGCCCAAGCCCAGCGCATGCTCGAAAAGGCCGAAATAGGAAAGCTCGACGATGTCGTCGCTTTCCTGCGAGAGCTCGTAGAATCCGGCCGGTGCGCCATTCACATAAAGAACAGAGATAGACACCTTCTCGGCATGGATGATCGCTTTCAGCTGGTCATCCGGCAGACGCAGGCGCTCGTACCAGTGCCAGCGCGCACCCACCTGGCGGTGCAGGAAGCGGTAGAAGGGCAGCGGGATCTCGTGCGTGCGCATGATCGCCGTCTGGATATTGACCGGCACGGGCAGGCTGGACTTCGGCGGCGCCGTCATTTCGAGCCGCGTGACATGGGCCGTCAGCGGCCCCGATGTCTTCGATCCCAGCGGCTCTGCCTTGCCGGTGACGACGGGCGTGTCCGTCTTCGAGCCCCATTCCGACCAGGAGCCGTCATAGAGCGAATTGTCGGTATGCCCGAGGCTTTCGAGCGCCAGCGTGACCACGGCCGCCGTCACACCGGAGCCGCAGCTGGTGACCACGGGATTGTTGAGATCGATGCCGGCATCGGTGAAGATCGAGCGCAGCGTGGCGAGATCCTTGAGGCGACCGTTTTCCGACAGCGAGGCCGCAGGCACGCTGCGCGCACCCGGCATATGGCCGGAGCGCATACCGGCACGCGGTTCCGGCTCCTCGCCGGTGAAGCGACCGGCGGGGCGGGCATCGGCGATCTGCTTGCCGCCATTGTCGGCAATCGCCGACATCTGGTCGAATGAGGTGATCTTCGCCCGGTCGAACTGCGCCTCGAAGGTGACGGGCGCCGGTTCCGGCAGATCGGTCTCGAGCCTGCGGCCCTCCGCCTTCCAGCTATCGATCCCGCCGTCGAGCACATAGACGCGGCGTGCGCCCATGACACGGAACATCCACCAGACGCGCGGTGCGGAGAAGAAGCCGGGGCCGTCATAGACGACGATCGTATCCTCGGCGGAGATGCCGAGCTGGCCGACGGCCTGGGCGAAGAAGGACGGCGAGGGCAGCGAATGCGGCAGGCCGGTGGTCGTGTCGGCAATCACGTCCTGATCGAAGAAGACAGCACCCGGGATATGGCCGGAGGCATATTCGACGGCGCCGTTGCGCCCCTGTGCAGGAAGATACCAGGAGGCATCGACAAGCTTGAATCCGGGCGCCCCGAGGTTCTTTTCGACCCAATCCGCCGAAACGACGAAACGGCTTCTTTCACCGGACATGCACTTCTCCCGTAACGTTCTTCAGGCAGAAGCGTCCGGGGCTCCGAAGCGAATGCGGAACCGGCGGTTCTCCTTGCCCTTCTTTTCGATCTTGGCGATGTGAATCGCGCCGACCTCCTGGGTCTCCGAAACATGTGTGCCCCCGCAGGGCTGACTGTCAACGGCGGAGTTCTCGCCGATGCAGACAAGGGAGACCCGACCAAGGCCGACGGGCGGGCGAACATTCTTCGACTTGACGATGCCGGGATTGGCCGCGAGCTCCTCGTCGGTGATCCACTGGAGAGTGATGGGGTGATTTTCGGTCACGAGCCTCATCAGGTCTGCCGTCACCTGATCCTTGTCGATCGTCTCCGACATGTCGAAATCGACGCGGCTTTCGTCTTCGCCGACGGCGGCCCCGGTGATCGGGTAAGGGCAGACGACGGAGAGCAAGTGGCAGGCAGTGTGCATGCGCATCAGTTTGTAGCGGCGCGCCCAGTCGACATGCAGCACGAGTTTCTCGCCGACCAAGGGCAGGGGCTCACCCTCCGCCGGTCGATGCAGGATGATATCCTTCGTTGCGCCGTGGCGGGTCTCGGCGAGCGCAATCCGGCTGCCGTCCTCTCGCTCGAAGAAGCCGGTATCGCCCGGTTGACCGCCGGACGCGGCGTAGAAACAGGTCTGGTCGAGTTCGACAGCGCCGTCTTCATGCACAGCCGTCACCACCGCCTCCACCGTCGAGAGATAGAAATCGTCGCGGTAGAGGGCGGTGGTGGTCATGGCATTGCTTTCGATGGATATCATACGGTCTCGAAGGGCAGGTCGAAATCGGCGCGCTTTTCCAGCCAAGTGGGGATCGGCAAGTTTTTCGATCGCAGGAAGTCCGGGTTGAACAGTTTGGACTGGTAGCGATTGCCATAGTCGCAGAGGATCGTCACGATCGTGTGGCCTGGGCCGAGGTCCTTCGCAAGGCGGATCGCGCCGGCAATGTTGATGCCGGAGGAGCCGCCGAGGCAGAGGCCCTCGTTTTCGACGAGGTCGAAGACGATGTCCAGCGCTTCGGAATCCGGGATCTGATAGGCGAAGTCGGGCGTAAAACCTTCGAGGTTGGCGGTGATGCGGCCCTGGCCGATGCCCTCTGTGATCGAGGAGCCCGAGGATTTGAGCTCGCCGTTCTTGTAGTATTCGTAAAGGGCTGCACCCTCGGGATCGGCAATGCCGATCTTCACGCCGGGCTTCATGTTGCGAAGGCCAATCCCGGTGCCGGCAAGCGTACCGCCCGAGCCGACGGCGCAGATGAAGCCATCGACCGCACCGCCGGTCTGCTCGAAGATTTCCTTCGCCGTCGTTGCGATATGGGCGTCGCGGTTCACGGTATTGTCGAACTGGTTTGCCCAGATCGCGCCGTTCGGTTCGCTTTTGGCAAGCTCGGCGGCAAGACGGCCGGAGATCTTCACATAGTTGTTCGGGTTCTTGTAGGGCACTGCCGGCACTTCGACGAGCTCGGCGCCGAGCAGCTTCAGCGCGTCCTTCTTTTCCTGGCTCTGGGTCTCCGGGATGACGATCACGGTGCGATAGCCAAGTGCCTTGGCAACGAGGGTCAGCCCGATGCCGGTATTGCCCGCCGTGCCCTCGACGATCACGCCGCCGGGGCGAAGCAGGCCACGCCGCTCGGCGTCACGGATGATGAAGAGTGCTGCGCGATCCTTCACCGATTGGCCGGGATTGAGGAATTCGGCCTTGCCGAGAATGGTGCAGCCGGTCGCCTGGGAGGCGCCTTTCAGCCGGATGAGGGGCGTGTTGCCGATCGCCTCGAGCACGGAAGGGTGGAATGCCATGATGTCTGCCTTTTTTGTCTGACGCGGACACTAGAACCAAAAGCGCGGGGAAGAAAACCGGAAGACCACATGAATTTGTCCTTTTGGACAAGATTAGGCGGGCGAAACGGTCTGCGCGGGATTGAACCGGTCTTTTCCGCCTCGGGGCCGTCAAAGGCAAGGAATGGCTTTTCGCTGTGGGCCGAGGGGAGGGAAAATGCGTTCGGGGGAGGGGGCTAGTCCGGAAAGCGCCAGTATATTCCCTGAGATTTGTTAACTTGTTGAAATGTTACGTCCCTAATCAATGGGGGTCTCTCACTGTTGCGGATCAGTCTACCAATATCAGCTACTATCGTCCTCTCATCTGCAAAATAGCTATGGTTATAGCCAAAGGCGTAGTCGCTCACCGATGACGCATCAATTGAGTCTATATGATTCAAAAGCAAGGGACCATCGCTTGGTACGTCGCCTGCTCTCGGTATGTCTGCTGAAAGAAACTTCGAGGCAAGTAGTGCTTTGTCATTCGATGAGGCATATAGTGTGACTCCGTCCGAGAAGACAGACAAGGAGGTTGCCAAGCTCAGAAAATTGTCACGGTCTACATCGGGTGCGGCTAGAATAATTTCTGAATACGGCTTCGTTGCGTTTTCAGTTGGGGTGTCCATTTCGCCTAGCGCTTCGAGCAGCGCAATATTTCCCATGCTATGGGCAATTATACTTATGTGTTCAATATCGGGAATATCTGCGATAAAATTGAGAAATTCCGCCAGTCTTTTGCGGGTTTGTTGAGCACTATTTGAGTCGTACATATAACCTGACAGAGAAACTTCGCCTTTAGAGGGCCAGCTGTATATGCAAGGAAGTCCGTCGAAATTCATGTCCCAAGAGATTTGTGCTGATGTATAAAGTGCGTCGTCAAAACTCATATTAAATCCATGAATGAAAATCATGGCGTGATTTTTATATAGTTCGGATCTCGATAAAATGGATTTTGATTCTGATATGATATTTTCTTTGTCTAATTCTTGAATTTTCTTTATAACGAAGTGTTTGGTTTCGTCTTCTTTTTCGATGTTTATTCCAATATAATTATACCATTTTTTCTCTGGTCTTTCAATTTTTCCGAACTTGTGCACGGCCACGGGGATGGAAACTTTCGCAAATCCCATTGTGAGCACAGAGGCGCGCCCAGACGTGAACTGCAGGCGATCCTTGAATTCTTTTTGTCGGTCGCTTGCAAAGCAGACGTCTATTGCTGGCATCTGTCCTTCGCCGCCGTCACAGGCCGCTACTGTACCTGTTGGGACGCCTTTGCATGCCTCCTCTTTCGTGACCCAACCAGCGTCTATGACCACATTCAGGTTTTCCTTGGTGATCGCTATTGGCGCAACTAGCAATGCATTCCTATAGCTCTCGTCGCCGTCCCCGTAAGGTGACTTTGTGATCCCGGTAATCTCATTTGGCGATACTCCAAGCGAAAGTTGTGCTGCCACATCCGCAACTCGTTTCCCGAGCTCTCTGTCATCCTTGAAGATCGTCACCGTTTGTGTGCCGTTCGCAATCCTCTCTAGGGCGGCTTTGTCAGCGCCGCCTCCGGATACGGCAACAGATCCGGCCAGTCCCTGTTCTGCCAGCGCAGCTATCACGCCAGAGGCAAGTTGGTCATCGGAAGACATGACCGCGTCGACTGAGTTGTTGTTTGCGGTCAGGAAGGCCTCCATATTCTTTTGAGCCGCTTCAGGCCGCCAGTCATCTGAATTGGCGTCTCCAACCACTTCGATTGATCCGCGATCGATCAACTTCTGGAGCACGTCTAGCTGCCCGCGCATCAATAGGTTTTCTCGCGGGTCGTTCTCGTCTCCTTTTATGAATACATAATCGCCTTCTGGTTGTTCATTCAGCATGGCTTGAGCCTGAAGACGCCCGACTTCTACCTGGTCAAAATCTGCATAGATAACGCCTTCGAGGGGTATGGAAACGCCATAGCTCACGACCGGAATGCCCGTTGATGTTGCTGCCCTTAGTGAGGGCGTAATGGATTCCACATCGATTGGCTGGATTATGATCGATTTTACGCCTTTTTCTATGAGTGCTTCAATGTCACTTATTTGTTTAGTGCTAGAGCCAAGCGCATCGACCGGATAGTATAAGTTTCCCTGTGCCTCAATGGAATATTTAATTACAGCTTCTAGGGTTCGATTCTTTTCTGCGGAAAGATTATTCCAAGCAACCCCAATCAATTTATTGGAGGCTAACGAAGGGTTGCACACAACAAGATAGGAAATTATGAGGAATGCTACAATTTTAGACATCGCTGTGACCAACCCGAGCTAAATAGACTGCATCCAACAAGGCTGACGGCCAAATCCTGCCGCGCCATGCCCTGATACTATGCCTATTTGAATCCGATTGCTAGCGTTGGTTGCTTTGGCGCGGTGAGGTGTATTTTGAGTCGTTTTGGTAAAACGGCGAGTTGCAATGAGTGATGCCACGCGCGCCCACCCCTCACTCCGCCTTCAACCCCTGAAACGCCGCCATCGCCGTGTCCCTCGCCTTGCCGTGATCGACGATCGGCTTGGGATAGGTCTTGCCCAGGCTGACGCCTGCGTCCTTCAAGACCGCGAAGGGCGCATCCGATGGTTTGTGGATGAATTTGTTCGGCATGTCCTTCAGCTCCGGCACGAAGCGGCGGATGTAAGCCCCTTCGGGATCGAATTTCTCGCCCTGGCTGGTTGGATTGAAGATGCGGAAGAAGGGGGCGGCGTCGGCGCCGGAGCCCGCGACCCATTGCCAGCTGGCGGCATTCGAGGCCGGGTCGGCATCGACGAGCGTGTCGCGGAACCAGCGCTCGCCTTCCCGCCAGTCGACAAGCAGGTCCTTGATCAGGAAGGAGGCGACGATCATGCGCACGCGGTTGTGCATCCAGCCGGTCTGCCAGAGCTGGCGCATGCCGGCATCGACGATGGGATAGCCGGTCTGGCCCTTTTTCCATTTGTCGAGCAGCCCTGGATTGTCGTGCCAGGGAAAGGCGTCGAACTTCTCGTTCCAGTTCTGGGTCGCGAGATCGGGGAAATGGAAGAGCAGGTGATAGGAAAAATCGCGCCAGACGAGTTCCTTGCGGAAATGGATGTAATCTTCGGCGGAATAGTCGTCCGAAAGACCGCGGGTCGCGTGCCAGACGGAGGCCGGCGAGATTTCGCCGAGCGCCAGATGCGGCGAGAGTTTCGACACATGCGCTTCGCCGGGAAAGTCGCGGCGGGTGCGGTAGCCCTTGAGGCCGGTCGCGACGAAATCCGCAAGCCGCTTCTGTGCGCCCTCTTCGCCAGGCTGCCATTCGGCCTCGAAACCCTTGGCCCAATTGGGCTTTGTGGGAAGGAGCGACCAGTCCGAGAGCGTGTCGCTCTTCGGCCATTCATCCGGCGCGGGAACGCGGCTGGGGGCAGGGATCGGCTCCGCCGGTTCGCCCGATCCGTCCAGCGCCTTCCAGAAGGGCGTGTAGACGCGGAAATTGCCGCCGGCAGCCGTCTTCAGCTTGGTCGGTTCATGCAGGATCTGGCCGGCGAAGCTGCGCACGGTGATGCCGCGTTCGGTGAGGCCAGCCTTGATCGCCTTGTCGATGGCAATGCCCGGCGGATCGTAACGGCGGTTCCAGAAGACGGCATCGGCGCCTGTTTCTGCAATCAGGGTCTCAAGCACCTCGGCCGCTGGTCCACGACGAAGGACAAGGCCGCTGCCGCCTGCCTTGAGAGATGCGGCGAGCGAGGCAAGCGAGTGATGCAGCCACCAGGCTTGCGCCGCACCGAGCGGGCCGGTGCCGGCCTCGGACGGTTCCAGGATATAGACCGGAATGACTGTCGTGCCCTCGTCCACGGCGGTGGCGAGCGCAGCGTTGTCGGACAATCGCAGATCCTTGCGGAACCACAAAAGCACGGTTTTGGGACGGTGGTGGTTGGACTCGGCGGGCATGGCAATCTTCTTGTCATTGGCTTTGCCAAAGCCATACGTATGCCGCCGGCAGAAAGATCACGCCTGGTTCAGCTTTTATCCGCTGCGGTGCGTTGGAGGGGCTGCCAGATCGGAGAATACGGATGCAAGGACATAAAGCGCCTCAGGCGCCTCGACCACCGCCGCGCATGCGCTCCTGTTCGGCGCGAAGCAGCGCCATGATCTTCTCGGCGTTTTCGCGCACATAGAGGCGATGCAGTTTTTCGGCGACGGGGGCGGTGGTCAGAAGACACGTATAGCCCTCCCGCTCGTACCAGCGGAAATCCACCACATTGTCCATGTTCACGAAGAGGGGGAAGCCATCCCCGTCATGAAGCTGGAGCCACATCGGCCTTTTCTCCTGCATGCCTGTCTGTTGATCAGGGAGATAGCAGCCAAAGGTGAAGGAGGGGTTTCCCATAAGCCGTCGATCGCCGCACGATGGGTGAATTCGGGACAGAGCTTCAAGCGCTGTCGGGAGCGGGTCATGACGGGGGTGAGGCTCGGGCCGGGTTTCGCGCGGGCCGGCAACCATGTCTTTCCAGACCATCCGCCGCCCCGTCTTCGCCCCTCGGCAAGGCTGGGTGCCGCCCTGACAAGGGGCAAGCCCGAGGTGGCGGACCACCGAAAAACAAAAGGCCTGCAGCGGGTTTCCGCGCAGGCCTTTTTAGAAAGAGATGGCTCCCCGGGCCGGATTCGAACCGGCGACCTGTCGATTAACAGTCGAATGCTCTACCGCTGAGCTACCAGGGAACAGCCGCTTGGCGCGGTGTGAGCGGGGTAATACTGATGCGCGCTCCGTTTGCCAAGCGGTTTTTCAAAAAAAATGTCATCGGCTTGTTTTTATGTGTGGATCACCCATCTGGTAGGGAGGGAAAAGAGACCGCAGATCGTTGCAAATGCAGGAGTTCGAGACCTTGGCAGAACGACGTTACCGTATCGACACGGCGCGTGGCCGCCTGGTGCTGGGCCGGTATGAAATTCCGATACCCCGCTCCAAGGCCGGCAGAATCGCGACGGGTTCGGCGCTGATCGGTGGCGGGCTCTTGGGATTCCTGCCGGTGTTGGGCTTCTGGATGGTGCCGCTCGGCTTTGTCGTGCTCTCGCATGATCTCGCTTATGTGCGCCGCCGCCGTCGCCGCGCAGCCGTATGGTGGCGCCGCCGGAAGGCTGCCCGGCCGCCGCATGGGCGTGATTCCGCACGCTGATGTCACCCGACATGTCTTAGTGAAATGCTTCTCTTCTGCAATCGGCGTAGAAGAATCACTCCAACCGGCGACACCGAACGGCGATCCTGCCCAAACGTTCCCCGAGAAGAAGGCGAGGACGGATGATCACTCTCCCGCTGGCGGAGACCCCGATGATACTCACGCCACAGGATTTCAGCGTCATGGAAGAAGCAATGCGCGGCATCGGCGCTTCGAGCGCGGGTCGCGACCGCGACAGCCACCGCGAAGCCGTCGGCAAGGCGGTGATCCGGCTCTACACGGCCGGTGTGACGGACCCGATCAAACTGGCGGAGGCGGCAGACACGATGTCCGCGACGCGTCTGCTGGATCGGCGGGGGTGAGCGGATGACAGGCGGCGGCCGTGCCCTGAGGCCGGAACGGCTGCCTGTCGAAAAACCTGCGATTCCCGAAAATGCCTCTTGCGGTTTTTTTAGATCGCGTCTAAATCCGCGCCACCACACGCTCTTTTCTACCGGACGGCCTCGTGGCGGAGTGGTTACGCAGAGGACTGCAAATCCTTGCACCCCGGTTCGATTCCGGGCGAGGCCTCCATTTTTCTCCATGAAGCAATAGACTGACGAACCATGCGCATTCGGTCGATCGATGCGTGGCGGACGCGTGCGGATCCCGATTGCCGCCTTCTCTTCGGCCAATTCTGTGCCGATCCCTGCCAGGGCGCAGATAGGCCCGAAACTGGCCGATAGCGCCGCTTGTCCCTTGGCGCCTGCTGGCGCAGGTCATGGACATTGTCCATATCGGGAAATCTCAAGATGCGTGCCGTCACCTCTTTTATCGCCCTCACCATGTTTGTCGCCGCACCCTTTGCCGCCTCGGCCGAGACGCTGTCTTTCACGCTCGAGAACAAGACGCCGAACATGGTGGTCCAGGTGCATGTTTCGCCGGCCGACGGCGGCAAGAGCATCGAACTGTTGCGCAAGAAGGGGCTTTATGGCGGGAAGTCGCGGCAGCTCACCATTGATGACGGCACCGATGCCTGTGTCTACAGGATCCGCATCGTCTTCGAGGACGACAGCTTCTACGATCTGCGCGACAAGGTCGATTTCTGCGAAACTGGCAGCTACACGATCGAAGATTGATGTTGTTTCGGCCGGTTGGGCGGGGGCTGCGTTGATAATCTGTTCCCGAAGCCTGCCCGTGACTTGAAAGGCGCTCGCCCTGCAATTAAGACACGGTGGAAAACCCGACCGGCCGAAATGGGGCGACAGGACATGATGGATTACGCAGCAGCACGCACCAAGATGGTGGACAACCAGATCAGGACCACGGACGTCACCTCCCATTCGGTGCTGACGGCCTTTCTTTCGGTGCCCCGCGAAGCATTCGTTCCAGCCGAGCTGAAGCTGCTCGCCTATATCGACGAGGACATGCAGGTGGCCCCGGCGGCGAACGGCAATCCGGCCCGCTACATCATGGAGCCGTCGCCGCTGGCCAAGCTCCTGCAGCTGGCAGCGATCACCAAGGACGACCTCGTTCTTGAGGTCGGCTGCGGCGCCGGTTATGCGGCAGCCCTTCTGTCGCTGCTGGCCGGCTCGGTCGTTGCGGTCGAATCGGATGAGGCGCTGGTGCTGCGGGCGACCGAAAAGCTCTCCTCTCTCGGCTATGACAATGTTGCCGTCGTCGCAGGCAAGCTCGATGCCGGCTATCCGGCCGAAGCGCCGTATGACGTGATCTTCGTCAATGGCGCCGTGGAGCAGATGTCCGATGCGCTGCTTGCACAGTTGCGCGAAGGCGGCCGGCTGGTGGCTGTGGTCGGCTACGGCAATGCGGCGCGCGCCCGTCTTTACGTCAAGGCCGGCGGTACGGTCTCCTTCACCGAATATTTCAACACCTCGGTGAAGCCGCTGCCGGGCTTCCGCAAGGCGGCCGAATTCGTCTTCTGACGGTTCTCTCCCCGATGTCTCGAAGGCCCGCCCTGCGCGGGCCTTTTGCATTTTGGCTCAACAAAGCTGTGCATCACAGCAATTGCCGGCGCCGGCGTGATTTTTTTCCGCAGGCGCGTATCCTAGGGTGACCGCGAATCGGCTGGCGGCGAGATCGTCGCCGATGATCTTGAGGACAACGGGGATTAGTATGGCTCAGCCAAGCGTAGCGCGTGAACCGTCCATGGAAGAGATTCTGGCGTCGATCCGCCGGATCATCGAAAGCAACGACCCGGCATCGGGCGAGACCTTTGCCAGCGACGGCGATGAGGGGGATGTGAACGCCCTTGCCTCGGCAGCGCGCGAGGCCGACGTCGAATTCGGCTATGAAAGCCTGGACTTCACGCCCGCCAATGATCCGGGTCCTGTCGTTCCGACACCGCCGCGCGTGGAAGCGCAGGTGCAGCCGGAGGCCTCCCGCAGCGTCTCGCTTGCAGACCTCGCCGCCCGGGTCCGTTCGGCCTCCGAGCGCACGGAGCGTCCGCTCCAGCAGACTGTATCCGTTTCGCCGTCGCCGACGGTCGCCCCGCCTGCCGCGCAGCCCACTATGACCCAGCCTGACATGCCGCAACCGCGCGGTGAAAGCCCGCTGATGACGGCGCGGCTTGCCGAGCTGCGCGCCCCGCAACTGCGCCCTTCGATTTCGGTCGAGATCAAGCAGGCGCCCGCGTCCGTCGCGCGGCCGCAGCCGATGACATCTGCGCCGGCAGACGAGGCGCCGCTCACCGCCGCGCCAGCCCATTCGCAGCCCGCCGTCATGGCTCAGCCCGCACCCGCTGCCGTCAACCGGGCGCCGGCCGTTGAACCCGAGCGCCGGGACATGCCTGAGCTTCGGCTCGAGATGCGCCGCGAAGAGCCGCGCGCGCCGTCCTTCGATGCCATTGCCATGCATCTGGCCGCCGAACCCAAGCCGGAACCGGCGATCGAGGATGCGCCGCGTGCGACCGCTGGCTCCGATCTGACGGCCCTCGTTTCGGCCGCGACCGTCGAACATGTCTCGCGCTCCTTCTCCGATCTGGCCGCCGCGATTGACGGTCACGAGCGTCGCTCGCTCGACGAGATGGCCGAGGAAATGCTGCGCCCGATGCTGAAGGACTGGCTCGACGACAACCTGCCGACGCTGGTGGAGCGCCTCGTGCGGGAGGAAATCGAACGCGTCGCCCGCGGCCCGCGACGCTGACTGTATCATCCCTCGGGATCAAGGGCCGCTCGCAAGAGCGGCCTTTTTTATTGACTTGGTTTTGCCAGTCCTATTTACCAAGCCACATCCAGAACTCGAAAAATCCGGTCGGAAAATGCTCGAAAAGACCTATGATTCAGCCGCCGTCGAACCGAAGATCGCGAAAGCCTGGGAGGAGGCGGACGCCTTCCGCGCCGGCGCCAACGCCAAGCCGGGCGAGGACACCTTCACCATCGTGATCCCGCCGCCGAACGTGACCGGTTCGCTGCATATGGGCCATGCGCTGAACAACACGCTGCAGGACATCATGGTCCGCTTCGAGCGCATGCGCGGCAAGGATGTGCTGTGGCAGCCGGGCATGGACCATGCCGGCATCGCCACCCAGATGGTCGTCGAGCGCAAGCTTGCCGAAAACGGCCAGAATGTCAGCCGCCGCGACATGGGCCGCGAGGCCTTCATCGACAAGGTCTGGGAGTGGAAGGAAGAATCCGGCGGCCTGATCTTCAACCAGCTGAAGCGGCTCGGCGCCTCCTGCGACTGGTCGCGCGAACGCTTCACCATGGACGAAGGCCTGTCCAAGGCCGTCCTCGAAGTCTTCGTCTCGCTCTACAAGGAAGGCCTGATTTATCGCGGCAAGCGGCTGGTCAATTGGGATCCGAAGTTCGAGACGGCGATTTCCGATCTCGAAGTCGAGAACAAGGAAGTCGAAGGCCATATGTGGCACTTCAAGTACCCGCTCGCCGGTGGGGAGACCTACACCTATGTCGAGAAGGATGAAGACGGCAACGTCACCTTCCAGGAGGAGCGCAACTACATCTCGATTGCGACGACTCGTCCGGAAACCATGCTCGGCGACGGCGCGGTGGCCGTCCATCCCTCGGACGAGCGCTACGCCGCGATCGTCGGTAAGCTCTGTGAAATCCCGGTCGGGCCGAAGGAGCATCGCCGCCTGATCCCGATCATCACCGATGAATATCCGGATCCGAAATTCGGCTCTGGCGCGGTGAAGATCACCGGCGCGCATGACTTCAACGACTACCAGGTGGCCCGCCGCAACAAGATACCGCTCTACCGTCTGATGGATACCCAGGCGAAGATGCGTGCCGATGGTGAGGATTATGCCGTCTACGCCGCTCGCGCGCTCGAGATCGCCAAGTCTGGTGAACTGCCGAGCGAGGCCGAGGTCGACGACATCAACCTCGTTCCCGACGAGTATCGTGGCCTCGACCGCTATGAGGCCCGCAAGCGCATCATCGATGCGATCAATGCCGAAGGCCTCGCCGTCACGGTGAAGGACGCGGAAGGCAATGATGTGCCCTTCGTCGAGAACAAGAAGATCATGCAGCCCTTCGGCGACCGCTCCGGCGTCGTCATCGAGCCGATGCTGACCGACCAGTGGTTTGCCGATGCCAAGGCGCTGGCCGAGCCGGCGATCGCTTCCGTTCGCGAAGGCCGCACCAACTTCGTTCCGAAGAACTGGGAAAAGACCTACTTCGAATGGATGGAAAACATCGAGCCATGGTGCATTTCGCGCCAGCTCTGGTGGGGCCATCAGATCCCAGCCTGGTATGGCCCGGATGGTCAGGTCTTCGTCGAGAAGACCGAGGAAGAGGCGCTCGACGCTGCCGTCCAGCACTATCTTGCCCATGAGGGACCGTGGAAGGCCTGGGTTCAGGAGAAGCTCGAGAACTTCGCACCCGGCGAGATCTTGACCCGTGACGAGGACGTGCTCGACACCTGGTTCTCCTCGGCGCTCTGGCCTTTCTCGACGCTCGGCTGGCCGGACAACACGCCGGAACTGGCGAAGTATTACCAGACCGACGTCTTGGTCACCGGCTTCGACATCATCTTCTTCTGGGTCGCCCGCATGATGATGATGGGCCTGCATTTTATGAAGGACGAAGACGGCAACCCCGTCGAGCCCTTCCACACGGTCTATGTGCACGCGCTGGTTCGCGACAAGAACGGCCAGAAGATGTCGAAGTCGAAGGGCAACGTCATCGACCCGCTGGAGCTGATCGACGAATATGGCGCAGACGCGCTGCGCTTCACGCTGGCGATCATGGCAGCCCAGGGCCGTGACGTGAAGCTCGACCCGGCCCGCATTGCCGGTTACCGCAACTTCGGTACCAAGCTCTGGAACGCCACGCGTTTCGCCGAGATGAACGGCGTGAAGGCGGATCCGAGCTTCTTGCCCGAGACGACGTCGCTTGCGATCAACCGCTGGATCCTGACGGAACTTGCGCGCACCGAACGCGAAGTGACGGAAGCGATCGAAAGCTACCGTTTCAATGATGCGGCCAGCAGCCTCTACCGCTTCGTCTGGAACCAGTTCTGCGACTGGTATTTGGAACTGTTGAAGCCCGTCTTCATGGGCGAGGACGAGGCAGCCAAGAAGGAAGCGCAGGCCTGTGCGGCCTATGTGCTCGAGCAGATTTACAAGCTGCTCCATCCCTTCATGCCCTTCATGACGGAAGAGCTCTGGGCACATACGGCGGGCGAGGGTGCTTCGCGCGATACCCTGCTCTGCCATGCCGACTGGCCGGCCCCGGAATTCTTCGACGACAATTCGGCCGCCGACATAAACTGGCTGATCGACCTCGTCACCGGCATTCGCTCGGCCCGTTCGGAAATGAACGTGCCCCCCGGCGCAACGGCCCCGTTGGTTGTTGTCGGTGCCAATGGCGTGACCCAGGAGCGTCTGATCCGCCATGACGCCGCAATCAAGCGACTGGCCCGCGTCGAGACGATCACGGTCGCCGATGTCGCACCGAAGGGGGCGGCCCAGATCATCGTGGGCGAGGCGACCGCCTGCTTGCCCTTGGGCGCGCTGATCGATCTCTCGGCCGAAAAAGCCCGTATCGAAAAGGCGATTGTCAAGGTGGACCAGGAAATGGCCCGCATTGCCGGAAAGCTGAACAACGAAAAATTCGTTGCCAATGCGAACCCGGAGGTCGTGGCCGCCGAGCGTGAGCGCCATCAGGAGCTTGAGGTGCAGAAGGCGAGCCTGGAAACGGCGCTCAAGCGTGTTCTCGAGGCCGCATAACCGTCTTCAGCATGAATGGATTTCCAAGGGCCAGGCCGCAACGCCCGGCCCTTGTTCATTTTCAGCTGAGTGCAAAACCGACCGTCCGCAACCAAAGGATCGATTCAGAACGGTAAGCGGATATCTTTCCAGCATTTTTTCCCTTTACGGCCGATCGCGCCATGAGGGCAGGGCAGGCTCTACGAAGGACGGCGTTGTGGCGACAGCGCAACAGCGCGGCGCTGATGTGGTAGATTGTTTCGCGAGCGATAAAAAAATAGGCGATTGACGCAAAATTCATCCAAAGGGGCGGCATTTTGACGTGCTCGTCAAATGGATTACGTAAAAATTTCGCGAATTGAGGGCGCGGCTGACAAATGGAACCCGATTGTCATTCTGTCGCACATGTCTAGTATGGCAAATCACAGTTTTGCCTGAATTGGGGAGAGACATGGCGAACAACCTGAAAAAAACGACCGCCCTCGGACTGATCGCCGCTTGTGCCTTTGTGGGAGGAGCACAGGCAGGTGGCTTTTCGCGCGGCGAAGCCGACACGGATATCCTCTACGAGGACGGCACGGTGGCTGCGCGCGGCGGCTATGTCTACGTGATGCCGCAGCGCGGCTATGAGACCATCGACGGTGCGGCTACGAGCGATGGTGACTTCACCAACAACTACTCGGTGCCATCATTTGCTGCAAAGTTTCGGGTATCCGATAATTTCTCATGCGCATTGACCTATACGGAGCCTTTTGGTGCCTCGTCAGAATACGGTGCTGATGCCCAGCAAGCCGATCGCGATGCTGACGTTGCGTCGCCAGGCTGGCCCTTTGGGCCGTTTGGCAACGCCGTGATTGAGTCCGGATTTGAAAGCACCGAGCTGGGTGGCACCTGTGCCGTTAACTTTGGTGTTGGACCGGGTCAGCTCTATTTCATCGGTGGGGCGTTCACGCAGTCTTTCGATTACACCGAGGTGAAAGACTTCGGTACGCTGAATCTTCAGGATGATAATGCTTTCGGTTATCGTCTTGGCGCCGGATACGAGATTAAGGAATATGCCCTGCGGGCGGAGTTGATGTATCGCTCACAGGTTGACCATGATGCCGAAGGAACTTTCTCAAGCAGTGCTCTGCTTCAGTCCCTTAATCCCCTGATCCCGTCGCTGTTGCCTGCAACGGGCACAGGCTCGCTGCCTCAGTCTCTCGAACTTAGCCTGCAGAGCGGCATTGCGCCCGGCTGGCTTGCATTCGGCTCGATCAAGTGGACAGACTGGAGTGTTCTTCAGACACTGAATTACACCATCACCGGACTGGGTCCGCAGACCAAGGACTTCTTCTGGCGCGACGGCTGGACCATCTCTGGCGGTATTGGTCACCAGTTCACCGAGACGGTCTCCGGCGCGGTGAGCCTGACCTGGGATCGTGGCGTCGGCACGGGTGCGGATATCATGACCGACACCTGGACGATTGGTGCAGGCACGCAGATCAAGGCGGGTCCGGGCGTTGTTCGCCTTGGTGCGGCCGCGACCTATCTGACCGAAGGGTCGCAGTCGACAGCTGATGGCGCCGACTTCGATGCGACCGTCGGCGGCGACTGGGCCTATGCGGTGAGCGCCTCCTACAAGATTTCCTTCTGATCTTTCATTGACGCAAGTCTGATCGAAGCCCGGCTTGCCCGGGCTTCTTTCGTTTGACCGGTCGGCACCGGGCTTTTCAGCTTTCCGGAATGTGATGATTCTGCAACAGAGACTCTATCCTTATCGGCGGTTCCGGGTTGCGCCCGATTTGTCCATTTCCCGCCACAAACGAAGAGCACCTCTGCTGCCAAGAGACGGCGGGGCGCTGTTTCAGGCGGGTGACCTTCGGGTGGTGTGTGAGTTGAGAATGAGCCTCAGGGGCGAAAATAAGGTTCGAATACAAATGGTTTCGGTCGCTTTCGGGGGGCGGTCGGTGGTTCTGGAAAAAACGCGGACGCGGAAAATATCCGATGTCCCAGTCTTGCCGGAAATCGGTTCTACTCTCTTTTGCATGCAAAACGGAAAGCAACGACGGCGCTATGGTCGCCGCGGTGAAGGGTACGGTTATGAACCGTCCGTTCACGGATTGAATGTTATCTTCACACCGGACGCATTTGGTCTGGCCATGGCGGCGGGGCGGGTGCTCTGATGTCAGTCATGTCTTGGAAGAACGACGCAACCATGCGCATAAGGGACTGGAAGTCTTCGGCTCTACTTCTGACGGCGACCGCATTTCTGCTGTCGCTGAGCCCCTCCGCGCAGGCCTTCGACATCAACGCCGGCGTCAGCAAGGAATCCGGCCCTTTCGACCTCTTCAAGTTCGGCTTCAACGCCTACAAGAAAGGCCAGAAGCAGGAAGCCGTCGAAGCCTATCGCTACGCGGCCGAAAAAGGCCATACCGGATCGCGCTGGGCGCTCGCCAACATGTATGCCGCCGGTGACGGCGTCGTCGAGAACGACTTCGAAGCCTTCAAGATCTATGCCGAGATCGCCAACCAGGGCATCGAGCCCGGCTCGGAAGACACCGGCTTCTTCGTCAATGCGCTTCTGTCGCTCGCCCGTTATTATCGTCAGGGTATCCCTGAGACGCCTGTAAAGGCGGACCTCGCCCAGGCGCGGCAGATCTATTTCCAGGTGGCATCGACCTTCGGTGTGCCGGAAGCACAGTTCCAGTTGGCCCGCATGATTCTGGCCGGCGAGGGCGGCAGCGTGAACGTTCAGCAGGCCAAGAAGTGGCTGAACCTTGCACGGAAGAGCGGCCATGCCGGCGCCATGTCTGTCTTCGGCAACGTGTTGTTCGAAGAGGGCCAGACGGTTCGCGGCCTCGCCTTCCTGACGGCCGCGCTGGAGCGGTGCAATCCGAAGGATTGTCCCTGGATGCAGGATCTGCAGGAACGTGCCTTCTCCCTGGCCTCGGAGGAAGACCGGCGTGTTGCCGTGGTGCTCGCGCCAAAGGTCTACGAGCAGGGGGACTGAGTTGTCCTGACGATGTTGAAATGAAAATGGGCGCCGCGGCGCCCATTTCCGTATGGGATCAAGGCGCGCCCATTCAGAACGCGAAATGCCCGACCACGGGCACATGATCCGAAGGCTTTTCCCAGGCCCGAACATGCTTCTCGATGTCCGTCGAGCGCAGACGATCAGATGCTTCGGGCGACAGCATCAGGTGATCGATGCGGATGCCGTTGTTTTTCTGCCAGGCACCGGCCTGATAGTCCCAGAAAGAGAAGAGCGGTGTCTCGTCATTGGTGGCGCGCACGGCGTCGATAAAGCCGAGGTTTTCCAGTCGGCGGAAGGCAGCCCGTGTCTGCGGCAGAAAGAGCGCGTCAGTGACCCACTGGCTCGCATCCTTGGCATCATGCGGTTCCGGGATGACATTGTAGTCGCCTGCGAGAATGAGCGGCTCCTCGAGTGCCATCCGCTCGCGCGCAAAGGATTCAAGCCGCGCCATCCAGGCGAGCTTGTAGGGGTATTTGACTGGATCGTCGGAGGGGTTGCCGTTCGGCAGATAGAGCGAGACGACGCGCAACACGGCACCTTCGACAGAGAAGACACCTTCGATGAAGCGGGCCTGCTCATCCGTATCGTCGCCGGGCAGACCGCGGTTCACTTCATCCGGCTTGATCTTGGAGAGCAGCGCCACGCCGTTGAAGCCCTTTTGGCCATGGGTCTCGACGTGATAGCCGAGCGCCTCGATCTCGCCACGCGGAAAGCCTTCGTCGACCGACTTGATCTCCTGCAGGCAGACGATGTCGGGCTGGCTATCCTTCAGCCACTGGCACAGGTTCTCGATGCGCGCTTTGACGCCGTTGATGTTCCAGGTGGCTATTTTCATCATCACTCACACGGAGAAGCTGGTGCCGCAGCCGCAGCTCGCCACCGCATTGGGGTTCTTGATCTGGAACGACTGGCCGAGCAGATTGTCGACGAAGTCGATCTCGGAGCCGGCCATGTAGATGAGCGACATGGGATCGATAAGCACAGTGGCGCCATCGCGCGTGATCACGATGTCGTCGCCGGCCGGCTGGCCATCCAGGTCGAACTTGTAGGAAAAGCCGGAACAGCCGCCGCCTTCGACGGAAACGCGCAGCGCCTGCTTGTCCGCTTCTGCGGCGACGATCGCTGCGATTCGCTTCGCAGCGGCTTCGGAAAGGGTGACGGTCTCGGTGCTCATTCGGCCTCCTGCCGGGTTCAAGGCCCGGTGAAAACGGTCTTTTCGTCGCAAATCACCGCATTGTCACGCAAAAACGCGATTTTTGATCCGGCGGGGCGGTCCGAAACCGGTTCGGAACCCGCATCGCCTTGCGGCTTTGTCCGCTATAGGTATGAAGGCACAAGAGTTGCGTCAATGGGGAGCAGGCGGCACGCGCATGACGATCGATCAAGCAGCACTGGGTTTCGGCACCGGGCAGCGGGCGATATACGCCACCGACCCGTGGAAAAGCCGTGGCCGGCTCTTCCAGGAAGGCGGAAGCCTGACCCGCTCCGAATTCCAGCGCGACCGCGACCGGATCGTCCACACGACAGCCTTTCGCCGCCTGAAGCACAAGACCCAGGTCTTCATCGGTCCTGATGGCGACCATTATCGCACGCGGCTCACCCACACGATCGAAGTGGCCCAGATCGGCCGTGCGCTGGCCCGCGCTTTGAAGCTCGACGAAGATCTGGCGGAAGGGGTGGCGCTTGTTCATGACTTTGGCCACACGCCCTTCGGCCACACCGGTGAGGATGCGCTGCATGAGGTGCTGAAGCCCTATGGCGGTTTCGATCACAATGCCCAGTCATTGCGCATCGTCACCAAGCTCGAACGGCGTTACGCCGATTTCGACGGGCTGAACCTCACCTGGGAGGCGCTCGAAGGGCTAGTCAAACACAATGGTCCGCTGCTGACGAAGGACGGGCAGGGGACGCGTGGTCCGGTTCCGCAACCGATCCTCGATTATTGCGAGATCCACGATCTGGAACTGGCGAGTTTCGCCGGGCTCGAGGCCCAGGTGGCAGCCATCGCCGACGACATCGCCTACAACACCCATGATATCGACGATGGCCTGCGGTCCGGCTACCTCACCTTCGAAATGCTGGAAGACGTGCCTTTCCTCGCAGGGCTGATGAAGGAAGTGCGCGATCGCTATCCGCATCTCGATCCTGATCGCTTCACCCACGAGATCATGCGCCGGCAGATCACCCGCATGGTCGAGGACGTGATCGGTGTCGCTCAGGACCGGTTGAAGACAGTCGAGCCGCAAAGCGTCGAGGATATCAGGGCAGCCTCGATGACGATTGCCACCTTCTCCGATCAGATGGCCGAGACTGATAAGGCGATCAAGAAGCTGCTGTTCAGCCGCATCTACCGCCATCCCGACATCATGCGTATCCGCGCGGCGGCGGCCGAGATCCTGACGGACCTGTTCAAGGCCTATATGAACGACCCGACACTGATGAAGAGTCACTTCTGGGTCAACCATATCTCCGGTCTCAATGACGGGCAGAAGGCACGCCATGTCGCCGACTATCTGGCCGGCATGACCGACACCTATGCGGTGCGCACCCACCGCGAGCTGTTTGACCGGACTCCGGAATTGCGATAGGCAGCCGACAAAATTCTGAATGGACACGGGTGCTCGGCACCCGTGCGCAGGGACACGCCATGAACCTCTTCGCCGACTTCGAAACCCGGATCAAAGCAGCGCTCGACGAGATCGAGGCGGTGCGTGAGAAGCGCGACAGCCTCGACTTCAGCCGTATCGTCGTCGAGCCGCCGCGTGATGCAAGCCATGGCGATGCCGCGACCAATGCCGCGATGGTGCTCGCCAAGGGCATGGGCATGAACCCGCGTGCGCTGGCCGACCTGATCGGCGAGAAGCTGAAGCAGGACCCGGACGTCGCCGAAGTCGGCGTTGCGGGCCCCGGCTTCATCAACATCCGCCTGTCGGTCGCCTATTGGCAGCGGCTGCTCGCCACCATGATCGATCAGGGCACGGATTTCGGCCGCTCTTCGGTCGGCAAGGGCCACAAGGTCAATGTCGAATATGTCTCGGCCAACCCGACCGGACCGATGCATGTCGGCCATTGCCGCGGCGCCGTGGTCGGTGACACGCTCGCCAACCTGCTCGGCTTTGCCGGCTACGAGGTGACCAAGGAATACTACATCAACGATGCCGGCGCACAGATCGATGTGCTCGCACGCTCCGCTTTCCTGCGCTACCGGGAAGCCCTCGGTGAAGATATTGGCGAGATACCCTCGGGCCTTTATCCGGGCGATTATCTGGTACCCGTCGGCAAGGCGCTCGCCCACGAGTATGGCACCAAGCTCCTGACCATGCCGGAAGACGAGATGCTGGCCATCGTCAAGGATAAGGCCATCGACGCGATGATGGCGATGATCCGGGATGATCTCGCGACGCTGAACGTCCATCACGACATCTTCTTTTCCGAGCGCACGCTCCATGCCGGCAATGCCGCAAAGATCCGGACCGCGATCAACGACCTGACTTTCAAGGGCCATGTCTATCGCGGCACGCTGCCGCCGCCGAAGGGCCAGCTGCCGGAAGACTGGGAAGACCGCGAGCAGACGCTGTTCCGCTCCACCGAAGTGGGTGACGACATCGACCGGCCGCTGATGAAGTCTGACGGCTCCTACACTTATTTCGCGGCCGACGTTGCCTACTTCAAGGACAAGTTCGATCGCGGCTTCTCCGAGATGATTTATGTGCTCGGCGCCGACCATGGCGGTTACGTGAAGCGGCTGGAAGCCGTCAACCGGGCCGTGTCGGAAGGCAAGTCGAAGCTCACTGTGCTGCTCTGCCAGCTGGTCAAGCTCTATCGCGACGGCGAGCCGGTGAAGATGTCGAAACGCTCAGGCGATTTCGTCACGCTGCGCGAAGTGGTCGAGGAAGTGGGCCGCGATTCGGTGCGCTTCATGATGCTTTACCGGAAGAACTCCGAACCGCTCGACTTCGACTTCGCCAAGGTGACGGAACAGTCGAAGGACAATCCTGTCTTCTACGTGCAGTATGCCCATGCGCGTTGCATGTCGATTCTGCGCCAGGCGAAGGAAGCTTTCCCGGACCTCGAGATCGAAAAGCTCGACCTCGCCGGTGCCGTATTGGGACAGATCGAAGATCCGACGGAACTGTCGCTCGTTGCCAAACTCGCCGAATATCCGCGGATTATCGAGGCGGCCGCACTGTCGCAGGAGCCGCATCGACTTGCATTCTACCTGCATGATCTGGCAAGCTCGCTCCATGCGCATTGGAACAAGGGCAAGGATTCGCCCGAATTACGCTTTGTTAACGATAAACATAGAGAATTAACCATCGCCAGGCTTGGGCTGGTGCATGCTGTCGCCTCCGTGTTGAAGTCGGGACTGGCCATTACCGGCACCGAAGCACCGGTTGAGATGCGATAACAGCGTCACCAATTCCCCACATTGCGCTGGCAGGCGTATGGTCGCGTAAGTGAGTGGAAAACGGTATGGTACAGCAGCAGGCTGCAAACAGCATTCGGTCGCAGGGCGACGGCTTCGCGGATGACGATCCGCTGGCGGAGCTTGCCCGAATTGTCGGCTTTGATCAGCCGCTGAAGCGCGAGCCCGTGATGTCGTTGCCGCCGGTGCCGGATATGGCGTCGGCAGAATTCAATCTCGAAGACGAGCTGATGCGGGAGTTCGAGGGCTACGAGCAGCCGTCGTCCGCCCTGTCGGAGATGCGTGCGCCCGAGCCTGTGGTCCCGCATGCGCCTTCGCCCGTTTCGGTTCGTGAAGAGCCGAGCTTCGCCCCCGCATCGCCGGCCTTCGGTGTTGATGTTCCTTCTTACGAGCCTCCGGTGCCTGTACCTGCCATCGAGCAGTTTGAAGAGCCGGCTGCGATTGCGCATGAGCCTCCGGCCCCGGATGTGGCGATTTCCTATGATCTGGCCGACGAACTGGAACTCGCAGTTGCGGATGCCGACCTTCGGCCTGCGCCGGCCGTGCAGGCCGAGCCGCCGCGTCTTCGGCTTCCGCTCGCAAATTTTTCCGCTCAGGTGCAGCCGGTTCGTCGCGCCGAGCCGGAGCTTTCGCAGCCTCCGGAGGTCCTTGCGCCTGAGGTTGTTCCGCCGGTTGCGGCTGCGTCCTTTGTTGAAGAGCCTGTAGCGGTTTCACCCGTCGCGCCTCGGTCGCAGCCAGCCTCTCATTCTTCTTCCGCCGAGGAGCCGGTGTTCGAATGGGAAACCGGGGCTTTCTCCTTCGCGCCCGCCGAGAACACCGCGCCGCACAGCGTCCTGCCGAATTTTGCTGGTTCGGCGACCGCAGCGGATCGCGCAGTGTCGTTCGCGGCGCCGAAGGTCGATGCGGGTCCTGAGGTCGCTGCGCGCACCGAGCCGGATTTTTCGTTCGACTTCTCCGCCGATCTGTCGCTGGACGAGGGTCTGGACGTGGCGCCCGAGCCCATCAAGGCAGTGCCTGAAAAGAGCGTGCCGGTCCCGCTGGCCGATGACGATTTCGATCCTTTCGGTGATCAGGATTTCGAGCTGAAGCTCGATGAACTCGATCTGGCACTTGATCTTTCTGAGATCGAGCCCGTCTCTCCTGCCAGTTCCGTGACGGCAGTTGCCACGCCCCTGTCCAGCGAACCTGTGTCGCCGACCTATTCGACGGCCGCCGTTTCTGCTGCTGTCGCCCCGGCGATTTCTGCTGCCTGGGCGGCTGCTCCGGCGCGCAGCGAACCGGTGGTGGTGCCGCGCCGTGTTGAGCCCGAGATGCGGGTTTCTCCCGATGCGACGGCCTACCGCCCGTCTGTTGTGCCCACTCCGACGGTCACGCACTCTGTTCAGCCGCAAGCCCCGCAGCCTGCCATCCAGCAGGCCTATGTGCCCCCGAGCTATTCCGTCGACGACAGCTTCGGTTTCGATCCTTCCGAGATTTCCGAACAGGACGAGCAGCTTGAGAGCGTCGGCGCGCTCGACGTGCCGGAGGTGCCGGTCACCGAAACCCGTGCGGCAGCGCCGGCCCAGTCCGAATATGACATCGACATCGATGCTGAGCTTGCGACACTCTTTGAAGAGCCGGTTGCGCCACAGCCGCCGGTAAAGACGCTGGGCGCAAGCCGCGTCGTTGCCGACGCCGCGCCGGCCCGTTCCGCCGCGGCTGCACCGCTCGATGATTTCGATGCTTTCGAAAAGGCGCTGGAAGAAGACCTGCGCAGCTCGCTCAGCACGGCGCGCGCGATCGATCCCGAAAGCCGTGGCCACATCACGATTGCCGGCGAAGCCCAAGGGTTCCGCTTCCGTCGCATGAAGCCCTATCTGATGACCGGGACCGCTGTGCTTCTGCTGCTCGCTGGTGCTGGCGGCCTGTACGCCTGGCTCGGCAACGGCACGGTCGGCAGCCTTTCGGGCGGCGAGCCGCAGATCATTGCGGCCGACAAGACGCCGGTAAAGATCGTGCCGGAAAACCCGGGCGGCAAATCCGTGCCGAACCAGGACAAGGCCGTCTATGACCGGGTCGCCGGCAATGGCGTCGAGGATCCCAAGCAGACCAGCCTGATTTCGTCGGAAGAAGAGCCCGTTGACGTGGTCCAGCGCACGCTGATCCCCGAAAACATGCCGCTTGAAGGTGAAAACGAAGCTGCCGCGACCCCTGTGGGCGAAACGGAAGACCCTCGTCTCCTGCCTGACGGTCAGCCTCAGGAAACAGCCGCTGCAGCGGAAGATCCGGCCACGATCACGCCACGCAAGGTGCGAACCATGATCGTTCGTCCGGATGGCACACTGGTGGCGCAGGAAGTTCCTGCCGAAGCCGCACCTGCAGCTGCCAACACGTCCCCGTCTGCAGCCCCAACGTCCAGCCCGGCCGTTCTCGCGGCACCGAGCGTCCCTGCCGCAAAGACGGACGATGCGGTGAAGACGGTCGAGACACGGGTCGTGAACCCGAGCGCCCCGACTGAAGCGGCCGCTGCATCTCCTGCGACAACTGCCGCTGCTCCGGCGATGACGGCTACGGCTCCGGTTACTCCGCCGACAGCGGCATCGGCACAGACGGCCCCGCAGACGGTGGCCGAAATCGCTGCCGCATCGACCGCAGAGACGGATACCGCTCCGGCCGTCAAGGCTCCGATCCCGACCATGCGTCCGGCGGATCAGCCGGTCAATGTCGTCGGCACGGTGACCGATCAGGGCAATCTCCGTCCGTCGCAGCCGGCCGCGACGCAGGCACCGGCTCCGACCGAGACGGCAGCCGCCACGCCCGCAGCGGCGCCCGCTGCTGCACCGGCTGGCAGCTATGGTATCCAGATCGCTTCGCTGCCGTCTGAAGCCGAAGCACAGCGCAGCTATCGCAGCCTGTCGTCGAAATTCGGACTGCTGTCCGGCAAGCCTTACGAGATCCGCCAGGCCGACATCCCTGGAAAGGGCACCTACTACCGTGTCCGCATCGTGGCCGGCAGCAAGGACGCGGCCGTGGCACTCTGCGAGCAGTATCGCTCCGCTGGTGGCACCTGCCTGGTTTCAAAGTAATCGACTGCGCACTCTTTGACGAAAAATCGAGGCGGGACCGGGTGTTCCGCCTTTTTTCTTGTGCATGACCCTCATCCTTCGTCCGCCGAGACCTTCGGCTTTTCTCACACCCCCGGTATGATTCGCCCATGTCCCAGACCTCTTCCCCCGCCAAAGCCATGATCCTCGGTTGCCTCGGCCATCGCCTGACGGCAGACGAGAAGGCCTTTTATCGCGATGAACAGCCCTGGGGCTTCATCCTTTTCGGCCGTAATATCGGCGAAGCCGAGCAGGTGAAGGATCTCGTCGCCGAAATGCGCGAGACGGTCGGTGGTCGCAACGCGCCTGTGCTGATCGACCAGGAAGGCGGACGCGTCCAGCGCATTCGCGAGCCGATCGCCCCGCGTTATCCCTCCGGTGCCGAACTGGGCGCGCTCTACGGCGTCGATCCCGAAAAGGGCCTGCGCGCCGCCTGGCTGATGTCGCGCTTGCATGCCTTCGATCTTCACCGCCTGGGCATCAATGTCGATTGCCTTCCCGTCCTCGATGTTCCGATTGCCGGCGCGAGCAATGTCATCGGCAATCGCGCCTATTCCAACGATCCGTTTGTGGTCGCGAAGATGGGACAGGCCGCAGCGGACGGGTTGAAGGCGGGCGGCGTGCTGCCTGTCATGAAGCACATGCCAGGCCACGGCAGAGGCATGGCCGACAGCCATCACGACCTGCCGGTGGTCACCGTGCCGCGTGCGGAACTCGAAGCGCATGATTTCGTGCCGTTCAAGGCGCTGGCGCAGGAACTCATGGGCATGAGCTGCCATGTCGTGTATACCGACATCGATCCGGATTTCCCGGCCTCGACCTCACGCATCGTGACCGAGGAGATCGTCCGCAAGGCGATCGGTTTCGAGGGTCTGCTGATGTCGGACGATATTTCCATGAATGCGTTGAAGGGCACGATTGGTGAGCGTGCTGTCCGCATTGCGGCAGCCCTCGATGTCGTCCTGCATTGCCATGGTCACATGGACGAGATGCAGGCGGTGGCGGCGGCCGTCTCTGAACTTTCGGGCAAGGCGCGGGCACGGGCGGACGCCGTGGAGGCAGCATTCACCACGCCCGATAACGCCGACGAACAGGCATTGCGCGAGGAGTTCCAGACCTTGATGGCGGTCTCCTGATGGCGCGCGGCCCCGTCCATCCCACCGTAATCAACCGGCCCTCGAATGCCGAGACGCCGGCGCCGACGCCGATGGACAGCCTCTGGCAGGACAATGCCGAGGAACGGGCCGCAAGCGACCCTGCATTGCTGATCGATGTGGCCGGCTTTGAAGGTCCGCTCGATCTTCTGCTGTTCCTGGCCCGCAACCAGAAAGTCGACTTGGCACGGATTTCCGTGCTGGCGCTGGCAGAACAGTATTTGCAGTTCATCGAAAGCGCTCGGCGCATCCGGATCGAACTCGCCGCCGACTATCTGGTCATGGCGGCCTGGCTCGCCTATCTGAAGTCTCGCCTGCTGATCCCGCAGCAGGCCAAGGACGACGGCCCCTCTGGTGAAGAGATGGCCGCAACGCTCGCCTTCCGGCTGAAGCGCCTGGAAGCCATGCGCGACGCGGCCTCCCGCCTGATCAACCGCAACCGGCTGGGTCGCGATGTCTTTGCTCGCGGTGCGCCGGAGCACGTGCCCGCCCGCGCCGAAAGCGCCTATGAGGCCAGCCTCTACGATCTTCTCTCGGCCTATGCCTCGTTGCGTCAGCGGCAGGCGGTCACGCAGGTGACGATCGAACGTCGTCGCGTCTGGTCGCTCGCCGATGCGCGCGGCATTCTGACCCGAATGATCGGCGAAATCTGCGATTGGACGGCACTTGATCAGTTCCTGATCCGTTTTCTGGCTTCGCCCGAGGATCGCGTCACCGCCATTGCAAGTGCCTTCGCCGCCTCGCTGGAACTCGTGCGCGAAGGCCGGCTGGAGATACGCCAGGAGGGTGCCTTTCAGCCGATCTACATGCGAAGCGGCCCAAAGGCCGAAGCGCTCCACGCGGTCGAGTGAGGGGCCATGAGCGACATTGAGGGGGCATCCCTGGATCAGGAGACCGAACAGGGCGACGAGCACGTCGTCGACGAAGCGACGGTCGCCCGTCGTGAAGCCGAGGCACTGAGAATTGCCGAAGCCCTGGTCTTCGCTTCGGCTCAGCCGGTTTCGACCGGTTTCGTCGAGGAACGGCTGCCGCGCGGCGTTGATGCCCGCACGGTGCTGAGCCGCTTGAAGGACGACTATGCCGGTCGCGGCGTCAATCTTGTGCAGGTGGATGATCACTGGGCCTTCCGCACCGCCGCCGATCTTTCCTTCGCCATTCGCAAGGATGAGACGGAGGTGAAAAAGCTGTCGCGTGCCGCGCTCGAGGTCCTGGCGATCATCGCCTATCATCAGCCGGTAACGCGTGCTGAAATTGAAGACATCAGAGGGGTGCAGACCTCGAAGGGCACGCTCGACGTGCTGATGGAAGCCGGATGGGTGCGCTTCCGCGGTCGTCGTCGCTCACCGGGGCGCCCGGTCACGCTCGGAACCACGCGTGATTTTCTTGATCATTTCGGGCTTGAGGAGCTGCGTGACTTGCCGGGCCTGGAAGAGCTGAAGGGGGCAGGGCTGCTCTCGGGCCGCATCCCAGCCAACTTCAACATTCCCATGCCGCTCGGCTCCGATGACCTCACCGAGGAGGAAGACCCGATCACCCAGCTTGATCTGGAGGAACTCGGCCTCTTGACTCCGGGCGGTGAAGCAGAGGAATAGGGTCAGCTTTAAACTGGTAACCGGCCAAGCACGGTTCTTGCGCGTTCGGCATGGCCGTTGTGGTGAGGACCGACCGGCCGGACGGACGACGGAATGAACCCAGCGAAGACCAGACACGGGAACGGTCAACGGACGGCGGGCGTGACATTTGCCGCACGTCTGACCTTCGAGGATATCCGACACCGCTATCACGGAAAAGAAACCATCCGCGGCCTGTCGCTGACGGCAGAGCCGGGTGAGGTGCTGTGTCTGCTGGGTCCATCGGGATCCGGCAAGACGACGCTCTTGCGCATTGCCGCCGGCATTGAAGCGCAGACCAGCGGACGGGTGCTGATCAACGATCGGGAGGTCGCAGGGCCCGCCGGCTTTCTGCCGCCCGAAAAGCGCGGCATCGGCCTGATGTTCCAGGACTTCGCGCTCTTCCCCCATATGAGTGTGCTAGATAATGTCCGCTTCGGTCTGACGGCGCTTCCAGCCAAGGAAGCGATTGCCGAGGCAGGGGTAGCCCTCGAACGGGTGGGGCTGTCGCATTATGCCGACAAATATCCGCATGCGCTTTCGGGCGGCGAGCAGCAGCGTGTTGCGCTCGCGCGGGCTCTCGCTCCGCGCCCCAGCGTTCTCCTCATGGACGAGCCGTTTTCGGGCCTCGATTCGCGGCTGAAGGACACGGTCCGTGCCGATACGCTTGCAATTTTGCGTGAGACCCGCGCGACCGCCGTCGTCGTCACCCATGATGCGGAAGAGGCAATGCGCATGGCCGATCGCATTGCTCTCTTGAAGGATGGCCGCCTGGTCCAGGTCGGCAGCTCCGACGATCTCTACCGGCGTCCGCGCGACATATTCGCTGCGGCGTTCTTCTCCGAGATCAACGAGTTCTCGGGCCGGGTTGCTGGCGGTCGGGTCGAAACCCCCTTGGGCAGCGCCGATTCCGGCGCGATCGCCGAGGGCGCGGATGTCTCCGTGGCGGTTCGGCTCTCCGGTTTGTCGGTCAAGGAGAGCGGCGGAGCAATTCCCGCCCGCATCGTTGCCCGGCGCTTTCTCGGGGTCGTCGAACTGCTTGATCTCGCGGTTCCCGGCACGGAGACACCGGTGCGCGCCCGCATCCGCGCGGACATGTTGTCGCCGGGCATCCGCGACGTGACGATTGCGGTTGAGCCCAAGGACATTTTGGTGTTTGAAAAGCCAACAGAAACCCCCTACATCGGGGAAACGACAATCTAAGGAGTGGCAGGCATGGGTTCGTTTAGCATTTGGCACTGGATCATCGTCTTGGCGATCGTCCTGCTTCTCTTCGGGCGTGGCAAGATCCCCGAACTCATGGGCGACGTGGCCAAGGGCATCAAGAGCTTCAAGAAGGGCATCAGCGACGAGGACGACAATGATGCGCCCTCGACCACCGCTTCGTCGAAGACCGTCGACCACAAGCTCGACGAGACCAAGTAAGCGATCTCTGTCTGACGGATTACGGGTGGCCCTTCGGGCCGCCCGCAGAATTATGGGATAGGCCGCGGGCGTCCGGGAGGACGACACGGCGCGCGGCATCAGGAGCCCGTTGAATGCTGGATATTGGCTGGACCGAGCTGTTGGTGATTGCCGTGATCCTGATCGTGGTGGTTGGTCCGAAAGACCTTCCCCCGATGATCCGCGCTTTCGGCAAGATGACAAAGCGGCTGCGCCAGACGGCCGGTGAATTCCGCGCCCAGTTCGACGAGGCGCTGCGCGAAGCCGAACTCGACGACCTCAAGAATACGGTCAACGATCTCCGGTCGATGAACCCGACCAATTCCATTCGCGAAACACTCAATCCGCTGCGCCAGATGGGACAGGACATCAAGTCCGACCTGCAGAAAGCGTCGCGCGTTGACACGCCGACGCTCGCATCCTCGTCCATGGCTGCCGCAGCCGCAGGCGTGACGCCAACGGAAAACTCCATCCTGCCGGATCTGCCGACCGGTGTGGCCACCGTTCCGCCCGATCTCGCGCCGCCGGTTGCCGCACCTGCGACGGCTGCCGCGCAGAGCGAGCCGGCCTCGACAACCCCCGTACCCGCAGCCGCAGCAAAGCCGCGCAAGCCGGCTGCCAAGAAGGCCGCCGTCGCCGACGTCGCACCACCCGCCACTGCGGCTGCTCCGACCAGCAAGACTCGCAAGCCGAAGGTGGCCGCATCCAAGGCCGTGGTTGCGGCACCCGAAGTATTGCCGGTTCCAGTGAAGCCCAAGGCTGGCAGGGTAAAGGCAGCGTCCACCGAGGCGCCGGCGACTGCCCCGGTCACGCGCAAGCCGCGTCAGAAGAAGAGTGAGGACCGCGCATGAGCGGCGACATCGACGACAAGCCGCAGCCGCTGATCGAGCATCTGATTGAACTGCGCACGCGACTGATCTGGGCGCTCGGCGCCTTTTTCGTGGCCTTTCTCGTCTGCTTCTACTTCGCCAAACCGCTCTTCAACCTGTTGGTGGTTCCCTATAAATGGGCGGTGGCCTGGGCGGGTCTGGATGTTACCAAGGCGGAGCTCATCTATACAGCCCCCCAGGAGTTCTTCTTCACCCAGGTGAAGGTGGCGGCCTTCGGCGCCATGGTCATCGCCTTCCCGGTGATCGCCTCTCAGGTCTACAAGTTCGTCGCGCCAGGTCTCTACAAGAACGAGCGCGCCGCATTCCTGCCGTTTCTGATCGCGTCGCCGGTACTCTTCCTGATTGGCGCCTCGCTCGTCTATTTCTTCTTCACGCCGATGGTGATGTGGTTCTTCCTCGCCATGCAACAGAGCCCGGGCGAGGGGGAGGTTGCGATCTCGCTGTTGCCCAAGGTGTCGGAATATCTGAGCCTGATCATGACGCTGGTCTTCTCTTTCGGCCTCGTGTTTCAGTTGCCGGTGATCACCACGCTTCTGGTGCGGGTCGGCATCCTGGAGAGCCAGTGGCTGGCCGACAAGCGCAAGTACTTCATCGTCGTGGCCTTCATCGTCGCGGCAGTGTTGACGCCGCCTGATCCGCTCTCCCAGATCGGTCTTGCACTGCCGACGATCCTTCTCTACGAGGTGGCTATCTACGCGGCACGACTCGTCGAGCGGAACCGCGCCAAGGCTGAGACCGCCGAGGTGGTATCCACGCAGATGGAGTAGGCGGCAAACCTGCCGCCGAGCCACCGCTTCAACCCATGCCGACATGGGGCCGGACGTGGCCGCCGGCCAGCTCCGATCCCGGTCGAAACACAAGACCTGGAACGACGATGCTCGATATCAAGTGGATCCGTGAAAATCCCGAGGCCCTGGATGCAGCGCTTGCCAAGCGCGGTGCCGAACCGCTGTCCGCATCGTTGATCGCGCTCGACCAGAAGCGCCGGGCCGTTGCCCAGTCGATGCAGGACATGCAGTCGCGCCGCAATTCGGCCTCCAAGGAAATCGGCGCCGCCATGGCGCAGAAGAATAGCGAGTTGGCCGAAAAGCTGAAGGCCGAGGTTGCCTCGCTGAAGGACACCCTGCCGGCCGCCGAAGAGGAAGAGCGTCAGCTCACCGCCGAGCTGAACGATGCCTTGTCGCGCATTCCGAACATCCCGCTCGACGACGTGCCCGTCGGGAAAGACGAGCACGACAACGTCGTCGCCCGGGTCGTTGGCGAAAAGCCGACCTGGAACCACAAGCCGTTCGAACACTACGAGATCGGCGAGAACCTCGGCTACATGGATTTCGAGCGCGCCGCCAAGCTCTCTGGCGCCCGCTTTACCGTGCTGACCAGCCAGCTTGCCCGGCTGGAGCGTGCACTCGGCCAGTTCATGATCGACCTGCACACGTCGGAGCATGGTTACACGGAAGTGTCGTCGCCGCTTCTGGTGCGCGCCGAAGCGCTCTATGGCACCGGAAACCTGCCGAAGTTCGAAGAAGATCTGTTCAAGACCACGGACAGCCGCTACCTCATTCCGACTGCGGAAGTGACGCTGACCAATCTCGTCTCTGGTGAAATCCTCGATCAGGAAAAGCTGCCGCTGCGCTTTACGGCTCTCACCCCGTCCTTCCGCTCGGAGGCAGGTTCTGCCGGCCGCGATACGCGTGGCATGCTGCGCCAGCACCAGTTCTGGAAGTGCGAACTGGTCTCGATCACGGATGCTGAAAGCTCGATCGCCGAACACGAGCGCATGACGGCATGCGCCGAAGAAGTACTGAAGCGCCTCGGCCTGCATTTCCGCACGATGACGCTCTGCACCGGCGATATGGGCTTCGGCTCACGCAAGACCTATGACCTCGAAGTCTGGCTGCCGGGCCAGAACACCTACCGCGAAATTTCGTCCTGCTCGGTCTGCGGCGATTTCCAGGCGCGCCGCATGAATGCCCGCTACCGCAACAAGGAAGAGAAGGGCACGACCTTCGTGCACACGCTCAACGGTTCGGGCACGGCCGTGGGCCGCTGCCTGATCGCGGTGATGGAGAACTATCTCAACGAAGACGGTTCGATCACTGTTCCGGACGTGCTGCTGCCCTACATGGGCGGTCTGAAGAAGATCGAAAAGGCGGCCTGATCAGGCCGCCACCGGAGTGGGCATGCGCATCCTACTGACGAATGACGATGGTATCCATGCTCCAGGGATAGTGGCTCTGGAAAAAATCGCCCGCAGTCTCTCGGATGATGTCTGGGTTGTTGCGCCCGAAACGGACCAGAGCGGCCTTGCCCATTCTCTGACGCTGTCGGAGCCTCTGAGGCTGCGCGAACTCGGCGAGAAGCGATTTGCCCTGCGCGGCACGCCGACCGATTGCGTCATCATGGCGATCCGCAAGGTGCTGGACCGCAAGCCGGATCTGGTGCTGTCGGGTGTCAATGCCGGTGCCAATCTCGCCGACGACGTGACCTATTCCGGAACGGTCGCAGGCGCCATCGAAGGCACGGTGCATGGCATCCGCTCCTTTGCGCTCAGCCAGGCCTATAGTTATGAGGCCGGCGCGCCGATCCCGTGGCATACCGCCGAAGCGCTGGCGCCGGACCTCTTGCGCAAGCTGATGACGGTGGATCTGCCGCCCGGCACCTTCCTCAACCTCAACTTCCCGCATTGTGAACCGGAAGAGGCTGATGGCGTGGAGGTGACGGCCCAAGGGAAGCTCGAATTCGGCCTCTCGGTGGAGGAACGTCAGGATGGACGCGGGCTCCCGTATTTCTGGTTGCGCTTTGGAGACCGCAAGGGCAATTTCCGCGCTGGCACCGATATCCATGCGCTGCGGCATAAGAAAGTTTCGGTCACGCCGCTCAAGCTCGATATGACGGACTACGCCGTACAGGACGTGATCGCCCAGGTGCTGGGCCAGGGAGATCTCGGATGAGGTCGGCGCTTCTCGAACGCGAAGGTTTCGCGGCTCTGGTCCTGCGCCTGCGTGCCGAAGGTGTCACCAATCTCGATCTTCTGACGGCGGTTGAACAGACGCCACGCTCCGCCTTCGTGCCCCCGGAATACGCGGCAAGCGCTTACTCCAGCCGGTCCATCCCGATCGAATGCGGACAGTTCATGGAAGGCGCCGACCTCGCTGTCAGGCTCCTCGGCCAGTTGCAGGTCAAGCCCGGCCACCGTGTTCTGGAAGTCGGGACCGGAAGCGGCTTCATGACCGCAGTCCTTGCCCGCCTTTCCGAGCGCGTGATCTCGATGGAGCGTTACAAGACGTTGATTGCGGGGGCCCAGAGGCGGCTTGAGACGCTGGGCCTGCGCAACGTGATACTGCGCCAGGCCGACGGCGCGAACGGTTTGCCCGGGGAGGGGACCTTCGACCGCATCTTCGCTACCGCCGCCTATCCGGCGATGCCGCGTTTCTATGCCGAACAACTGGTCTCGGGCGGCATGCTTCTGGCGCCGCTGATGGTCGATGAGACCCGCTGCATCATGGTGCGCCTCACCAAGACTGGCAGCCGCTTTGAACGCGAGGACCTCTTTGAGGTTCCGTTCCTGCCGTTGCAGCAGAAGATCGCCCGTCATCTCTGACGAGCGTGTCAAAGTCTCTCTGGCAAGGCCGCTGTGAAGGCACAAGCGCGGTGATGGATCGAAGGCCGGCGAAGGGCCGGGGTCAAGCCGTTCCGCCCGCCACGCAATAGGCAGCATCATCGCCTGTGGCGGCAATGACGAGATGGCCATAGGGTTCGCGCCATTCGCTGTGGGGCCGGGTGTTCGCCGCCAGCTCCACACGGGCCTGCGCCGTTTGTCCATCCTGCCGGAAGCTGATCTCTTCGCCGTTGACGGTGATCCACAAGAGCGGCACCGCGCTTGTGGCGGATATGACGAGCGTCTGATGTCCGTCGCCGGCGCTTTCGACCCTGACGGTGAGTTGCAGGTCCGACGATCCCGCTGCGGGCGCAGGTGTTGGAAGTGCCGGCAATTCCGGCGTCCGCGACGGCGGCTGACGATAGAGGCCGGTTTTCTCGAAAGCGCTGGCATAGGCGAGAAGCGCATTGTCATCCCAGGCGCGCCCCGCAAAAGTGAGGCCCGCCGGCATGCCGATATCCGCAAGCATGCCCATGGGCACCGTCACCGTCGGAATGCCGAGATGGCGGATCGCCAGATTTCCATTCGCGACCCAGACACCATTGCGCCACGCAAGCGCCGCAGAGGCCGGGTTCACGTCGGCATCGGCCGGCCCGATATCGGCCACCGTGGGGAAAATCACTGCATCGAGCCTGCGCGCCGCCATCCAATCATCTAGGTCAATACGCCTTGTTTCTTCAAGTCCCTTCAGGCCAGCTTCGAGCTCGGGAATATCGGTGAATGATGAGATCGGGTTGTCCCGCGCATAGGCTGGGTATTGGGGGAGAAAGTCGTCAAACCCGTCGTAGCGATCGGGCAGGCTGCCCTTCGGCGGCGGGAAGATGAGGGCAGGATCGACACCCGCCAGACCCGGGATTGCCGGATCACCGTTCGCTTTGAGGAAATCGTCCCAGGCCCAGGCGGAAAGATCGAAAAGCTCGCGGCGCAGATAGTCCGGGCTGATCAGGCCGCGCGTGGCGATCGTTGTGGCGCCGGGCCGGTCGCCCTCGTAATTCGTGATCACGGGGAAATCCGTCACCACGATCTCGGCGCCGGCGGCTTCGAGCGCTGCACAGGCTGCCTTGCATAGCGCCACCATGGAATCGCGCGTTTCGATGCGCTGGCCGGTCGGGCCGCCGATTCCGGTGCTACCAAGCGTGCCGGCGTCCTCATCGGAATTGATATACATGGCCGGCAGGCCGAAGCGCTTTCCGGCAAGCGATGCGGTCTCAGCCAGCGCCGAGTAGGAATGCGGTCGCACCTCCGAGGCCTTGGGGATCGTCACCCAGGTCTGGCGGCGCCAGAGATCGCCGCGCGTCTCGGGATCGTCGGCCACGATTGCATCGAGCAGTTCCAGGAGGTCGGCCATGCTGCGACAATGCGGCACGACGACATCCATGGTGGGAACGAGCGGCCAGTTCCCGCGCACGGAAATGACGCCGCGGCTCGGCGTATAGGCGCAGAGCCCGTTATTGGCAGCCGGCGCGCGTCCGCTCGACCAGGTCTCCTCGCCGAGGCCAAAGGCGGCAAAGCTTGCGGCCGTCGCCGTGCCCGAACCGTTCGAGGAGCCGGAGGCGAAGGCGGCCGTCAGCCAGTCGGCGTTGTAGGGCGATTCCGCCCGGCCATAGACGCCACGCTGCATGCCGCCATTGGCCATGGGCGGCATGTTGGTCAAGCCGATCAGCACTGCGCCGGCGGCCCTGAGCCGGGCAATCGCAAAGGCGTCGTCTTGCGCGATGAGGTTGGCGAAGGCCGGAGAGCCGGAGGCCACGCTCAAGCCTTTCACCTTGTAACTGTCCTTGGCCGTATAGGGGATGCCGTCGAGCGGCCCGAGGCTTTTTCCTTCGCGGCGCCTGAGGTCCGAGGCGCGGGCCTCGGCAAACATGTCCGGGTTCAGAACCGGCACAGCGTTGAGCGTGATCCCCTGCCGGTCATAGAGGGCGATGCGGTTCAGATAGGCCGCGACCAGCCCGGTGCTCGTGACACGTCCGTCTTCGAGCGCCGCGCGCAGGTCGGCAATCGTGGCCTCGACAAGCTTCATTTCTTTGCTCCACAACGATGGGAAAACTCCGCCTGAAGCGGCGGACGCAAGACCTTGGCGAGAGGTTCAGCACGAATCCTGTGCCCGTTCAAGACCTTGCGACCGCAGGCGCTGCGGCCCGAGGGCGTCGACGATATCCGTGGGTTGTCATGCGCTTCAGCGATCGAGAATGATCAGTCTTCCTGCGAATTTTATATGCGTATCGCCGAATTCGTTCACAACGAATCCGTCGGGTTAACTGACCGGTAATACTAACGCGCTTTAATGAACCCACTTCAATTTGTGTCATATGTGGGTCGAGTCATGCGTAAAAGTGTATCGCCAAAAGCTGGACTGCCGGTCGTTCGCGTATGCGGCGCAATGGTTCTGGTGGGCGCCCTTGCCGGCTGCAGCTCTGATGCTTCGCGCTTCACCTCGGTCTTCTCCACGGACAATCTGACGACGGCCTCCATCCCGCGGGGACGGTCTCCTCTGCGCGAACAGCCTCCGGTTCCGGCCGAAAACATCGGCGGTGGTGGTGTGTACGGTCAGCAGCAGGCGATGGCTCAGCCGATGCCTGCACCGACTTACCAGCAGAACACCTATCAGCCGGCAGCCGCCCGCACCGCAAGCACTCCGGCGGCCGTTCAGCGCGCCGAGTTGTCCGCGCCTTCGGGCATGGCTGCACCCGCATCCAGCAACAATTCAGAGCGCGCCCAGGCCTTGGCGCAGCCTTTCCCGTCGATGCCGGCAGACAACGGTGGCAATACCGTCGCCCTCGGCGCGCCGCCGCAGAATCTGGCAGAGCCGAGCGTCACCGGATCGACCCCGAAGAAGGGGCAGTGGTCCACGGCCAATGCCACCCGCATCACCTTGCGTCCGGGCGAAACGATCGGCACGCTCGCCAATCGCTATGGCGTGCCTGAGCGCGAAATCCTCAAGGCCAACGGCCTGACCCATTCTTCCGATGCCGCAACGGGACAGTTGGTGGTGATTCCGGCCCTTGCCGGTGGCAATGCCGCCCGCGCGGCAGCCGACGCCAACGGCATCCCGGATGGCGGCAAGCCGGGTCTTCCCGACGGCCAGCAGCAGAACGTGGCCGTTCTGCCCACCGTGCCGGGCGCTCGCGACAAGCAGCAGGCTTCCGCGCCTGCGGCAGCTGGAAAGACCGCAGCCGGAGCTGGCGCTGGTACCTATGTCGTCAAGCCGGGTGATTCCATCGCCCGTATCGCCCAGCAACATGGCGTCAGCGCTGCCGAGCTGAAGAAGGCGAACGGCCTGACAACCGGCGTGATCCGCATCGGTCAGACCCTCAATCTGCCCCCGAAGGCCAGCCAGGCAGCTGCCGTGACCCCGGTTGCCGCCGATCCTGTCAAGACCGCTTCGGTCCCTGCCGCCAATCAGCCGGCCGAATACAAGGCGCCGGCCGCCACCAAGTCCGTCTCGGAAGTCGCATCCGTGGATCCGGAATCCTCGGCTCCGCAGGCGACGGGGATCGGCAAGTATCGTTGGCCGGCCCGTGGTGCGGTTATCGCCAACTTCGGTTCGAACATCGACGGCAAGCGGTCTGACGGCATCGCGATCTCGGTTCCGACCGGGACGCCGATCAAGGCGGCCGAAAACGGTGTCGTCATCTATGCCGGCAACGGCCTGAAGGAACTCGGCAACACGGTTCTGATCCGTCACGACGACGGCAAGGTCACGGTCTACGGCCATGCCGACAGCCTGTCTGTCCAGCGCGGTCAAAAGGTTCAGCGTGGCCAGACCATCGCCACCTCGGGCATGAGCGGCAATGTTTCCCGCCCGATGCTGCACTTCGAAGTCCGCAAGGATGCGGCTCCGGTCAATCCGATCACTTATCTGGAATAGGTTTTGCGTACCAGATAATGGCAAAAGGCCCGGCATAGTCCGGGCCTTTTCTCGTTTCCGTCAGGCGATGTCGGTGGAAATCCGCAGGCGCCCCGCGAGATCCTGGATGTACTGCCAGGCGACACGGCCGGATCGCCCGCCGCGTGTGGTCGCCCATTCAAGCGCTTCGTGGTGCAATTGCGCCTGGGGCAGGGGCAGCTTGAAATGGGCGGCATAGCCGTCGATCATCGTGAGGTAATCGTCCTGGCTGCATTTGTGGAAGCCGAGCCACAGTCCGAAACGATCCGACAGCGAAACCTTTTCTTCCACCGCCTCAGACGGATTGATAGCCGTCGACTGCTCGTTTTCCATCATGTGGCGCGGCAGAAGGTGGCGGCGGTTGGAGGTGGCATAGAACAGCACATTGTCCGGCCGTCCCTCGATACCGCCGTCGAGCGCCGCCTTCAGCGATTTGTACGCCGTGTCGTCATGGTCGAAGGAAAGGTCGTCGCAGAACACCAGGATACGGTAGGGTGCGGCCTTCAGGATCTCGAGAAGTCCCGGCAGCGAGGCGATGTCTTCGCGGTGAACTTCGACGAGTTTCAGGGCAGCGCCGGTTGTCGCGCGAATGTCGGCATGGACGGCCTTGACCAGCGAAGACTTGCCCATGCCGCGGGCGCCCCAGAGCAGAACATTGTTGGCCGGAAAGCCTTCGGCAAAGCGCAGCGTGTTGTCATGCAGGATGTCACGCACATGGTCGACGCCGCGGATCAGGCCGAGCGCCACGCGGTTCGGGCGCTTGACGGGTTGCAGGTGCTGGCGTCCGGCGTTCCAGACGAAGCAGTCCGCCGCCTCCCAGTCGTTCGCCACGGGGGCGGGGCCTGCGAGCCGTTCCATCGCATCGGCAAGCCGCGTTACTTCGGCGAGTAGCGCCGCCATCATTTGATCAGCCATCATGTCCTCCAAGCGCCCGCAACTGCGGACTTGTGCCTGTCGGATCACGCGGTATCACGAGCATTTGCACACAGAAAGTGTGAGGGCCGGGAAAATGGTACGCTCCGGCGCTGTTTCTGTTGCATTCATAGGCCCGGTCACTATATTCCGGCGACCTGAACGGGGGGTGCCAGACAGGCGCCAGCACTTGGCTTCATAGGAGTTCTACATGTTTATCACGCCAGCCTTTGCCCAGGACGCGACCGGTGCGACGGGCGCCATGGGGTCCGGTTTCGAGATGCTTCTGCTTTTCGCGCCGTTGATGGTGGTCTGGTACTTCTTCCTGATCCGTCCGCAGCGCGCGCAGATGAAGAAGCGTGAGGAAACGCTGTCTAGCATCCGTCGTGGCGACCAGGTCATCATGGGTGGCGGTATCGTTGCCAAGGTGACCAAGGTGGTCGACGACAAGGAACTGGAAGTCGAAATCGCCGATGGCGTCAAGGTTCGCGTTCTTCGCCAGTATGTCGCCGAAGTCCGCGTCAAGGGCGAACCGGTCAAGACCGAAACAGCAGCCTGATCTTCCCCGCTTGGGCCGGCCCTGCGCCGGCCTTTGCTCTTTTTCCGCCTATTTTCCGAGAGTTCCATGCTTCACATTTCCCGCTGGAAGACTGCGTTCATCTGGTTGACCGTTCTGGTCAGCATTCTGGTTGCCATACCGAATGTCTTTTCGGACGAGACGCTGAAGTCCTTCCCGTCCTGGCTGCCGACCAACAAGGTCACGCTCGGCCTCGACCTGCAGGGCGGCTCGCATATCATGCTGAAGCTGGAACGCGCCGACATCGTCAAGGAACGGTTGGAAACCATCGTTGGCGACGTCCGCACGCAATTGCGTGATGCCAATATCCGCTACACGGGTCTGTCCGGCGTCGGTCAGCAGATCCAGGTCCGCATCTCGGATGCCGACAAGGTTGCGGCTGCCATCGAGGCCCTGCGCTCCCTGACCGATCCGGTCAGCGTCGGCGGGCTCACCGGAGGCTCCGTCACCGAAGTGACGCTGGAACAGGCCGAAGACGGTCTGCTGCGTCTGACCCTGACCGATCCCGGCATCGACTATCGCGTGTCCTCCGCGCTGACGCAATCGATGGAAGTCGTCCGCCGCCGCGTCGACGAACTCGGCACCACAGAACCGCTGATCCAGCGCCAAGGCGAAGACCGCATTATCGTGCAGGTCCCGGGTCTGACCGATCCGCAGCGCCTCAAGGCCCTGCTCAACCAGACCGCCAAGCTTTCTTTCCGGATGGTCGACACCTCCATGCCGGTCACGGAGGCGATCAACACACGACCCCCGGCCCAGTCGGAAATCCTCTATTCGACCGATGATCCCGCCGTGCCTTATCTCGTCGAGAAGCGTGCGCTGGTCTCGGGCGAAAACCTCGTGGATGCCCAGGCCTCTTTCGACCAGCGCTCGAACGAGCCCGTGGTCAGCTTCCGCTTCGACAGCCGGGGAGCCCAGCGCTTCGCCCAGGCGACCCAGCAGAATGTCGGTCGTCCCTTCGCGATCATCCTCGATGATCAGGTGATCTCGGCCCCCGTGATCCGCGAGCCCATCCTTGGCGGTTCGGGTCAGATTTCCGGCAATTTCTCCGTAGAAGGCGCAAACGACCTCGCCGTCTTGTTGCGCGCCGGCGCGCTGCCGGCCACGCTGACGGTCGTCGAAGAGCGCACCGTGGGTCCCGGCCTCGGCCAGGATTCGATCAATGCCGGCGTCACCGCCAGCATTCTCGGCGCGCTCGCCGTCGTCGCCTACATGATGATCTTCTATGGCACCTTCGGCTTGATGGCGAATATTGCGCTGACCGCCAACATCATCATGATCATGGCGGCACTGACGCTGATCGGCTCGACGCTCACGCTGCCGGGTATCGCCGGTATCGTGCTCACCATGGGTATGGCGGTCGACTCCAACGTTCTGATCTACGAGCGTATTCGTGAAGAGGCGCGCAATGGCCGCTCCCTCATCCAGTCGATCGACATCGGCTTCAAGAAGGCCTTCGCCACGATCGTCGACGCCAACCTGACGACGCTGATTGCAGCGGTTGTTCTCTTCTTCCTCGGCTCCGGTCCGGTCCGTGGTTTTGCCGTGACGCTGTCGATCGGTATCGTCACGACGGTCTTCACCGCCTTCACCATGACCTTCTGGCTCATGGCGCACTGGTACCGTTGGAAGCGCCCGAAATTCATCCCGAAGAGCGTTCGCACGGGGTTCTTCGACAACCGCAACATCCGATTCATGGCCATGCGCAAGTTCAACTTCGGCGCGGCCATGCTCATCTCCATCGCGTCCGTCATCGGCTTCTTCACCGTCGGCATGAACCTCGGCATCGACTTCAAGGGCGGCTCGATCATCGAGGTAAAGGCACGCGAAGGGGCTGCAGATCTCTCCGACATCCGCGAGCGGCTGAGCCAGTTGAACCTCGGCGAGATCCAGGCCCAGGGCTTCGGAGACGAAAGCAGCGCGCTGATTCGTTTGCAGGCGCAGGAAGGTGGCGAGAATGCCGAACAATCTGCACTTGCCAAGGTCCGGGGCGAACTCGAAGCGGAGTATGACTTCCGCCGCGTCGAAGTCGTCGGCCCCTCGGTTTCGAGCGACTTGACCTACACCGCGACACTGGGTGTGGCCGTGGCCCTACTCGGTATCCTGATCTACATCTGGTTCCGCTTCGAATGGCAGTTTGCGCTCGGCGCAATCATCGCCACCCTGCACGACGTGATCTTCACGCTCGGCCTCTTCGTGCTGACCGGTTTCGAGTTCAACCTGACCAGCATCGCGGCTATCCTCACGATCATCGGTTATTCGCTGAACGACACCGTCGTCGTTTATGACCGCATGCGTGAAAACCTCAGGCGCTACAAGAAGATGCCGCTCGATGTTCTCATCGACGAATCGATCAACCAGACGCTGTCGCGTACCGTTCTGACGGCGGGTTCGACCTTCCTGGCGCTGCTGGCACTGTATGTATTCGGCGGCGAGGTCATTGCCTCCTTCACATTCGCCATGCTCGCCGGTGTCGTCATCGGCACCTTCTCGTCGATCTATATCGCCGGGCCGGTCCTGATCGCCTTCAAGCTTCGGCCCGAAACCTTCCAGAAGGACGACGAGCCGGAAGCCGGCAAGGCCACCGCCAAGGCCGGGGCATAAGCCATGGTCTTTGGCTTCGGAGACAAGGGCATCGTCAAGCGCGATGCCCATTTCCCCGGCAGGCCGGTGATCGATTCCTATGGCAATGGTGGTTTCCGCTTTGCCGACATGTCCCATCGCGGCTCACTCCTTCTGCTGCCGTCCGGCGTCTATGGATGGGAGCAGACGGAAGAAGAACCATTGACGGTCGCGTCTTTCGAACGCGTGTTTGCCGAGACGGGGATCGAGTTCCTGATTATAGGCACGGGGCGTCAGCTGCGGCTGATCGAGCCCGATGTCAGGTCGGCGTTGAAGGCAAGAGGCATTGCCAGCGATCCCATGGGAACCGGCGCGGCCTTGCGCACGTATAACATCATGCTGGCCGAAGAACGGCCGGTCGCTGCGGCCCTCATTGCCGTCTGAATCAGATCTCGAAAGGTAGCCCGTGAGCGCGACGAAGCCGGACAATGAGGCATTGTGCCTCGCAGCCCTGCGTGATTTCGACCGCGACCGGTATCTCGCCGGCCTACTCACACCGGCCCAACAGCGTGCGTCCGTCGTGGCGCTTTACGCCTACAATGCCGAGCTGGCGCGGGTCCGCGATCTCGTGCGCGAACCCCTGCCCGGCGAGGTACGCCTGCAATACTGGCGGGACCTGCTCGAAGGGTCGGCGCACGGCGACACGGCGGCCAATCCGGTCGCTGCCGAGCTCCTGCGTGCTGTGCGCACGCATGATTTGCCGGTCGCCGCACTCGTCGCCATGGCCGATTCCCGCATCTTCGATCTCTACGACGATCCGATGGAAACGACGCAGATGTTCGAAGGATATGCCGGAGAGACATCTTCGGCGCTGATTCAGCTGGCTGCGCTGGTCCTTGACCGCAAGGCCGCGGAAGGTGCGTTCGACATCGTCGGCCATGCCGGTGTGGCGCTGGCGGTGGCCGGCAGCCTGCTTTTGTTGCCTGTTCACCGTGCCCGCGGCCAGGTCTATCTGCCGTTGACGATCCTGTCGGCAGCCGGTCTCGAGCGAGATTTATTTCTCGATGACGGTGATCCTGCGCGGTTGAAGGCTGCGGTGGAGGCATTTGCCGGCTACGGTCTGGACCATCTCCGCCAGGCGCGGGCGGCAGGGACCATTCCGAAAAGCATCCTGCCGGCCTTCCTCCCCGTTGCGCTTGCGGAAGGCGTCCTGAAGCGTGCGGCGAGAAATGGCGCCGCAGCTCTGGCAGGGGAGGTCCGGGCGCCGCAATGGCGTCGCCAACTGGCGATGATGCGATTGCTGGCGACAGGGCGCCTTTGAGCCCGGCGGAGACGGCTGCCGACGCCACGTTCGCGCAAGGCTGACGGTTTAAGCGGGGAACGATCTGAACTGCGACGTTGGAGCCGCGAGCCGATTATGCTGACCTGGGGTATCGTACTGGCGCTTGTCGGCGTCCTTGCCTATTTCTCCTCCCGCATGGCGCGCCAGCAGGACGCCGAGGGTCTGCAGGACATGGGCCTGGCGATCATGGAGTTCGGCCGGGCCTTTCCGCAGGAGGCGATCCGCAGCCTGCATGCCACGGTGGACGGCAAGGCGGTCTTCGTGCGCCTGCACGACAACAAGGCCGGCTTCATGCGCAATATGCGCAGTCATTATGCCTGCCATCTCATCGAGCCCGGCACCGTGCGCGTGCGCGACCTCGGCAACGGCAAGAGCTTTGCGGTCGAGTTCCTCGAGGCACCTTTCCACAACGGCGAATTCCGCTTTGCGACTGCGCAGGAGGCTGCTGAAGTGTCTCTCTGGCTGCTCGGAAACTATGTCAGCCCGGCCGACCGCGAGGCTGAAGCTTTGCCGAGCGCCTGAGGCACCCGGCAAAGCTGGGCAGGTTCAGGCGCGGCCGAGCCACACCTTGCATTCGTCCAGCGCGCGCGCTGCGATCAGCTGTCGCTTCATGATTGTCTTGTCCTTGCCGCGGAAGCGCTTGACGCCTTCCGGCTTGACGATCGAACCCGGCTCGAGCTCCGGGAAGAGCCCGAAATTGATGTTCATCGGCTGGAAGGAGCGCTTGCCCGGTTCCTCGTCGGAAACGATGTGACCGCCGGTGATGTGGTTGAGCAGTGAACCGAGCGCGGTGGTTGCCGGCGGAATGCTGGGTGTCTCGCCCTTGCGCTGCGCTGCTGCGAAGCGGCCGGCCAGCAGCCCAATCGAGGCGCTTTCCACATACCCCTCGCAGCCGGTGATCTGGCCGGCAAAGCGCAGGCCCGGACGGGCCTTCAGCTGTAGGCTCTGGTCGAGCAGGGTCGGGGAGTGGATATAGGTATTGCGATGCAGGCCGCCGAGACGGGCGAATTCGGCATTTTCCAGGCCCGGGATCATCCGGAAGATTTCCGCCTGGGCGCCATAGCGCAGCTTGGTCTGAAAGCCGACCATGTTGTAGAGCGTACCGAGCGCATTGTCCTGGCGCAGCTGTACGACGGCATAGGGCTTGACGGTCGGATTGTGGGCATTGGTCAGGCCCATGGGCTTCATCGGCCCGTGGCGCAGCGTCTCGCGGCCGCGCTCGGCCATGACCTCGATCGGCAGGCAGCCGTCGAAATAGGGCGTGCCTTCCCATTCCTTGAAGCCGACGGCGTCGCCAGCAATCAGAGCATCGACGAAAGCGTTGTACTGCGCCTCATCGAGCGGGCAGTTGATATAGTCCTTGCCGGTTCCGCCAGGGCCCACCTTGTCATATCGCGACTGGTACCAGCAGATGTCCATGTTGATGCTGTCGGTGTGCACGATCGGCGCGATAGCGTCGAAGAAGGCGAGCGCATCCTTGCCCGTCCGCTCGCGGATCGCCTCGGCAAGGGCCGGCGAGGTGAGGGGGCCGGTTGCGATGATCGCGAGATCCCAATCCTCCGGCGGCAGACCGGTGATTTCTTCGCGCACGACCGTGATCAGTGGATGGGCCTTAATCTCGGCCGTCACGGCCTCGGAAAAACCGTCGCGGTCGACGGCGAGCGCGCCACCGGCCGGCACCTGATGTTTGTCGGCACAGGCCATGATCAGCGAATTCGCGAGCCGCATCTCGGCATGGATCACGCCGACGGCATTGGACGTCGCATCATCCGAGCGGAAGGAATTGGAGCAGACAAGCTCGGCAAGGCCGTCGGTCTTGTGTGCATCGGTTCCGCGCACGCCGCGCATCTCGTGCAGGATGACCGGGACGCCGGCCTGCGCGACCTGCCAGGCGGCTTCGGAGCCTGCAAGGCCACCGCCGATGATGTGAATCGGGGAGAAGGAGCTGTTCGTCATGGGCGGCTCCATATCACGGCTTCACGCGCGAGGTCCATCGGTTGCGGAGGATGGCGGAGGCGCTTGCGATCACATTCGTGACGCCAGAATCAAAAACGGCACCAGGCGGTGCCGTTTGACAGGCTGCTTCACGCAAGATCCGATTAACGGAAGGAGCGTGCAGCGATGTTGCGGATTTCGTAGCGGGTGATGCCGATGTCGTTGAGGGTCTGAGAGGACAGGTTGCCCAGTTCAGCCATCGTGCGGCGGTAGCTCATCCAGTTCTTGGCAATGCGGATCGGGTTCATGGTCGTTTCCTCGTTTAATCTCTTGGCTGATCTTGCGGTGTTTTCCGCATCAGCGATTGACCTTCTTATACGCCCGTAAAACAAGATTGTGCAGTGCAAATAATATGCGACTGCTATGCATTTGTGCATGGTGTTGCTGCGATATGTGGCAAAGCTTGGGTGGTGATGAAAAATGAGCCATTCGAGCAAACCTGCGGAAAAACGCAGAAAAGCCCGCAATCGCGGGCTTTTCGGAGCGCTTCGGACGTGTGATCGGAGGCGATCAGACCGGTTTGACGAGAATATGCTTTTTCTTGCCGAGAGAGAGCTTGATCACTCCCTCATCAGTCAATTGTGCACTGCCAACAGCCATGCGTTCATCGGAGACACCGGCGTCGTTGATCTTCACCGCGCCGCCCTGCACATGACGACGGGCTTCGCCGTTGGAGGCGGCAAGGCCAGCCTTGACGATCAGGGCGAGCAGGCCGATGCCCGCTTCGAGTTCCGAAGAGGCGATTTCGACTGTGGGCAGGTTGGCGGAAAGCGCGCCTTCCTCGAAGGTCTTGCGTGCCGTTTCGGCGGCGTCTTCTGCCGCCTGACGGCCATGCAGGATCGCGGTGATCTCGGTGGCGAGGATCTTCTTCGCCTCATTGATCTCCGAGCCGCCGAGGCTTGCGAGCTTCTTGATCTCGTCCAACGGCATGGTCGTGTAGAGCTTCAGGAAGCGCTCGACGTCCGCATCTTCGGTGTTGCGCCAGTACTGCCAGAAGTCATAGGCCGAGAGCATGTCGGCATTCAGCCACACGGCACCGTTGACCGATTTGCCCATCTTGGCGCCGGACGACGTCGTGAGCAGCGGCGAGGTCAGCGCATAGAGCTGCGGCGTGCCCATGCGGTGGCCGAGATCGATGCCGTTGATGATGTTGCCCCACTGATCCGAGCCGCCCATCTGCAACCGGCAACCGTAGCGCTGGTTGAGCTCCACGAAGTCGTAGGCCTGCAGGATCATGTAGTTGAATTCGAGGAAGGACAGCGACTGTTCGCGATCGAGCCGTGTCTTCACGCTGTCGAAGGACAGCATGCGGTTGACCGAGAAATGACGGCCGACATCGCGCAGGAATTCGAGGTAGTTCAGGCCACGCAGCCATTCGGCATTGTTGATCATCAGCGCGCCGCCCTTGGGGCCTGCCTCGTAGTTCAGGTAGTTCGAGAAGCAGCGCTTGATCGAGGCAATGTTCTCCTCGATCGTGTCGACGGTCATCAGCTTGCGGGCTTCTTCCTTGAAGGAGGGGTCACCCACCATGCCCGTGCCGCCGCCCATCAGCGAGATCGGCTGGTGGCCGGTCGCCTGGAACCAGTGCAGCATCATGATCTGGATGAGGCCGCCGGCATGCAACGAAGGTGCCGTCGGATCGAAGCCGATATAGGCCGTCACGCTTTCCTTGGCGAGCAGGTCGTCGAGGCCGGTTTCATCGGAAATCTGATGAATGAAGCCGCGCTCGTGCATGGTGCGGAGGAAATCGGACTTGAACTTCGTCATGACGCTGTTGCTTTCGGGTTCTCTGGTCTTTCGGTGGTATTTTTGGAAATCCGCGCGGGCTTTAGCATTGTTTTTTGAATTGTGCACCCGTCTCGGTCATGAATGTCCTCCAACACAGGCGTTCGAATCGGGTGACATATGGCGGAAATCAGGACGGTGATCGGGCTGATGAGCGGAACCTCGATGGACGGCATCGATGTCGCTCTGGTCCGCACCGATGGCGAGGCCATCGTCGAGCGTGGAGCGTTCTTGTCGGTTCCCTATGAGCCCGCCTTCCGCGATCGACTGAAGCAGGCGCTGGATGATGCGAAAGCCATCAAGCAACGCGACGAGCGGCCGGGCAACCTCTCACCTATGGAAAGGGACCTGACTCTACGTCATGCCGAAGCTGTCGCGCTTTTCCTGCGGCAGCAGCAGCTCAAGCCTGAGCAAATCGACCTGATTGGTTTCCACGGCCAGACGGTGCTGCACAGGCCGGATCAGGCGCTGACCGTCCAACTCGGCGATGGGCCGCTGCTGGCGACCGAAACCGGCATCGACGTGGTCTATGACATGCGCGCCAACGACATGGTCTATGGCGGGCAGGGCGCCCCACTGGTCCCGGTCTATCATCAGGCGCTTGCTCAGCAGATCCCGGCAGCGGACTGGCCGGTCTGCTTCGTCAACATCGGCGGCATCTCGAACCTGACCTTCCTGGACCGCGATGGCACGATCATTGGCTTCGACAGCGGACCGGGCAACACATTGATCGACCAGTGGGTCGAGGCCCATGCCGGCATTCCCTACGACGACGGCGGCCGCATCGCGTCGGAAGGCTCGGTCGTCATGGCACTCGCCGAACGTTATCTCGACAATCCCTTCTTCACCGCAAAGACCCGCCGCTCGCTCGATCGCAACGACTTCCGTCCGCCCGAGGGACATGAAGCCGAACTGTCGGACGGCGCCCGCACGCTCGCTTACGTCTCCGCAGCAGCGATCCTGAGATCGGCAGCTCATTTGCCGACCGCGCCGAAGACCTATGTGATTTGCGGTGGTGGCCGTTTGAACCGGACGATCATGGCCGATCTGGTGCGCCTCGCGGGTGAAAATGGCGCAACAGTGTTGACCGCCGAGCAGGCCGGCTTTGATGGCGATGCTATGGAAGCGGAAGCCTGGGCCTATCTCGCCGTGCGTTCGCTCCATGGGCTACCTTTGACATTCCCGGGAACGACGGGCGTTCGGGAGCCGGTGCTGGGCGGCGTCTTGGTGAGAGCAGGGACGGGGCTCAAAGGCTGATATTCAACGGACGGGTTCGCCTTTGGCGACATCCTGCTTCGCAAAGGCGAGCCCGTCGCGCAATCCGACTTCATAGGCGTGGCGGATGCCAGCGGCGTCTCCGACGGCGAATTTGCTCACCGGGATGTCTTCGCTCGGGCCGACCACGACGCGATTTTCGGCGGCGGGCGGTTTGCGGCCAAAACGTGTGGTCAGAAGCAGCGTCTTCCAGCCCTTGTTTTCAACTTCCGTGAGCTTCATCAGTGGCGGGTTATCGACTAGCCCGCCATCGAGATAGGCGCGGCCTCTGACACGGCCCACCGGCATGAAAGGCGGCACCGAGGATGTGGCCATCAGCGCGTCAACGAGTTCGCCGGGATAGTCGCAATTGTGTGTCGAGAACCAGGTGGGCCGCAGCTTCATCCGCAGGCCCGCCTTGGAATGGCTACCATCGGTCAGGAGCTTCTCGATCTGATAGGCGCCGATCGAGCCGAGTGCGGCGAGCGCGCCGGGCATCCAGTCGGGCAGGCCGGAGAGCTGGATCAGCATGGGTGGGGCGGCCTTCAGGGCATTCAGTTCCTCATCGCCGAATTCACTCGCGAGCAACTGCCGAAAGAGCGAACCGACGACCAGCGGCGATTCCCGCCGCTTGAGTGCCCGCCAGTCGACTCCGCGCTGGCCCTTTTCGGCAAAGGCGAAGGCCGAGGCGCGCACCCGGTCGCCCACGCCCGCGAGAAACATGGCGCCATGATAGGCTCCCGCGGAGACGGAGACGTAGAAGCGCGGATTGAGGAGTTGGTGCTCGCTATAGGCTTTCAGAAACCCGCTCTGCCAGTAGCAGCGGTTTCCACCGCCTGCGAGGCCGACGGCGTCGAATGAAGAGTCTGAGGTCATTGAAAATCACGCGTTGAAAAAGAGGATACGCGTCAGTCGCGCCGGAGGAGAGCAAGGGCCTCTGCTTCCCGGCCTTTGCCACGTTCGGCCATTTCCAGGAATAGACGATGCGCATCGTGTTGCATGACCATCTCGGCCGCCATGTCGGATAACAGGCGTTCGGGGCTGACACCCTTTTCAGCCGCAATCACGTCCACTTTTTCGTGGACATCAGAACTCAACTCTACGGTCAGTGCATTCATTCTGAAAGCCTCCTCGCGGCTGTCTCTGGAGTTTCGATCTTGATGTGAGGAAACTTCAGCTCTGCCCGCTCGAAATCGCGAATGTTCGATGTGACGAGTATATGCGCATTGGCCGAGATTGCCAATTCGAGCAGGTGGTTGTCACCCTCATCGGCCAGATTGGGACGCCATTTGAAATGGGCGGTGCGCCAATGGCAACGTGAAAGGAAGATTTCCAGAAGTGCCATGCGCTCGTGCGCATTCAGCCGGGCGTGAGGGAAAGGCGCGGTTCTGGATAAGACGTCACGGTATTCCATCAGCAACGGACCGGACATGAAGGGGACGAAGCGTCCGTCAAAACACGCCTCGATCACCTTCGAGGCAGGACCCTGGCCGATACAAGCGCTGACGAGAACGTTTGTATCGGCCACGATCCGGATCATGTTACCGGATCCGCTTGGCGGCGGGTTCGGGGACCAGTTCGCCTTCGAGGCGACGGTCGAGATAGTCTTCACATTCACCCATCAGTGTTTCCACCTGGCCGTTGAAGAAGTGGTTGGCGCCCGGCACCGTCTTGTGGGTGATCAGAATGCCCTTTTGCGTCTTCAGCTTGTCGACCAGGCCCTGGACGTCCTTCTCAGGCGCCACCTTGTCGCCGTCGCCATGAATGATCAGGCCAGACGAGGGGCATGGGGCGAGGAAGGAGAAGTCGTAGATGTTCGGCTGCGGCGCAATCGACATGAAGCCTTCGATCTCCGGGCGGCGCATCAGAAGCTGCATGCCGATCCAGGCGCCGAAGGAATAGCCGGCAACCCAGCAGCTCTTCGAATCCGGATGCAGGCTCTGCACCCAGTCGAGCGCGGAAGCGGCATCCGACAATTCGCCTGCACCATGGTCGAACTCGCCCTGGCTGCGGCCGATGCCGCGGAAGTTGAAGCGGAGCGTGGTGAAGCCGCGCTTCTGGAACATGTAGAACAGCTGGTAGACGATCTGGTTATTCATCGTTCCGCCGAACTGCGGATGCGGATGAAGGATGATCGCGATGGGTGCGCTCTTTTCCTTGGAGGGCTGATAACGGCCTTCGAGGCGACCCGCCGGGCCGTTGAAAATCACTTCGGGCATTAGGTTCCGGTCCCTGACATTTTTGCGGTTCGTCAACACCAAATTAGAAAGCTGACTTGACGAAGTCAGTCAGCTTTTCTAGAACGAAGTTTAGAACCGTTCGAAACTGGATGGCACTGCATCCGGGGTGAAGGTGTCATAAGGCAAGCCCGGCGGACATTTCAAGGAAAATGCGCCGCCGCATGTGAGGGAGCCGAAAGCCAGGATGGCCGCTGAGCGCATCTATCTCGACTGGAACGCCACCGCGCCGCTTTTGGCTGCGGCGCGCGATGCCATGCTCGATGCGCTGACCATGCCCGGCAACCCGTCCTCCGTCCATGCCGAGGGCCGTGCAGCCCGTGCCGTCGTCGAGCGGGCGCGGCGCGAGGTGGCGCATCTCGTCGGAGCCGAGCCGGCGCATGTGACTTTTACCGCAAGCGCAACCGAAGCCGCCAATCAGGTGCTGTCGCCGGTCTATCGCATGGGCAAGTCACGTGTCTCTCTCGGGCGTCTTTATGTGTCGGCCATCGAGCACCCGGCCGTAAGGGCCGGGGGGCGCTTCGCTTCGGATAAAGTGACGGAACTGCCGGTCACCCGCTCGGGGGTGCTCGATCTCGATGCGCTTTCAGCGCAGCTTTCGGCACATGATGTCGCAGATGGCCTGCCGCTGGTCGCGGTGATGCTGGTCAACAACGAGACCGGCATCATCCAGCCAATCCAGGCGATCTCTGCCATCGTAAAGAAGTTCGGTGGGCTCTTGGTCGTGGATGCCGTTCAGGCGGCAGGACGCATTCCTTTGTCGATCGCCGAGCTTGGTGCCGATTTCCTCATTCTCTCGGCCCACAAACTGGGTGGTCCGAAGGGTGTCGGTGCACTGGTATCGCGCGGCGAGACTTTGATGCCGGAACCTCTGGTGCGCGGCGGTGGTCAGGAAAAGGGGCATCGCGCCGGCACGGAAAACCTCGCTGCGATCGCCGGCTTTGGGGCCGCTGCGCGCGAAATGGCGGCGGACTCGGCCGAGCGGAATGCGCAGATCTCCGCGCTCCGGGACCGGGCGGAGAAGGCCATGCTATCGGCGGCACCCGACACCGTGATCTACGGACGGGGTGAAGCGCGTGTCGGCAATACGAGCTTCTTCCACCTGCCGGGGCTCAAGGCGGAGACCGGGCAGATCGCCTTTGATCTCGAAGGCGTGGCTTTGTCGGCCGGTGCGGCCTGCTCGTCGGGCAAGGTCGGCGCGAGCCATGTGCTGACCGCCATGGGCGAGGACGCCGCAACCGGAGCGCTGCGTCTGTCGATCGGCCCGGCAACGACGGGAAGCGATATCGATCGCTTCGTCGCGGCCTTCACAAAGATCGCCGCCCGCCGCAAACCGGCGGGGCAGGCCGCATAAAGCGGCGAAAAAACAAGCCAGATGATCGTTTTTCCCTTGCCAAAAGGGGTGAAATGATGGTCCGGGGATCTTAGATATGGCGGGACACCGCCCAACGTTAACAAGCTGCCGGAATTTGGCCCGGCAAGATTGGAGAACGACCATGGCTGCTGTGCAGGAAACGATCGATCAGGTCCGCCAGATCGATGTGGATCAGTACAAGTATGGTTTTGAGACTACCATCGAAGTCGACAAGGCCCCGAAAGGTCTGTCGGAAGACATCGTCCGCTTCATCTCGGCCAAGAAGCAAGAGCCGGAATGGATGCTCGAATGGCGCCTCGACGCCTACAGGCGCTGGCTGACGATGGTCGAGCCCACCTGGGCCCGCGTCGACTATCCGAAGATCGATTTCAACGACATCTATTATTACGCAGCGCCGAAGACGGCTGCCGGGCCGAAGTCGCTCGACGAAGTCGATCCGGAGCTCCTGAAGGTCTATGAAAAGCTCGGTATCCCGCTGAAAGAGCAGGAAATGCTGGCCGGCGTTCAGTCCTCGAAGATCGCCGTCGACGCGGTTTTCGACTCGGTTTCGGTCGTCACGACCTTCAAGGAAGAGCTGAAAAAGGCCGGCGTGATCTTCATGTCGATCTCGGAAGCCGTACGCGAGCACCCCGAGCTGGTGAAGAAGTATCTCGGCTCGGTCGTTCCGGTCACCGACAACTATTATGCGACGCTGAACTCGGCCGTTTTCACCGACGGTTCTTTCGTCTTCATCCCGAAGGGCGTTCGCTGCCCGATGGAATTGTCGACCTATTTCCGCATCAACGAGAAGAACACCGGCCAGTTCGAACGCACGCTGATCGTTGCCGAAGAGGGCGCTTACGTCTCCTATCTCGAAGGCTGCACGGCACCCCAGCGCGACGAAAACCAGCTGCACGCGGCCGTCGTCGAGCTGGTGGCGCTCGATGATGCCGAGATCAAGTATTCGACCGTCCAGAACTGGTATCCGGGCGACAAGGACGGCAAGGGCGGTATCTACAACTTCGTTACCAAGCGTGGCGATTGCCGTGGTGCGCGCTCGAAGATCTCCTGGACCCAGGTCGAAACCGGTTCGGCGATTACCTGGAAATACCCGTCCTGCATCCTGCGCGGCGACGACAGCCAGGGCGAGTTTTACTCGATCGCTGTGTCGAACGGCCATCAGCAGGTCGACAGCGGCACCAAGATGATCCATCTCGGTAAGAACACCAAGAGCCGGATCATCTCCAAGGGCATCTCGGCCGGCGTGTCGCAGAACACCTATCGCGGCCAGGTCTCGATGCACCGCAAGGCGGAAAACGCTCGCAACTTCACCAATTGCGATTCGCTCCTGATCGGCGACACCTGCGGCGCACATACCGTGCCTTACATCGAGGTGAAGAACTCGACGGCCAAGGTGGAGCACGAGGCGACAACCTCGAAGATCTCCGAGGACCAGAAGTTCTACGCCATGCAGCGCGGCATCCCGGAAGAAGAGGCAATCGCCCTCATCGTCAACGGCTTCGTCCGCGACGTCATTCAGCAACTGCCGATGGAATTTGCAGTTGAGGCGCAGAAGCTGATCAACATCTCGCTGGAGGGTAGCGTTGGCTGAAGAACTGGACGCAAGCGGCCCACCAGTGGTGGCTACTGTGTGGCAGTTTGATCGCGAGACGCGGTTGCCAGCGGACTACAAGGCTACTGTCGATCTCGACGAATGCTGCCGGCTTGCAAGTGTTCTTTTTGTCCAGATCGATGAACTGGCAAGTGCCGAGAACCAAAAAATCGAAATGTCCATGACGGAAGCCGTAATTGAGCTGAAGCGAGAGGACGGCAGCAGCCTGGATATTCAATGTTATGGCGCTGATGTTTTCGATTTGGTTTGGTGGCCTAGTCCGGAAGAAGCTGTGAAGCGAGGGAAGGTAAGTTTTGAAACTGCTCCCGAGCTTGAAGTCGAAACAATGCGCATGTTGACATATCGCTATGTCACGCGCGGAAATTTGAGAGAAGAAGATGCTTGAAATTCGCAATCTCCATGCCCGCATCGCCGAAGACGGCACCGAAATCATCAAGGGCCTGAACCTGACCGTAAAGGCCGGCGAAGTGGCTGCCATCATGGGCCCGAACGGTTCCGGCAAGTCGACGCTGTCCTACATCTTGTCGGGACGCGAAGACTATGAAGTCACCGAAGGCGATATCCTCTATAACGGCGAGAGCATTCTCGAACTCGACCCGGCCGAGCGTGCTGCCAAGGGCATCTTCCTCGCATTCCAATACCCGGTCGAAATTCCGGGCGTCGCCACCATGCAGTTCCTGAAAGTGGCGATGAACTCGCAGCGCAAGGCGCGTGGCGAAGACGAGCTGACGACGCCGGACTTCATCCGCCGCGTCAAGGAAGCCTCGGCTGAACTGAAGATCAACCCTGATATGCTGAAGCGTCCGCTGAATGTCGGCTTCTCCGGCGGTGAAAAGAAGCGCGCCGAAATCCTGCAGATGGCGCTGCTCGAGCCGAAGCTCTGCATCCTCGATGAGACCGACAGCGGCCTCGACATCGACGCGCTCAAGATCGTCGCCGATGGCGTCAATGCGCTGAAGCGTCCGGATCGTGCGACCGTCGTCATCACCCACTACCAGCGCCTGCTCGACTACATCGTGCCGGACAGCGTCCACGTTCTCTACAAGGGCCAGATCATCAAGTCGGGCGACAAGAGCCTGGCGCTTGAGCTGGAAGCCAACGGCTATGCCGATATCACGGGGCAGGCTGCCTGAGTTCGGCAGAGTTTGAAGGAGTTGCACCGATGACATTGCAAGCGGCCAACCGGCTCACCGCAGCCGAGACCCAGCTCATCGACGCCTATACCCACCAGATCGGCAGCCTTCCGGGCGATGGCGCCGTGCTGCAGAAGCGTGACGGCCTGTTCGACGCGCTGAAGCGTCAGGGCCTGCCGACGCGTCGCGTCGAGACATTCCACTATACGGACCTGAAGGCGTTGCTGCGGGCGCTTCCCGCCGATGAGCCGCAGGCAGTTGCCAAGGCCGTGCCGCCGATTATCAATGACGGCAGTGTGCTGCGCATCCTGCAGGGCGTGGCGGAAACGCCGGCAAGTCTGCCGGAAGGTTTGACTGTCTCGCTCTACCGCGAGGCTCTGTCGAGCGGCACCGCTGCCGAGGGGCTGACGGCCTTCAACAATGACGACACCATCGGTCGCATCAACGGCGCCTTCGTTCGCGATGGTTTCGGCCTGACCCTGGCAGACGGTGCCGAGATCGAACGTCCGATCGAGCTGCAATCGGTTCATGCGGCCGGCCAGCTCCACCTGCGTTTCCCGGCCACCTTCGGCAAGGGCGCGAAGGCAACGGTCATCGAGCGTCATATCGGTCAGAGCGGTTCTGCCGCCCTGGCGACGGTCGTGGCCGACCTGAAGCTCGACGATGGCGCCGAAATCACCTGGATCATTCTCCAGGGCGAAGGCGATGCCGACAGCCATCTTGGCCAGATCCGCGCCGAGCTCGGTGCAGACGCAAAATTCCGGTTGTTCGTCATCAATGCCGGCGGCAAGCTGGTGCGTCAGGAAGTGCATGTGAAGACCGTGGGCGAAGGCTCCGACTTCACCCTGCGTGCGGTAAACCTCCTTGGCGGCGACACCCATACCGACGTCACCATGACGCTCGGCCACGACGTGCCGAACACCACGTCTACGGAAATCATCCGCAACGTTGTCTTCGATCGCGCCAAGGGTGTCTTCCAGGGCATGATCCGGGTTGCCCCGGATGCCCAGAAGACCGACGCCCGCATGGCCTGCAACACGCTGTTGATGTCTGACGATGCCGAATTCTCGGTCAAGCCGGAGCTGGAGATCTTTGCCGACGACGTGCAATGCGCCCATGGTGCGACGGTCGCCGACATCCACAAGAGCCATCTCTACTACCTGATGTCGCGCGGCATTCCTGAAAAGAAGGCACGTGCGCTTCTGGTCAACGGCTTCGTGGCCGAGATCGTCGAGGAGCTCGAAAACGAACCGCTCGTCGAGGCCCTGGAAGAGATCATCACCGACTGGCTGGAGCATCATGGCTGACACGATCGCGGCACGGACAGGTTACGACGTAGACGCCGTCAGACGGGATTTCCCGATCCTGTCGCGCGAGGTCTATGGCAAGCCGCTGGTTTATCTCGACAATGCCGCCTCGGCCCAGAAGCCGCGGCAGGTGATCGACGCGATCGCCCATGCCTATTCGAACGAATATGCCAATGTGCATCGTGGCCTGCATTTCCTGTCCAACGCCGCGACGGACGCCTATGAAGCGGCGCGCGAAAAGGTGCGCCGCTTCCTGAATGCCCCCTCGATCGACGAGGTGATCTTCACAAAATCCTCGACCGAGGCGATCAACACGGTCGCCTATGGCTGGGGCATGAAGCATATCGGCGAGGGCGACGAGATCGTGCTCTCGATCATGGAGCATCACTCCAACATCGTGCCCTGGCATTTTTTGCGGGAACGCAAGGGCGCCAAGCTCGTCTGGGCACCGGTGACCGATGACGGTGCTTTCGACATGGAAGCTTTTGTCGGCTGCCTGACCGAGCGCACCAAGCTGATAGCGATCACCCATATGTCGAACGCGCTCGGCACCGTCGTCCCGATCAAGGAGGTCTGCCGCATCGCCCATGAGCGTGGCATCGCCGTCATGGTGGATGGCAGCCAAGGCGCGGTCCACCTTCCTGTTGACGTCCAGGATCTCGGCTGTGACTGGTATGCCGTGACCGGCCACAAGCTCTACGGTCCCTCGGGCATCGGCGTGCTCTGGGGCAAGATGGACCGTCTGCGCGATATGGATCCGTTCATGGGCGGCGGTGAGATGATCATCGAGGTCTCAGAAGACCGCGTCACCTATAACGAGCCGCCGCATCGCTTCGAGGCCGGCACACCGCCGATCGTCCAGGCGATCGGTCTGGGCTACGCGCTCGACTATATGGAGAGCCTTGGCCGCGAGGCGATTGCCGCTCATGAGGAAAGCCTGCGCGCCTATGCGCATGAGCGTCTCTCGGCGATCAATTCGCTGCGCATCATCGGCAATGCACCGGGCAAGGGGGCGATCTTTTCCTTCGAGCTCGCCGGCATCCATGCCCATGACGTCTCGACGATGATCGACCGACGCGGCGTCGCCGTTCGGGCAGGGACCCATTGCGCCCAGCCGCTTCTGGCACGTTTCGGCGTGACCTCCACTTGCCGGGCGTCGTTCGGCCTTTATAACACACGGGAAGAAGTCGATGCGCTGGCGGACGCTCTGGATTACGCCCGCAGCTTCTTCGCCTGAGGAATGAACACCATGAGTGACACGGAAACCAAGCCCGACGTCCGCGAAGGCATCATCAACACGGCGATCCCGCCGGAAGAGGTGGCCCGCCTCTCCGACGACATCATTTCCGCGCTGAAGACCGTTTACGATCCGGAAATCCCGGCCGACATCTTCGAACTCGGGCTGATCTACAAGATCGACATCGAGGACGATCGCACGGTGAAGATTGTCATGACACTGACCGCCCCGGGTTGCCCTGTCGCCGGCGAAATGCCAGGCTGGGTCGAAAATGCCGTCGGTTCGGTCGAAGGCGTGTCGGGCGTCGAAGTGGAAATGAGCTTCGATCCGCCATGGACGCCGGACCGCATGTCCGAAGAGGCGCAGGTCGCCGTCGGCTGGTACTAAGATAATTAGGCAATCAACGAAACGGCCCGCCTCGTGCGGGCCGTTTTGCGTTTGGGTCGGTCATTTAGACGGTGCGATAGCCCCGGTCGAAATAGACGAGTGCCTCGCCGTCCTCGCGGGTGGTGACGTCGAGAACCTCGCAGAACAACACGTCATGGGTGCTGCCGTCATGCACTTCCGTGATCCGGCATTCAAAGGAAACGAGCGCATCGACCAGGCGCGGCGTGCCCGACGGCGTCGTCTCCCAGGTGGCGGCGGCGAAGCGCTCCTCGACCGGCGTTTTGCCACCGAAGAGCCGGCTGACAGGCTCGTGTTCTGCCGAGAGCGCGTTTACCGTGACAAACCCGTTGGCGCTGACGGCAGGGTAGGCGGAAGATCCCTTGTTGAGGCAGACAAGCAGCGTCGGCGGATTGTCCGAAACGCTGGTGACGGCAGTCGCCGCAAAGCCGGCGCGACCGCCGGGGCCGTCGGTGGTGACGATCGTCACGGCTGCGGCAAGCCGAGCCATGCCGTTGCGATAGGTCGCACTCTTTTCCGGCGCGGTGACGTCCATTGCGGAGGCGACGGATGCGATGGTCTTCGTGGCCAGCATGGCAGGTCCTTTCACGCGCGTTCGAGGCCCGACAGGAAGTCGAGGACCGCGCTGTTGAATGTTTGCGGATAGGTGACATTGACGGCATGTCCACCGGCGACGGTGAGCACAAGATTTGCGTTTGGCAGCCCTTCTGCGAGGCGCAGCGACCGCGAATAGGGGACGAGCAGGTCGTCACGCGTGGCAATGACAAACGTCGGCGTCTGGATCTCGCCGAGGCGGTCGTCGATATCGAAGGCGCGCAGCGCCGCAATCCGTCGCAGGATATTGTCGCGACCCTGGAAATGGGCGAGCGCATGGGCCTCTTCCGCCGCCATCTTCTCCGGGTTTTCCGCGATGTAGATGGCCGGATAAAGGAAGAGCGGCTGTGCCTTGACGAAGGCCTCGACACCGGCGTTTTCGAGGAGCGCGATGCGCACGTCGAAGCAGCGACCGGAATGTGGATCGGCCTTGCTCCAGGCGTTGATCAAAACGAGGCTTTCGATCAGCTCCGGCCGGCGGAGCGCCAGATCCAGCCCGATCAGGCCACCCAGCGCATGGCCCATGAAATGGAAACTCTTGAGCTTCAGAGTCTCGACGATCTCCAGCACATCGTCCGCCATGGCTGCGATGCCACCGACTTCAGGAACTGAGCCACCCGTCTTTCCGCAGCCCCGATGATCATAGGTGATGACGCGGAAACGCTCCGAGAGGGCAGGGATCTGCGGTGCCCAATAGCCGCCGGAGCCGCCGAGCCCTGACGAGAGCAGGATGGTCGGTGCATCGGGGGAGGTGAGGCCGTGGATGTCGTAATGCATGGAATGCTCTTGTTTCTGAATGAAGAACCCCGCCCCAAACCCCGCCCCACAAGGGGGAGGGGCTTAATCCGCGGCACCGTAACAGCCACACAATATGCACCTGTGGGGAGGTTGCCTGTTGAGTGTATCGCTGAGGCTGACTTAGCCCCTCCCCCTTGTGGGGAGGGGTTGGGGAGGGGAAGCAGTTGAACTCACTTCTTTCCGATATGCGCAACCGTCGCGATCTCGACCAGCGCGTCCGGCTTCACCAACCCGCACTGCACGCAATAGCGGGCCGGCTCGTTGCTGGGGAAGTATTCGGCATAGACCTTGTTCACCGCCTTGTAGTTTGCCCAGTCGGTGACGAAGATGTGGTTCATCGTGACGTCCTGCATGGTGCCGCCGGCGGTCTCGATGACGGATTTGATGGTTTCGAGCACATGGCGCGTCTGAGCCTCGGCATCGCCGACATGCACGACGTCATTGTTCTTGTCGAAGGGAAGGGTTCCTGAGACATAGAGGATGCCATCGGCAAGGGTGCCGGGCGAATAGGGAGCAAGCGGCTTGGATGTGCCTTCCGGAACGACGATGGTCTTGGGCATTCTCACACTCTCCTGGTTCGATGTGGTAATGTTGGAATGTTGATGATTACTCGGCCGCGTCGGCAGGCGCTGCCTGACCGATCGCACCGCAGAAGTCGTTGACGGTCGCTACCCAGCCGAAGAATTTTTCGACATTGTAGACGGTCGCCTGCTGGATGAAGTCGGGGCCGAGGTGATGGGTTGCGTCCTCGAGCATCACGCCGAAATATTCGAGGTGGAAGGCATCGCGCAGCGAGCTCTCGACGCAGACATTGGTGGCAATGCCGACGAAGACGAGATTGCGGATGCCGCGGGCGCGCAGCACGCTGTCCATGTTGGTGTTGAAGAAGCCGGAATAGCGGCTCTTCGGCACCAGGATGTCACCGGGCTTCGGCTGCAATTCGTCGACGATCGCATAGTCCCAGGTGCCCTTGGCGAGCAGCTTGCCCTGAAGCTCCGGCCGTTTGCGCATGGTTTTCAGCGCATTCGACTTGTGCCAGTTGGGCGAGCCGGGGCCGCCGGCCTCGACATAGTCAGGATCCCAGCCGTTCTGGAAATAGACGACAAGAACGCCCGCATCGCGTGCTGCATCGAGCGTCTTCTTGATGTTGGAGATCGTGCCCTTGGCGCCTGAAATGTCGAAGCCGGCGAGATCGACGTAACCGCCTTCTGTCGAATAGGCATTCTGCATGTCGACAACGACGACCGCCGTTTCCGATGGCTTCAGCGTGATCGGCTCGGGCCGGGCCGGCAGCGTGACGCTCTTGGTCAGTTCCGGACGTGGCTGATAGCCTGCAACAACGGCCTCGCTCATTCGGCGGCCTCCAGCATCTGGGTGACATGGGCGCGGCTCTTCATCAGCGGCTGCACGAATTTGCCGAACTTCTCGATGCCTTCGAGGAAGTCGTCGAAGGTCAGCATCACGCCGCCGGTGCCGGGCACCTCGCTCATCTCGTCGAGCATGGCGGCAACCTCGGCATAGGAGCCGATCAGCGTGCCCATGTTGATGTTGACGGCGGATACCGGGTTCGCCATGTGTCGCACATTGGTGTCGGAGCCGGATTTCGTATCAACGGCACTCTGCAGGCCAAGCCACTTGATGGCTTCCTCGTCAGCACCCGCCTTGTAGTGTTCCCATTTGGCGAAGGCTTCTTCGGTGGTTTCTTCGGCAATCACCATGGTCAGGACGAAGGAGCGCACGTCTCGACCGGTCTTTGCGGTGGCAGCCAGCAGGCGTTCATTGGTCGGGGCAAAGGCCTTCGGCGTGTTGACGCCGACGCCGAAGCAGAAGCTGTAGTCGGCGAACTGAGCCGAGAAAGCCATGCCGGAATTGGACGAGCCGGCGCAGATCAGCTTCACATTACCTTCCGGGATCGGCTTCATCCGGCAATCATCCATCTGTAAATGCTTGCCCTTCAGATCCGACTGGCCGGTGGTGAGCAGATCCTTCAAGACGGTCGTGTATTCGGTGAGATATTCGTAGCGATCCGAGAAATAGTCGTCGCCGGGCCACAGTCCCATCTGGCTATATTCGGGACGCTGCCAGCCGGTGACCAGGTTGACGCCGAAGCGCCCGCCGGAAATCGAATCGATCGTTGTGGCCATGCGTGCGACGATCGCCGGTGGCATGATGAGCGTCGCGGCCGTCCCGAAGAGCTTGATCTTCGAGGTGACGGCGGCAAGGCCGGCCATCAGCGTGAAGCTCTCAAGATTATAGTCCCAGAATTCCGTCTTGCCGCCGAAGCCGCGCAGCTTGATCATCGAGAGCGCGAAATCGAAGCCGTAGGATTCGGCTTTGAGCGTGATCGCCTTGTTGAGTTCGAAGGTCGGCTTGTACTGCGGGGCATTCTCCGACAACAGCCAGCCATTGTTGCCGATCGGGATAAAGACGCCGATTTCCATATCTGTTCTCCGCTTCTGGAGGCGCGCGATGCGCCGTATTTGGTTCGCAGAGAGATAAGCAACCGCCGTGCCAGATCGGAAAATCATATGGGAACAAAGGCTTGGTTGGATGATGGCAAAATATTTTACCGGATGGTCAAAATTTTCCTCGAAAACACGGCCTTTTGCCTGTGTTTCGATCGGATGCCGCTGTGCACTGCGTCATTTTTGATCGTCATCAAGTCGAGGGCAGCGAGAGGCATCGCGGCAAGCGACTGATAAAAGACAGGTTTCTTGACTGTGCGAAGTTTGCCCACGGATTGACCATAGTCAGGTTCAATCCCCGCGATCGTGCTTTCGGAGAACCGTATGACTGCGCGTAAGCTATTGAACCGTTAAGGCGCGTCCCTTACATTGGTCGGACGAAACGCCGGACCTTGAACCCGGTCGTTGATGGAGACTGTGCCGATGGGATTTCAGGTAATGACGCTGAGCGATGCGGCTGCCGCACGCGTCAAGGCGATCGTCGAGAATTCCGGACCCGATGCCAAGGGCATCAGGGTGGGGATCAAGAAAGGCGGCTGCGCCGGGATGGAATACACCATCGATCTGGTGCGCGAGCCGAACCCGAAGGACGACCGCATCGAGCGGGATGGCGCAACGGTGTGGATCGACCCGGCCGCAGTGCTTTATCTCCTCGGCACGGAAATGGGTTTCGAGACCACGACCCTGCGCTCCGGCTTCACCTTCCACAATCCCAACCAGACCTCGGCCTGCGGCTGCGGGGAATCGGTGGAACTGAAAGCTGCCGATCTGACCGAACTGGCTCGCCAGCGGGAAACCGCCTGACCACACTTTTGCTACAGCAATGTCATGGCGTCCGGTTTTACCCGGGCGTTTTGCGCTTCTGTGGCTGTCTGATCTTGCGACCGGTAAATTCCTGAAGCAGCCGCGCAGTACGGTCAGTCGCGCTTGATGCTCATCAGCACGTCCCACATGTCCGCGCCGGTTTCCCAGACGCTGGCATTGGCCTTGAAGCCGATTTCGCTTTCGGCCAAGGACACAGCCTCCTGGGCGAGATCGACATTCGATGTCTCATCAAAGGTTTGGTCACCGGAGGGGGAGACGGAGGCCCGGACGCCTCCGGTTTCTTCTGTGAAGAAGGTCGTTTTCAGCCGGTCATAGCCGGGTGTCATCGCATTGGCCACATTGTTCGCCGTCGCGGTTGCCCGCGTCTGCTGAGCCTGCATGCCAGACAGCGAAATTCCCATGACGGCGGAAAGGCTCATTGCAACGTCCCGAACGCGTGAAGATCCACAGCCACCATAATGGCGGCATGTAAGCGAATGCTGAAGATCAATGGTTTTCGATGACTTTGCGGGGATTGGGGCGATGTCCCATTTCGGGTCATCGCGAAAGGAGTGGGCCTGGCATGCGACGGGCAAGCAAAAGCCCGACACGCCGTGCCGGGCTTCCTCCTTGTCCTCAAGTGTCATCCTTACTCGATGATCTGAATGATCTGACGCGTCTGCGGGTCGACGATCACGCGGCGATCGTTCACGACTGTGTAGGAGTAACCCTCGTAGCCTTCGACGGGATAAAGCTCGACCGGATCGTCAATGACGCGACCGATCAGGACGTCGCCTTCATAGGGCACCGAGCGCACTTCGCGCTGCATGACATAGGTTTCGACCGGGGCCGGCACGACGATTGTGGACTGCGTGGCGACCGGGGCCTGCTGGATGATGACAGTTTCCTGCGCATGGGCCGACGCCGAGAGCGTCATCAGGGCCGCTGCACCAGCGAAGATGAGAGTATTGCGCATGTCTGTTCTCCTGTGTTGGACAGCGGGAAGAACGGGCTGGGCCGCATTCCGTTCCATCACAGGGTTTTTCAACTTGTCACGACAAATGAAAAACGCCGCCTCAAGGGCGGCGTTCCTGTGTCGATACCAAGGCGTTACTCGGCGGCTTCCGCATATGCTTCCATCGGCGGGCAGGTGCAGACCAGATTGCGGTCACCATAGACATTGTCGACACGGTTGACCGAGGACCAGTACTTGTCGACCCGGAAGGCGCCCGGCGGATAGCAGGCCTGTTCGCGGCTGTAGGGACGGGTCCATTCACCGACCAGATCTTCTACCGTATGCGGTGCGTTCTTCAGCGGATTGTTGGCCTTGTCCATCCGGCCTTCCTCGATGTCGCGGGCTTCCTCGCGGATCGCCAGCATCGCATCGCAGAAGCGGTCGATCTCTGCCTTGGTCTCCGATTCGGTCGGCTCGATCATCAGCGTACCCGCCACCGGCCAGCTCATGGTCGGCGCATGGAAGCCGCAGTCGATCAGGCGCTTGGCGACGTCGTCGACAGTGACACCGGCTGACGCCTGCAGCGGCCGGGTGTCGATGATGCATTCATGCGCCACGCGACCGGAGGCCGACGTATAGAGCACGTCATAGGCGCCCTTCAGCCGTGCCGCGATGTAGTTGGCGTTGAGGATCGCGACCTTGGTCGCCTGGGTCAGACCTTCGCCACCCATCATCAGGCAGTAGGACCAGCTGATCGGCAGGATCGACGGCGAACCATAAGGACCGGCCGAAACTGCACCCGGACGACCATCCGTGACCACGTGGCCCGGCAGATAAGGCGCGAGATGCGCCTTGACGCCGATCGGACCCATGCCCGGACCGCCGCCGCCATGCGGGATGCAGAAGGTCTTGTGCAGGTTGAGGTGGGAGACGTCGGAGCCGATATCGCCGGGACGGGCGACGCCGACCATGGCGTTCATGTTGGCGCCGTCGAGATAGACCTGACCACCGAACTGATGGGTGATCTCGCAGATCTCGCGCACCGTCTCCTCGAACACGCCATGGGTCGAGGGATAGGTGATCATGCAGCAGGAGAGATTGGCCGCATGCTCTTCCGCCTTGGCGCGGAAGTCGTCGAGATCGACGTCGCCATTGTCCTTCGACTTCACCGGCACCACCGTCATGCCGACCATCTGGGCCGAGGCCGGATTGGTGCCGTGCGCAGACGTCGGGATCAGGCAGACGGTACGGTGCGTATCGCCCCGCGACAGGTGGTAGGCGCGGATCGTCAGCAGACCGGCATATTCGCCTTGAGCACCCGAATTCGGCTGCATCGAGATCGCGTCATAACCGGTGACGGCGCAGAGCTTTTCCGAGAGGTCGTCGATCATCTCCTTGTAGCCCAGCGCCTGATCGGCCGGAACGAAGGGATGGATGTCGGAGAATTCCGGCCAGGTGATCGGCAGCATTTCCGCCGTCGCGTTGAGCTTCATCGTGCAGGAGCCGAGCGGGATCATCGCCCGGTCGAGCGCGAGATCGCGGTCAGAGAGCCGGCGGATATAGCGGGTCATTTCGCTTTCCGCACGATTCATGTGGAAGATCGGATGCGTCAGGTAATCACTGGTGCGCAAGAGATCTGTTGGCAGGCGGTAATCGGCCTCGAAGTCGGCAACCTTGAAATTGCCGCCAAAGGCACGCCAGACGGCTTCGAGCACGGCGGGACGGGTCCGCTCGTCGAGCGCGATGCCGACCTTGGTCTCGCCAACCTTGCGCAGGTTCACGCCTTCGGCGACAGCCGCGCGCATGACGAGGCCTTGCATGTGGCCGACTTCGACGGTGATCGTGTCGAAGAAGGCTTCAGGCTCCACCGTATATCCGAGCTTTTCCAGCCCCTTGGCCAGGATGACCGTCTTCTGGTGCACCTGCTGGGCAATCGCCTTCAGGCCCTTCGGGCCATGAAAGACGGCATACATTGAGGCCATGACGGCGAGCAGAACCTGCGCGGTGCAGATGTTCGACGTCGCCTTTTCGCGGCGGATATGCTGTTCGCGGGTCTGCAGCGACAGACGATAGGCGCGGTTGCCGCGCGCGTCGACGGAGACGCCGACGAGACGGCCCGGCATGGAGCGCTTGATCGCATCCTTGACCGCCATATAGGCGGCATGCGGGCCGCCGTAGCCCATGGGCACGCCGAAGCGCTGGGTGGAACCGATGGCGATATCAGCACCCATTTCGCCAGGAGACTTGAGGAGCAGCAGAGCGAGGATGTCTGCGGCAACGGCGGCAAGCGCACCGGTCTGGTGCAGCCGGGCGATGAGGCCGGAGAAGTCGCGCACATGGCCATGCGTGCCCGGATACTGGAAGATCGCGCCAAAAACTTCGGTCGGGTCGAGATCGGTGAAGGGGTCGCCGACGGTGACGGTCCAGCCGAGCGGCTCGGCGCGGGTCTGGATGACGGCGATGGTCTGCGGGTGGCAGTCCTTGTCGACGAAGAAGCCGGTCGCCTTGGTCTTGGCGCTGCGCTGGCAGAGCGCCATGGCTTCGGCGGCAGCCGTTGCTTCATCGAGGAGCGAGGCATTGGCAACGTCGAGACCGGTGAGGTCCGTCACCATGGTCTGGAAGTTCAGGAGCGCCTCCAGGCGGCCTTGGCTGATTTCCGGCTGGTAGGGCGTATAGGCCGTGTACCAGGCGGGGTTTTCCAGGATGTTGCGCTGGATGACCGGCGGCGTGATGGTGCCGTAATAGCCCTGGCCGATCAGCGAGGTCAGAACCTTGTTCTTGTTGGCCGTCTCGCGCAGCTTGTCGAGCGCCTCGCGCTCGGTCATCGCCGCGCCCCAGGTGAGCGGCACCTTCTGGCGGATCGAACCGGGCACGGTGTCGTCGATCATCTGATCGAGCGAGTGGTAGCCGATCACCTTCAGCATCTCCGTCATTTCGGCCGGCGAGGGGCCGATATGGCGCCGATTGGCGAAATCGTAGGGATCGTAATCCGTGAACTGGAATTCCGTCGTCATTATGCGATCAGCTCCTTGTAGGCGGCCTCGTCGAGCAAAGCGTCGGCGTCAGCGGGATTGGAGAGCTTCAGCTTGAAGAACCAGGCAGCACCTTCCGGATCGGAATTGACCAGCGACGGATCGTCGACGATCGCCTGGTTGATCTCGACCACTTCGCCATCGAGCGGGCAGTAGACGTCGGAGGCTGCCTTGACGCTCTCGACGGTCGCAGCGCTTGCGTCCTTCTTGAAGCTTGCGCCTTCTTCCGGCAGTTCGACGAAGACGAGGTCGCCGAGCTGGCCTGCGGCATGGGTGGTGATGCCAACGGTCGCAACTCCGTCTTCAATCTTCAGCCATTCGTGTTCAGCGGTGAATTTCAGCATGAGTTCTCTCCGGAGATTTTTTAGCGTTTGTAGGTGGGGGTGACGAAAGGAAGGGCGGAGACAGTGAGGGGCAAGAACTTGCCGCGGACCTCCGCAAAGACCTGGGTGCCGGGTTCGGCCATGGCGGTCGGCACATAGCCCATGGCAACAGGGCCTTCGGCGCTCGGACCGAAACCGCCGGATGAGACGTGACCGATCTCGGTCTGGCCTTCGGCATCGGCGAAGAGCTTTGCCGGCGGGCGCACCGGCGCCTTGCCCTCAGGCTTCAAGCCGACGCGGCGGCGGGAAACGCCGTTCTCGAGCTCGCCGAGGATGCGGCTCGCACCCGGAAAGCCGCCTTCGCGGGCGCCACCTAAGCGGCGGACCTTCTGGATCCCCCATTCGATCGAGGCTTCGACCGGTGAGGTCGTGGTGTCGATGTCGTTGCCATAGAGGCAAAGTCCGGCTTCAAGGCGCAGCGAATCGCGGGCACCGAGACCAATCGGCTGACACTCCGGCTGATCGAGCAGAGCCTTGGCGAGATCGGCGGCACGGGAAGCGGGAACCGAGATCTCGAAACCATCCTCGCCGGAATAACCGGTGCGCGAGACGAGGGCATGGATCTCGCCCAGGATAAGCTCGCGTACATCCATGAATTTCATCGATGTGACATCGCCAGACAATGAAGCCAGAACGGCTTCCGCTTTCGGCCCCTGAAGGGCGAGAAGCGCCCGGTCGTCATGCACGAGAATCTGGACACCTGCAGGAAGCTTTGCCCTGAGATGGGCGATATCGGCATCCTTGCAGCCGGCATTGACCACGACGAGCAGGCGATCGCCCAGCCGCGAGATCATCAGGTCATCGAGGATCCCACCATTATCGTCCGTGAAGAAGCCGTAGCGCTGGCGACCATCCTTGAGGCCGAGGATATCGACGGGGACGAGTGTTTCCAGCGCTTTCGCCGCGTCCTCATAATTGCCGGAAGCGGCGACGAGTTCGACCTGGCCCATATGCGACACGTCGAAGAGGCCGGCAGCGGCGCGGGTGTGGAGGTGTTCCTTCAACACGCCGGCCGGATACTGCACCGGCATGTCGTAACCGGCAAAAGGCACCATCTTGGCGCCAAGCGATACGTGGAAATCGTAAAGGGGGGTGCGTTTCAGTTGGGTCTGATCGTCCAAGACGTCGCCTCCGGGTTTCGCGCTCGCGCGCTTGCTCAAGTCTGGGCACGGTTGTGCCGGTTCATGAGCCCCCTCTGTCCTTGTGCCTGAGATTGTTATCCCTTCGGCTTGGTCCGCTTTGGAAACGGGCCTCTCTCCAGAGTGCAGTCGACGCCTTGTGGTCCTTTTGCCTGAGAGTTTCCGGGGCGGTTGCTCCTTCGGCACCGGAGTAAACCGGTTTCTCCCAACAAGGTCTGATCCGCATTATCCGGCGGGACATAGGCTTGGCAAGAGGGCGCGTCGCTTGCGAGCAAATATTTGTCGCTGACGGGTACTGTTTGCGCCAGCGCAAGCATCGGAGCACTTGCCGACGGGCGCGGCATCTCGCCGCTTGGCTTGGCGCGCGCATCGCGATAAAGCAGGGGGAAACGGGGACACCAATGAAGCCTAAGGTCACGACAGCTGCCAGGATCCTGCGCATCTTCTGCGCCATGGTCTTCCTCTGCTTGGGCTTTGCGCACCGGACCCCGGTCGCCGTTGCGACCGATGTCCTGTCCGTCGTCTACAGCCTGCCCGATGGCAGTTTCGCCGACCTCTGCATCGCCGATCGCGGTGAAAAGCATGGCAAGGCGGTTCAAGATTGCGAAGCCTGCCGTCTGGCTGGCACCGTGCTTCTCCCGTCTCCCGCCGACAACGCCTGGCTGCTCAGCGTTTTTGCCAACCTGGGAGCGGTAAAGCCGCTCGAACCGCCGGTTCGTTTGGCCTATGTCCTGGACCGTCCGCGTCTGCGTGGTCCGCCTCTCTCCGCCTGATCCATCGCACAGCATCAGATGAATTGAGAACACCGCTGGTCGCGAGCGCGCCGCGGAACGGAGAATGACCATGAAGACCAGATTGATTGTCGCCACCAGCCTCGTCGCACTCGCCTCTACCGGCTCGGCGCTTGCCCATGCCACGTTCGCCAATGGCCCGGTTGCGGTGGGCGCCTATGTCGCCGCCACGCTGCAGGTTCCGCATGGCTGCGACGGCAAGGCCACCAATGAAGTCCGCATCAAGCTGCCTGAAGGCTTCATCTCGGCAAAGCCGATGGTCAAGCCGGGCTGGGAAATCGAGGTGATCAAGGGCGACTACCAGAATAGCTATGACAACCACGGCAAGGCAGTGACGTCCGGCCCGGTCGAGATCCGTTTCAAGAACGGCGACCTGCCGGACGACTTTTACGACACCTTCACCGTCTACGGGAAGGTCGCAGCCGGTGATCCGGCAACCGGTCTTGCATTCCCGACGGTTCAATTGTGCGGTGCCGACGACAAGGTGTCCTGGGAAGAGATTGCCGCCCCCGGCCAGAACCCCCATGATCTGAAGGGGCCGGCACCGGTTCTGCAGCTTGTTGCGGCCGAGGGCGATGAGCATGCCGGTCACGGCACCCATGCCGGACATGGCGATCAGCCGGCCGCGGCCGACGCGCATGCTGGCCATGGTGGTCACGATGCCCACGCGGGACATGGCGATCACATGGCAGCGACCAATCCGGGTGGCTTCGAAGCCGTGACTGTCGGCGACCTAGAGCTGACGGCAGGCTTCACGAAGGCCATGCTGCCGGGTCAGCCGGTCGGCGGCGGCTTCGTCACGATCACCAACAGAGGTGCAAGCGACGACCGGCTCGTATCGGCGACCTCAGACCGCGCCGGCGAGGTGCAACTGCATGAAATGGCGATGCAGGGCGATGTGATGAAGATGCGGCAATTGCCGGATGGAATTCCGGTTCCTGCCGGCCAGACGGTGGAACTGGTTCCCGGTGGTCTCCACATGATGTTCTTCAAGGTGGCCGAACCCTTCCAGGAAGGTCAGTCCGTCAAGGTGACGCTCACCTTTGAAAAGGCGGGCAATGTCGACGTCGTGCTGCCGGTTGGTCCCGCCAAGGCCAACTGATCAAGCCCGCGCTGTCTGAAACGAAAAGACCGCGACCGGGGACGGTCGCGGTCTCATGCCTGTGCGCAGAGGCTGTTCAGGCAACGGAATTCTTGTAGGCGTCGATCGTCTCCTTCAAGCTTGCCTGCTCGAAACGCTGTTGGCTTGAGGTTAGGAAATACAACGCCAACGCCGGCGGTTGCACGACGCTGACGAGCGCCCTGAGACGAAGATCGTCCCCTCGGGCCGCCTTTTCCGCAAGCACCCGGGTGTGGTCCTCGACATAGGACGCGCGCGAGACGCGCTGCGGGGGCTTGATAGGCTCCATCGCGTAGGCCGCGGTATTGGCAGAGACTGTGACAACTTGTGTCATGGGTGTGTTCCGCATGTTACATAATGACATTAGAATAAACTACGCCCATCTATGCATCTTTAAGTCGAACGCGGACATTTGAGTAAAGCTTGAGTGACCAAACAGGCTGATTCTGCGGGGTTTTTCGCTCGTTTGCGGCAGATCAAGGCGCCCCTCGCCAAACGCCTTAGCCTTGGCTCCATCCTTTGGAGACAGGAGCCATAGACCATGATCATCCTTGTCGGATATGCAACAGTGGAGGGCCAGTCGCGCAAGATCGCCGAGGCACTGGCTGCGGACATCGAAGCGGGCGGCGATCGGGCATTGATGTTCGATGTCGGCCTCGGCGGTGAGTTTGCCCTCGGGCGGCCCGATGCTGCCATTCTCTGCGCCCCCATTCATGCAGCCCGCTACCCCGCATCCTTCGTCGCCTTCGTCCGGCAGGAAGCGGCATGGCTGAACAGTGTGCCGTCGGCCTTCGTATCGGTGACACTGCTGATCCGCAGCGAACTGGAAGAGGAGCGCCAGGAGGCGCGGCATTTCCCCGATGCTCTGCTCGCTGAGACCGGCTGGAAGCCTGCCCTTGTGCATCATGCGGCCGGCGCGCTTCGATACAGCGAATATGATTTTTTCAAACGCTGGATGATGAAACGCATGGCGGCGCAGGAAAAGGCGCCGACAGATAGCCGTCGCGACCACGAATTCACCGACTGGGAGACGCTGCGCCGGTTTGTCGAGGACTTTCGCGCGGCCGTGAGGGCTTGACGGCGGGCTTCGCTGGCATTTGAAGCGGTGCATTGCTCATGCATCGGAGGCCACCATGTTCCATATCCTGCTCGTCGCCCTCGGCGGCGCGATCGGCTCGGTCGCGCGTTACCTCGTTGGTCTCGGCATGACCCGTCTGATGGGCCTGTCCTTTCCTTGGGGCACCCTGACGGTCAACATCGTCGGTTCCTTTGCTATCGGCATCCTCACCGAGCTGGTCGCCCGCCGGTTCGACGCGTCCGCCGAACTTCGACTTCTGATCGTCGTCGGCTTCCTCGGTGGCTTCACGACATTCTCCTCATTCTCACTCGACACGATGGCGCTGATCGAGCGTGGCGCGACCGCCTCTGCCTTCGCCTATGTCGCAGCAAGCCTCGTTCTGGCCCTCGGGGCCGCATTCGCGGGGCTTTTGCTGGGCCGCAGCCTGTTCTGAGACGCCCATTTCATTTCTGCTTTCCCTTCAGGGCCGAAATCAACTAAAGGCTCCGGACAAAGGGCAATGCCCGCTTGCAAGAACGAAAGAACCGAGATGGCCGGCATCGAACATATCACCGTGGAGGCAGACGAGGCCGGCATGCGCCTCGACCGCTGGTTCAAGATCCACTATCCGGGTCTCGGCTTCGGCGCGCTGCAGAAACTGCTGCGCTCCGGCCAGGTGCGTGTCGACGGCGGTCGTGTGAAGACCGATGCGCGCGTGCAGCCCGGCCAGGTCGTGCGCGTTCCACCGATGGACGTCGACGCCAAGAAGACTGGCCCGATCGCCAGCCACGACCTGAAACATGGCGACGACCACGAACTCCTGTCGCGCATGCTCCTGCACGAAGACGAAAAGGTCTTCGTCTTGAACAAGCCCGCCGGCCTTGCCGTGCAGGGTGGCTCCGGCCTGACCCGCCATATCGACAAGATGCTGGAAGCCTGGACAAGCCGGAAGGGCGAGAAACCACGCCTCGTGCATCGCCTCGACCGCGACACCTCGGGTGTGCTCGTCGTGGCCCGCACGCGCGGCGCCGCCCAGAAGCTGACGGCGGCGTTTCGCGAGCGTGACACCAAGAAGATCTACTGGTCGCTGGTGAGGGGCGTCCCGCGCAAGCACGAGGACAAGATCTCGACCTGGCTGACCAAGGACCAGACCGACGAAGGCGACCGCATGCGCGTCTGCAAGCATGGCGAGGAGGGCGCGGATCACGCAGTGTCCTACTACCGTGTCATCGACACGGCGGCCCAGAACCTCGCCTGGCTGGAGATGGAGCCCTATACCGGCCGGACCCACCAGCTGCGCGTCCATGCTTTGCATATCGGTCACCCGATCATTGGCGATCCCAAATACTTCATCGATGACCACAACTGGGATTTCCCCGGCGGTATCCAGAAGCGCCTGCATCTGCATGCCCGCCACATCGACCTGCCACATCCGAATGGCGGTCGGCTGAAGGTCACGGCGCCTTTGTCTCCCCACATGGTGCAGTCCTGGAACCTGCTTGGCTTCGACCAGGCGGATGGCGACAGGGACGCCGAATGAAGCTGGTCCTGTTCGATTGCGACGGCACGCTGGTCGACAGCGCCGGCTTGATCCACGAAGTCATGCGCCACACCTTCGTCGCCTTCGGTAAGCCCGAGCCGGCTGTGGAGACGACCAAGTCGATCATCGGCCTCACGCTCGACATCGCGATTACCCGCATGGACGGCAAGCCGCATGCCGATGACGAGGCGGTCGCCATGGCCGCCCATTACAAGGCGATCTTTGCCGACGTGCGGCGCGTTTCCGGTTTCGGCGAGATTATGTTCGATGGGATTCGCGAGGTCTTGGACGCCCTGATCGCCCGCGAGGATATCTGGCTCGGCGCCGTGACGGGCAAGTCGCGGCGGGGGCTGGAGATGATCCTTGAAGGTCATGGCTTGAAGCCCCATTTCCTCTTCTGCCGCACGGCCGACGACTGCCCGTCAAAGCCGCACCCTGCCATGGTGACGGAATGCTGTGACGAAGCCGGCATCGTTGCCCGCGAAACCATCGTCATCGGCGACGCGATCTATGACATGCAGATGGCGAAAGCCGCCGGTGCGACCGCCATCGGCGTCGCCTGGGGCTATGCCGCCATCGACGATCTCTGGAAGGCGGGTGCCGATGCCGTTGTCGAACGACCGGCCGACCTGCTGGCCTATATTCATTAGGAGCACATCATGCGCGACGAGCTCGACAAGGACATCTTCGGCACATTCATCCCCGAGCACAGCCACGAGGATCCGGTGCGCCGCGCCCAGATCCAGATGAAGCGTCCGCTGCCGAAGCGCTTCTATACGGCCGTGGCGGTTGCCGAAGAAGTAGACGGTTTCTCCATTCTGCTCGACGGCAAGCCGGTGAAGACGCCGGCGAAGAAGACGCTGACGCTTCCGACCCGCGAAGCTGCCGATCTCGTCGTCGCCGAATGGGCGGCGCAGGGCGAGTTCATCGATCCAGCCACCATGCCGATCACCAAACTCGCGAACACGGCAATCGATGCTGTCGCAAACAGTCTGGACGAGGTCTTTGACGAGATTGTCCGCTTCGCCGGCAGCGATCTTCTCTGCTACCGCGCCGATGCGCCGAAGGAGTTGGTCGAACGCCAGGCGAAGAACTGGGATCCGGTGCTGGCCTGGATCGCCACCGCGCATCAGGCGCGCTTGATCCTCGTTGAGGGCGTGATGCATCAGGAGCAGCCAGCAGCCGCGATCGCGGCCTATGCGAAGGCGCTTGAAGCCTACCGCGATGCGTTCCGGATTTCCTGCCTTAACGTTGTGACCACGCTGACCGGCTCCGCCGTGCTCGCGCTTGCCTTCGCCGAGGGCGCCTTCGACCTCGACACGGTCTGGACGCTTGCCCATGTCGACGAAGACTGGACCAGCGAGCACTGGGGAACGGACGAAGAGGCCGAAGCCCGGCGCGAGGCGCGCTACGGCGAATATGCTGCCGCAGCCGCGCTGTTTGCGGCGCTTGACCCCGCGAGTTAACTCGGCACTAACCATAAATGACGGATGCTCTGGCGGACAGAATCACCGCCGGAGTCGTCATGTCAGCTCGCAGTCTGCGCACCGCAATCGCGTTCGGGCTCGTCCTGTGCCTGGCATCCTGTGCGAGCATCCAGGCCCGAATGTTTCCGAAACATCTCGTCTATTATGTCCGGAACGTCACGGTTATCGCCGATGCCCGCATGCCTCTGGATCTGATCTCGGGCGTCGACGCCCGGGTCTCGGCCGCAATTGCCGCTACGCAGCCCCCGCCGGGCGCGGAACGCGTCGTTCTCATGGTGAAGATCGACCGGCTCGATCACGGCGAGGGGGCAAGGCGGCGCATGGAACGGGCGCATTTCACGGTGACCGTGACCTCCGTCGAAACGGGAGAGCCGGTGGCGGAAGGAAAATACGTCGTCAATGCCTCGACCGACGATCCCCGGTTTGCCCGAGGGGCCCTGGCCGAAGAGATCGCATCGCGGATCCGATCCGATTTTTCTCTTGTCCATCCGACCGTTCGTATCGTGCCGGCTCCGAGGATGACCTCGACCAGGCTGAAGAGTGACCCGGAGGTTGCAATCGGACCCACGCCACGCGTTGCGCCAATCGCCAGTGCCACGCCGAAGGTCATGCCACCCGCGCCTCAAGCCGCTCCGGCAAGTGCGCCGACACCTCCCAAGCCTGCGCCGGTCGAAATGGTGGCTCCGCCTGTGCTCCCGGTTACCTCTGGGGATAAATCTGCCTATCCTTACCAGCCGGCACGTCCGGTGGCCCAGATGAAACCTGAAACGACTGTGGATCAGGGCGCGCGTGGGGCGATTCGCCTTGGCGGTGGGTGTGATCCGGCTGCCTCGGAAGACTGCCTCACTATAAAACCCTGAGCATCGGCAAGGGCGCCTTGCCGCTTGTGTGCGGTCCGGCGCCGCTCCTGTGATTGACTTGGCTGAGGCCCGGGCTTAATCCTTCTGGCGGATGGTTTCCGGGCGGCAGACACGTCGGCCGGAGAGCAAAAGGGAATGCGAAGGCCTGGACCCATGCCGGGCAAGCCGAACGCAGCCGACCCCGCGACTGTATTGCAGCGAGGGTCTTCCATCCTGCCTGCGGAGATTGATGGCGACGGATCGCATGGTGCGGTCGGCTGGCGATTGAAACGGGTGGGAAAAGCCACTGGAGTGGCGATATGAACAGCCGGGGCAGGACGCCTCTTTTTCTACGAATCGTCCGCCTCTCATATCGCGACACATTCCGGGAAGGCGAGGAAGAACCGCCGGCCTTTGTGCCAAGACCTGCGAGCCAGGAGACCTGCCATCCGTGACGGGCATAGGGCCCACCTGGGGAGAAATCCCCGTTGCCAACACGGAGGTTGTCTTGGCGACGTTTCGCATCCGCGGGGTCTTGTTGACCCGCCGATGGCGGTCCGTCTTTTCGGGCCGCGCATCGTTTTATGGTTCGCGCATGCTAGGAGCATGCGCCTTTGACCGCGTCCGCGCGGCCGAAGGTCATGGCACGCCATGACCGCTTCCCATTCCCGATCCATCCTGGTTCTCGGTGGCGCGCGCTCTGGCAAATCTCGTGTTGCCGAAGGTATGGCGCGAGAGACGGGTCTCGACCGTTTTTATCTGGCGACGGGCCGCGCCTGGGACGACGAGATGCGCGCCCGCATCGAGACCCATAAGGCCGACCGAGCCGATGACGGCTGGACGACGCATGAGGAGCCGCTCGATCTCGTCGGCGCGCTGAAGGCGCTCGACCAGCCCGAACGCGTCATCCTCGTCGACTGCCTGACCCTCTGGGTCACCAATCTGATGATGGAAGAGGGCCGTGACGTCGACGCCGAAGGCGCCGCACTCGGCGCCAGTCTTGGGGAACTCCAGGCCACCGTCATCTTCGTTTCCAATGAAGTCGGCCTCGGCATCGTGCCCGAGAACAAGATGGCCCGCGCCTTCCGCGACCATGCCGGCCGTCTCCACCAAGCCATCGCCGCCGAAGCGGCAGACGTTTATTTCGTTGCGGCTGGACTGCCGCTGAAAATGAAGGGTTGAACCATGTTGCAGCAAAAAATCCCCGCCACCGTCATCACCGGCTTTCTCGGGGCGGGCAAGACCACCATCATCCGCAACATGCTGACCAATGCCGGCGGCAAGAAGATCGCGCTGATCATCAACGAATTCGGCGATCTCGGCGTCGATGGCGACGTGCTGAAGGGCTGCGGCGCAGAGAACTGCACTGAGGACGACATCATCGAACTCACCAATGGCTGCATCTGCTGCACGGTGGCCGACGACTTCGTGCCGACGATGCAGAAGCTGCTCGACCGCGGCGTGAAGCCTGACCACATCGTCATCGAAACCTCGGGTCTCGCCTTGCCGCAGCCGCTGGTCGCCGCCTTCAACTGGCCCGACATCCGCACCCGCGTGACCGTCGATGGTGTCGTGACCGTGGTCGACAGCGCCGCCGTTGCTGCCGGTCGTTTCGCTGATGACCATGATGCCGTCGCCGCCCAGCGCGCCGAGGATGACAGCCTCGATCACGAGAGCCCGATCGAGGAACTGTTCGAGGACCAGCTGACCTGCGCCGACCTCATCGTGCTCAACAAGACCGACCTGCTCGACGCAGCCGGTATCGCCGCCGTACGCGCCGAGGTGACCGGTCGGACTACCCGCAAGCCTTCTATGATCGAGGCGAAGAATGGCGAAGTGCCGTCGCTCGTCCTGCTCGGGATCGGCGCCAGCACCGAAGACGACATCGAAAACCGCAAGTCGCATCACGAGCTGGAGCATGAGGCGCTGCATGCCTCGGGCGAAGACCACGACCATCATCACGACCACGACGAGTTCGAAAGTTTCGTCCTGAAGCTCGGCGCGATCAAGGATCCCGCAGACTTCATCGACCGCCTGAAGCCGGTCATCGAAAAGCACGACATCCTGCGCCTGAAGGGCTTCATCGACGTGCCGGGCAAGCCGATGCGCCTTGTCATCCAGGCCGTCGGCACCCGCATCGACACCTATTTCGATCGTCCCTGGACGTCGGCTGAAAAGCGCGAGACGCGGCTTGTGGTGATCGGCCTGCATGAGTGGGATTTCGGGTCTGTCGTCGAGGACGTCCAGGCGGCGGCTGTCTGATCCATGCACCTGCTTCTCGCCCAGAAGGGATCGATCAGCGACGGCGACGAGGCGATCGATCTTGGCCAGACGCCGGGGGACGTGCTGTTTCTCTCGGCGGCCGACACGGAGCTGGCTGCGATCGCAGCCGCCGTGGAGGCGAGGGGCACAGATGCGCTGCGCTGGCGACTGGCCAGCCTGATGACGCTGAAGCACCCCATGTCGGTCGATACCTATATCGAGCGCACGGCGCGTCATGCGCGGCTGATCGTGGTCAGGGCGCTGGGCGGGGCGAGCTACTTCCACTATGCGCTGGAAGCGCTGCATGCCTCAGCCCGTCGCAGCGGCGCTGTCATCGTCGTGCTACCCGGCGACGACAAGCCGGACGAGGGGCTTTCTCCATTCCAGGCCTGTGCGGACGACGACCGCCAGGCGCTCTGGACCTATCTGACCGAGGGCGGAGCTGGAAATGCCGGGGCCTTCGTCGCCTATGCCGAGGCCATGCTGCGCGGGGAGGAACGTCCGGACCCGGCGCGTCCATTGCTGAAGGCCGGCATCTGGTGGCCGGGCAGGGGTCTGATCGGGGTCGAGGAGTGGGAGAAGCTGGCGTTTCCCAGAAGGGCGGACGAGGGGCAAACGGTACCACGCGGTCTCTCACCCCTTGTGGGGGAGATGGCAGGCAGGCCAGAGGGGGAAAGCCCCTCCCCAACCCCTCCCCACAAGGGGGAGGGACTTCAAGCCATCACCCCCCTCTGCTTCTACCGCGCCCTCGTCCAGAGCGGCGAAACGGCACCCGTCGAAGCCATGGTCGAGGCCTTGAAGGCTCAGGGACTGATCCCCCTGCCGGTCTTCGTGTCGAGCCTCAAAGATCAGGTTTCGGTCGATACGCTCCGCGCCATCTTCACCCGCTTTCCGCCCTCGGTGGTCATCAACACGACCGGTTTCGCCGTCTCGACACCGGGGGCGGAAGCGCCGTCGACCGTGCTCGACGAGACCGGCGCCGTGGTGCTGCAGGCGATCTTCTCATCCTCACCCCGCGCCACCTGGGAGAGTTCGGCCCAAGGCCTCAGCGCCCGGGATCTCGCGATGAGCGTCGCCCTGCCGGAAGTCGATGGCCGGGTCCTGACGCGTGCCGTCTCCTTCAAGTCGAAGGCGCGCTTTGACGAACGGGTCGAGGCTAATCTTGTGAGCCACGAGCCGGATGCAGGCCGCATGCGTTTCGTCGCCGAACTGGCCGCCAACTGGGCGAAGCTCCGCGCAACCGACCCCGCCGACCGCCCCGTGGCGCTGATCATGGCCAATTATCCCAACCGCGACGGACGTCTCGGCAACGGGGTCGGACTGGACACGCCGGCCGGTACGATCGAGGTCATGCGCGCCATGCGCGAAGCCGGCTACGATGTCGCCGATTTGCCCGCTGATGGCGACGCATTGATGCAGGTGATGATGGCCGGACCCACCAATGCGGCGAATGATGGCCGCGTGATCCGCGAACGGCTTTCCGTATGTGATTACAAATTGTTCTTTCAGGATCTTCCCAAAGAGGTTCAGGAGCGCGTCACCGTGCGCTGGGGCGCTCCGGAGGTCGATCCTTTCCATCTCGATGGCGCCTTCGCGCTGCCGCTGATGCGCTTCGGCAAGCTCATGATCGGCATCCAGCCGGCCCGTGGCTACAACATCGATGCGAAGGAAACCTATCATTCTCCGGACCTCGTGCCGCCGCATGGCTATCTCGCCTTCTACGCTTTCCTGAGGCGGGAATTCGGCGCGCAGGCCATCATCCACATGGGTAAACACGGCAATCTCGAATGGCTGCCAGGCAAGGCGCTGGCGCTGTCGGAGACCTGTTTCCCGGAGACGGTGTTCGGACCGCTGCCGCATCTCTATCCCTTCATCGTCAACGATCCCGGCGAGGGCACCCAGGCCAAGCGCCGGACCTCCGCCGTCATCATCGACCATCTGACGCCACCTTTGACCCGGGCTGAAAGCTACGGCCCGCTGAAGGACCTGGAGGCGCTGGTCGATGAATATTACGAGGCCTCGGGCGGTGATCCGCGCCGGCTCGTTCTCTTGAAGAAGCAGATCCTGGAGCTGATCGCAGACATCGGTCTCGACCAGGATGCCGGGATTTCCAAGGGCGAGACTGACGAGACGGCGTTGGAAAAGCTCGACGCCTATCTCTGTGATCTCAAGGAAATGCAGATCCGCGACGGCTTGCATATCTTCGGGAAGTCACCCGAGGGGCGGTTGCTCACCGATCTCGTCGTCGCGCTGGCGCGTGTGCCGCGCAGCCAGGGCGAGGGCGGTGACGCGAGCCTGCAGCGGGCGATCGCGGGAGATCTCAAGCTTGCAACAAACCCCTCCCCAACCCCTCCCCACAAGGGGGAGGGGCTTGTCCCGCATGCGGGATCGGCGCTGGGGATTGAGCCGCAATCGGGTGTTCTCTACCCCCTTGTGGGGGAGATGGCCGGCAGGCCAGAGGGGGAATTGGCTTCAACCTTCGATCCCCTCGACTGCGTGATGTCCGATCCCTGGACCGGAGCGAAACCGGCGATCCTTGCCGATCTCACCGACGCCCCCTGGCGCACGGCGGGCGACACCGTCGAGCGCATCGAACTGCTTGCCGCCAAGTTCGTCTCCGGTGAAACCCAATGCCCAGACGACTGGCCGCGCACCCGCGCCGTCCTCGTTGAAATCGAGACCCGGCTGAAGCGCGCCGTCGTCAAATCCGGTGCTGCCGAAATCGACGGCCTCCTGAAGGGCCTCTCCGGCCAGTTCGTGCTCCCCGGCCCCTCCGGCGCGCCGACACGCGGACGCCCAGACGTTCTGCCGACGGGCCGAAACTTCTACTCCGTCGACAGCCGCGCCGTGCCGACACCCGCAGCCTATGAACTTGGCAAGAAATCCGCCGAGCTGTTGATCCAACGCTACGTCCACGACCATGGCGAATGGCCTGTTTCCTTCGGGATCACCGCCTGGGGCACGTCGAACATGCGCACTGGCGGCGATGATATCGCGCAAGCCTTGGCGCTGATTGGCGTCAAGCCGCTCTGGGATATGGCCTCGCGCCGCGTCACCGGCTTCGAGGTGATCCCGATGGCTATCCTTGGACGTCCGCGTGTCGATGTAACGCTGCGCATCTCCGGCTTCTTCCGTGACGCGTTCCCGGAACAAATCGCACTCTTCGACAAGGCGGTGCGCGCCGTTGCCGCCGTTGACGAGGACGAGGAGGACAATCCGATTGCGGCCCGTGTGCGGGCCGTAACCGAGAAGTTGAAAGGCGAGAGGCTGGATGAAAAACAGGCTGCCCGCCGCGCCGGTTACCGCGTCTTCGGCTCCAAGCCCGGCGCCTATGGTGCTGGCCTGCAGGCACTCATCGACGAGAAGGGCTGGAGCGACCGCGCCGATCTGGCTGAAAGCTATCTCGTCTGGGGTGGTTATGCCTATGGCGCGGGCGAGGAGGGTAAGGCGGAGCGCGGCCTGTTCGAGGAGCGCCTGCGCTCGGTCCAGGCCGTGGTGCAGAACCAGGACAATCGTGAGCACGACCTGCTCGACAGCGACGACTACTACCAGTTCGAGGGCGGCATGACGGCGGCGATCGAGCATGTCGCGGGTGTCAGGCCGAAGGTCTATCACAACGACCATTCGAGGCCGGAAAAGCCTGTGATCCGCAGCCTCGAGGAAGAGATCGGCCGTGTCGTGCGCGCCCGCGTCGTCAATCCGAAATGGATCGAGGGCGTCATGCGCCATGGCTACAAGGGCGCTTTCGAGATCACCGCGACGGTCGACTACATGTTCGCCTTTGCCGCCACGACCGGCGCCGTGCGTGACCACCATTTCGAAGCTGTCTACCAGGCCTTCATCCTCGACGAGCGCGTGCGCGACTTCATGGCCGAGAAAAATGCCCCGGCCCAGAAAGAGCTCGCCGAGCGTTTGATCGAAGCGATCGAGCGCGGTTTGTGGACGCCGAAGAGCAATTCGGCCAAGTTCACCCTTAGCGAAATGGTCGAAGGAGGAAGAGGGGATGCCTGACGTTCACAAGGGAAAACCCATGGCCTTGAGCGGGCATTGCCTGTGTGGCAGCGTGCGCTTTCGCACCGCAGGCCTTGTTCGCGCATCCGGGCACTGCCATTGCGAAAGCTGCCGGCGTGCCGCTTCATCGCCGGTGACCACCTTCTTCACCGTCCCGCGCGAGGGAACGGAGCTTGGCGGTGACAGCCTGTGTTTCTATGCTTCTTCACCGGGGGTGCGACGCGGCTTTTGCAACAAGTGCGGATCGCCGATGTCTTTCGAGACTGACCGCCGCCCCGACGATATTGATCTCTATGTCGCAAGCCTGGATCACGGGTTGTCGGTCCCAATCCGGGAGCATTGGCATTGGGACGAGCGCGTCGACTGGTTGACGATCGTCGACGATCTGCCGAAGAGCGAGGGCGGCGTGTGACGGAGCGTGTGCATATCGAGCTGCTGGATGGCGAAGACACTCTCTTCCCTGGAGTTGTCGATGCTATTCTCGACGAAGCAGCCGAAGCGCAGGGGCGTCCGTTCGAGGGGCGAAAGGTTCAGCTCCGAGCCGTGGACGCGCAGGGCACGTTGCTTGGCGGACTGATCGGCGCGCATCTGCAGCGCTGGTTCTTCGTCAAGCTGCTGGCGGTTTCGCCCGAGGCGCGAGGCAGCGGCATCGGAGCCCGTCTGCTCGCACGGGCCGAAGCGATGGCGCGAGAGGACAATCTCGTCGGTATCTATCTCGACACCTTCGAATTCCAGGCCCCTCGCTTCTATCTGCGCGAGGGTTTTCGCGAAATTGGCCGATTGCCAAAGATCGGCGATGCGCCGCAGCGCATCTGGTTTGCAAAAGAATTCAATACATCCGGGAGTACGACATGACCGAGGAAACGACCAACACCGCCGAGGCCGATCTCGCCCGCCACGCCGAGAAAATGGCAAAGAAAAAGGCGGCGCGCGACAAGATCATGGCGACCAAAACCGGCGAAAAAGGTCTGATCATCGTCCATACCGGCAAGGGCAAGGGCAAATCGTCGGCCGCCTTCGGCATGATCTTCCGCCACATCGCCCATGGCAAGATATGCGCCGTGGTCCAGTTCATCAAGGGCGCGATGTCCACCGGTGAGCGCGACCTGATCCTGAAACATTTCTCGGATCTCTGCGAATTCCACACCATGGGCGAGGGTTTCACCTGGGAAACCCAGGACAAGGCGCGTGACATCGCCATGGCCAAGGCCGCCTGGGAGAAAGCGAAGGACCTGATCCGCGATCCCTCAAATTCCATGGTGCTGCTCGACGAGGTCAACATCGCGATCCGCTACGACTATATCGAACTGGCCGACGTTCTGGAGTTCCTGGCGACCGAAAAGCCCCCGATGACCCATGTCGTTTTGACCGGCCGCAATGCCAAGGACGAGTTGATCGAGCTTGCCGATCTCGTCACCGAAATGGAACTCGTGAAGCACCCGTTCCGCTCCGGCATCAAGGCGCAGATCGGTGTGGAGTATTAGACATTCTTGCGCGTTATCGTTTCAGGAAATCCGGAAGCGACCTGTTGTGAATGACAGATAAAATTTCGATATCGGGCGAGCGGATCGCATAGAAGATCATATGTTCGCCTTGGGGAAAGGAATAGCAGTTGTCGCGCAGCTCGGGCCTTTCCCTGCCAAGGCGGGGGTTCGCGGCAAGCCACCTGAACCGCTGCCTCATCTCGCCCAGATACTTGCGGCGTTGCTCATTGCCCCATATCCGCCCGGTATACTCATTGATCGCCTTGAGGTCCTCCGCGGCCTTCAGAGTGAGGCGATAGCGGCCACTCAACGGAGGTTTTCCTAGGAATCCGCTTCGATGAGACGGTCAAGGAAGTCGTCGTCGGCGAATTGTCCGCCTTCCGCCTGCTGCCGACCTTGGTCGAGTTGCTGAAGTACGTCTGCAAGCTTGCGATCCTGATCTTGCAGGCCTTTCAACGCTTCGCGCACAACTTCATCGGCAGACGCATAGCGTCCACTTTTGACCTGATCGTCAATGTAGCGTTCCCAATGGTCTCCGAGATCAAGGGCCGTCTTCGCCATGGCGTCTCGCTCTGGTTTTGCCGATGTCTCGGACTATAGCGCCTGAGCGAGCTTCGCGCAAAGTCGGGATGTCTCAGATCCCGATCCACACCCGGACCGGGTTGGTCGGGTCCGCAAGCAGGCGGATTGCAAGCGCCACGCAGGTGATGACCAGCAGCGGCTTGATCAGGCGAGCGCCGTTCTTCATCGCAAGCCGCGATCCGGTCTGGGCGCCCAGGAACTGGCCGATGCCCATCAGGAAGCCGATCTTCCAGAGCACGACGCCGCCGGCGACGAAGACGAAGAATGCGCCGACATTCGAGCCGAAGTTCAGGAGCTTCGTGTGCGCTGTCGCCTTCAGCATGCCGAAACCTGCAAGCGAAACGAAGGCCAGCATGTAGAAGGAGCCGGTGCCCGGCCCGAAGACGCCGTCATAAAAGCCGATCATCGGCACAAAAGTCAGGCCGAAGACAAGGGGTGTCATGCGCTGGTGGCTGTCGATGTCGGAGAGGTTCGGCTTCAGCGCGAAATAAAGCGCGATTGCGACCAGCAGGAAGGGCATGAAGGCCCGCAGCACGTCGCCGGGGACAAAGCTTGCGACCAGGGCGCCGAGCGCGCCGCCGATCACGGCCATTGCGGCCATCGGCAACTGCATCTTCAGGTCGACATGGCCCTTGCGGGCATAGGCGATGGTGGCAGACCCCGCGCCGAACATCGACTGCAGCTTGTTGGTGCCGAGTGTTTCGAGCGGCGGAATGCCCGCAATCAGCATGGCGGGAATGGTGATCAGCCCGCCGCCACCGGCGATCGAATCGATGAAACCGGCGATGAAGGCGGCAATGAACAGCAGCAGCAAGGCTTGCAAAGCGAGATCGACCACGGCGAGACTCAAGGGTTTGGGAGGCGGGCAGGGAAGGTGTCGTCCTTGTGAACCAAAGCCGGAGCACACGCAACCGTGCTGCATGTCGCGCGGGTCGCACACGGGACATTCTGTGGACTGGCGCTTCCGTCACACAAAGCGCCGCAATCCGGTTTGACCGTTCGATAAGCCTCCGATAAAGCTCAGGGTAATGTGCGACGGCGCCTGTTCGACAGGCTGGAAATAGTCCGGTGCGGCCGACCCAATCCGGGGGCCAATTCCGGAGCTGTCCCAAAGGCCATGGACCGTGCCGAAAGGCGCGATAAGTCCGGCGCTTCGTACAGAAAGAAAAACGAAGCAGGGAGGCCTTTATCGCATGGCGGAAAAACTCGGAATCATGGTCTGTGGCCACGGCAGCCGCAATCAGAACGCGGCGAAGGAATTCGCCGTGATCGCGGAGGCGCTGCGCGCCCGCAACCCCGACATGCCGGTCGAATATGGCTATCTCGAATTCTGCAACCCGGTAATCTCCGCCGGCCTCGACAGCCTGCGCGAGCAGGGCGTGACCCGCGTGTTGGCCGTCCCCGGCATGCTGTTCGCCGCCGGCCACGCCAAGAACGACATCCCCTCGGTGCTCAACACCTATCAGGCGCAGCACAAGGATTTCGTCATCAATTACGGCCGTGAACTCGGCATCGACCTGAAGATGATCCGCGCTGCCGGCGACCGCATCCAGGCGGCGGTCGACGAGGCGAACGAAACGCTCGGCTTCGTCGATAAACACGAGACGCTGCTGATGGTCGTGGGTCGCGGCTCGTCCGATCCAGACGCCAATTCCAACGCCACCAAGGTCATGCGCATGCTCTGGGAAGGCATGGGCTTCGGCTGGGGCGAGACCTGCTATTCGGGCGTGACCTTCCCGCTGGTCGAGCCGGGCCTGACCCATGCCGCCAAGCTTGGCTACAAGCGCATCGTTGTCTTCCCCTACTTCCTGTTTACTGGCGTCCTGGTGAAGCGCATCTATAGTTATACCGACGAGGTGGCGGCGCGGCATCCGGAGATCCAGTTCGTCAAGGCGAGCTATCTGAATGACCACCCGCTGGTGCTCGATGCCTTCCAGGATCGCGTCAAGGAGATCCTCGAGGGTGCGGCTGTGATGAACTGCCAGATGTGCAAGTATCGCGAACAGGTGCTTGGCTTTGAAGCCGACGTCGGCCAGCGCCAAGAGAGCCACCACCACCATGTCGAGGGTATCGGCGGCGGCCTGGAAAACTGTCCGTGCAAGGGCGATTGCGACGCCTCTTGCCGAGATCCCGATTTCTGTCGCGAGCACGGCCTTCCCTGGACACCCGTGCACAGCCATGCGGAACCGGCGCCGCTGAAGCCCGTACCGGTCGAACCAGCCTTCGACTATGCGCCGTCCTTCACGCTCGGCGGCAAATATGCCGGCCTCAAGGACAAGGCGCCGGATGCCGATCTGCAGGCCGTGATGGACGCGCCGTCCTCGGGCAAGGCGGCGCATCACGAGCATGGACCCAATTGTGGCTGCGGCCACCACGACCATGATCATGGACACGATCACAACCATGCTCATGCGCACGACCATGGTCACCATCACCACCATGATGATCACGGCCATCATCATGGGCACGATCACGGACATGATCACGCGCATGACCATGGCCATGCGCATGGCCACGACCATCACCACGCGCCTTACCCCCATGCGGACCATCCGCTGGGGCCAAAGTCGATGCAGAAGAAAAAGTAATGCCGCTCTTCGATCGCATCCTGATCGTCGACTGGTCGGGGGCCGGGCAACCGGTCACCGGCAAGAACTCGCTCTGGGCGTGCCTCGCTCGGCGCGAGGGCGATCGGGTTGTGATCGACTGGAACGAGAATTTTCCGACCCGCCACGCCTTCATGCAGCGGCTCGACGCGGTGGTGGGCGCAGCCGTCGTGCAAGGCCACCGCCTCCTCTGCGGCTTCGACTTCGCCTTCGGCTATCCGGCCGGTACCGCCGAGCGTCTGACGGGCAGCGCCGACTGGCGTGCCCTCTGGCGCAAGATAGCCAATGAAATCGAGGATGCGCCCGACAACCGCAACAATCGCTTCGACCTCGCTTCGCGCTGGAACGCTGAATATTTTGCCGAAGAACCGCGTTTTTGGGGGCATCCGCACCAGCATGTCTATGCAGCACTGCCACCCAAGCGTCCCGCAGCGCCAAGCTTCGCCCCGTTCTGCCTGCGGCAGTCGGAACGCTTTGCCAAGGGCGCCAAGGCGGTCTGGCAATTGGCGTATAACGGATCCGTCGGCAGCCAGACGCTGCTGGGGATAGCAAGGCTGTCGCGTTTCCTGGACAAGGGGCGCCACGCTGATCAGGTTACGATCTGGCCGTTCGAGACCGGGTTCGTCTCCACGTTCGACAAGCCCGTTGTTTTCGCCGAAATCTACCCCTCGCTGTTCACGCTGGCCTCTCGGGACGAGGTGAAGGATCAGGCGCAGGTTCGTACCGTCGCCGAGACTTTCGTTCGCTTTGATGCGGATGGGCTGCTTGCGAGGCTGCTCGACCGCCCGCCGATGCTATCAGACGAAGAGGTCGCGACATCGCTTGCCGAGGAGGGCTGGGTGCTCGGTATCGGGCATCGGAAACTGGATGTCGTGCAAGGGGACACCCCCCTCTGGCCTGCCGGCCATCTCCCCCACAAGGGGGGAGAGCGAAACGCGGTGGCCGCCGAAATCGCCGCTGATCTTCCTGATAAACGGGGAAGTTCTGAGTTTGAATCTAGCGCTGCTGCGGCTGCGGCCGATGCTGCGACACGGCACACCCCACTCTCCCCCCTTGTGGGGGAGATGTCGCGCAGCGACAGAGGGGGGTATTCCCCATGAACGCACCTCTCGACTACATCCGCGACCCCGCCGAAATCTATCGCCAGTCCTTCGCCACCATCCGCGAGGAAGCGTCCCTCGACCGCTTCCCCACGGTCCTGCAGCCGCTGATCATCCGCCTCATCCATGCCTGCGGTATGGTCGATATCGCCGATGATGTCCGCTGGTCCGACGGCGCCTTCGAAGCCGGTGCTGCAGCGCTGGAAAAGGGGGCGCCGGTTCTTGTCGATGTCGAGATGGTCCGCCACGGCGTGATCCGTCGCCTGCTGCCGAGCGAAAACCAGATCCTCTGCCTGTTGAACGACGAGCGGGTGCGGCCGAAGGCAGACGAAATCGGCAATACTCGCTCCGCCGCCCAGGTCGATCTCTGGGACGACCATCTCGCAGGCGCAGTGGTCGCGATCGGCAATGCGCCGACGGCGCTCTTCCGCGTGCTGGAACGCATCGATGCCGGCGCGCCGAAGCCAGCGATCATCCTCGGTTTTCCCGTCGGCTTCGTGGGGGCCGCCGAAAGCAAGGACGAATTGATCGCCAATTCCAGAGGCATTCCCTATATCGCGGTCCGCGGCCGCCGGGGCGGCTCGGCCATGGCCTCTGCTGCCGTGAATGCTTTGGCGGGAGGGCTTGGTACCAATGTCTGACGCGGCCCACACCCCCTGGCTTACCATCATCGGTATCGGCGACAACGGGCTGGAGAGCCTGACGCCTGAGGCCCAGGCGATCGTCTGGCAGGCGGAGACGCTCGTGATCGGCGAGCGGCTGGATGCGGTCATCGACGGGGCGAGCCTGCCGGATCTGAAGCGCATCCTCACCTGGGGCGCGGGCTTCCGCGAGACGCTCTCCGAAATCCTGAAACTGCGCGGCACGCCGGTCACGGTACTCGCCACCGGTGACCCCATGCATTTCGGCATCGGCGCGACGCTCAGACGCTATGTCGCCGCCGAAGAGATGTTCGTGCTGCCGAGCCCGTCGGCCTTTTCGCTCGCTGCCGCGCGGCTCGGCTGGCCGCTGCAATCGGTGACGCAGATCTCGCTGCATGGCCGCCCGCTCGCCTTCCTCAACCGGCACGTCATGCCGCGCGCCCGCATCCTCGCACTCACTTCGGATGCCTCCACCGTGCAGGCCGCTGCCGTGCTGCTCGCCGAGCGCGGTTTCGGCGCCTCCGTTCTGCATGTGCTCGAACATATGGGCGGGACGAAGGAGCGCGTCCTGCGCATGACCGCGTTGGAAATGGCCGAAAGCTGCCCTGATATCTCGGATTTCAACACGCTGGCCATCGATTGCGCCTGGGACGGGCCGTTGCTTTCACCTGTGCCGGGTCTGCCGGACGAGGCCTTCCGCCATGACGGACAGCTCACGAAACGCGAAATTCGCGCGGCAACGCTTGCTCAACTCGCGCCCTTTCCGAATGCCCGTCTTTGGGACGTGGGGGCGGGTTGCGGGTCGATTGCGATCGAATGGATGCGCTCAGGCATGGGCACCAGGGCGATCGCGATCGAGGCAAAGCCCGAACGGCTTTCGATGATCCGCGAGAATGCCGAAATCCTCGGCGTGCCCGACCTCGACGTTGTCGAAGGCGAGGCTCCGGCGGTGCTTGGCGGTCTGAAAACCCCGGATGTGATCTTCGTCGGCGGCGGCATCAGCGGCGAGGGACTGTTCGAAGCCTGCTGGGCAGCGCTTCCCCTCGGCGGGCGGCTGGTCGCCAATGCCGTAACGATCGAAGGCGAGGCCAAGCTTGTCGAGCTTCGCAGCCACAACGGTGGTGATCTCTCCCGCATTCAGGTGGCGCGCGCCGCCCCGGTCGGGCGCTATTGCGGCTGGAAGTCGCTGATGCCGGTGACGATGTGGACGGTCGTGAAGGGAGAGGGCGCATGACATTGAGACTTGGCCCCTCATCCCCCTGCCGGGACCTTCTCCCCGTGAACGGGGAGAAGGAGGCAAAACAGCGGCCGCACCGGCCTTCTCCCCGCTTGCGGGGAGAAGGTGCCCGAAGGGCGGATGAGGGGCAGTTAAGCATTCAGGAGCAGACATGACCGGTAAACTCTATGGCCTCGGTCTCGGCCCCGGCGATCCGGAACTGCTGACGCTGAAGGCGCATCGCATCCTGACGGGCTGCCCGGTGGTCGCCTATCCGGCGCCCGATACCGGCCCGAGCTTTGCCCGCCAGATCGCGGCTCCCTATCTGACCACCGCCCAGCTGGAGGTGCCGATCATCGTGCCGATGCGGGTCGAGCGCTTTCCGGCCCAGGACATCTATACCCAGGCCGCGGAGACGCTGTCGCATCATCTCGATGCCGGCTCTGATGTCGCCGTGCTCTGCGAGGGCGACCCCTTCTTCTACGGCTCCTTCATGTATCTCTTCGAGCGTCTCGCCGACCGGTATCCGACCGAGGTCGTGCCGGGCGTCTCCTCGATGATGGCCGCAGCCGCAGGCCTCGGACGGCCGCTTGCGGCCCGTAACGACGTCTTGACCGTGCTGCCAGGGCCTCTCTCCGATCAAGAATTGGCGGCCCGCATCGAAGCGTCCGGCGCCGTCGCGATCATCAAGCTTGGCCGGCACTTCGCCCGGATCCGCGCGCTGATCGAGAGCCTCGGGCTGACCGCACAGGCGGGCTATGCGGAGCGCGTCAGCCTTGCCGAACAGAAGCTCACGCCGCTTGCCGAGGTGTCCGAGGACACCGCGCCGTATTTCTCGATGATCCTGATCTACAAGGGTGACGAGCGCTGGCATCCGGCACTTGCCAAGACGGCGGGAAGCGGGCCCTGATGACGGGTATCGTCGCATCCCCGGCCAAACCGGCCGTCGTCATCCTCAGTGAGGCAGCCGCTTTGCTTGGCCGCCGCATTGCGGCGGAACTTAATGGAGAGCTGCATGGTGCCGCCTCGCGCGTGACGGACGCTGATATCCGTTTTCCTTCTGCCAAGGACCATGTCCAGGAGCTGTTTTCCGCCGGCCGGCCAATCGTTGCCGTCATGGCATCCGGCGTTTTGATCCGACTGCTCGCCCCGCTGCTCTCCGATAAACACACCGAGCCCCCGGTGCTCGCCGTCGCCGAGGATGGCTCCTCCGTCGTGCCGCTGCTCGGGGGACACCACGGCGCCAATGACCTTGCGCGGCAGATCGCCTCGGCGCTCGGCGCCCATGCCGCGATTACCACGGCCGGCGATCTCAAGTTTGGCGTGGCACTCGATCAGCCGCCTGATGGTTATGTGCTTGCCAATCCTGATAAGGCCAAGGCTGTGATGGCGGAGCTAGTTGCGGGGGCGGGTGTGCGGCTCGTTGTTGATAGCGTTGCGGTTACCCCCGTCTGGCCTGCCGGCCATCTCCCCCACAAGGGGGGAGAACGGAACGCCGCCGATGTTGGCGGTGAGGCCGGCAGCGAAGCGAACGCCCACTCTCCCCCCTTGTGGGGGAGATGTCACGAAGTGACAGAGGGGGGTGCTGTTTCGCAGATCGCCGCCTGGCTCATCCAATCCAGACTTCCATTCCAACAAGAGGCCCGCGTGACGCTCTCCGTGACCGAAAAACAGAAGACCGCAGGCGAGCTGGAACTCGTCTATCATCCGAAGACGCTGGTGCTCGGCATGGGCTGCGAGCGGCATGCAAAGCCGGAAGAAGCCATCGCACTCGCCGAGCAAGCGCTCGCAAAGGGTGGTTTCGCGAGGGAAAGCCTGGCGGCCATCTGCTCGATCGACCTGAAGGCGGATGAGACGGCGATCCATGCGGTGGCCGCCCATTTCGGCGTGCCGGCCCGCTTCTTCACGGCATCTACGCTCGAATCTGAGGCGCCGCGTCTGAAGAACCCGTCCGAGGTGGTCTTTGCCGAAGTCGGCTGCCATGGCGTGGCGGAAGGGGCAGCCCTTGCGGCTGTCGGCGCTGCGGGCGAACTCGTCGTCGAAAAGATCAAGTCGAAGGGCGCTACGGCCGCGATCGCCAAGGCTGCTGACATCCTCGACACGAAGACGATCGGCCGTGCCCGCGGCACGCTTTTCGTCGTCGGCATCGGCCCGGGTTCGGACGGCTGGCGGTCGCCCGAGGTCTCGCGCATGGTCCAGGCCTCGACCGATCTCGTCGGCTACTCGCTCTATCTCGACTTGCTCGGTCCGCTCGCCGATGGCAAGACCCGCCACGATTTCGACCTCGGCAAGGAAGAGGCCCGCGTCGTGCATGCGATGGAGCTCGCGGGTGAGGGCAAGACGGTGGCGCTCGTCTGCTCCGGCGATGCCGGCATCTATGCCATGGCGACGCTGGTGTTCGAACTCTTCGACAAGGGCGGCATCACCGACGCTGCAAGCCGCATCGAAGTGCAGGTTTCACCGGGCATCTCCGCACTCCAGGCCGCCGCCGCCCGAATCGGCGCGCCGCTCGGCCATGATTTCTGCACCATCTCGCTTTCGGATCTTCTGACCCCCTGGGAGCATATCCGCCGCCGGGTGAAGGCAGCAGGAGAGGGCGACTTTGTCATCGCCTTCTACAATCCCGTCTCGATGAAGCGCCGCACGCAGCTGGCTTACGCCCGCGACGAATTGCTGAAATATCGCCCGGCCGCGACCCCCGTCATCCTCGCCACCAATCTCGGCCGCGAGGGCGAAAACGTCCGCACCGTGCCGCTGGGCGAATTGAACGTCGACGATGTCGACATGCTGACCGTCGTGGTGGTCGGCTCGTCGGAGAGCCGGACGGTGACAACAGGCGACGGCAAGACCTGGGTTTACACGCCTCGCGGTTATTCGGGGAAAGCAGACAGTGGCATGAAGGGAAGTGAAGCATGACCGTCTATTTCATCGGCGCCGGCCCCGGAGCCCCCGATCTGATCACCGTGCGCGGCCTGCGCCTCATCGAGCGCTGCCCGGTCTGCCTCTATGCCGGCTCGCTGGTGCCGGAGGAGATCGTCAAGGCGGCGCCCGAGGATGCACTCGTCAAGGATACCGCCCCCATGCATCTCGACGAGATCATCGCCGAGATTGAGGCCGCCCATGAACGCGGCGAGGATGTCGCGCGCGTGCATTCTGGCGATCCCTCGATCTATGGCGCGATCGCCGAACAAATGAGACGCCTCGATGCACTCGGTATCCCCTATGATGTCGTGCCCGGCGTGCCGGCCTTTGCCGCGACCGCAGCCCGGCTGAAGACAGAGCTGACGCTTCCTGAGATCGCCCAGACGGTCATCGTCACCCGCACCGAGATGAAGGCATCCTCGATGCCGGAATTCGAGACGCTGGAGATTTTGGGCAAGTCGCGGGCGACCCTTGCGATCCATCTGTCGATTCGCAATCTCACCCATATCCGCGATACGCTGACGCCCTATTACGGCGAGGATTGCCCTGTGGTGATCGCCTATCGCTCCACCTGGCCGGATGAACTCTTCATCCGCACCACCTTGAAGGACATGGCGGAGGAAGTGCGCAAGGCGAAGATCACGCGGACCGCCCTGATCATGGTCGGCAAGGTCTTCGGTCATGTCGAGTTCCGCGACAGCGATCTCTACAATTCCGGTTTCAGCCATGTGCTGCGCAATGTCGGGAAAAAGAAGAAGGCGAGCGCCTGAGCGCGCGTCTTCACGTCGTCACGCTCTAGGTCTATCGTCGCGCCCACCCGACGGACTGCGGTCAACAACAACAAGAAAAGGACTTTTCTCATGCATAAGGTGATCTTCGATACGGATCCGGGCGTCGACGACGCCATGGCGCTCCTCTTCCTGCACCATCATCCGGAGATCGACCTCCTGGGCATCACCACCGTCTTCGGTAATGCCGAAATCGATGTGACCACGCGCAACGCGCTCTTTTTGAAGCGCGAATGGAAGATCGATGCGCCCGTCGCACGCGGCGCCGGCGATACCTTCCTTCCGCACCGTGTCAGCCACGAGCCGCCGAAATTCATCCATGGCGACGACGGGCTTGGCAATATCGGCGTGCCTGAGGTGATGGATGTGCATCCCGATCCGCGGCCTGCCCATCGCTTCATCGTCGACACGGTTCGCGCCAACCCGGGCAAGGTGACCATCGTGGCCGTCGGTCGCATGACCAACCTCGCCAATGCGCTGAAGGAAGACCCGGAGATCGTCAATCTCGTCAAGGAGATCGTCATCATGGGCGGCGCCTTCGACGTCAACGGCAATGTGACGCCGGCCGCCGAAGCCAATATCCATGGCGACCCGGAAGCTGCCGACGTCGTGATGACTGCTCGCTGGCCGGTCGTCGTCGTCGGACTTGATGTCACCATGCAGACGGTGATGACCCGCAGCCAGCTCGCCGATATCAGGGACGCCGCCGGCACCAGCCGCGCGCGCCTGCTCTTCGACCTCTCGCAGTTCTACATCGATTTCTACGAGGGCCTGGTCGATGACGGCATGGTCGTGCATGACAGCTGCGCTTGCGTCTACGTCGTGGCGCCGGAACTCTTCAAGACCCGCAGCGGTGTGATCCGGGTCGTTTGCGGCGGCATTGCCGATGGCCAGACGATCCAGAAGCCGGATGGCCGTGGTTTCGGTCCCTCCGACTGGGACGGTGACCTGCCGAGCCAGAAGATCTGCACGGAGATCGACGCACCGGCCGTGCTCAGGCTCATTCACGACGTGATCGTTGCAGTCCGGGAGGACTGAGTCGCGCCGCCGAGCAGACAAAGAAAAACCCCGGATCTACCTGCAGATCCGGGGTTTTTTTATCTATTCTGGTCCGGCCGAAGCCGGGGCCGATCAGCCGTTGACGGCGTGACGGGCAACGCGACGGATGTCTTCGCGGCCGATACCGAGGTCACGCAGTTCACGGTCCGACATGCGGCCGAGTTCGGTGATGGTCTGACGATACTTGCGCCAGTTGTTGAGCGAGCGAGCGATGTTCATTTGGGTCTACCTCTTTGGTGGTTTGGACCCGTCCGTGGGCCCGTCGAATTTGTTGATCCGAATATATGCTGCGATGCGAAATGATTGAAGACATAATGCGGTAGGGCACCTATGCGCCAGACGCATATCAATCGATTTAACACTTTGTTAAGTGATGCTTTTTTGAGCGTTTGCATCCGTCAGGACAGCGGCGGCCAAACAGGCGCTGTTCGACATGGCGATCATTCTGGATACTGAGCGAGGAGAGTCAGGGCAAAAAAATAACGCTCACCGGGGGAGGAGGTCCGGTGAGCGTCATTTTTACAAGCCAACGACTGGGAGGAGGAGTGTCGTCGGCCAATCGATCCCGCTTTGGGAGGAGGAGTAAGCGGGTCGAAGAAGAAGCGCCAGAAGTTCCGTCGCTCTGTTGAAAATGAATATAAGCGAGGCATACGAGTTTGTGCAGTGCAATAATGGCATGAGAGGCATGCGGATGGCGCATGGAAGAGGCTGGCTCCCGGAAATGGGCGGAGCGAAAGGCTTGTCTTTGCGCGCCCGCGATTGCAGATTGGCGCGAGGTTATGGGGGCGAGCAGGCATGTATCGCGGCAGGTTAAAGAACGATCTGGAAGACTGGACAAAGCGCGGGTTGATCGATGCGCAGACGGCGCGGCTGCTGCTGGAGGACGTTGATTCCCGGGGCGGCCGTTTCAGCATGGGAACGGTCCTGTCGATGTTCGCGGCGGCTCTCATCGCAGCATCGCTCCTGATGCTGGTGGCGGCCAACTGGGAGGCGATCCCGCGAATCGTCAGGGTAGGCGGCATCTTTGCGCTGATCTGGATCTTCCACGGCGCGGCGTTCGCCGCCCGGTCATGGGGAGCCGACCGAATTGCTGCGGCATCGCTGGTGCTGGGGGCTGCGACCTTCGGCGGCGCGATTGCCCTGATCGGCCAACTCTATCACCTCTCGGGCGATACCTTCTCGGCCATGTTCCTCTGGTTCACGGTGACGGCGGTTTCAGCGGCTCTTTTCCGGTCCGGCGCGTTGGCGGTTGTTGCAGGCGCACTCTCTCTTGTTGCTTTCGGCGTCAGCTTCGACAGCTTCGGCTGGGATGTTGCGGGGCATGGTATCTGGACCTGGTGGCCACCCTTCGGTGCTATCGCGATCTTTGCGCTGGCGCATTGGACCGGTGCTTACCGTGCCAAGCATTTTGGCTACCTGTTGCTGCTTAGCTGGCTGTGGTGGGTCGCGATCATCGACAGGGATATTGCCTGGGCACTCTCGATCGCGCTGGTCGCCACGATTGTGTTCTTCGCCCTGACAATGCCGCGCTCGCCGCTGGCCGCTCTCCATCGGCGGCTTGGAGCGTCCGCCGGCTTTTATGCTTTGCTTCTGGCCTTCTCGGCATTTGCCTTCGTCCAGGTGCAGCTCCTGGATGCGATGGCGGTTGCCCTCCTCGGCGCCGCCATTCTCGGGCTTGCGATCGCAGCCATTGCGCTTGAAGGCCGCGACAACGGGGCCGTGCGTTTCCTGGCCTATGCGGCCTTTGCCGCGGAGATCCTCTACCTGTCCTACGAAACCATCGACAGCATTCTCGGCACCTCCGCCTTCTTCCTTCTGTCGGGCCTGGTGGTGGCCGTTCTCGCTTTCCTTGTGGTCCGCCTCGAAAAACGATTCTCCCGTCGAACTGCCGAGGTGAGCCCATGATCGCCGCAAAACCCTTTGCCGCCGTCGCCTTTTTTGTCGCCCTCGCGCAGACGGCGATCCTCGGGTCGATGATCGAGGGCCGCGCCTCGATCCTGCGCACAGGCACAGAGGTTCTCCTGAAAACGGCACCGGTCGATCCGCGCGACCTGCTGCGCGGCGATTATGTCATTCTGTCCTATGACATTTCGAACATCCCGAACTCCGCAATCAAGGGCGAAAAGCCACCGGCTGGTGCCTCTCTGCCGATCAATGTCCGGATCGCACCGGGTACGGATGGCTTCTGGACTGTCACAGAGGCCTCGTTCGGGCCTTTGGCGGCCCAGCCGGACAGTGTCGTCCTCAGGTCCCTGCCGGTGGAAATCTATGATTGGCAATGGACCGAAGGCGGTTCGTTCATGGTCTCCTACGGCATAGAAAGCTATTACGTTCCGGAGGGTGAGGGCCGACCGATCGAAGACGGGCGCAACGAGGGCCAAGTTTCTGTCGCCGCGCGTGTATCGGATACCGGTCAGGCACAGATTCGCTCCCTGATGCTCGACGGTCAGCCGCTCTACGAGGAACCGCTGTACTGAGCAGGTCATGCGTGGCCTGCAATGCCTGTGGAGCCGGGTCTGCCGGCTTCGCGACCCTGTCATTTTTCCTTTGCGTGGGCAAAAACGGGTGTTATAGAGACGCGCGCTCCGGAGGGGCCATGCGCGAACGCAGCATGCGCTTTTGGACGCGGGTATGGTGAAATTGGTAGACACGCCAGATTTAGGTTCTGGTGCCGCAAGGCGTGGGAGTTCAAGTCTCTCTACCCGCACCAGCTGGGCCGCGCGGGATGGATAAGAGACGCAATTGATTGTGGCTCTCATCATCCGGCGCCGTTTTGCTTGGCAGAATGTTTGATTGCGACGCAGCCACGTCCGGGAAAATGAATTCCGGCGTCGTGCTCAGTGAAACCACCGGCTGCCCGAGCACGGCCGCCACGACATGAAGGTAAGAACATGCAGGTTATCGAAACGCTCGCTGAAGGGCTGAAGCGCGAAATCAAGGTCGTGATCCCGGCCAAGGACATGGAACAGCAGATGAACGAGCGTCTGGCTGACGTGAAGGACAAGGTCCGGATCAACGGCTTCCGCCCGGGCAAGGTGCCGGTTTCCCACGTCAAGAAGATGTACGGCAAGTCGATCATGGCTGAACTCGTCAACGAGATCATCCGCGACCGTCCGAGCGCAATCCTGTCGGAGCGCGGCGAAAAGTCGGCGACCCAGCCGGAAATCGCCATGACCGAGGACGAAGCCGAAGCCGAAAAGATCCTGAGCGCCCAGGCTGACCTCGAATTCACGCTGTCCTACGAAATCATTCCGGCCATCGAACTGAAGCCGGTTGACGGCATCAAGGTCACCCGCGAAGTGGTCGAAATCTCGGAAGACGAGATCAACGAGCAGATCCTAAAGATCGCCGAAAGCGCCCGCTCGTTTGAGACCAAGAAGGGCAAGGCCGCCGACGGCGACCGCGTCACCATGGACTACCTCGGCAAGGTCGACGGCGTTGCCTTCGACGGCGGCAAGGACGAAGACGCCGAGCTGGTCATCGGCTCGAACCGTTTCATTCCGGGCTTCGAAGATCAGCTGGTTGGCCTGAAGGCCGGTGACGAAAAGGTCATAACCGTGACCTTCCCGGCCGACTACCCGGCTGCCAACCTCGCTGGCAAGGAAGCCACCTTCGACATCACCGTCAAGGAAGTGGCAGCTCCGGCCAAGACCGAAATCAACGACGATCTGGCCACCAAGCTCGGCGTCGAATCGGTCGAGAAGCTCAAGGAAATCGTTCGCGGCCAGATCGAAAGCCAGTATGGCAACGTCACCCGTCAGAAGGTCAAGCGTCAGATCCTCGACCAGCTCGACGCGATCTACAAGTTCGAAGCGCCTTCGAAGTTGATTGATGCCGAGTTCGAAAACATCTGGCGCCAGATCAACACCGATCTCGCTCAGTCCGGCAAGACCTTTGCTGACGAAGACACGACGGAAGAAGCAGCTCGCGAAGAATACCGCACGCTCGCCGAGCGCCGCGTTCGCCTCGGCCTCGTTCTCTCCGAAATCGGCGAAAAGGCCGGCATCGAAGTGACCGACGAGGAAATGCAGCGTTCGCTCTTCGCCCAGCTGCAGCAGTTCCCGGGCCAGGAAAAGGAAATACTGGAATTCTTCCGCAAGACCCCGGGTGCCGCCGCTTCGCTCCGCGCCCCGATCTTCGAAGAAAAGGTCATCGACAAGCTGCTGGCTGACGTCACCGTCACCGACAAGACCGTGACCAAGGAAGAGCTGCTGGCCGAAGACGCCGAAGAAGGCGACAAGCCGAAGAAGGCCGCTTCCAAGAAGAAGGCCGCTGCCAAGGCTGACGACGCTGCCGAAGGCGAAGAAGCCGCTCCGAAGAAGAAGGCTGCTCCGAAGAAGAAGGCCGCCGAAGGCGACGCCGAGTAATCTTCATGCTTTGATGAAATTCGGAAAAGCCGTCCCTTGTGGGCGGCTTTTTCGCGTTTGGCGATAGACAGTGCGAACGCTGTCGTTTCTCGGGGAAGGATGATGTCCAATGCAGATCCAGCTCATTCGAGGCGCGACCCTCATCGTCGAGATGGCCGATACACGCCTGCTGATCGATCCTTGGTTGGCCGAGAGGGGACAGGGCCGCAGCTATTCCGGCCGCGCGCAATCGCCCTTGGTCGGCCTGCCACTGCCTGTCGAGGACATCCTCGAGGGTGTCGACGCGATATTGGTCTCCCACCTGCATTCCGACCATTTCGACGAGGTGGCACAGCGGCTGATCCCGAGGGGCATGCCGATTCTCTGCCATGGTCGCGATGCAGATGCGATCCGGGCCATGGGCTTTGAGCAGGTGCTGGAGGTGGGCGAGGGAATCGACGTCGGGCGAGTTCATGTCCGCACCACGGACGGTCAGCACGGTCCACCTGAGGTCCTTGGTGACATGGGCGAGGTGAGCGGGTTCCTGCTCTCTACCATTGATGAACCGCTGCTCTACTGGGCCGGCGACACGATCCTCTGTCCAGCGGTCGAGGCGGTGCTCGAACGCGAGCGTCCGGCCGTGGTCGTGGTTCATGGCTGCGGCGCGCTGTGGAACGGCGAGGGGCCACTGGTGATGGATGGAGATATGGTGCTCGAAACAGCGCGAGTTGCGGCTGGGGCGGCCGTTGTCGTGACCCATCTCGACGCGGTCGACCATGCGACCGTATCGCGTGCCGATATCAGGCGCCTGACTGCGGCCGGCGCGCGAGGCGCCGACCGTCTGGTCATTCCCGAAGACGGCGAGATCCTGAAGTTCTGACCCGGCCGCCTTGGTTATCCTCAGCGCCAGCCGAGACCCGGTGCCACATGGGTCAGGATCGCTTCGATGACATGCGCGTTGTAGGCAACGCCGAGCTGGTTCGGCACGGTGAGCAGCAGCGTGTCGGCTTCGGCGATCGCCTCATCGCGCTTCAGCTCGTCGATCAGCCGATCCGGTTCGGCGGCATAGGACCGACCGAAGATGGCGCGCGTGTTCTCGTCGATGAACCCGATCGAATCCTTGTCCTTGCTCTGCCCGAAATAGGCCCGGTCCATGTCGTTGACGATGGCAAAGATCGAGCGACTGACCGAGACACGCGGTGTCCGGCTGTGGCCGGCTTCCTTCCAGGCCTCCCGATAGGCGCGGATCTGCTTGGCCTGCTGGACATGGAAAGGTTCACCCGTTTCGTCATCCTTCAGCGTCGAACTCTGCAGGTTCATGCCCTGCTGTGCGGCCCAGACAGCGGTCGCGTTCGAGCCGGACCCCCACCAGATGCGCTCGCGCAAACCTTCGGAATGCGGCTCCAGACGCAGGAGGCCGGGCGGGTTCGGGAACATCGGACGCGGATTCGGCTGGGCGAAACCCTCGCCCTTCAGCACGTCGAGGAACACCTCGGCATGGCGGCGTCCCATGTCTGCATCGCTCTGTCCTTCTTCTGGCTGATAGCCGAAATAGCGCCAGCCTTCGATCACCTGCTCCGGAGAGCCGCGGGAGATGCCCAGCTGTAGCCGGCCGCGGGAGATGAGGTCGGCAGCTCCGGCGTCTTCTGCCATGTAGAGTGGGTTTTCGTAGCGCATGTCGATGACGCCGGTTCCGATCTCGATCTTCGAGGTCCGGGCGCCGACGGCAGCCAGCAGCGGGAAGGGTGAAGCAAGCTGACGGGCGAAGTGATGGACACGGAAATAGGCGCCGTCAGCGCCGAGTTCTTCGGCAGCGACTGCGAGGTCGATCGACTGGAGAAGCGTGTCCTGCGCCGAACGTGTGCCAGACTGAGGAGAGGGCGACCAATGGCCGAAGGAGAGAAAGCCGATTTTTTTCATCATCATGCACCTGCGTAATGGAAGTTGGACCCTAGATGGCATCGACGCGTGCCACACCATAGACCAGAGCCGGTGACAGACTGTTTCCGTGGCAAAGACGGCGCTCGTTCGGCCCGATCAGAAACGGTGCTTTTCCCGCCGTTCCACCGAGAGCAGGCCCGCCACCCCTGATAGCGTCAGGACAAGGCCAAGCCACGCCGCCTCCGAATATCCGAGGAAATGCGAACCGATGGCGAAGGCACCAGCGTTGAGACCGTTCCCGAGAAACGAGTTGATCGGCAGGAAAGCGGTGCCGAGACCGGGGCGTCCCGGAAAGAGGTCCTGGAAATAATTGAGCGGCAAAGCGAGAAGGGCGGCGGCAAACGCTGCCCCTGGCAACGCCAGCGCATAGATGTGCCAGGGCGCCGAAGCAAAACTCAGAGCGACCATATATGCGCCGTAGCCAAGCGCGGCCGTCACGATAATGCCGATGATACTATGCCATTTGAGCAAATGCGCCCACATCAGCATGAACGGGATTTCGGTGAGCGCTGTCATGCCTGCTATCAGGCCGACATCCGCGGTCTTTCCGCCGAGCTTGAGCGTGAGGATCAGTGGCCAGATCGTGCCACTCAAGCGCAGTGTCGAGGTGATCGCGGCAATCGAGACCATGCGGACCAGCATGGTGGGTGCGGTGAGTTCCTTAAGCGCGGCGCCGAAGCCGGGGCCGGATGCCTTGCCCGGCGCCCGTGCGGGCGGTGACTTGAGGATCAGCGTCGCGCAAGTCAGGATGAACAGGCAAAAGAGCGCGGCGATCCCCCAGGCACCGATCATGCTTCCGGAGCCGCCGAGCGCCAAGCCAAGTCCCGCCGGCGTCAGTACCCAGGCGGCGGACACGACAGCGCGCAAGGTGGCATTGATGGAAGCGGCTTCCGCCGGCGCGATCTCGCCCGTCTCCAGCCGCGCGCTGGCGAACAACAGAGAGCTGGTGGCATAGAAAAACGGCACCACGAGCGAGGTTGCGCCCAGGAAGACTGGAACGGAGGGAAGAAGGTAGATCGACCCATAACCGATGACGCCCAGTGCCGACATCGCGATCAGCATGTGGCGTCGGTCGCCCAGCATGTCGGACAGGATGCCCAGCGACACGCTGATAGTGACGGCTGAAACCGACGAGACGAGCATCAGAAGTGAATAGGCCTGGTCGCTCATGCCGAGCGTTCCGATGGCCGTCACCGAGAGATAGGGGATGGTGGCGCCGAATGCCGAGCCCTGGGCGAAGATCATCAGCGACAAGACGAGCAATTGCGGGCGGCCGGCAATCTGGCCGAAGGATGAAAACATGAAAAGATCTCTGCGGCAGCCGCAGCGGGGAGAGCCGCCGGTGGCGGAGTGGAAACACCGCTACCTTTGCACGAGTCGTCGCTCGCGTCAGCTTCAATGGGAGGTGAGGTGCACCTTTGCTCGCCAGCGGGTCATTCGGCCGCTTTGCGCTCGATCTTCTCGACCTTCAGTTCGCCCATGCGGTTCCAGGCGTCGAGCCCTGCAATCTTGTAGGCTTCCGCGAGCGTCGGGTAATTGAAGGTGTTCTCGACGAAATACTCGACCGTGCCTTTGAGATTGAGTACGGCCTGGCCGATATGGACGAGTTCGGTCGCGCCTTCTCCGACGATATGGACGCCGAGCAGCCGACGCGTCTTGTGCGAGAAGATCATCTTCAGCATGCCACTGTCGAGGCCCATGATGTGGCCGCGCGACGTCTCGCGGAAATGCGCTATCCCCGTTTCATAGGGAATCCCGCGCTGGATAACTTCCTCTTCCGTCAGGCCGCAGGTGGAGATTTCCGGAACGGCATAGATTCCATAGGGGAAGAACTGCGGCGGATCATGCGCGGGCGCGCCGACCGCATGGCGGGCAGCGATTCGGCCCTGTTCCATCGACGTCGAGGCGAGCGACGGGAAACCGACGACGTCGCCAGCCGCATAGATGTTCGGCAGTGAAGTCTGGAAAGTCTCGGGATTGACCTTGAGGCGGCCGCGATTGTCGGCTTCGAGGCCGATCGCCGACAGATTGAGCGTGTCGATGGCGCCGACGCGGCCGGCGGCGTAAAGCACCATTTCAGCCATCAGAACGCGGCCATTTTTCAGGGTGACGCGACACTTGCCATCGATCTTTTCGACAGTTTCCACCGTCTGGCCGAAGATCAGCTTCATATTCCGGTCACGCAGCTGATAGGTGAAGTCTTCGACGATTTCCTTGTCGATGAAGTCGAGCATCGTGTCGCGCGGCTCGACCACGGTGACGGCCGTGTCGAGTGCCGAGAAGATGGTTGCATATTCGATGCCGATGACGCCGGCGCCGATGACGATCATCGAGCGCGGCAACTCCTTGATCTCCAGGATTTCATCGCTGTCGAGCACGCTTACGCCGTCGAAGGGAATGTGCGTCGGACGGAACGGTCGCGTACCGACCGCCAGCAGTACAGTGTCTGCCTTGACGTGCAGAACTTCGCCGTCGTCCTTGGTCACCTCGATCGTGTGCAGATCGAGAAAGCGTGCGGTGCCCCGCATTTGCGAAACGCGGTTGCGGGAAAACTGGTGCTCCAGCACCTCGACCTCGTGATCAAGGGTGATCAGCAGACGGCGACGGAGGTCTTCCGCTTTGATTTCCTGCTTGACGCGGTAGCTGCGACCATAAAAGCCGCGCTCACGCCAGCCGGTCAAGTTGAGAGCCGTCTCGCGCAGCGTCTTGGACGGGATGGTTCCGGTGTGCACGGACACGCCGCCCACTCGCGTCCCCTTTTCGATCACGAGCACCTTCTTTTCCAGCTTGGCCGCCTGGATCGCCGCGCGGCGTCCGGCCGGTCCGCTGCCAATCACGACGAGGTCATACTGGTTCATGGGGCGCCTCTGATTCGTCAAAATTCATGCTGCGGTGCAATGTCGCGCACAAAACATAGCAGGGCAATCTAACTGTTTCATTATCATGCGATGGGATTGGCGATGATCTTGGTCCGGCAACGGCAGTTTCGAGGCCGCAATGCGGCTAAATCAGCCGCAGACCTCGCAAGCTGGCATGCCCGTCCTTGCCGATGATGATGTGGTCGTGGACGGTGATTCCAAGCGGCTTGGCCGTGTCGACGATGGTTCTCGTCATGTCGATATCGGCCCGGGACGGTGTCGGATCGCCACTTGGATGATTATGGACGAGAATGATGGCGGTGGCCGACAGCTCGAGAGCCCGCTTCACCACCTCGCGCGGATAGACCGGAGTGTGGTCGATCGTTCCCCGTCCCTGGATCTCGTCCGCAATCAGGACATTGCGCTTATCGAGGAAGAGAATGCGGAACTGCTCGGTAGCTTCATAGGCCATGGCGGCATGGCAATAATCGATCACCGAGGACCAGGAGGAAAGTACGTGTTTTTCGCGCAGTTCGCTCTTCAGCATGCGCTGGGCGACATGGGCGATCAGTTTCAGGTCGAGCGCCACGGTCTCGCCCACACCCTTCACCTCCTGCAACAAGGCGGGCTGTGCGCCCAGCACACCCGCCAAAGTCTGGAAGCGGGCGATCAGGGCCTTGGCGATCGGCTTCGTGTCCCGTCGCGGGATCAGCCGGAAAAGCAGGAGTTCCAGGAGCTCGTAGTCGGCAAGCGCAGTCTCTCCACCATCACGGAAACGGTTACGAAGGCGTTCCCTATGTCCGAGGTAGTGTGCTTCCGGTTGCATCGTCGCACGCGTGGAAGTCGCTTTCGCTAAGTTTTTGCCGCGCGTCGGCTGTTCTGCAAAGAAGCTGCGTTCGTCGAAGGAACCGTCCGGGAGGACTTCGCCCGGTCCGAACAGATCACCGGGATTTTGCATCACAGCACCCTCGGCAGGCGAAGGTTCGTCTGAGAACGGAAGCTTGCGCGTCATACCACCCCAATCCTGACCATCATGGTCGAGCGGCCCGCCGCCGCAGGAATATAGTGACACGACTGCTGCCGCGCGCAAGTTCAAGTTGCGATAAGGTGTGTCGGCGTCTTCGACGGGTCAGCCGAGGCCGGGGCGATCGAGACCCGCAGGCGACAAAGTGAAAATCTCGCAGCCTGTGGAGGTCACGCCGACCGTATGTTCGTATTGGGCTGTGAGCGACCGGTCGCGGGTGACCGCCGTCCAGCCGTCCGAGAGCACTTTCACATGCGGCTTGCCGAGATTGATCATCGGCTCGATGGTGAAGATCATGCCCTCACGCATTTCCGGACCCTCGTCAGCCTTGCCGTAATGCAGGATGTTCGGGCTGTCATGGAACAGCCGGCCGACCCCATGGCCGCAGAAGTCGCGCACCACCGAGCAGCGCTCGCCTTCCGCATAGGTCTGGATGGCCTGGCCGATCGCACCCGTGCGCGCACCGGGGCGCACTGCCGCAATGCCGCGCATCAGACACTCATGGGTGACTTCCATCAGCCGTTCCGCCGCCCGCTTGATCTGGCCAACCGGATACATGCGGCTGGAATCGCCATGCCACCCGTCGAGCAGGAAGGTCACGTCGATATTGACGATATCCCCGTCCCGCAGCGGCTTGTCATCAGGCATGCCGTGACAGACCACATGATTGATCGACGTGCAGACGGAATATTTGTAGCCGCGATAATTCAGTGTCGCCGGCAGGGCGCCGTGATCGGCACCGAATTCGAAGACAAAGCGATCGATCGCGGCCGTTGTCACCCCCGGCTTCACCATCGGCACCAATGCGTCGAGACAGCGCGCCGTCAGCTGGCAGGCGCGGCGCATGCCCTCGAAGGCCTCGGCATCATAGAGCCTGATAGCGCCGGTGTTTTTCAGCGGCGCAGTTGCCGCGTCGATATAGGTGACCATGGGGTGGCTTTCGAAACGTCTAATCTAGGATCTTGGCCGTTCATAAAGCACGCAGACCGTCTTCGTCTATCGGGATGAGGCTTTCGGGTACGATTTTGAACGGATCGAGCGCGCATCTGATTGCATAGGCCTCAACGCCTCGGGCAATGGCCCGGTTGAAGGCGCGGCCGTATCCCGGATCGAGATCGCCGCAGATCTTCAGCCTCTTGCAGTCGGCACGCTGGACCACGAACAGCATGGCGGCTCGAAAACCGGTCTCGACCAGATCCCCCATCTCGTCGAGATGTTTGGCACCGCGTGTCGTCACGCTGTCCGGGAACTCGGCCAAGCCCGCCTCGCGGGTGAAATGCACGTTCTTCACTTCGACATGCACGCTGCCCTTTGCCGGATCTTGAAGCAGGATATCGATCCGGGAATTGCGACCGTAACGCTGCTCGCGCTTCAGTACGGCAAAACCGGCAAGGGCAGGGATCAACCCGGCCAGGATCGCTTCCTCCGCCAAGCGGTTCGGCAACGCGGTGTTGACGCCGACGATGGTCTCGTCCGCCTCTATCAGTTCGAACGCGTGACTATATTTGCGGTTAGGTGCGTCGTGGTGTGACAGCCAAACCCGCGCTCCGGGAGTGGTCAGGCCCCGCATCGAGCCGGTATTGGGGCAAAATCCGGTGATCTCGCGGCCGTCGTCGAGCACGGCGTCGAACAGGAATCGTTTGTAACGGCGGACAAGCGTGGCAGGCACCAGAGGCGGATCGAAGATCACTTAGAGATATGCCTCCGCGTCACACGCGCACCAGCACGTTGCGGCCGGGGGCGTCGGCGATCGCGTTGAGCGCCGCACCGCCCGGTTTACGCGCGGGCACGTGGGAATCGTCCAGGCTCTCGATCCACCTCTGCCAATGCGGCCACCATGAGCCGGGCGTTTCCTTGGCCGTCTGCACCCAGTCCTCGTAGTTTCCGACGGCCGGGCCATTGGTCCAGTACTGGTACTTCGTCTTGTCCGGAGGGTTGACGACACCGGCGATGTGGCCGGAGCCGGACAGCACGAACTCGACCGGACCGCCGAACAGGTTGCTCCCGACAAACACCGATTTCGCAGGCGCAATGTGGTCTTCTCGGGTGGCGAGATTGTAGATCGGGATGGTGACGTCCTTGAGCGACAGCCGCTTGCCGGCGAGTTCCATCTTGCCCTGGCTGAGCGTGTTGTTGAGGTAGCAATTGCGCAGGTAGAAGGAGTGGTTGGCGGCCGCCATGCGAGTCGAATCGGAGTTCCAGTAGAGCAGGTCGAACGGCGTCGGATCCTGGCCCTTCAGGTAGTTGTTGACGAAATAGGGCCAGATCAGTTCGGACGCGCGCAGCATGTTGAAGGCCGCCGCCATCTTCGAGCCGTCGAGAAAGCCCGTCTCCTGCATCCGCTCTTCCAGGCTGTGCAACTGGCCTTCATCAACGAAGACCTTGAGGTCGCCGGCAAAGGTGAAGTCGACCTGGGTGGTGAAGAGTGTCGCGCTCTTGATCCGTTCGCGTTTCTCCTGTGCATGCAGGGCGAGCGCGGCTGCGAGCAACGTGCCGCCGACGCAATAACCAATGGCATTCACCTCTTTCTCGCCGGTCGCCTTCTCGATGGTGTCGAGCGCGAAGTCGACGCCCTCGCGGATATAGGCCTCCCAGTCCTTCTTGGCATGTCGTTCATCCGGGTTGACCCAGGAGATGACGAAGACCGTCTGTCCTTGATCGACACACCACTTGATGAAGCTCTTCTGCGGGTTGAGGTCCAGGATATAGAACTTGTTGATCCAGGGCGGGCAAATCAGAAGAGGGCGCTTCAGCACCGTTTCGGTCGCTGGCTCGTACTGAATGACCTCGCAAATGTCGCTTTGGGCGATCACCTTGCCGGGCGTAATCGCCATGTTCTCGCCGACCGCAAACTTGCTCGTATCCGTCTGGCGGATGCGAAGATCGCCGCCACCGGCTGCGATGTCCTCGGCAAACATCTGCATGCCCTTCACCAGATTGGCGCCGCTGCTGGCCACGGTTTCCCGATAGAGCTGTGGGTTCGTCGCGACGAAGTTGGCGGGCGAGAGCGCTGCCGTGATCTGTCGCATGTAGAAATTGGCCTTGTGCCGGGTATGCTCGTCCAGCCCCCCGGCTTCGCTCACCATCTTTTCGGCCCATTGCGACAGGACGAGATAGGTCTGACGCAGGAAGTCGAAGAAGGGATTGCGCTGCCAGTCTTCGTCAGAAAAACGCTTGTCCTTCGGAAGCGGGTCGTCGATTGGCTGCTGTGGTTCGGCGAATCGCGTCATCGACCGGCTCCACACGCCGAAGATGGCATTGAGCAGATGAGTCTGCGCCTCAAGGGTCCGCTTCGGATCCGACATCCAGTATTCGGCAACCTTGCCCATGGTCTTCACGAGCTCGGCGACAGGCTCCGAGACCGGATCGGACAGCTCTCCGCCCTGTCGGGGCTCAAGCCAGGCCGATGCCGCTTTTCCCAGGTTTTCGAGTGCTCTGGCAGCGTTGACGGCCAGCGCCTGGGGATCCTTGATGATATAGGGTTCGATCAGCTTCGGATCGAATGCAGCGCCAGCTCCGGTCTCCTCCCGCATCCTGTCCATGGTGTCCTCCCCGGGGATTGTTCTGGCGTCTTTTGTGTTTGCCTATCCTGCATGAAAACGACTACAAGTTCCAGCGATTGGGACATAGTCTTTCGCAGGTGGCCGATCACTGCACCCTTGCAGGGCGTCACTGCTGCGAAGAAGCGATATATCGAGGCCATGGTGGAGAGCTTGAGCATTATCTTTGGTCGCAGCAGGCATGCCGCACTCTTTTGTCTTCTGGCGCTCGGCGCCGGAGCCGGATGCCAGTCGACCCCTGCGCCCACGGCCGCACCGGCAGCGACGGGTCTCGAAGTCACCGTCGAGGATGCCGACCAGCCGCAGCCTGCCGCGCCGCGACCGACCTACGCGGACGGCTACCCGAGTTTCGCCGGATCGCTGAATGCGGCAAATGTCCAGATGACCAACGAAGAGGCGCAAGCCCTCCAGTTTCGCCTGACCGCGCTGAGCAAGGCGCGCAAAGCCGGCACCATCTCGGAAGCGGAGTATCAGGCGAAGCTTGCGGAACTGCGAAAGCTGGCCGCCGAGCACGGTGCAGATACCCAGGCGCTGATTGCCAAATAGCACTTGCGTTCGAGCGGGATTTTCCGCAAAGCAGCCTGGGCGTAACAGCGTGCTTTTTCGGTCCGGGCAAGGCCCTGAACCGGATTTGTGACAAGATTTGCTGTCAGCGCTCTGGTTGGGATACCATCACCCGTCTCCGGTTTTGCGGTTCGTTGCGGAGCGTGTGTTCACTGGGAAAACGAGCGCGCCTGCCGCGGTTATGATCCGCGCGGTTTCAGGGGTTGAAGATGGAAGAGTTTCACAAAGTCCGGCGCCTGCCGCCCTACGTTTTCGAACAGGTCAACCGTTTGAAGGCGAGCGCGCGAGCCGGTGGGGCCGACATCATCGACCTCGGCATGGGCAATCCTGACCTTCCGACCCCGCAGGCGATTGTCGACAAGCTGTGCGAAGTCGTGCAGGACCCGCGCACCCATCGTTATTCCTCGTCAAAGGGCATTCCGGGCCTGCGTCGCGCCCAGGCGGCCTACTACGCCCGTCGTTTCAACGTGAAGCTCAATCCCGACACGCAGGTCGTCGCCACCCTCGGCTCCAAGGAAGGCTTCGCCAACATGGCGCAGGCGATCACTGCACCCGGTGACGTCATTCTTTGCCCGAACCCGACATATCCGATCCATGCCTTCGGCTTCCTGATGACCGGCGGCGTCATCCGCTCGATCTCGATCGAGCCGGACGAGACCTTCTTCCCGCCGCTCGAGCGTGCCGTGAAGCATTCGATCCCGAAGCCGCTGGCGCTGATCATCAACTACCCTTCCAACCCGACGGCGCGTGTGGCGAGCCTCGACTTCTACAAGGACGTCATCGCGTTTGCGAAGAAGCATGACATCATCGTGCTGTCAGACCTTGCCTATTCGGAAATCTACTTCGATGGCGATCCGCCGCCCTCCGTACTCGAAGTACCGGGCGCCATCGACTGCACCGTCGAATTCACCTCGATGTCCAAGACCTTCTCCATGCCCGGCTGGCGCATGGGCTTTGCCGTCGGCAACGAGCGGCTGATCTCGGCGCTGACCCGCGTGAAGTCCTACCTCGACTATGGTGCGTTCACGCCGATCCAGGTGGCTGCCACCCATGCGCTGAACGGCGATGGCTCCGACATCGCGGAAGTCCGCAATGTCTACAAGCGCCGCCGCGACGTCATGGTCGAGAGCTTCGGCAAGGCCGGCTTCGAAGTGCCGCCGCCGGCGGCCACCATGTTCGCCTGGGCGAAGATCCCTGAGAAATTCCGCCATCTCGGTTCGCTGGAATTCTCCAAGCTGCTGGTCGAAAAGGCCGATGTGGCCGTGGCCCCCGGCATCGGCTTCGGTGAAATGGGCGACGAATATGTCCGTCTCGCCCTCGTCGAGAACGAGCACCGCATCCGCCAGGCCGCGCGCAATATCAAGAAGTTCCTGTCGACGGCCGACGAGACGATGCACAACGTGATTTCGCTCAACGCCCACCGTTGAGTTCACGTTGATCCAAGGCGGTCCGTTCAGGACCGCCTCACTTCCTTTTCGATGACGTCAGGAATGCCTCATGGCAAATGCGCTTAAAATCGGCGTGGCGGGTCTCGGCACCGTCGGTGCCTCGCTCGTCCGTATTCTCCAGACCCGCGCCAATGCGCTCGCCGTCGCCTGCGGTCGCCCGATCACGGTCACGGCGGTCTCTGCCCGCGATGCCTCCAAGGACCGCGGCATCCTGATGGATGGCATCGCCTGGTATGCCGATCCGGTTGAGATGGCAATGCGAGCCGATATCGACGTTTTCGTCGAGCTTGTCGGAGGAGCCGAAGGGGCTGCCGAACAGTCGGTCCGTGCAGCTCTCGTCCGCGGCCTGCATGTCGTCACCGCCAACAAGGCCCTTCTGTCGCGCCATGGCGTTGAGCTCGCCAAACTCGCCGAGGAGAAGGGACGCCTCCTGAACTACGAAGCGGCGGTCGCTGGCGGCATCCCGGTCATCAAGACGCTGCGTGAGTCGCTCACCGGCAACAACTTCTCCCGCATCTACGGGATCATGAACGGCACCTGCAATTACATCCTGACCCGGATGGAACGCGAGGGCCTGTCCTTCGCGGATTGCCTCAAGGAGGCCCAGCGCCTCGGCTACGCGGAAGCTGATCCGAGCTTCGACATCGAGGGCAATGATACCGCCCACAAGCTGTCGATCCTGACGACGCTGGCTTTCGGCTGCGAGATCTCTGCAGACAAGATCTACCTCGAAGGCATCACCAATATCTCGATCGAGGACATTCATGCGGCAGCCGACCTTGGCTACCGCATCAAGCTCCTGGGCGTTGCCCAGAAGACGGAGAGCGGCATCGAGCAGCGCGTTCACCCGACCATGGTCCCGCTCGACAGTGTCATCGCGCAGGTGGACGGCGTGACCAATGCAGTGGCGCTCGAATCCGACATCCTCGGTGAGCTGCTGATGGTTGGCCCCGGCGCTGGCGGCAATGCCACGGCCTCCGCCGTACTCGGCGACATAACCGATATCGCCAAGAGCCGCCCGGGCGCGCAGGAAGTGCCAGTCCTCGGCCGTCCCGCCCATTTGCTCGAGCCGTATCGCCAGGCCGAAATGCAGAGCCACGAAGGTGGCTACTTCATCCGACTGACGGTGCAGGATCGCACCGGGGTGTTTGCCAGCATCGCGGCCCGGATGGCCGAAAATGCGATCTCGCTGGAATCCATCGTCCAGCATTCGAAGCAGCCGACAACCGCGGATCGTCCGCAGACGATCATCCTCGTGACCCACGCGACGATGGAGAGTGCCGTTCGCAAAGCGGTCAGCGCCATCAAGGGCGAAGGTTATCTGATTGGTGAACCCCAGGTGATCCGCATCGAACGACCAAAGGGTTGATCGGGCACGCTCTGGATGGGAGTAAACTGCGGGTCTGTGGCGATCGCGCTGCACGGCGCTGGCTTTTGATCCACAGGCTTGGGCTGTTTCTGGACATCGGGCCGTAGCGTCCAAGCTGCACTCGGGCTAGGGATACCAGGTCGAGTAACGATGTCCGGTGACGAGGCGTCATGGCGATGGTGTGATGAAGCGCGTCCATCGACGCCCGCCCGGTCATCCAGAGAGCAGGCATGTCCAACGAACCCGTTGATCCCGTCATCCGCGCATTCCTTGGTGTCGACCAGTCGGCAAGCGGGCAGCGCTGGATGTCGCGCGCGGATCAGGCGGCTCTCAACCGCGCGCTTGCCATCAGCCAGATTCACGGCATCCCGGAACTGGTCGCCCGCGTGCTCGCCGGTCGTGGCGTCGGCGTCGATGATGCGCCGGCATTTCTCGACCCGACCATCCGCAGCCTAATGCCCGATCCCTCGACCCTGACTGATTGCGACAAGGCAGCCGAACGCATCGCGGCAGCCGTGAATGCAAAGGATCGTGTCGCCATTTTCGGAGACTACGACGTTGATGGCGCAGCGTCGTCGGCGCTGATGTTGCGTTTCCTGCGGCATTTCGGCATCGAAGCGGAGATCTACATTCCAGACCGGATCTTTGAGGGGTATGGACCGAACGCTGCGGCGATCGACCAACTCATCGAACGGGGCGCCAATCTCCTGATCACGGTCGACTGCGGGTCGACAAGCGTCGAGGCGCTGGGTGCCGCGGAGCGGCGGGGCGTCGACGTGGTCGTCATCGACCACCACCAGATGGGGCATGAGATGCCGGTCTGCCATGCGCTGGTCAATCCGAATCGCGAGGACGATCTGTCGAGGCAGGGGCATCTCTGCGCCGCCGGCGTGGTTTTCATGGTGTTGGTGGCAACCCTGCGCCGTCTGCGGGAGGCGGGCCATCCCTATGCCCGCTCGCTTGATCTACTCGCCTGGCTCGACCTCGTGGCCCTTGCCACGGTCTGCGACGTGGTGCCACTCAAGGGGCTGAACCGCGCCTACGTCACTAAGGGCCTGATTGCCGCCCGTCATCAGAACAATGCCGGGCTTGCCGCCCTGCTGAAGGTCGCGGGCATCGGCGGACCCGTCACGCCCTATCATTTCGGCTTTCTCGTGGGCCCGAGAATCAATGCCGGCGGTCGCATTGGCGACGCCGCCCTCGGCAGTCGCCTGCTGACCCTCGACGACCCCGCTGAAGCCGAGCAGATCGCTGCAAAGCTCGACGAACTGAACCGCGAGCGTCAGGCTATGGAAGCGATCATGCTGGCCGAAGCCGAGGCGGAAGCGCTGGCCGAATACGGGACGGGTGAAAAGGCCGGCGTGATCGTCACCGCCAAGGATGGCTGGCATCCCGGCATCGTCGGACTACTCGCTGCGCGGCTCAAGGAGCGGTTCAAGCGTCCGGCTTTTGCAATCGCCTTCGATTCCATGGGGAAGGGGACGGGCTCTGGCCGCTCGATCAACGGCTTCGACCTCGGACGAATGGTCCGAGCCGCCGTCGACAACGGGCTTCTGCTGAAGGGTGGTGGGCACGCTATGGCAGCCGGTCTCACCGTCGAGCGCGGCAATCTTGGCCGCCTGCGAGGCTTTTTCGATGAACAGGCCACGGCCCAGGTGTCGGCACTGGCGGCGAACCAGACGCTGAAGATAGACGGCGCAATCGGCGCCTCGGGCGCAACGCTGGCTCTGGTCGACCAGCTCGAATCGGCGGGTCCCTATGGCTCGGGTCATCCGCAGCCGATTTTTGCCGTTCCGCTGCACAGATTGAGGGATGTCCGGCCGGTGGGGACCACCCATATCAAGGTCACCTTGGAAGGCATGGACGGATCGCGACTCGACGGTATCGCCTTCCGCGCCGCCGAGACCGATCTCGGGCATTTCCTGATGAACAGCCGCGGCAATCAGATCCACGTCGCCGGCACCTTGAGCGCCGACCACTGGCAGGGCAACAGGCGCGTCCAGTTTCGAATTCTCGACGCCGCAAAGGCACCGTGATTGCTGTCTCTACGATGATAGTGGGGAAGTCGAAGTGGCACGCCCTAGGGGAGTCGAACCCCTCTTCCCAGAATGAAAATCTGGTGTCCTAACCGATAGACGAAGGG
>NZ_JBQUZB010000003.1:192254-699298 GCF_056314065.1 Allorhizobium sp. DMC15
CCCTAGGGGAGTCGAACCCCTCTTCCCAGAATGAAAATCTGGTGTCCTAACCGATAGACGAAGGGCGCGTGCGCTTCGGTGGCGCCCTTATAGTCATGGTAAATATGGTCCGCAAGCGGAAATTTGCTCTCTCGATGGACAAATTTCATGATGTCAGAAACGACGCGTTCGCACGCGACATGCCAGGTTCGCAGCGCATGAATTGCGATATTTTTTCGGATAAAAGTCAGAAGAAAGTGGCACGCCCTAGGGGAGTCGAACCCCTCTTCCCAGAATGAAAATCTGGTGTCCTAACCGATAGACGAAGGGCGCGTGCGCTTCGTGGCGCTCTTATAGTCAGGCGCGGGGAAGACCGCAAGCCGGTCTCAGCGCTTTTTTGCAGAAAAATGACAGACCCGTGATTCCGCTCTGTGGGGTCAGGAAAATGGCGTCAAACCAAGGGTTTGGCGGCTATGGAGTCAGGCCGTCAGCGTGTGTTCCCTTTCGGTTTGGTTCCCCCTGCAAGGAGGTCCGAAAGAGACGGCAGCCATTTCTTCTTCTTGCTCGTGGGCACCTCGGATCCGTCCGCCATTGCAGTTTCCGGTGTGCCGCCATCGGCTGCAGTCTCGGGCACGGCTCCCATCGCCGCAAGCTGCTCGGGTGTGAGCTGAACCTTTTCCGGCATCTCCTGCGCCGGAAGCGGTTCAGTGGGCATGGCATCGGTCGGTTCACGAAGAGCCAGGATCTTCCGTTTCGGGCGCGGGTCGGAGAGTTTGTGCAGCACCGGCGGCCCCGTATCCGGTTCCACGAGCGGCAGGCTTTCACCCGATAGGCCGGGCGCTGGCTCGCTCGTGGTAACCATCTGCTGTTGGTCTGCCGAGGGGCTGAACAAGCTCTTGCTCATGGCGTTGACGCCGAGTGTCGGCATGTTCCCCGGAACAAGGCTGCTGACCGGTTCGGTCGCCGTAACGGCAGCTTGCCGTGATCCGTCTTGCGGTGTGGCGGGAGCAGGCGAGGCGGCAATGTCTGGTGCCGGCGCTGGCGCTCTCCCTGCGGAGAAGAGGCTGTTTTTGTGGGTGTCGACATCGGTTGGCTGCAGGGCGCCGAGGTCTCCGGCAGGCTCGGTCGCTGGCATCGCCTGCTGTTGCAGGGCGAGCACTTCCGGTGGCGGCTCGGCAATGTCGGTATAGGCAGCGGCGAGAGGTGCGGGCTTTCGCTTCAGGGTCGCCGGAGGCTCGTTCAGAGGAAGCTGGGCTTCCTGGTCGCCGGCCCCGGCCGCAACGGCAATCACCTGCGGATCGGTATAGCGCCCTTTGACAGGTTTTGGCGATGGGGCCGTTTGCTCGAGCGAGCCGGTCGCGAGGATGTCGCCGGCATTCGTCTGGCACGATCCAAGCACCAGCCCGCTCAGGATGGCTAGGGTCCGAAGGCCCGTACTGCTGTGATGGAAGGTTCGTGTCATCGCCGGCTCCGTCGTCACCCCACCGGGGCGATCAAGGCATCGCGCGGGCGCGACACCTTTTGTTTCGAAGCCGGTTCTAGCGGCGCAATCTTGCGCGAAGCGGGTTAGCCTCTGCCGGTCAGCTCACCAAGCACCGGTGTTCGGCATAGAGGCCCAGGGTTCGGCAGGCGCGAGGTTTTCGCCCTTCTGCAGGATCTCGATGGAGATGCCGTCAGGGGAACGCACGAACGCCATATGACCGTCACGCGGTGGGCGGTTGATGGTGACCCCGTTGTCCATGAGCTTCTGGCAGATGGCATAGATATCGTCGACCTCATAGGCGAGATGGCCGAAATTGCGCCCGCCGGTATACTCTTCCGGATCCCAGTTGTAGGTGAGCTCGAGGCAGGGTGACATGGTCTCCTTCGCCTGCTGGTGATCGCCGTCCGCAACGAGGAAGACCAGCGTGAATCGGCCCTTTTCGTTTTCGTATCGGCGCAGTTCCGTCAGCCCGAAGAGTTCGCAATAGAAATGCAGCGAGGCGTCGAGGTCCTTTACCCGAACCATGGTGTGTAGATAGCGCATCAAGATATCCTCCTGTGAAGGCCATGGATATGGAACATGCGCCAGTCTCGGGCAAGGCTCATCCGGCAAAAGCAGTTGGGTATAGATGAAACTAGGGCTTGCGCAGATCCGTTGACGAAATGTTAATCTGAATCTCAAGAATCAGTTGACTGAGCAATGTGACGCGTTTTCGAGGGGCTTGGGGAAATGGCGGACAGGATTTCACCGAAGGGGCTCGATGGTTTCGAGGAGCTGTCCGGCGAAGCCGTCGATCTGATCGAAATCACCGGCATCGTGAAATGGTTCGACGTCGCCAAGGGCTTCGGCTTTATTGTGCCGGACAACGGCATGCAGGACGTGCTTCTCCACGTGACCTGCCTGCGCCGCGACGGCTACCAGACAATTCTCGAAGGCACCCGCATCGTCGCCTTGGTTCAGAAGCGCGATCGTGGCTATCAGGCCTTCCGCATCCTTTCCATGGACCAATCTACGGCGGTGCATCCTTCGCAGATGCCGCCGGTGCGGACGCATGTCCAGGTTACGCCGACCAGCGGCCTGGAACGTGTTCTTGTCAAATGGTTCAATCGCACCAAGGGCTTCGGCTTCCTGACGCGCGGCGAGGGCACCGAGGATATCTTCGTCCACATGGAAACCTTGCGCCGCTTCGGCCTCACTGAATTGCGCCCCGGCCAAACGGTGCTGGTGCGTTTCGGGCCAGGCGACAAGGGGTTGATGGCCGCAGAGATCCACCCGGACAATCCGGGTCCTTCCGTGCGGGCCCATTGAAACGATGCGCAGTTTTCTCATCTTGCTGACAAGCGCCGTTCTGGCGCTTGTTGTGTTTTTCGGCCCGGCGAGCGCGGACCAGACCCCGGTCGTCTTCGAGACGGGCCGTCTCGCGGTCGTGACGACAGACGGAAAGCCTCTGGAATTCGAGGTGGAATGGGCGCTGACACCAGAGCAGCGCGCGCGCGGCCTGATGGAACGCGAAGCGCTGGCTGACAATGCCGGCATGTTGTTCGACTTCGGCGAAACCCGCATGGTCACCATGTGGATGGCCAACACGCCCTTGTCGCTGGACATGGTTTTCATCGACGAAGCCGGCCTCGTGGTTCGTGTCGCCGCAAGCACCACGCCGTTTTCCGAGGCGATCGTCGGCTCCGGAAAACCCGTGCGCTACGCTCTGGAGATTCGCGGGGGCCGCGCGGCCGAACTCGGCCTGACGGCCGGTGCGCGCCTGAAGCTGCCGCTCGACCTGCCCGCTGCCAAGGCGCCATGACCTCGAATTTCTTGGTAAAATAGCCCTATGAAAACCGCGTTTTTGAGGTTGCGGCTGGAGGGTGAACCGTGTATTCCGGCAGCATTGCTGGAACGGAGTGTAGCGCAGTCTGGTAGCGCATCTGGTTTGGGACCAGAGGGTCGGGAGTTCGAATCTCTCCACTCCGACCAGCAGTGAAATGACCGCCGTTATCGGCGGTCGCGTTTCCGGCGGTGGGCTGGCCCGCCGTCCACGTTCTGGAGATGGATAGACCATGTCTGCGAAGATCTACCGCCCCGCGAAAACCGCCATGCAGTCTGGCAAGGCGAAGACCCATCTCTGGGTTCTGGAATTCGACCAGTCCGCCCCGCGCAAGATCGACCCGATGATGGGCTACACGACCTCCGGCGATACCCGCCAGCAGATCAAGCTGACCTTCGAAACGCTGGAGCAGGCCGAGGCCTATGCAAAGCGTGAAGGCATCGAATACCGCGTGATCATGCCGAAGGAAGCAAAGCGGCAGACGGTCTCCTATACCGACAACTTCCGCTTCAATCGCCTCCAGCCCTGGACGCATTGATCGGCCTTATGCCGCAGCCTGCGGCCTCGAGACGGTCCCTTAGCTCAGCTGGATAGAGCAAGTGCCTTCTAAGCACTAGGTCGTAGGTTCGAGCCCTACAGGGATCGCCATAACTCCAAACAGGCCAGCTTTACGATCCTGAAACGTGACGTTTGTCACGGCTCACCTTGGATGCTTGTTCCAATGTTCCCGCCGTTGGAACAGGAACAGGCTTCGTCGTCGCCAGTTACATCCCCGTGACTATCGAACACAGGGAGTGAGACCATGATGAAGATCCTGACAGCTGCAGCGCTCGTGTCGTTGAGCCTGACCGGTGTGTCGCTTGCCCAAGACAGCGGCGGCAGCAATTCCGGTGGGACCGGCGGGTCTGTGACGGATGGAACCGGGCAGAGCGGCTCCGACGGCTCTGATGGCGCGAACCAGGGCGATCTCGGTGGCAATACCACCAACGGATCGAGCACGGGCAACAATTCCGGTGATCAGCCGCAGTGCCCGCCGGGCCAGAAGAGCGCCGATTCGACGGCGACTGCGGCCGATCCGAAATGCGTCGCCGAATAAAAAGAGACGCGAACGGATGAGTTTGACAGAAGGTCGGGCCGAAGCCCGACCTTTGCTTTACCCCTCGTTTCGAGGGGGGCAGGTCTGGGATAGACCGACCTCCGAAAAATTAATGAGAAACCAACCTTTCTGAAACCCTTGCTGTTCATGATGGCCTGCACGAGAGGTTAACCATGTCCAGTCGCACCGCCAGTTCCCGCCGCGCGCCCGCCAAGCGTCGCAAATCAAGCCGTTCGTCATCCGCAGGTCAGGGAATGACGCAATGGGTCGTCATTCTCGCCTTGGTCGCAGGCGGCATCGCGCTTTACGACAATCGCCATTCCGTGATGAAGCAGGTCGCGCCCTATCTGAAGGATGATCGCCCGACGACCGCGAAAGCGGAACGTAAACCGGAAGCACGCGCGCAAACATCGAAACCGGCGCAGACTCATACGGATGTAGCACGTGCGCCCGTCCCACCAGCTGCGGTCGGAGGTGCAAAGACGCCGGTACCGGATTCCAAGCCTGCAGCAGTTGCGGCGTCTCAAAATCCGGCCTTGATCGGCGAAGATTTCAAGGGTCGCTTCTATTTCTGCGGCACGTCGGGTCTCGACAACTGCGTGGCCGACGGTGGCACGTTCTGGTTTGCGAAAACCAGGATCACGCTTGCCGATATCGCGGCACCGGCCACAGACAGGGCGGCCTGCCAGCAGGAGCGTGACCGCGGCTTTGCAGCCAAAGTCAGGCTGCGCGACCTGCTGAATGCGGGTAAGTTCGATATCGATGTCCTGAAGGGGCAGCCGCTTGAGGCAGGTTCGTCGGTCATGCGTGTCGTGACCCGCAACGGCCGGTCGCTCGGCTCGATCCTGGTTTCGGAGGGCTTGGCCAAGCCCCGCCTTGCGGCAAACCAGGCCTGGTGCCCCTGAGCGCATTGCAACGACGGCACATAGACGCGGAAGCAGAAGGCCCGCTGCGGATCACGCAGCGGGCCTTCTAATGTTTGATGAAGCTATCGACGCATCAATGCAGGATCTGGCTGAGGAAGAGCTTGGTGCGCTCGTGCTGCGGATTGTCGAAGAATTCGGCCGGCGAATTCTGTTCGACGATCTGCCCCTGATCCATGAAGATGACGCGGTTGGCGACCTGACGGGCAAAGCCCATTTCATGGGTCACGCAGAGCATGGTCATGCCTTCTTCGGCGAGCCCGACCATGGTGTCGAGCACTTCCTTGACCATTTCCGGGTCCAGTGCCGATGTTGGCTCGTCGAACAGCATGATCTTCGGCTTCATGCAAAGAGCGCGTGCAATGGCGACGCGCTGCTGCTGGCCGCCCGAGAGCTGGCCCGGATATTTGTTCGCCTGTTCCGGGATCTTGACGCGCTTCAGGAAGTGCATCGCCACTTCCTCGGCTTCTTTCTTCGGCATCTTGCGCACCCAGATCGGGGCCAGCGTGCAGTTTTCCAGGATCGTCAGATGCGGGAAGAGGTTGAAGTGCTGGAAGACCATCCCGACTTCGCGGCGCACTTCGTCGATCTTCTTCAGGTCGTTGGTCAGTTCCATCCCGTCGACCAGGATGTTGCCCGACTGGTGCTCTTCCAGTCGATTGATGCAGCGGATCATCGTTGACTTGCCGGAGCCCGAGGGGCCGGCAATGACGATGCGCTCGCCCTTCATCACCTTCAGATTGATGTCGCGCAGCACGTGAAAATCGCCGTACCACTTGTTCATGTTGATCAGCTCGACCGCGACGTCGGTGTCCGAGACGGCCATCTTTGCGGAATTGGCTTGAGCCATGGTGTTCCCCTTTTCCTTATTTCTTGTGGCCAGTGTCGAGATGCCGTTCCATGAAAGCGGAATAGCGCGACATGCCGAAGCAGAAGATCCAGAACACGAAACCAGCGAAAATCAAACCGGTCAATGGTGTAACCGGTGTGATCCAGCGGGCGTCGCCGAAACTGGCCTTCACGATGCCGAGAAGGTCGTACATGTTGATGATGGAGACCAGTGAGGTATCCTTGAACATGCCGATGAAGGTGTTGACGATGCCCGGTATGACGAGCTTGATCGCCTGCGGCATGACGATGAACACCATCTTCTGGCCGTAGTTCAGCCCGAGCGAATCCGCACCCTCGTACTGGCCCTTTGGGATGGCCTGCAGTCCGCCGCGAATGACTTCCGCCATATAGGCCGAGGCGAAGATCGACACGCCGACAAGCGCGCGCAGGAACTTGTCGATATTGTCGCCAGGCGGCAGGAAGAGCGGCAGAAGCACGCTCGCCATAAAGAGGACCGTGATCAGAGGAACGCCGCGCACCAGTTCGATGAAGCCGACACAAGCCGCCTTCATGATCGGCATGCGCGACCGGCGGCCGAGTGCCAGGATGATACCGAAGGGCAGCGACACGACGATCCCGACAAAGGACAGGATCAGCGTCACCATCAACCCGCCCCAGAGCGAGGTCTCGACATGGGTGAGGCCGAAGGAGCCGCCGAGCAGCAGCACATAGGCGAGGATCGGCAGCACCACGAGCAGCAGAACCGCGTTGGTGCCCTTGTAAGGGACCTTCGGGATCAGCATCGGGATCAGAAAGGCGAGGAAGAGCAGGGCGATCAGGATCGGCCGCCACAGTTGGTCGCGCGGATAGGAGCCGACCATGAACTGGGTGAACCAGTCGCCGACATAGGCCCAGCAGGCACCGCTCCAGCCATCAGGCTGCGTGCCACCCTGCACCAGAGTGGCGCAGGCGGCGCGGCCATCACCCGACCAGACCGCCGAGATGAACAGCCAGTCGAACACCGACAGCACGAACCAGACGATCACGGCACCGAAGACGATCGTCATCAACCCGTCGAGCGGCGTGGCGAAGAGGTTCTTGCGGATCCAGCCGACCGCCGTCTTGTCGGAAACGGGGGCCGGAAGGGCAGGGAGGAATTCGCGACGGAGATAGGAAATGTCTTTGCTCATCTCAGCGCTCCACCAGAGCCATCTTGGCATTGAACCAGTTCATGAACAGGGATGTCGCCAGACTGATCGACACGTAGATCAGCATCCAGATGGCGATGATCTCGATCGAGTGACCCGACTGATTGAGGATCGTGCCGCCGACCGCGACAAGATCCGCATAGCCTATCGCGACCGCCAGGGACGAATTCTTGGTCAGGTTCAGATATTGCGACGTGAGCGGCGGGATGATGATCCGGAGCGCCTGCGGCAGGATGACCAGGCGGGTCGTCAGACCCGACCTGAAGCCCAGCGCGCCGGCGGCCTCGGATTGCCCCTTGGACACACCCATGATCCCCGCCCGCACGATTTCGGCAATGAAGGCGGCGGTGTAGAACGACAGCGCCATGTAGAGCGACAGGAATTCCGGCCCGATGACGGTACCGCCACGCATGTTGAACTTCCCGAGTTCGGGAATGTCGAAGGTGACCGGGGCGCCGATCGCCAGGAAGGCGAGGATGGGCAGGCCGATAATCAATCCGATATTGATCAGCAAGACCGGGGGGCGGACACCGGTGGCGAGCTGCCGTTGGGTAGCCCAGCGGCTGTAGAAGACCGCACCGATGATGCCGACGACAAAGGCTGCGACCACGACGAGCATGCCTTCTCCGAAGATCGGAGCCGGCATGTAGATCCCGCGATTGCTGACGAAGACGGAGAGGGGAAGCGACAGCGACTGCTTCACGTCCGGCAGCAGCGACAGCACGCCCTTGTACCAGAAGAAGATGACCAGCAGCGGCGGGATATTGCGGAACACTTCGACATAAACGGTCGAGATCCGGGCAATCAGCCAGTTGTTCGACAACCGTCCGATACCGACGAGCAGGCCGATGATGGTAGCGGTGATGATCCCGGTAAATGCAACGATCAACGTGTTGACCAGACCGAGCATCAGAGCGCGCAGATAGGTTGAATCGCTCGTATATTCGATAGGTGTCTGGGCGATGTCGAAGCCGGCGCGGCTGCCGAGAAAGTCAAAGCCGGCGGTCATGTTCGCCCGGGCGAGGTTCGCTGCGGCATTGGTGCCGGCGTACCAGAACAGCCATACGACGAAAACGACGGTCAGCGCCTGATAGACGAACTGACGTACGGCGGGATTGTAAAGCAACGAGGTCTCGGAGCGCGCAGCTCCGCCCCGATCTGCAGCGTCAACTGCCATATACCTGTCCCCTGTACCAAAGCCCTGTTTTTGTTATTGGGCCGGCGTTTTTTATGAAGTCTTCTGTGGTCGAACAGGAAGGCGCAAAAAGCGCCTTCCTGCATGGTCGAGGAGTTAGCGGATCGGCGGGGCGTACTGCAGACCGCCCTTGGACCACAGGGCGTTGAGGCCACGTTCGATCTTCAGCGGGCTGCCCTGGCCGACGTTACGCTCGAAAGATTCGCCGTAATTGCCGACCTGCTTGATGATGTTGTAGGCCCACTTTTCATCGAGACCGAGGTCCTTGCCGATGGTCTGGTCCTTTTCCTCGCCGAGGAAACGCTTGATGTCCGGGTTCTCCGACTTGACCATCTCTTCCAGGTTGGCCTGGGTGATGCCAAAGTCTTCGCCGGTGATCATGGCGTAGTGGGCGAAGCTGACGACGTCGAACCACTTCGAGTCGTTCTGGCGAACGGCCGGTCCGAGCGGCTCCTTCGAGATGATCTCGGGCAGGATCACGTGATCAGCCGGGTTTGCGAGCGACAGGCGGATCGAATACAGGCCAGACTGGTCGGTGGTGTAGACGTCGCAACGGCCGGACTGGTAGGCGGCGTCGACTTCTTCCTGCTTTTCGAAGACGACCGGCTTGTATTCCATGCCGTTGGCCTTGAAGTAGTCGGCGAGGTTCAGTTCGGTCGTGGTGCCGGACTGTACGCAGACAGCAGCGCCCGACAGTTCGAGAGCCGACTTGACGTTGAGGGCCTTGGTGACCATGAAGCCCTGGCCGTCGTAATAGTTGACAGCGCGGAAGTCGAAGCCGAGCTGCGAGTCGCGGCTTGCGCTCCAGGTCGTGTTGCGGGCCAGAACATCGATTTCGCCGGACTGCAGAGCCGGGAAGCGGTCCTTGGCGGACAGCGGCGTGAACTTCACCTTGGTCGCGTCGCCGAATACGGCAGCAGCAACAGCACGGCAAAGGTCGACATCGAGGCCGGTCCAGTTGCCCGACGAATCCTGCGCGCCGAAGCCGGCGAGGTTCGAGCCGTTGACGCCGCACTGGACGAAGCCCTTGGCCTTGACGTCATCGAGCGTGCCGGCCTGCGCGGCAGCGGCGCCAAAACCGACGGCAGCGACGCCAATCGCTGCAGACAGAAGTGTTTTCTTCATTTTTCCCAACCTTATTCTCTTGTTTTTGCCATCGAAGGCTTCCGGCCAGCATGGAGCAGGCGGCGCACATCGGCTTGCGGGCCTCCCGGAGCAAGCATCGCTATCACAGTCGGAAACGGTTGCAGGGTCAAGTCTTTAAGGCGAATTATGCCGCAAAGGGGATGATTTTGCGAAAAACGCCAAAATTTTGGGCGCAATTGCTGAATTCAGGCGTTTGAGTGCCGAAATTGACGCCTCTTGCCGAGACCTCCGTTGCGTCCAGCGCATGGCTGCCGCCGGAGGGCAGCCATTTCATGCGACTTGACCCGTCCCTGTGGGAGCGTCAAGAACGGGTGTCTAGCAGCAGGAAATGTCTCGCGATGAGCAAAAACAAAGAATGGCTGGCGTCGGCCGGCACCAACACCAAACTGTGCCACACCGGCTACGAGCCCAGCGACTACCACGGCTTCGTCAATCCGCCGGTCGTGCACGCCTCGACCGTTCTCTTCCCCAACGCGCGGGCGATGGAGACACGCAGTCAACGCTACACCTACGGCACCCGCGGAACACCGACGACTGATGCCTTGTGCGCGGCCATAGACGACTTGGAAGGTTCGGCCGGCACGGTTCTCGTTCCCTCGGGCCTGGCCGCCATCAGCGTTCCCTTTCTGGCCTATCTGTCCGCCGGCGATCATGCGCTGATCGTCGATTCCGTTTACTCACCCTGCCGGCATTTCTGCGACACCATGCTTGCGCGCCTGGGGGTCGAGATCGAATACTACGATCCCGAGATCGGCGCGGACATCGAGCGGCTGATGCGACCCAACACGCGTCTGGTCCATACCGAGGCGCCGGGCTCCAATACCTTCGAAATGCAGGATATCCGCGCTATCGCCGAAGCCGTCCACCGCCATGATTGCGTGGTGACGATGGACAATACCTGGGCAACACCGCTCTATTTCAGACCGCTGGACTTCGGTGTCGACGTCTCGATACACGCGGCGACGAAATACCCTTCCGGGCATTCGGACATTCTGATGGGCACGGTGTCTGCCAATGCGAAACACTGGCCGAAGCTGCTGGAGGCGCACGGTGCCATGGGCATTTGCGGAGCGCCGGACGATTCCTATCAGATCCTGCGGGGCCTTCGCACGATGAACCTGCGGCTGGAACATCACTTCCGTTCGGCGCTGCGTGTGGCCGAATGGTTGGAGAGCCGGTCCGAGGTCGCCCGCGTGCTGCATCCGGCTTTGCCGAGCTTCCCGGGTCACGACATCTGGAAGCGGGACTTCAAAGGTGCCTCCGGCATCTTTTCCTTTGTCCTCGCCGCCGGTTCGGCCGAAACGGTCAAGCCGAAGGCCTATGCCTTCCTCGACGCCCTGCAGCTTTTCGGTCTTGGCTGGTCCTGGGGCGGCTATGAAAGTCTAGCCGTCCGAGTGAACCTTGATGACCGCAAGATCCGCAAGGGGCCGGAGGGCGGCGCCGTCATCCGTCTCCAGATCGGTCTCGAAAACGTCGAGGACATCATGGCCGATCTCGAGCGAGGATTTGCAGCCGTAGCAAGCCTCTGATGGCAGAGCTCAGTCGCCGATCTTGTGGCCGTAAAGCCAGTCGAGATCGGCGGCAATGCTCTCGGGCGAACGAAGCGCCAGAACGATATCGCGCGCAAATCGGACAGGTCCACGGGCGTGATAGGCGAAGCGGTTGAACTCGCCCCGCGCCTTGACCCGAGCCGCACGGGCTTTGCGTTCGGCCTCGAAATGCGCGAGCGCCTGGGGCAGGGTGGTTCGGGACACGTGATGCGCCAGGCTGAAGGCATCTTCGATGGCCATCGCCGCCCCCTGGGCCGAAAACGGCATCATGGCATGGGCGGCGTCCCCGACCAGGACGGTATCTCTTCCGTTTTGCCACTGTCCATCGGAGGCTTGGTAGAGCGGCCAGAAGGTTGGACTGTCGGCGTCCGATAACACCCTCCTGATGTCCCGATGCCATCCGGAAAACTGGTCCAGCAGCATGGAGCGTCGCGCAGCATCCGCTTGTAGGGCCCAGCTCTCGTCGCTCTTGGCGCCGGCCGCGATTGCGACAAGGTTGAAGCCGTTGATCTCTTTCAAGGGATAGCTAACGAGATGGGCGCGCGGTCCGAGATGCGCGGTCACCCCGCCGCGAGAGAGGAAAGAGGGTGCCTCGGCCGCAGAAACTGTGAACCGCCAGGCGATGTTGCCGGAAAAACTGACCGCCGGGGCGCCGGAGATGGCGTCGCGCGCAACCGACCAGGCGCCGTCCGCGCCCACAACCAGGTCGGGCCGGCGGCCGGTCACATGCCCCAGCGCATCGGCCCCGACACCATCGATTCGGCGTCCGAGATGAAGCTTGCACAGCGGTGCGCTGAGAACGGCGCGCAGCAGCGCCTGCTGGAGCGTCGAACGGTGCAGCACGCCATAGGGTGATCCCCAGCGTCGGCGGGCAAATTCACCGGCGGGCAGATCGGCGAGACTGCGCAGATCGAGGCCGGATGCGAGACGGATGCTACGCGGCTCCAGCCAGTGGCGCTCCACGTCGGCAAGCACGCCTAGTGCGGCGAGGACCCGTGTCGCGTTAGGCGAAAGCTGCAGGCCGGCGCCGACCTCGCCCAGTTGTGGTGCCTGCTCGATGACGTCGCTGGATATGCCCTTGGCGGCGAGCGAAAGCGCAGTCGTCAGGCCCGCCACCCCGGCTCCGACGATGGTGGCGTGCTTGATGGACATGGAATAATGCCGATCGCGACGCCGCTTAAGCCGCCTTCACGTGGAAGACGCAGCCCGGCGGGTTCGTCTGCTCAGCCTTCAGCGAGGGATTGTAGCGGTAGAGCGTCGAGCAGTAGGAGCAGACCTTCTCGTTGTCGTGCCCCATGTCGATGAAGATGTGGGGATGGTCGAAAGGCGTCGACGCGCCGGTGCACATGAATTCCTTCACGCCGATTTCGATCACCAGGTGACCGCCGTCGTTCTGAAAATGGGGAATGCTGTGACCGGCCATGGGAAACTCCGCGAAATGCTCGTGATTTTGCGCCGGACCATAACGCCGTCGAGTGTAAATGTGTAGAGCGAATGCGCCGCCGCACCCACAGAAAATGCCCCTGCGGCAATTGATGTCAGCGACACAATGACTAAGGTTGCCGGCCCAAGCCCCGCAGGATGTCCGCATGAATCTCGACGCGCCCAATTTCTCCCGTTTTCGCAACGATGGTCTAGAGCTCGCCTATTTCGATGACGGCGATCCGGCCGGCGAACCGGTGTTGCTGATCCACGGATTCGCCTCCTCGGCCAGCGTCAACTGGGTTTACCCGGGTTGGCTCCGCACACTTGGAGATGCCGGCTACCGTGTCATCGCCATCGACAATCGTGGCCATGGCGCGAGTGATAAGCCACATGATCCAGAGGCCTATCATCCGAGTTCAATGGCCGGCGACGCTGCGGCCCTGTTGAGCCACCTCGGCCTGCCGGATGCCCACGTGATGGGCTACTCCATGGGCGCGCGCATCTCTGCGTTCCTGGCAGTCGAACATCCCGACCGTGTCCGATCCCTGGTCTTCGGTGGTCTTGGTATCGGCATGTGTGACGGGGTCGGCGACTGGGATCCGATCGCAGAAGCGCTCCTCGCGCCCTCCCTGGATGTGGTGACCCATGAACGCGGCCGCATGTTTCGCGCCTTTGCCGACCAGACAAAATCCGATCGCCTGGCGCTTGCCGCCTGCATCCGGACATCGCGGGATCTCGTGCGCAGGGAGGATATCGCAAAGGTCGACGTGCCGACACTGATCGGTGTCGGCACCAAGGACGACATTGCCGGCTCTCCGTCAGAACTCGCCGATCTCATGCCGCGTGCCGTCGCGCTCGACATTCCCAATCGCGATCACATGCTGGCCGTCGGCGACCGCGTGTTCAAGAAGGCCGCGCTGGAATTCTACGCCGCCCAGGCCACGTGATCCGCATTATTGGACCGGCGCGTTCTTGAGTGCATCCATCGTTTTGGGTCCGACCACGCCGTCTGCCACCAGGCCATGCAGCCGCTGAAACTCGATGACGGCCGCGCGTGTGGCGGGGCCGAAAATGCCATCTTCGTCAACGTCGAAGCCGTTCAGGATGTTCAGGCGCTGCTGGATCCATTCGACCTCTGGCCCGCGGTCGCCGATCGAGAACCTGTGAGCCTCTTGCGGCAGGTCCTTGGGCTCGCCGAACACGCCGTCCCGTTGCCAGGCGAGCAGCAGTTGACGACTGATTTCGAAATGCATGGAATCTTCCGTCTTGAACGACGCGCCCCAGAAGAAGCCGTTCCGGTTCATGATCGGGTGCATGGCAATGAGGCCCTTTTGGGCACGATTGTCGCCGCGGGTGTCGAGCTTTCCTTCAAGAGTAAAATCGATGGCGCAGCCCCAGGAATGATTGCTGATCGAAGACTTGCTGTCGCGCACGTAACGGACACACAACATGCCGGCCGAGTCCAGCACAGCATAAACTTCTGGAATCTCGTTCTTCACGTCGGCGAGGGCGGTGCGCAATTGATCCACAGCGGGCTTCAGTCCTGTCACTTTAAAAGGTCCGACGCTCTCCGACACGATGAGCTTGCGAATCGCGGGATTGGTGACCGGCTGGCAGGATTGATCGTAGTTTCCCCGCGGATTGCCGAGAACGTGGAGCATCAGATTGTTGGTGAGCGGCAGAATGTCGCCGTTCAGATTTTGCCGGTCTGCCAAAAGTTGCGTGTCACTGATCCATGACATGGCGTCCTCCCTGGATGAAGGACGAATGCTACCGCATGCTTGGTTGATGTAAATAAATCTAAATCAACCTGAAGACGCATCACATACCTTTGAAGACCGGCCGACGACGCTCGGCGAAGGCCGTGCGCCCCTCCTGATAGTCGGCACTGTCGAAGGTCTGTGCGCCCAGGATCTCCGCCTCTCGCAGAAGATCCTGGTCAGCGAGCTCTTCGGCCCTGATCGCAAGTTTCGATGCGCGCAGCGACAAGGGTGCATTCTGTGCGATGGCTTCCGCAAGCATGAGGGCCTGTCCATCAAGCGCTTCTGTGGCCGTGATCTCACTAAGAAAGCCGCAGGTGTAGAGCTCCGACGCGGTCAAAGGTGCGCCGGTAAACAGCGCACGCCGGGCCATTTGGCTTCCGAGGCCGCGCACGAAATCCTGCACTGCGTCCGCCGGATAGGCGAGGCCGAGACGCGCCGCAGGGACGGCAAACATCGCGTCGTCGGACGCCACCCTCAGGTCGGCAGCGGCCGCAAGCCCGAAACCGCCGCCGTAACAGATGCCGCGAATGGCGGCGATAACGGGGACGGGGGCCTCGCGGATTGCGGTAAAGGCGCGGCTGTTTGAAGCCTCGTAGATGCGCGCCGTCGCTGCGTCTTTGCGTAATTCTGTAAATTCCGAAATATCTGCTCCTGCGCTAAAGTCGCGTCCGCCTCCGCCCCTCAGCAGGATGACGCGTGCCGCGCTTTCGGCGTGCAGCCAGTGAATAGCTTCGGGGATCGCCCGCCACATGGCGGCCGTCACTGCATTCTTTCGGGCCGGATTGACGATCTGCAACAGGCCGACCCCATCGCCGACCGTTGCCTCGATCTGGTCATTTGCGAAAGCCTTTGAACGTTTCATGCGGCATCCCATTTGAGTTCGGTAAGGGTTCGGCTATATAATGCCATACCAGTAAGTATGAGGAGACCGGCAATGGTCGCACAAACCGACGTTCTCAAGAATGAAACCGTCACCTCGATGGATCCGATCTGGGACAGCCTTCGCCATGAAGCGCGCGTGGCGGCAGATCGCGATCCCATGCTGGCGGCCTTCTTCCATGCGACGGTCTTGAGCCACCGATCTCTCGAAGACTGCGTTATCTATCGTATCTGCGAGCGTCTCGACCATTCCGATCTCCCGGCCATCGTGCTGCGGCAAGCCTTCGAGTCCATGATGGTCGACTGGCCGGAATGGGCGGCGATCCTGCGTGTCGACATCCAGGCCGTCTACGACCGCGATCCGGCCTGCACCCGGTTCCTGGAGCCCGTTCTCTATTTCAAGGGCTTCCACGCGATCCAGACCCATCGTCTTGCCCATTGGCTGTGGAACCATGGACGACGCGATTTTGCTCTGTATCTGCAGAGCCGATCCTCCAACATTTTCCAGACCGATATCAATCCGGCGGCGCGCATCGGCAAGGGAATTTTCCTCGATCACGCCACGGGACTGGTTGTCGGGGAAACGGCGCGCATTGGCGACAATGTCTCCATCCTTCATGGCGTGACGCTCGGCGGCACCGGCAAGGAAGGGGCAGACCGGCATCCGAAGATCGGTGACGGCGTTCTGATCGGGGCAGGGGCGAAGGTGCTGGGCAACATCGAGGTCGGTAGCTGCTCGCGCATCGCCGCCGGTTCCGTCGTCTTGAAGGCCGTGCCGCGTTGCACGACGGTCGCAGGCGTTCCCGCGCGGGTCGTCGGGGAAGCCGGATGCGCAGAGCCGGCGCGTTCGATGGACCAGATGATCATTTCGGTTGACTGATCCGGCCCGTTGGGCAGTCGCTTCGCCGCCTGCTCGCTCGTGCCGGGCAAACCTCCCTTTGCGTCTTTACATCGGCGGAAAAGCCGTGGCACAAGCGGCGCAATTCAAAAACACCCGATGGAGACGCAGTGTGAAGCCTGACGAAATCAAGAAACTCGACGCCTATTTCAAGCGGACCTTGAACCCGACGATCGTCGTCAAGGCCCGTCCTCGTAAGGATGACTCTGCCGAAGTCTATGTCGGTGAGGAGTTTTTGGGTGTGGTTTTCAAAGACGAGGAAGACGGCGAACTCTCCTACAATTTCTCGATGGCCATTCTCGACGTCGATTTGTAAGGCGCGCCTGAAACCTCCGATTGAAGGCGGGCGCGATGAACATCGCTTTGCCAGTATCTTAGGGTCGCCCCGGTTTCGGCGACCCTTTTTTGAAACTGTGTTTGCAACCCTAGGACGTTGTGCGACGCACAAATTCACTTGACGATCATGCTGCGGTTGCTATGTTAATTTCTACTGAAATGAAGCGCAGAGGAGTACGCTGATATGTTCAATATCGACGAAGCCAGCAAGAAGAGCAAAGAAGCTGTAGACGCCATGATGAAGAACTATTCGGAGATCACGAAAGGGTTCCAGTCGATTGCGGCCGAAGCGACCGATTATTCGAAGAAGTCCTTCCAGGACATGACCTCTTACGTCGAGGCGCTGACCTCGGTGAAGTCTCCGGAGGCGGCCTTCGAACTGCAGACTTTATATTTCAAGTCGTCCTACGAAAGCTTCGTGGCTGAAGCCACCAAGATCGGCGAAATGTATGCGGAACTCGCCAAGACCCTCTACAAGCCTTACGAGGCCCCGTTCAGCCGCAGCCTGACGCCGGTCCCGACCGCCGCCTGATTCAAGCTTGCGTGTACCATGCGAGACCGGCTGCGCCCTGCGCTGCCGGTCTTGTCATTTTTGGTCGCTGGTATAACCTGTTGGTTCGAATTTCCTTGGTTTTCCGCCCTGTGGGACAAATCGTCGTCACGGTCGTCCGGGGGGCTTAAAATCACCGAATTATGAACTACCTTACTGTGCTGAGTGTTCGTCCGTACCGATGCGTAACGGCTAACCGGCCGGACAACGGAGAATGAACTGAAATGATCGCCAAGCCGGTCTTCATGCAGAGCCAGCGAGACGGGGACAACGCCAACAGAGGCACCTCCGTCATCACGCGCACCAAGCCGAAGACGAAGAAGCCGGATCTGTATCGCGTCTTGCTTCTGAACGACGACTACACCCCGATGGAATTCGTGATCCATATCCTGGAGCGCTTTTTTCAAAAGGACAGGGAAGCTGCCACCCGCATCATGTTGCATGTCCACAATCATGGCGTGGGAGAGTGCGGTGTCTTCACCTATGAGGTCGCCGAAACCAAAGTCTCGCAGGTGATGGATTTCGCCAGGCAGCATGAACATCCGCTTCAATGCGTCATGGAAAAGAAGTGAGGATCAGACGTGCCAACATTTTCCCCCAGCCTTGAGAAGGCGCTGCACCAGGCCCTGACCTACGCCAACGAGCGCCATCACGAATATGCGACGCTCGAACACCTTCTCTTGGCCCTGATCGACGACGCCGATGCCGCAGCGGTCATGGGCGCCTGCAATGTCAATCTCGACACACTGCGCAAGACGGTCACGGAGTTTGTCGACAACGATCTGGCCAATCTGATCACGGGTTACGACGAGGATTCCAAGCCAACCTCAAGCTTCCAACGCGTGATCCAGCGCGCCGTCATCCACGTCCAGTCATCCGGTCGCGAAGAAGTGACCGGCGCCAACGTGCTCGTCGCCATCTTCGCCGAGCGCGAGAGCAATGCCGCTTTCTTCCTGCAGGAGCAGGAAATGACGCGTTATGACGCGGTCAACTACATCTCGCACGGAATCGGCAAGCGTCCCGGCGCCTCGCAGGTCCGTCCGGCCCGTGGCACCGAAGAAGGCGAGCCCGAGGCTAAGCAGTCCGGTCGCGAGGCGGATGAGGGCAGCGCCAAGGGCAAGCAGGAGGCCCTCAAGGCCTATTGCGTCAACCTCAACGAAAAGGCCAAGACCGGGCGGATCGACCCGCTGATCGGTCGTCACGACGAGGTCAACCGCACGATTCAGGTCCTGTGCCGCCGTTCCAAGAACAATCCGCTCTATGTCGGCGACCCCGGCGTCGGCAAGACGGCGATCGCCGAAGGCCTCGCCAAGCGCATCGTCGAGGGCAAGGTCCCGGAAGCCCTGGCCGACGCCACCATCTTCTCGCTCGACATGGGCACGCTGCTTGCGGGCACACGCTATCGCGGTGACTTCGAGGAGCGTCTGAAGCAGGTCGTGAAGGAACTCGAGGATTATCCGGGCGCCGTCCTCTTCATTGACGAGATCCACACGGTCATCGGTGCAGGTGCCACCTCGGGCGGCGCCATGGACGCATCCAACCTGCTGAAGCCGGCTTTGTCCTCGGGTGCGATCCGCTGCATCGGCTCGACCACCTACAAGGAATATCGCCAGTTCTTCGAAAAGGACCGGGCGCTGGTTCGCCGCTTCCAGAAGATCGACGTCAACGAGCCGTCGATCGACGATGCTATCGAGATCATGAAGGGCCTCAAGCCCTATTTCGAAGACTATCACAAGCTTCGTTACACCAACGAGGCGATCAAGTCGGCCGTCGAACTCTCGGCACGCTACATCTCTGACCGAAAGCTGCCGGATAAGGCGATCGACGTGATCGACGAAACGGGCGCGGCCCAGATGCTTCTGCCGGCCTCGCGTCGCCGCAAGCTGATCACCGAAAAGGAGATCGAGGCCACCATCGCGACGATGGCCCGCATCCCGCCCAAGACGGTCTCCAAGGACGACGAGATGGTTCTCGCCAACCTGGAGAAGGAGCTGCGCTCGGTCGTCTACGGCCAGGACAAGGCCATCGAGGCGCTGTCGACATCGATCAAGCTTGCCCGTGCGGGTCTGCGCGAACCGAACAAGCCGATCGGCTCCTACGTCTTTTCCGGCCCGACCGGCGTCGGCAAGACGGAAGTCGCCAAGCAGCTGGCGTCGTCGCTCGGCGTCGAACTGCTGCGCTTCGATATGTCGGAATACATGGAGCGTCACACGGTTTCCCGCCTGCTCGGGGCACCTCCCGGCTATGTCGGCTTCGACCAGGGCGGTCTCCTGACCGATGGCGTCGATCAGCATCCGCATTGCGTGGTGCTGCTTGATGAAATCGAAAAGGCGCATCCGGACATCTACAACATTCTGTTGCAGGTCATGGACCATGGCTCGCTGACGGACCACAACGGCAAGAAGATCGACTTCCGCAACGTCATCTTGATCATGACGACCAATGCGGGCGCGTCGGAGATGGCGAAGTCGGCTATCGGCTTCGGGTCGTCCAAGCGCACCGGCGAGGATGAAGAGGCACTGAACCGCCTGTTCACGCCGGAATTCCGCAACCGTCTCGACGCAACGATCCCGTTTGCGCCGCTGCCGACGGAAGTCATCCACCAGGTCGTGCAGAAGTTTGTCATGCAGTTGGAAGCGCAGCTTTCGGAACGCAATGTCACCTTCGATCTGTCCGAACCAGCCATCGCCTGGCTGGCGATCAAGGGTTACGACGAGAAGATGGGTGCCCGCCCGCTGTCGCGCGTCATTCAGGAGCATATCAAGAAGCCGCTCGCCAACGAGATCCTCTTCGGCAAGCTGAAGAAGGGGGGCGTGGTCAAGGTCGGCGTCAAGAAGGACGAGGCCGGAGACGAGGTGCTCGATCTCGAAGCGCTCTCCGAAGTCGCTCCGGTCACGCCGAAGCCCGAGGCGGAGGTGGCCACGGCCAAGCTCGCCAAGGCCAAGCGCAAGCCCTCGCCAAAGGCCGCTGCGGTCGAAGACGATGGTGAGGTGGCTGTCATCGATGCTGCACCTGCGCCCTCCAAGCGCAGTGCAGTCCCGAAGGTGCCGAAGAAGAAGTAAGCACCTTGAGTGAATATCATCGATTGGCGCCGGGCCTCGTGCCCGGCGCTTCCGTGTTCGGATCTGAGTGCTCTTGATGCCCCCTTACGAAGGTGACCTTTCTCAAAGCCGCTGGTTTCTTGCCGGAATGCGCGGTTTGTTTAGCCTGCCGGCGATTATCCTGATGATCTCCTTCGTCGGCTTTGCAGCCTTCGCGCTGCAGTCGGGCGTGAGCCGCAGCGAGGCCATGTTCATGACGGCGACCGTATGGGCGCTGCCGGCCAAGATGATCCTGATCGGCACTATGACCAGCGGCGCCAATCTTCTGGCGATCTTTCTAGCCGTCACCCTCTCGTCGATCCGGCTGATGCCAATGGTCGCGTCGCTCGTGCCGGAAATGCGCACCAGCCGCACGCCCACATGGTTGTTGCTGGTACTTTCCCATTTCGTGGCGATCACAGCCTGGGTGTTCGCCATGGCCAGCTTCAAGAATGTGCCGCGCGAGGGACGTGTCGCCTATTTTGCCGGTTTCGGCATCACGCTGGTCGTGGTCAACACGCTGCTTGTCGGTATCTGTTACGGGCTGGTCTCATCCTTTCCGCCGGTCGTCGCGGGTCTGCTCTTCTTCCTGACACCCTCCTACTTCATCGCCTCGATCTGGGCGACGGGACGGCAATCCGTGGTGAAGGTCGCCTTCATCGTCGGTGCTGTTTCCGGCCCGCTTCTGGCCGTGATGATGCCGGGCTTTGACATTCTGGTGGCTGGTCTCGGCGGCGGCACGCTCGCTTATCTCTTCGACCGCTTCGTCATACGCGCCGGCAAAAGCACGGAGGCCAAAGAAGGGGATGCCGCCCTGCCGGTCGAGGAGACTTTGTGATGACCGATTACTGGCCCTTCCTGGTCATTCTCGTCGCCGGCTGGCTGGCGACGGACTTCTGGCGATGGCTCGGAGTGCTTGCTGGCAACCGGCTCCAGGAGGGATCGGAAGCGCTGCACTGGGTGAGGGCGGTCGCCACTGCGCTGGTGATGGCCGTGACGGCGAAGCTCGTCGTCTTTCCGACCGGTGTGCTTGAGGCATCGCCACTTTGGTTGCGGCTCACCGCTGCGGGTGTCGGTTTCGCGGCCTTTCTGCTAGCAGGCCAGAGGGTCATCGTGGGTGTCGTTGTCCCGCTCACGATCCTTGGTGCAGGCCTGTTGTGGCTGTGACCCGCCGCGTAGCTCATCACAGGTCGGTGTAGAGACTGGAATTGTCACAATGCCCTTCCCAGATCGGGTCTACTGATGATCAAGGGACATGGAATGGCAAAAGTTGTGCGTTTTCGCCGCGTGAAACATGAAGCTCCGCCACGGTTCAAGGTTTTGCCGGAGGAACTGGGGCGCGGCCGTAAGAGCGCGGGGTTCGGTTCGGCGCCGGGAATGCTCGGGGTCATCGCCTTGGTCGCCGCCAGCATCGCGATCCTCGCTCTGGTCGGCAGTCTTCTCGGCTGACCATTTGGGTATGGCCAGCCGTTTGTGGCATGTCGTCAGAGCGCCGCCCTGATCCTTTCAGCATTCGCCTTCAGCACGTCGATATTCTCCATGCCACCGCTGTGCGGCTTCAGTGGCAAACCGTCATGGCGCGGGATGACGTGGAAATGCAGGTGGAATACCGTCTGGCCGGCTGCCGGCTCGTTGAACTGCGCGACATAGACGCCATCGGCCTCGAAGGCGTCCTTGGCCGCATTGGCGAGCTTCTGGACGACGGGGAGCAGTTTCGACAGCACGACCGGATCTGCATCCAGCAAATTGCGCGACCCCTTCTTCGGGATCACCAGCAGATGGCCAGGCGCCTGTGGCATGACATCCATGAAGGCAAGCGTATCGTCGTCCTCATAGAGCTTCACCGACGGGATATCGCCGGACAGGATCTTGGCGAAGATGTTGTTGGGATCGTAGGCAGTCATCGATATCTCCTAAATTCGTTACACAGTTAGCGGCAATCAGTCTCGTCCTCAAACCGGTGCGGCGGTCCTCAACCGTCGAATTCTTCGCCCTCGCGCGGCTGACGGTCACCCTTGCGGAAGGGCGTATGCTCGCCGAGATAATCGCTCATCTGCGCCACCTCCCGCCGCTCGTGTTCGAGATAGTCGGCGACCGCGCGTCGAAGCCCGGGATGGGCGATGTAGTGGGCCGAATGGGTGGTGACAGGTTCATAGCCACGCGCCAGCTTGTGCTCCCCCTGCGCGCCTGCCTCGACCCTTGCAAGACCCTTAGACAGGGCGAAATCGATGGCCTGATGATAACAGACTTCGAAATGCAGGAAGGGATGATCCTCGATGCAGCCCCAGTGTCGGCCGTAAAGTGCATCGGCACCGATGAAGTTGATCGCGCCCGCAACATAGCGGCCATTGCGCTTTGCCATGACCAGCAGCACGTCGTCGGGCATGCGCTCACCAATCAGCGAATAAAAGCTGCGGGTGAGGTAAGGCCGGCCCCATTTGCGGCTGCCGGTATCGATATAGAAGCGGAAGAACTGGTCCCAGATCTCTTCCGTCAGATCTCGGCCGGTCAGCCAATCGATAGTGATGCCATGGTCCAGCGCTGCCCGCCGTTCCTTGCGCAGGTTCTTGCGCTTTGACGACGAGAGTTCGGCCAGGAACGCTTCGTGGTCGGCGTAGCCCCGATTGATGAAATGGAACTGCTGGTCGGTGCGATGCAGGAAATTGGCATCCGTTAGGGAAGACAATTCCCCTTGGGGGAGGAATGTCACATGTGCCGAAGAGGCGCCAATTTTCTGCGTCACCTGGGCCAGCGCTTGCCCGAGCAGGCCGGATACCCGTTGGACATCTTCTCCGTGCCGGACGAGCAGCCGAGGTCCAGTGGCCGGGGTGAAGGGCACGGACGCCTGCAGCTTCGGATAATAATGCCCGCCCGCCCGCTGATAGGCGTCGGCCCAGCCGTGGTCGAAGACATATTCGCCCTGGCTGTGGTTCTTGAGATAGCAGGGGATCGCACCGATCAACCGGCCGCCTTCCTCCAGCAGCAGGTGATGGCCCATCCAGCCGGTCTCGGCGACAGCCGAGCCGGACTCGTCCATCGCTGAGAGGAAGGCATGGGAGACGAAGGGATTGTAACCGGGCCCGGCACGCGATGTGCCGGACAGCGTGGCCCAGTCGGCCGGATCAATCTCCGCGAACGAGCCTGCAATGCGGACCGTCACCTCGTCTGCCATGGATCTCCTTGTCACTGTCAGGTTCAGGCCACAGCCGGCGCCACGCGCGGGTCGAAGCCTTCGAACGTCATCTGGTCTGCATAGGTATAGGTGTGTGCCCGCGTGATTTCATCCCTGACGGTCCAGGTAATCACGGGTGTGCCCTTTTCACGCAGGGCCGTGACGAAGGGGTTCGGCAGGTGGACTGCGCAATAAGAGGTGAAGTCCAGGCCGAGCGCCATGGCTTCGGCATGCGCCGCCAGCACCTCGGGGTTCACGCCTTCGGCCGTCAGTCCGACCGGATAGGGGCAGTCGGCCAGCTTTAGCGCCCGCAGGAGGTGGTAGTCGAAGCTCATCAGCGCGACCTTGCCCTCGTAGCCTTCGAGGACTTCCAGCACGCTTTCGACAAAGCCGTCGTCCTGCTCGGCATCGATGCCCTTGAGCTCGATGACCAAGGGCACCTGTCCCTTGACGAGGTCCAGCATCTGGCGGAGCGACGGGATCTTGTCCTTTGTGCCGCCGATCGACAGCATCTTCAACTCGCCCGCCGTGCGCTCCCGGACTTCGCCGGCAAGCCCGCAAAGTCGCTGCAGATCGTGATCGTGGAAGACAACAGGCACGCTGTCGGAGGAAAGCTGGATATCGCATTCAATCGCAAACCCCGCCTCGATCGCCCGGGAGAAGGCAGAGAGCGTGTTTTCCCAGACATCCCTGTTCATGTCGTGATAGCCGCGATGGGCGACCGGCAGGTCCTTAATCCAGTCGGCACGGCTCACAGGGCGATCTCCAGGATGGCGTCGATCTCGACGGCGGCATTGAGCGGAAGGGCTGCCATGCCGACGGCGGCACGGGCATGCTTGCCGGCTTCACCCAGAACATTGGCGATCAGGTTCGATGCGCCGTTGATCACGAGGTGCTGCTCGACGAAGCCCGGTGCGGAGGCGACGAAGCCGTTGAGCTTGATCACGCGCGTGATCCGCGAGAGGTCGCCGCCGAGCGCGCTCTTGGCCTGGGCCAGAATGTTGATTGCGCAGAGTTCGGCGGCACGCTGAGCGTCGGGGAGCGCCACATCGGAGCCCACGAGACCGAGCACCGCCACTTTCCCGCCTTCCATCGGCAACTGCCCGGAAAGATAGAGCAGGTTTCCGCTGATCACGTAGGGAACGTAGTTGGCAGCAGGGGCCGCGGCTTCGGGAAGAGTGATTCCCAGCGCGGCAAGGCGGCTGTCGATGGTGTCGGACATGGCGAAATCCCGGTCTGTTGAAAATAAAGTGAGAAACTCCTGAGGACGAAAAGCATGTCTCGCTTTTGCCGGATGTGTTCTTATAACATCGACGACGAGTCCAACAGGAGGTTGTCGATGTTTCCTATGCGTATGGCGCTGGCCGCCACATTGACCCTCGCCGCCGGCACGGTTGCCGGGCAGGCCTCGGCTGCCACGATCGGGCTCGTCCCGCATCGCGCCGTCTACGACATCTTCTTGAAAGAAGCGTCCGACCGCTCCGGAATAGAGGGTGTGCGTGGTCGCATGGTCTATGAATTCTCGGGTTCATCCTGCAAGGGCTTCAACACCCAGTTCCGTTTCGTCACGCGCATCGATGTCGGCGATGGCGTGCGGGTCACCGACCAGCGCTCGACCACCTTCGAGGATGTGAGCGCCGGCAAGTTCCGCTTCGACAACAAGTCGTTTACCGACGACCAGCTCGACAAGGATGTGAGTGGTGCGGCGGCGGAAGCAGGCGACAAAGTGACGATCGAGCTGACCGGGCCGAACCAGCGTGAGGTCGAACTGGCAAACAGCCGCTTTCCGGCAGAGCACATGCTGGAGGTGATCGCCCGTGCACGCAAAGGCGAACGCGTGTTCGAATCGCGCATCTTTGATGGATCTGAGGATGGTGACCAGACTTTCCTGACCACCACGATCGTGGGCGCGGCGCAGAAATCGGCGGACACGGATCCGGAAGCCAAGGCCGTTGCCCCGCTCGGCACCAGCGATTACTGGCCGGTCTCGATTGCCTATTTCGACGAGAAGTCGAAGGGAGACCAGCTGCCGATCTACAGCCAGTCTTTCAAGCTCTACGAGAACGGCGTCACCCGTGACCTCACGCTCGACTACGGAGACTTCGTTCTGGCCGGCAAACTCACGAAGCTTGAAGTGCTTGGTCCTGCGAACGGCGACTGCAAGTGATGAATTCGGCAGTTCTTCTCTGAACTGTCGGGCAAAGACTTGATTTTATGCCGCGACCCCTGTATGGGCCGCATCATTCCACACGCGAAGCTTGGGAGGTTCAGGGAGAAATCCTGAATTTTCCGCCCGGTGGCATCCCCGCAAGGGGTGCTGTTTGCTTCGCGGGGGTTCAACCGGAAAAGGAGACAAAGGCATGGCATTGCCTGATTTCAGCATGCGTCAGCTCTTGGAAGCTGGCGTTCACTTCGGTCACCAGACGCACCGCTGGAACCCGAAGATGAAGCCGTACATCTTCGGCGATCGTAACAACATTCACATCATCGACCTGGCTCAGACCGTACCGATGCTGTCGCGCGCCCTTCAGGTCGTGTCCGACACCGTTGCTCGTGGCGGTCGCGTCCTGTTCGTCGGCACCAAGCGCCAGGCTTCGGAAATCATCGCTGACAGCGCCAAGCGTTCGGCCCAGTACTACGTCAACTCCCGCTGGCTCGGCGGTATGATGACCAACTGGAAGACCATTTCGAACTCGATCGCTCGCCTGCGCAAGCTCGACGAAATCCTCGCTTCGGAAGCTTCTGGCTACTCGAAGAAGGAGCGTCTGAACCTTGAGCGCGAGCGCGAAAAGCTCGACAAGGCCCTCGGCGGTATCCGTGACATGGGCGGCGTTCCTGACCTGATGTTCATCATCGACACCAACAAGGAAAAGATCGCGATCGACGAAGCCAAGCGCCTCGGCATCCCGGTTGTTGCTGTCATCGATTCGAACTGCGATCCGGACCTGATCGACTATCCGATCCCGGGTAACGACGACGCTTCGCGCGCCATTTCGCTGTACTGCGATCTGATCTCGCGCGCTGCCATCGACGGCATCGCTCGCCAGCAGGGCTCTTCCGGTCGTGACATCGGCGCATCTGCCGAAGCTCCGATCGAGCCGGCTCTCGAAACCGAAGCCGAAGCTTGATGCTTCGAACGCGGCGGATCTGATCCGCCGCACCCGTCAAGGGATACGGCCGCCCGGACGCTCGCTTGAGCCTCGGGCGGCCTCGCAATTCCGGTGACCTGTTCGAGATACGGTCCTGAATGCGTTCAAGGTTTTCGTGGTGACCTGCTTCATCACGTTGTCACACTTCCGGGTACATTTCGTCCCCCAAACAGCATGCTCCGGGATCACGATCGTCTGGCGCATCGCTTGAACAGACAAAGAGGCACACAATGGCTGAAATCACTGCAGCACTGGTTAAGGAACTGCGCGAGAAGTCCGGCGCAGGCATGATGGATTGCAAGAAGGCTCTCACCGAGACCAATGGTGACATCGAAGCCGCCATCGACTGGCTGCGCGCCAAGGGTATCGCCAAGGCTGACAAGAAGTCGGGCCGCACCGCAGCCGAAGGCCTGATCGGCATCGCCGGCGCCGGCACCAAGGCTGTCGTCGTTGAAGTCAACTCGGAAACCGACTTCGTTGCCCGTAACGACGCCTTCCAGGACCTCGTTCGCGGCGTGGCTTCGGTTGCACTGACCACCGACGGTTCGGTTGACGCCATTGCAGCCGCCACCTATCCGGCCAGCGGCAAGTCGGTTGCCGACACGATCAAGGACGCGATCGCCCATATTGGCGAAAACATGACGCTCCGCCGCGCAGCCCTGCTGTCGGTCGAAGACGGCGTTGTCGCAACCTACATCCACAACGGCGTCTCCGACGGCCTCGGCAAGCTCGGCGTTCTCGTCGCCCTGAAGTCGACCGGCAACAAGGACGTTCTGTCCGCCATCGGCCGCCAGGTTGCCATGCACATCGCAGCGACCAACCCGCTCGCCATCCGTTCGGAAGAAGTCGATGCCGCCGTCGCCGAGCGCGAGCGCAACGTCTTCATCGAACAGTCGCGCGCCTCGGGCAAGCCGGACAACATCATCGAAAAGATGGTCGAAGGCCGCATGCGCAAGTTCTTCGAGGAAGTCGCCCTTCTCTCGCAGGCCTTCGTCATCAATCCGGACCAGACTGTCGGCGACGCCATCAAGGCCGCTGAAAAGGAAGCTGGCGCCCCGATCGAAGTGACCGGCATGGCTCGCCTGCTGCTCGGCGAAGGCATCGAGAAGGAAGAGAGCGACTTCGCTGCTGAAGTCGCAGCAGCTGCCAAGGGCTGATCTCCTTATCCTTTCAAGGGAAAACATCGGGCATCGCGTGACAACGCGATGCCCTTCGTGTATCCGGCACTGAATTGAATACGGGAGCACCCATGACCGCCAAGCCATTGTTCACACGCGTTCTCCTCAAGGCTTCCGGTGAAGCCCTTATGGGAAGCCAGGGCTTCGGGATCGACGTCGCTGTGGCCGACCGGATTGCCGGTGATATTGCCGAAGCGCGCCGGATGGGCGTTGAGGTCGGGGTTGTCGTCGGTGGTGGCAACATCTTCCGCGGCGTGGCGGTGGCGTCCAAGGGCGGTGATCGCGTCACCGGTGACCACATGGGCATGCTGGCAACCGTCATCAACGCCCTTGCACTCGCCACCTCTCTGCGCAAGCTCGACATCGATACGGTCGTCCTTTCGGCGATCGCCATGCCCGAAATCTGCGAGAGCTTCTCGCAGCGCGCTGCCTTGCACCATCTGGCGCAGGGCAGGGTGGTAATCTTCGCCGGCGGCACCGGCAACCCGTTCTTCACGACCGATTCCGCTGCGGCCTTGCGTGCCGCCGAAATCGGCGCTCAGGCGATCTTCAAGGGCACACAGGTCGACGGCATCTATTCCGCGGATCCCAAAAAGGATCCGACCGCGACCCGCTTTGACAGGCTGACCCACGATGAGGTTCTTCAGAAGGGCCTCGCCGTGATGGATGTCGCTGCCGTCGCGCTCGCCCGCGAAAACCACATTCCAATCATCGTCTTCTCGATCCACGAGAAAGGTGGTTTCGGGGAAATCCTCTCTGGCGCCGGTCGCATGACCATCGTCACCGACAACTGAACCAACAACCATGGGCGCCCTTGGAGGGCTGCCGGCTGAACCAGCAATGGGAGAACCATGATGACCGCAGGGGTTGATCTCAACGACATCAAGCGCCGCATGGACGGCGCGATCAATGCTTTCAAGAACGACATCGCGTCGCTGCGCACCGGCCGCGCCTCGGCCAATATTCTGGACCCGGTCATGGTCGAGGCTTACGGGTCGCGCGTGCCGCTGAACCAGGTGGCTAACGTCACGGTTCCAGAACCCCGCATGCTCGGTGTTTCGATCTGGGACAAGTCGATGGTGAATGCCGTCGACCGGGCGATCCGCGAAGCCAATCTCGGCCTGAACCCGATCATGGACGGTCAGAACCTGCGTATCCCGCTTCCGGAACTCAACGAGGAGCGCCGCAAGTCGCTGGTCAAGATCGCCCATGAATATGCGGAAAAGGCGAAAGTGGCGATTCGGCACGTACGCCGCGACGGCATGGACAGCCTTAAAAAGGGCGAAAAGGATGGCTCCATCAGCCAGGATGACAGCCGTTCCCTGTCGGATAAGGTTCAAAAGATGACGGATGACACGATTGTCGACGTCGATCGCTTGCTCGCCGACAAGGAAAAGGAAATCATGCAGGTTTAAGCGAGAGTCGTTCGTTTAGACCTTTTCCCTTGCCGCCCGGACCGGAGCCCATGTCGAGAGCACCACAGCGCATCGTACCGCAGCATGTTGCGATTATCATGGACGGAAACGGTCGCTGGGCGAATGCACGGGGACTGCCGCGGACCTTCGGCCACCGCAAGGGCGTCGAGACGGTCCGCGAGACCGTGAAGGCGGCCCGCGAAGCCGGCGTCGCCTTCCTCACGCTCTTCGCCTTCTCTTCGGAGAACTGGCGTCGCCCGGAAGCCGAAGTCAACGAACTCTTCGGCTTGTTGAAAGCCTTCATCCGCCGAGATCTCGCCGATTTGCACCAGGCGGCTGTGCGCATCCGCATCATCGGCGACAGGGTCAATCTTCGGGAGGACATCCGTTCGCTGCTCGTTGAAGCCGAGGAGCGGACGGCGGAAAATGCCGGCATGACCCTTGTCATCGCCTTCAACTACGGCTCCCGTGACGAAATCGCCCGTGCTGCGGCCCGTCTTGCCCTGGAGGTCGCGGCAGGCCGTCTCGATCCGCGCCAGATCGATGCACAGAAGCTCAACGACAGCCTCGACACGGCGGGTATTCCGGATCCCGATTTGGTCATCCGCACGAGCGGCGAGGAGCGTCTGTCCAACTTCCTGCTGTGGCAGTCGGCCTATGCCGAGCTGATGTTCGTGCCTGACTTCTGGCCGGATTTCACCCCCGCTGTTTTTGACGCGGTGCTGGAGCGCTATGCCGCCCGCGACCGCCGTTTCGGCGGGCTGTCCTCGAAAGTCGTGGCGGTCGGCTCATGACGCTGTCGATCTCGCGCGAGCTGCAACTGCGGATCTATTCGGCGATCGTCATGGTGATCGTCGTGCTGGCAGCAACCTGGGCTGGGGGCATTGCCTTTCGGCTGCTGGCCGCCGGCATAGGCCTGTTGGTCTACTACGAGTGGTCCAGAATGACACGGCTCGCTGAGACGAGCTTGCGGTCGAATTCCTTTGGCTGGCTCTCCATGGGGCTTGTCAGCCTCAACATGCTCTTCGGTTCGGCCGATTTCACCGTCCCGCTCTTCGCCGGCCTTTCGATTACGGCGGCCATTCCCGCGCTGTTGCGCCGGGTGAGCTGGTGGCATCCGGGCGGGCTCTTTTATGCGGGCCTCAGTGCGATTTCGCTCGCCGCCATTCGCGGTGACGATTCGCTCGGCTTGATCGCCATGCTGTTCGTTTTCGTCATCGTCTGGGCAACCGATATTCTTGCCTATTTCGTCGGCCGCGCGATCGGCGGGCCGAAACTTGCGCCCCGCATTTCGCCCGGTAAGACCTGGTCCGGTGCTGTTGGCGGTACGGTTGCCGGTGTCGTTGGCGGCTATCTGGTCGTCATGGCGCATTTTCAGGATGTCGGCCTCTGGACGGTCGCTGTGGCGCTTGCGCTGTCGATATCAAGCCAGATCGGTGACCTTTTCGAATCCTTCATCAAGCGTCGTTTCGGCGTGAAGGATTCAAGCAACCTCATTCCGGGGCATGGCGGCGTCATGGATCGGGTTGACGGCCTTGTATTCGCCTGTTTTGCGGCATTCTTCATGGCGATAGGTTTTTCTGCGGGCGCAAGCCAGTCCGTGGTATCGATGGGGGCCTTCCTCTTCGGTCTGTGATCGGGAGGGCCAGGCGACGCAGCCATGCCGCGGCGATAGATTGATAGGAAAGACGGATCACATGAGCGCAGTCCTCGGCTTTCTCGGCGGGTATATTCTGCCCTATATCCTCATCCTGTCGCTGCTCGTCTTTATCCATGAGATGGGCCACTATCTCGCTGGCAGATTGTCCGGAATTCGGGTGCTTGCCTTCTCCGTCGGCTTCGGTCCCGAACTCGTCGGCTTCACCGATCGGCACGGAACCCGCTGGAAAGTCTCGGCTATCCCGCTCGGTGGCTATGTACGTTTCTTTGGCGATGCCGATGCGGCCAGCATGCCGGACGGAAGCGCCATTGAGGAGCTGAGCGAGGCGGAAAAGGCGCAGACCTTGAACGGCGCCAAATTGTGGAAGCGCGCGGTGACTGTTGCCGCAGGTCCGATCGCCAACTTTCTCCTCGCCATCGTCATCTTCGCCGTCATGTTCGGTACAATGGGCAAGCCGGTTTCGGATCCTGTTGTCGCTGACTTGAAACAGGGCAGTGCAGCGGAGGCTGCTGGGATCGAGCGTGGCGATGTGCTGATCGCACTCGACGGCCGGAGCATCGAGACCTTCGACGATGTCGTTCGATACATCACCATGCGGCCGGAAGTCCCTGTCACCGTTACCGTACGTCGTGCCGGCCAGGAGATGGATTTTCCCGTCGTTCCCAAGCGCGCTGTGACGACGGACCGGTTTGGCAACTCAATGGAAGTTGGACAGATCGGCATCATCACCGATCAGAAGGCGGGGAACTTCCGCATTGTCGCGCTCTCACCGTTGCAGGCCGTTTGGGAAGGTGTTCGCCAGACCGGGCATATCGTCACCGGCACATTCGACTATATCGGCAACATGATCGCCGGCCGCATGAACGCAGACCAGCTCGGTGGTCCGGTACGTGTTGTCCAGGCCTCGGGTGAAATGGCGACGCTCGGCATTATCGCTCTGTTAAATTTGGCAGCGGTTCTTTCGGTTTCGCTGGGGCTTTTGAATTTGATGCCAGTTCCGGTCCTTGACGGCGGCCATCTCGTTCTCTACGCGATTGAAGCAGTGCGCGGGAGGCCGATGGGTCAGGGGGCGCAGGAGGTTGCGTTCCGTATCGGTCTCGCGATGATCCTATCCCTGATGGTGTTTGCCACCTGGAACGACATCAGCCGGTTGATAGGCTGAGCGTCGGCCTTGCATGCGGCGGAAGGATTTGTTTACGATGTTTCAAATTGATAGTGGCGATTGGGTCACGGATTCAAATGAAGTAAACAGAAATTAACGCGCAGTCTTGCTTGTAGGGTAAAACCCGCTAAAACCACAAACGGGCCGGAGTCGGGGGTTACGACTGCGGGGCAATTGAAGAAGGTAAAGTACACACATGAAGGCTGGTTCAAGATTTTTGAACGCAGTGTCGGCGGTCGCGCTGTCTGCTGGTATCGTGTCTACGGGCGCAAGTGTTGCTGTGATCGCTTCGGCTGTTGCGGCTCAGGCTGCTGTCATCCAGCGGATTGATGTACGCGGTGCCCAGCGTGTGGGGGCGGAAGCGGTCCGTTCCAACCTTTCGATCCAGCCCGGCAAGAGTTTCTCCAATGCCGATATCGACGAATCCGTGAAGCGTCTCTACGCGACCGGCTTCTTCTCGGATGTTCAGATCTCCGTATCCGGCGGCACGCTGGTCGTGACGGTCGCCGAGAACCAGTTGATCAATCAGGTTGTCTTCAACGGCAACCGCAAGATCAAGGACGACAAGCTGACCGGCATCGTGCAGACCCAGCCGCAGGGTCCGTACAGCGACAGCCTGATCAGCGCCGACATCCAGCGCATCAAAGAAGCCTATTCTGCAATCGGCCGCAGCGATGTCGAAGTGACGACCCAGGTCGTTCCGGTTGCCGAAGGTCGCGTCAACCTTGCTTTCGTGATCAACGAAGGTGAGCGCACCAAGATCAGCGCCATCAATTTCAGCGGCAACAACGCCTATTCCGACGGCCGTCTCGCATCCGTGCTGCAGACGAAGGAATCGGGCATGCTGTCCTTCCTGACCCGCAAGGATGTCTACAACGAAGACAAGCTGCGTGCAGACGAAGAGTCGCTCCGTCAGTTCTACTACAACCACGGTTATGCCGACTTCCGCGTCATTTCGTCGGAAGCCGTCCTGAACGAGGCTGGCAACGAGTACACGATCAACATCACGGTCGATGAAGGTCAGCGCTACAAGTTCGGCGCCGTCACCGTCGAATCGACGGTGGATGGCGTGGATGCTGCCCAGCTGCAGGGTCTGCTGGAGACGCGCGAAGGCAATACCTACAGCGCCCGCGACGTTCAGAAGTCCATGGAAGCCATTTCTCGTCGCGTTTCGTCGGCAGGCTATCCCTTTGCGCGCGTCGTGCCGCGCGGTGACCGCAATTTCGAAACCAACACGATTGGCGTGACCTATCTCGTCGACCAGGGCGAACGCGCCTATGTCGAGCGTATCGAAGTGCGCGGCAACACCCGCACGCGTGACTATGTCATCCGTCGCGAGTTCGATATCTCCGAAGGCGATGCCTTCAACCAGGAAACCATTTCGCGCGCCAAGCGTCGCCTTGAGGCGCTCGGCTTCTTCTCGGCCGTAAACATCTCCACGCAGCCCGGCAGCTCGCCGGACCGTGTCGTGGTTGTCGTCGATGTGCAGGATCAGCCGACGGGTTCGTTCGGTATCGGTGCCGGCTACTCCGTCGATGATGGCGGTATTGTTCTGGAAGCCTCTGTTGAAGAAAAGAACTTCCTCGGCCGCGGTCAGTTCATCCGCGTTGCCGCCGGTGGTGGTTTCGACGACACGCAGACCTACAACTTCTCCTTCACCGAGCCTTATTTCCTCGGTTACCGTCTTGCCGCGGGCTTCGATATCTTCAAGAGCTCGACGAGTGGCAATTCGGAATACGACTACGAGGAGCAGGGTGCGACCGTCCGCGTGACGGCGCCGATCACGGAAGATCTGGCCACGACGCTGCGGTACACCTACAAGCAGATCGATTACATCAACGATGGTGCGTTCGGCGCCAACGGTGCGGCAGGCGGTGGCGACGATACGGTTGCTCAGCCTTACATTGATGCGATTACTGGCAGCACCTGGTCGCAGTCGATCCTCGGTCATTCCATCGTCTACAACACGGTGGACGATCGCCAGAACCCGCATGAGGGCATTTATGCCAGCTTCACGCATGAATACGCAGGTATCGGCGGCGATTCGGAATATTACAAGGCTTATGCCCGCGCCCGCATGTTCTACACGCTGTCTGACGAGCTTGACATTGTCGGCTCGCTCGCCGGCTCGGCAGGTCATGTTGTTGCGCTCGGCGACAACCTGAACGTGTTCGACCAGTTCAAGATCGGTGGCAAGGAAATCCGCGGTTTCGCCAACAGCGGGATCGGTCCGCGCCAGTCGCCAACGGGCGGTGGGTCGCCGGATTCCATCGGGGGCACGACCTATTTCACCGCTTCGGCTGAAGCGACGTTCCCGCTGCCTGCGGTTCCGCAGGATCTGGGCTTCCGCGGTGCAGTCTTCGCAGACGCCGGCACGCTGTTCGGCAGTGATCTGGCCAATGATGGCTCCGCCGTCGGCACCAGCATGTCGATCCGTGCCTCGGTCGGCGCCGGCATCCTGTGGAACTCGCCCTTCGGTGCGCTGCGCTTCGACTATGCGGTTCCGGTCGCGAAGGAAGACTTCGACGACACGCAGGAATTCCGGTTCAGCATGGCGAACCAGTTCTAAGACGAGCGGTCCAGAACTGCAGATAGGTTGACGTTCTGGAGCGTTTGCTGATGGAGCATAATCATTTCTTTCCGCCCCATTCGGGGGTGACCCTGGCTGCGCTCGCAGCGCACACGGGGGCGGAATTGACGGACGCAGCACAGGGCGAGACGATCGTACGATCGGTCTCGCCCGTCGCCCGAGCCAAGGCTGGTGATGTCTGCTATATCCTGTCCCGTCGCAATCGCGACGATCTTCTCACCTGCAATGCATCGGCGATCTTTTGTGAAAAAGCGCTCGTTTCGCTCATACCGGCCCATATCCCGGTCCTCTTGGCGAAAAGCGCGCAGACGGCCTTTGCCCTTGCTGGAGCGCTGTTGCATCCGGAGGGCCTTCGCCCAGTCCGGATGACCAGTGAACCCGCGCAGATTTCTCCTGCCGCCCATGTCGACCCGACGGCTCGCTTGGAAGACAGTGTGGAGGTCGAGGCGATGGCGGTGATCGGTGCACATGCTGAAATCGGCAGCGGAACACGGATCGGGCCCGGAGCCGTGATCGGTCCGGGCGTTCGGATCGGTCGCGATTGCACAATCGCTGCCGGGGCCACGGTGCAGGTCGCGCTTGTCGGCAACAATGTGATCATTCACAACGGCGCCCGGATCGGACAGGACGGGTTCGGTTATGCGCCTGGTCCGCGCGGCATGCTCAAGATCGTGCAGGTCGGCCGGGTCATCATTCAGGATCATGTCGAGATCGGCGCCAATACGACGATCGATCGCGGCACCATGGACGATACGGTGATCGGTGAGGGGACTAAGATCGACAATCTGGTTCAGGTCGGCCACAACGTGCGCATCGGGCGCCATTGTGGCATTGTCAGCCAGGTTGGCATTGCCGGCAGCACCGTGATCGGTGATGGCGTCATGATCGGGGGTGCCGCCGGGATCAACGGCCACATCAAGATTGGTGACGGCGTCCAGATTGCCGCCATGAGCGGCGTTCTGGCCGATGTTCCTCCGGGTGAAAAATATGGCGGTGTCCCGGCCCGCCCGCTGAAGGATTATCTGCGCGAAGTGGCCGAGACATTGAGCCGCTATGACAGCCGCGCGAAGGACAAAGGAGCCAGCAATGACTGACGCCGCCCCGAAGAGCGAACTCGGATCAGCCGATATCCTCGAGATCATGAAGCTCTTGCCGCATCGCTACCCCTTCCTGCTCGTCGATAAGATCATCGAGATCGACGGCGACGAATCTGCCATCGGCATAAAGAACGTCACAGCAAACGAGCCACATTTCACCGGCCATTTTCCGGATGCGCCGATCATGCCGGGCGTTTTGCTCGTCGAGGGCATGGCCCAGACGGCTGGCGCCATCTGTGCCCGCAAGCAGGGTGAAGCTGGCAACCTCGTCTACTTCATGACCATCGACAATGCCCGCTTCCGCAAGCCTGTCGTTCCTGGCGATCGGGTTGAGTTTCATGTCGTCAAGCAGAAGCAGCGTGGCAATATCTGGAAGTTCCACTGCGACGCCAAGGTCGATGGCCAATTGGCGGCAGAAGCGGATATTGGCGCCATGATCATGCGCAAGGACGCGAAATGAGCACGATTGCCGCCACTGCCGTGATCCATCCCATGGCGGTCGTCGAACCCGGCGCCGTCATCGGTGAGAACGTGCGCATTGGTCCGTTCTGCCACGTCGGCCCCCGCGTCACTCTGAAGGATGGCGTCGAGCTCCTCTCGAATGCAGTCGTCACCGGCCTGACTGAAATCGGTGCCAACAGCCGCATCTTCCCTATGGCCGTGATCGGCGGCGTATCGCAAAGCCTGCACGAAGCCGGCGAGGACTCGCGCCTCATCGTCGGGGCGAACTGCACGATGCGTGAAGGCGTCACGATGAATTGCGGCACGGTCGGCGGCGGCGGGATCACCCGCGTCGGCGACAATTGCCTTTTCCTCGCCAATTCGCATGTCGCTCATGACTGCATCCTCGGCAGCAATATCATCCTGTCCAACAATGTCATGCTGGCCGGCCATGTGCAGGTCGGCGACCATGTGATCCTGAGCGGCGGCTGCGCCGTGCATCAGTTCACCCGGATCGGCCGCAATGCGTTCATTGGGGGCCTCTCCGCGGTCAGCTACGATGTGATCCCCTATGGGATGCTGAACGGCAATCCCGGCATCCTCGGCGGCTTGAATGTCGTCGGCATGACCCGAGCCGGTATCGAGCGTTCGGTCATCCATCAGGTGCGCCGCGCCTTCAAACAGATCTTTGAAGGCGAGGGCTCCGCCAGGGCCAATGCGGCGGCCATTCGCGACGAGCATCTGGATTGCCCCCAGGTCATCGAGATCCTCGATTTCATCGCGGCTGACAGCGACCGGGCGCTATCTTCGCCCCATCGCGGCAAGAATTGACGCCATGACATCCGCCAGCGCAACCGAAAGCCTGGCATCGAAAGCTCGGCTGGCGATCATTGCCGGCAGCGGAAAGCTGCCGCTGTTTCTGGCGCAAGCCGCTCGAGCGGCGGGTGAGGATCCGTTCATCCTGCGGCTAAAGAACGAAGCCGATGCGGATTGGCAGGGTTACGAGACAGCGGTCATCGGCGTCGGCGACATGGCGGGGCTGTCTGCCTTGTTCGACAAGCACCGCATCGGTCGCGTCGTGATGTCCGGTGCTGTCCGGAAGCGCCCGTCCTTCGGCGAGATCCATGTAAACCTGCGGTCCGTCCTCAAACTGCCCATGGCGTTGAAGACCTTGTTGGCGGGCGGCGATGATGCAGTTCTTCGCATGGTGATCTCGCTGATCGAAGCTCAGGGCTGCCAGGTCGTGGGTGCGCACGAAATCCTGCCCGGTCTCCTGGCAACGGTCGGTCCGCTCGGCAAGGTGATGCCGTCGCGCGAAGACATCCAGGATATTGATCGCGCGGCAGATGCGGCTGAAACCCTGGGTCGTCTCGACGTGGGGCAGGGCGCCGTCAGCGTGGGTGGGCGGATTGTGGCGCTCGAAGGGGTCGAAGGTACGGATGCCATGCTGGCTCGAGTCGCGGGTTTGCGCGCAGAGGGACGCATCTCAAGGCGTCGCAAGGGCGTCATCGTCAAGCTCTGCAAGCCGCAACAGGACCTGCGTGCCGACCTGCCCACCATCGGTGTCTCGACCGTGGAGAATGCCAAGGCTGCGGGGCTCGCCGGCATCGCCGTCGAGGCCGGTCGGGCACTCGTTGTCGAGCGTGAGGCGATGATCGCCGCCGCTGACGCCGCCGGGCTCTTTGTCACGGGCATTGAGCGAACGGGAAAGGACGAGTCTCGATGAGCGAAAAACCGCTGAAGATCGCCGTGATTGCCGGTGAAGTGTCCGGTGACCTGCTCGGCGCCGACCTGGTTGCAGCTTTGAAGCAACGACACTCCCGTCCGATAGAGCTCGTTGGCGTCGGCGGTGAGGCGCTGCAGGGGCAGGGGCTGCGCTCTCTCTTCGATTTTTCCGAACTCTCGATCATGGGCATCACCCAGGTGCTGTCGAAATTGCCGCGCCTGATCCGGCTGATCTCGGTGACATCAGAGGCCATCATCGCGGCAAAGCCGGATCTGCTTTTGATTGTCGACAGCCCTGATTTCACCCACCGGGTCGCCCGGAAGGTACGCAAGCGCCTGCCGGATCTGCCGGTCGTCAACTATGTCTGCCCGAGCGTCTGGGCGTGGAAGGAGTACCGCGCCAAGGCTATGCTGCCATATGTCGATGAAGTGCTGGCTGTGCTGCCCTTCGAACCCGACGTGATGCAGCGCCTGGGCGGTCCCAAGACACATTTCATCGGCCATCGCCTTGCAAGCCACCCCGAGGTTCAGCGTGTTCGCTTGGCCCGAAGAGGCCGTTCGCCCAAGGCGACGGGCGAGCGCCGCACGATCCTTCTGCTCCCAGGATCCCGCGGTGCTGAGATCACCCAGTTGCTGCCAGTCTTCGGCGCGGCGATGGAAGAATTCGTCAGCCGCAACGGCGAAACCCGTTTTCTTTTGCCGACGGTCCCGCGCCAGGAGGCGCGTGTGCGCGAAATTACCGCCGCTTGGCCGATCCGGCCGGAGGTCCTGATCGGAGATCAGGCCAAATGGCAGGCTTTCGAAGAGGCAGATGCGGCGATTGCCGCATCCGGCACCGTGATCCTGGAATTGGCGCTGGCCTATGTTCCCGTGGTGTCTACATACAAGGGCGACTGGATCATCCGCATGTTGGCCAACCGCATCAAGGTCTGGACCGGGGCGCTTCCCAACCTGATCGCCGACTATGCGGTTGTGCCGGAATATTTCAACGATGTGCTGCGTCCGGCCAGCCTGGTGCGTTGGGCCGAACGCCTTTCCACGGGGACCCCGCAGCGGCAAGCCATGCTCGCGGGCTACGATGATGTCTGGAGCAGACTGCAGACGGCTTTGCCAGCGGGCGAGGCCGGCGCAGAGCTGGTACTCTCTCTCCTGCGTCAGCGCGGACGGCTCTGAGCCTTATGCCCAACGAACGAAGGGGTCGGGCAGGCCTTCCCAAGCCGATGGCGTGAAGCCGGTCGCGGGCACGAGGCACGCATCCAGATCCGCCATGATCTGCTGCTGGTCCATCGGATCGGCGCCGATAAAGACGATTTCCTGACGCCGGTCGCCCCATTCTGGATCGAGATACGGCGCCATCGCATTCAAGAATCCAGGATCGTCGGGCCAACGTGATCGGGGCACCGAAGCCCACCACTGGCCCATGCGTGTCGTGCGGACCATGGCGCCGGCCTGACTGAGTTCGCCGACGTGATGCGGCCGCGTGGCCAGCCAGAAGAAACCTTTCGCCCGGATGACGCCCGGCCAAGAGCGGTCGAGAAAGGCACGCAGTCGTGTCGGGTCGAAGGGGGCGCGGGCACGGTAGACGAACGACCGGATGCCATATTCCTCCGTCTCCGGGACATGATCCCGGAAGCCATGCAACTCCTGAAACCAGCGAGGATGGGTCTCCGCCTTGGCGAGGTCGAAGAGGCCGGTTCCCAGGATATCGCGGGGGTCTACCCGGGCGAATTCGGTCTCGATGACACGGGCACCGGCGTTCAGCCCCCCGATGATCTTGCGAGCGGCATCCAGTTGATCCGGACTTGCGGCACCCACCTTGTTGAGAATGATGACATCGGCGAACTCGATTTGCTCGACGAGAAGATCGACGAGCGTCCGGTTGTCGTTGTCGCCGGCCGTCTCGCCCCGGTCTGCGAGAAAATCGCTGGAGGCGTAGTCGCGCAGCAGGTTCGTCGCATCGACGACCGTCACCATCGTGTCGAGCCGGGCAATGTCGGAGAGGCTGCGCCCGTTCTCGTCGCGAAAATCGAAGGTCGTGGCGATCGGCAGTGGTTCGGCGATACCCGTGGCTTCGATCAGCAGATAATCGAAACGGCCTTGTTCCGCGAGCTGCCGCACTTCTTCCAGGAGGTCGTCGCGCAGCGTGCAACAGATGCATCCATTGCTCATCTCCACCAATTTTTCCTGGGTTCTGGAAAGCGCGGCCTCTCCACCGCGAACCAGAGCCGCATCGATATTCACCTCGCTCATGTCGTTGACGATCACGGCAACCCGCAGGCCCTGCCGGTTGGCGAGCACATGGTTGAGCAGGGTGGTTTTCCCGGCGCCAAGAAAGCCGGACAGGACAGTGACGGGAAGCTTCTCCATGGATGCTCCTTTTAATGTAATAACATTACCTAAGGGGAAACGAAAAAAAGGCGAGGCCAAAGTCTCGCCTTCCGGGTTGGAATGTGTCGATTAGTGCGACAGGCAGTTGGCGATCGAGGTCGACAGGTTGCGCATCAGCTGGCCATAAAGGGCCGGACCTTCCGTGAGCGCACCACCCTCGGGATCCAGTGTACCGGATCGGGCCTGTGTACCTCCGGTGACCACATTGATGAGCTTCGGCTCGAATTGCGGCTCGGCGAACACGCAGGCGGTGCCCAGTTCCGAAATTTTCGCATGAATCTGGGACAGGCGTTCGGCGCCGGGCATGCTTTCGGGGCTAACGGTGACGGAGCCGGCGACCCGAATGTTGTAACGCTTCTCAAAATACTGATAGGCGTCGTGGAAAACGACGAATGGCTTGTCGGCAACCGGGGCAACAGTTGCCGCAATCTCCTTGTCGAGCGCATCGATTTCGGCATTGAGGGCTGTCGCATTTGCCGCGTAGGCCGCCTTGTTGGCGGGGTCGACCTTGATCAGCGACGCAGCGATGGCGGATGCCATTGCTTTGGCATTTGTCGGATCGAGCCACAGATGCATATCGGTGCCGCCGTGCTCATGCTCATGCTCATGGTCTCCCTCGCCAGCGGCATCATGGTCATGGGCCTCTTCGCCATGCTGATCGTGGCCTTCTTCCTCGTGTTCGTGATGCTCGCCTGCGGCATGGTCCCCGTCTCCGTGGGCATCATGGTCATGCGCTTCGAAAGCGCCACCCTCGCGGAAAGGCAGTTTCACCAGACCGGGTACATCCTCGAGCTCCACCACCTCAGCCTTTCCTGCCAGCGCGTCGAGCGGCTTTTCGAGGAATGCTTCGAGGCCCGGTCCAAGCCAGAACACGACGTCCGCATTTTCGAGCGCACGCGCATTGGAAGGCTTCAGCGTATAGGTATGCGGCGACGCCGCGCCTTCCACGATCAGAGTTGGGTCTCCGACCCCTTTCATGATCGAGGCAACGAGCGAGTGGATTGGCTTGATGGAGACGACCACCTGCGGTTCTGCAAGCGCTATGGCCGGCGAAATCAGCAGAGCGGCGGCAGATGTGGCCAATCCGAGACGGGCGTGTAGCATGGAGATGTCCTTTGCAGCGGTAATGTAATACTATTACATTCGTTGCGTAACGCTATAACGTGTGGCATAGCTGTCCGCAACATGAATTTTCCGAGACATGCATGACAGGTTTGAAAACACGGGACCCGCAGCCATTGGTATCGCTGGCGGGCGCAGGGGTCTATCGCAACGGACGCTGGCTTGTCCGTGGCGTTGATTTCACGGTGCGCCCGGGTGAAATCGTCACGCTGATCGGCCCGAACGGTTCCGGAAAGTCCACAAGCGCGAAGCTCGCGACTGGTATCCTGCGGGCCGATGAGGGTCGCGTGGACCGTAGGGCAGGGCTGCGCATCGGTTACGTGCCCCAGCGTCTTGCCATTGATTGGACAATGCCGCTCACTGTCCGGCGCCTGATGACGCTGACAGCGCCGCTCTCCGCGGACGACATCGATCATGCGCTCGATGCCGTCGGCATCCGCCATCTTGCCGGCGCCGAGGTGCAGCATCTCTCCGGCGGAGAATTCCAGCGCGCCCTGCTCGCCCGCGCCATGGCCCGCAAACCTGACATTCTCGTCCTAGACGAACCGGTCCAAGGGGTCGATTTCTCCGGTGAAATTGCCCTTTATGATCTGATCACCTCGATCCGGAATGCCACGGGATGCGGTATCCTCTTGATCTCCCATGACCTGCATATCGTCATGGCCGAAACCGATACGGTCATCTGCCTCAACGGCCATGTCTGTTGTCGCGGCACCCCGGCCGCGGTCAGCAGCAGTCCGGAGTACATGCGCCTTTTCGGCGACAAGGCAAGCAGGACGCTCGCCGTCTATAGCCACGACCACGATCACACGCATCTGCCCGATGGCCGTGTTCTGCATGGTGACGGCAGCATCACGGACCATTGCCATCCGGAAGACGGACACCATCACACCGCAAAGGGCAGCGACGCTGGCGGTCACGGGGACCATGGCCATGAGCACAAGGATCACGATCATGCCCATGGCCATGACCACGAACATCACCACGATCACGTTCATGACGTGGTGAGCGGCGGCGATGGGCCGAAGGAGCATCGCCATGCTTGATGACTTCTTCCTGCGCGCCATGTTGGCCGGCATCGGTCTCGCACTCACGACCGGGCCGCTTGGCTGCTTCGTCATCTGGCGTCGCATGGCCTATTTCGGCGACACCATGGCACATTCGGCCCTGCTCGGTGTGGCACTGTCCTTGTTCTTCTCGCTCAACCTGATGCTGAGCGTCTTTGTCGTCGCAGCGCTTGTATCGCTGATCCTGATCGTGCTGCAGAAACGCCAGGGGCTCTCCGCCGATGCGCTGCTGGGCATCCTCAGCCATGCCACGCTCGCCATCGGCCTTGTGATGGTGGCCTTCATGTCCTGGGTCCGTTTCGACCTGATCGCATTTCTGTTCGGCGATATCCTCGCCGTCACGCCCACGGACGTCGTAATCGTCTGGGGCGGAGGTGCCGTGGTGGTGGCCTTGATCGCCTATCTCTGGCGCCCGCTGCTGGCCGGGACCGTCAATGCGGAACTGGCGGAAGCCGAAGGCATGAACCCGGAGCGCGCACGTATCGTGTTCATGCTGCTCATGGCCCTGGTGATCGCGATCGCCATGAAGATCGTCGGCATCATGTTGATCACGTCCCTCCTGATCATTCCGGCAGCGGCCGCGCGCCGTTTCGCGGTCTCGCCCGAGGCCATGGCCGTTATCGCATCGCTGCTCGGTGCAGTCGCCGTGATCATCGGTCTGTTCGGCTCGCTCACCTATGACACGCCATCCGGTCCCTCGATCGTCGTGGCGGCCCTTTTGCTCTTCCTGATCAGTCTGTTGCCGCGCCCGCGGCTGACGACAGCTGACGATCGCACGCGAGGCTGACCTTATGTCGAAGATGTCTAAGACCGATCTAACGCGAAATCAGTCGCTTGTATTTGACAGCCTCGTCGAGGCCGATGGCCCGCTGTCCGCTTACACCCTGCTCGATCGTCTTCGCGATCAGGGGTTCCGGGCCCCGCTCCAGGTCTATCGCGCGCTCGATAAACTCGTCGAATTCGGCATGGTTCACCGTCTGGAGAGCCTGAATGCCTTCGTTGCCTGCGCCCATCCGCATGAGGGCTGCAGCAGTCACGGCACGGTCGCCTTCATGATCTGCAGCAAATGCAGCCAGGTCGCGGAATTTCATGATCACGATGTCGATCATCACCTGGACGACATTACGCGCAAATCCGGCTTCAAGGCGGAAAAGACCACGATCGAAATCCGAGGTCTGTGCTCAGCCTGTGCGGCCTGAGCATCAGATTGCCTGAAGCTCCCGCGCAAATCGCTGCCAGTTTGCGACGTAGTTATCAGCGGAGAGCCTGAGCCGCGCAGCGCCTTCCTCGTCAATCGCCCGGACAACCCGCGCCGGCTGTCCGACGATCAGCGAATTGTCCGGGAAGACCTTTCCTTCGCTCACCAGCGCATTGGCACCGACAAGGCAGTTGTTGCCGATGACGGCACCGTTCAGGATTGTCGCGCCCATGCCAATCAGTGAATTGTCACCGATGGTGCACCCATGGATGATGGCGTGGTGCCCGATGGTGCAACCTGCGCCGATGCGGGTGGGGAAGCCGAGATCCGTGTGGATCATCACACCGTCCTGGATATTGGTTCGAGCGCCGATTGTGATCGGATCATTGTCGCCCCGAAGGACGGCGTTAAACCAGATACCGACATCGTCGGCGATCCGCACGTCGCCGATCACCTGGGCGCCGGGAGCGACCCAGAACCGGGACTCCGGCGGCACTTGCGGGCTCTTTCCTGCGAGCGCGTAGAGGGCCATGTCCGCCCCCGATGTCAGCGAAGACGAAGGATGACCGGATAGCGCCCGGCTTGCGCCCCGACATGAAGATGGATGTTGGCTTCCGGCTGAGAATAGCGCCAGGCACGAGCGCCATGCGAGAGGAGAAGACCGATCAGGTCCTTTGTCTTCGAGCGCTTCTCGCGGCCGCCAATCTCGGCAAGCCGAAAGGCTGCCTCATGCAACGGGTGCAGGACATGGGACGCCGGCAAAACACCGCCGTTGTCCTGGTCGTCGACCTTGCCGATCCGAAAATCTTTCGAAGCCATCGTCTTATTCCTCGTACACAAATACAAATCGAGGTTTCGCTGCTTCGCTTACTGGGCCGCAGCCCAGCAACCGATACCTTTTCGTTTCAACTGCTTACAGGCGTTGACCGCGTCCTTCTGCTCGTCGAAGCCGCCGAACCGCGCCCGATAGATCTCCTGAGCTCCAGCATTGTAAGCGACCGTGAAGGGGGTGGCGGAACGCAATACCTTTCCGCCCTTCTCTTGCGCATTGCGCAGAAGATCCATGGCCAGCGCCTTGTCGGGCGAGGTCCCGATCTGAATGATCCAGCCGGAAACAGGCTTTGTGGATGCCGTGGTCACCGTGTCGACATCCGGCGGCGTGGCGGAGGCGGCGGCGACGGATTGCGTGGCTTCCGCTGGCGCCACCATGGCACCGCTGTTCGGCATGTAGGCGGGTGCCGGCTGGGGTACGGGCACGCTGTTCGTCGTTGCAGCAGGCGCGACGGGACGAACTGCATCGAGCGCAGCCGTCGCCGCATTGCCGGCAGACGACGAGACATATGCCGAAGCCTGGGTGACACCGGCATAACGCGGATCCGGCATTGGGCCGGTCTGCGGCAGGTTCGGATGACCGCCGTCGAGCGTGGCGACGGCTTCCGCCGGAGCGACAGCTACCGGCGTTTCGACCTTGGCGACGAGATCGCCCGAGGACCGTCCAGCCGACGCCTGGGGAAGGTAGCGCTTCACCAGTGCTGTCATCTGTGCATTGCGGCGTGCGCCCGACGATGCACCGAGGATGACGGCGACGATGGAGCGGCCATCAGCCTGAGCGGAGGTGGCGAGATTGTAGCCTGCAGCACCGGTATAGCCGGTCTTGATGCCGTCCACACCACGGACGGCGCCGAGCAATCGATTGTGGTTGCCGATCGTCTGCTTGCCGAAGTTGAAGCTGCGGGTCGAGAAGTAGCCGTAATACTGCGGGAAGTGCTGGCGCAGAGCGATGCCGAGGCGTGCTTGGTCGCGCGCCGTGGTCATCTGCGCTGTATTCGGAAGACCATGCGCGTTGCGATAGGTCGTCTTCGTCATGCCGAGGCTGCGCGCCTTGGCCGTCATCATCTGCGCGAAACGCTGCTCCGACCCACCGAGATATTCGCCGAGCGCCGTGGCAACGTCATTGGCGGAACGGGTCACGAGGGCGAGGATTGCCTGCTCGACGGTGACACTGCGACCGGCGCCGACGCCCAGCTTTGATGGCGGCTCCTTGGCGGCATTCTTGGAAATCGGAACCTTGCTGTTCAGCGAGATGCGACCGGCTTCGAGCGCCTCGAAGGTGAGGTAGAGCGTCATCATCTTGGTGAGCGAGGCAGGATAGCGCAGGCTGTCGGCGTCTTCGCTGTAAAGAACCTTGCCCGTCTTGGCGTCGATCACGACACCAGCATATTTGGCGGCGTTCGCACCGGACGGGGTTGCAAGCGCGGCAAGAACGACCGCGATGAAGGCGATCACGACTCCGCGAATTGGAGCGGCAAAGGTGAGGCTTCCCAGAACTTTATGCACCACGATACTCTTTGAACTGTTCATTTCAAACCGGACGCTCTCTCCCCCGGTCGCGACCATCAGGCCGCGACTTTAGGATGTGTGCGTTACCAAGAGGTTTATGATGAATGTTTTGTTGATGCGGTGGGCGGCATTTTAGCCGTTCCGCCCGATGAGACTGTGTCTGTACGCTGTTGCACATATGCCCTGACGGCTGCGTCAATCCGCTCCCATTCGGGCAGGAGCCGGCTTGAGAAGCGGTACAGGACCGAGAGATCGGACCCCACGTGAATATCACGTTGGCAATCGCTGCTGCTTGCCAGTTTGTCCTCGGTCGGTATCAGGCACCGGACTGCGTAGATCGAACCGTCCGCAGCTTTGGCCGTCAGCAGAACCTCTCCTTCGAAACCGGTCCCGGCCTTGAACCGATGGAGCTCCAGTCCGCCAGGGCCGGACTCTGCCGGTCCTGTAATAAGATGCCGGTAGATCGGCTCGACCCTGCCCGACATGTCGCGAGACATCGTGCTTTGCGATATCTGCAGGAACAGAAGGGATTGCGGCTGGCTCAAATCGTCGAAGGCGAGGCGTCGAGCCTGACTGTAGCCCTCCATCGACGGCCAGTGCAGTTGCAGATCCACGCGCTCGGCGGGTCCGCTCCGGCGTTGTGCTTCAAAGCGGATCGTGTTCGAGGTCAAGTGCACGAGGTCCCGCCCGATCGCGATATCCTGGACATCAAGGCTGTCGCTGTGGCCTGCAAGGGCCAGCTGCGCGCCATACATTCGGCCATAAATGTTGATGCCGAGAGAGGCGAGCGCAAGGAGCGCGATCGTGATGACGCAGGCCAGGAGGAAGCCGGCAGACAGCATCGGCGTTTCTCCTCGCTCGTCGAGATTGCTCGTTCCCACCTGCATGCCGCGCTCCCGTCAGGTTCGCGCGCAGCGCGGCCTGAATTCATGCGGTCGAGAATTCCATCAACATGGTTAAGGTCAGGTTAAGGGGTGCGTCAGGCAAAAAGAGAGCCGGTCCCGGTTGGACGGGACCGGCTCAGATGGCTCCGGTCGGGGGACGGGTATGCGGGGGACGGACCGGGCCAAAGCTCTGAATCGAAATTCCTTAGTTCGAGTTCACGCTGCCGACATAGCTCGTGCGCCCATCCTGAAGCTTCACCCAGCGGCTGGGGTCGGTCGAGGACTGGCGTTTGAGGTAGGTGTATTCCGTGTCCGACCACAGCAGCACCTTGTTGCGCATGTTGTCGAGGATGAAGTCCCCGTGATCGGTCCGTACAGTCAGCACGGCATGTCCTTCACCGCTCGGCTGCAAGACCACGGTGAGCAGAAGATCTGTCGGGTCGAAGCCGCGGTCGATCAGCATCTTGCGCTTGAGCAGAGCGAAGTCTTCGCAATCACCAACCGTGCGCGGATAGGCCCAGCGCTCCTCGACGCCGTAGATCTCCATGTCGGTCAGCGGCGTGATCGAGGAATTGACGGTGTAGTTGACCTCAAGCATGGCCTTCCAAAGCGGCTCTGTGAGGTTGAGCGGACCGGTGTCATTGAACTTGCCTGCGCATTCGGCGGCATAGGTCTGACAGAATTCATAATGGCCGATCGGCGGGTTCGCCTTGCCGATCACCTCCATATTCGCTGGTGTGGCGTGAGCCTGCCAGCTGAGGGCTCCCGCAAGCGCGGTGGCCAGAAATCCAATACCGAGAGTTTTCTTTGTTGTCATTGTTTGTCTCCTGGTTACGGGGACAGTAATGACAGATATAATTTGAGCGACCGCGAAAATGGGCGCCCGTATTTGAGTATAAGACTTGGAAAATCAGATCATTATTAGATTTATATTTGAAAAAAATAAGAATTAAACTTTCGGAATAATCGAGTAAAATTTTCGACGTATTTGACGCGTTTCACCGAGCGGCTCTTGGATGTGACGAAATAACGAATATAAATCAGCTGCTTATTGTTTTCGGTGCCCGCATATCGTCTTCGTGTGCTGACGCGTGTACGCATCCGTCTGGCGTTCGCTTGGCTTGCGGCAATCTCTTTCCATGAGGGTGGGCGCCCTTAATGGCTTCCGGCCACCCGAAGCAGCCAAAAATTTTTTTTGAGAGTTGTTTCGCTTTGGTACGTCATGAGCGACGCTCCACAGCGAGCGCCATGAAAAAGGCGCCGCGTGTTTCCACGGGCGCCCGGACGCAGCTTGTGGTGGTCGATTTCTCAGAGGAATTCGGTGAGGGCTTCGCGCGACTGGAGCGACAGGAACTCGATGGCCACGCCTTCCATGAAGTGGCGCACGACGCGTCCGCGCATATTGCCAAGCCGGACGGGGGTGCCGATCGGCGGGCGAATGTCGATGTCCACAGCCGCGCCCGAAAGCGAAAGGTCCATGAGTCGGCATGGATAGGTCTTGCCGTCTTCAAGTGTCAGTTCGGTCAGGACCTGACGCGGGGTAAGGCGGTCGTGGCGGCGATCTTCGGGCAGGCCGAGCTCGTGCTTGTTGGCAATCCAGGTCAGCTGCGCCGCAAGCTTCTCGCGCTTGCGCGCGGTCGCCGTCAATTCGATGATGAAGCCGTCGTCCAGGATCTTCGACACAGTGCCTTCAAGGCGACCGAGATGATCGATATAGGCGATCACGCGTTCGTTGGTGCGCGGACATCCGGCGCACACGAAGCGCGCGTCGCCCGGAGACATGTCGATCACTTTGCAGACGTATTCTTCATAATTGGCGAGCATCAGCCTGCCCTGCAGGTTGACCGCAACGCGTTGGAAGGCGCGCTGCTGCCCCGGCGAAGCAACCGTATTGCTGTGACTGGCCTGCGAAGAATACATCATGAGCGATCTGTCTAATCCTCTATGATGGAACCTTAGTCCGGCAGCCGTTAACATATCGTTTGCTTTCCTGTTTACCGGCGCGCCCGGATGACTGCCGACAAGGGCTATCTCTTGCCGAGATAGTCGTTTAACAGGAAGGCCGCACAGCATCTCGGGAGCCGGCCATGTCGGACGATCCAAAAGCATTCGACGAAACAGTGGACGGTACGCCTGTGCCACCGCAAGACGAGGCTGTCGCGCGTGACAATCCGCCGATCTTCAACCTGCCGATGGGCGTGCTTGTGTCGCTCGCGTTGATCTGCGGCATCTATGCGTTGCAGGCACTGGTCTTTCCGGCCTCCGTCAACGACTGGATCACGTTCGAATTTGCCTTTGTGCCACTGCGCTATGTCTATCCTTTGGGCGAGCAGTCCTTTGCCTGGCTCTGGTCGCCGGTCACCTATTCCTTGCTCCATGGCAGTTTCCAGCATCTGGCTTTCAACAGCCTGTGGCTTGCCGCCTTTGGCACACCGGTGTGCCGGCGCATCGGTGAGTTCCGCTTCGTTGTCTTTTGGATTGTCACGGCGGTCGCAGCCGCTGGCCTTCATGCAATCGTCAATTGGGGCGAACCATCGGTCATGGTCGGGGCCTCGGGTGTGATCTCTGCGCTCATGGGTGCAGCCTGCCGATTCGCATTCGGCGGTCGTCTGCGGCTGACGAAAGCCGGCCGCGAACCGCCTTTGTTGACGGTCCCGGCAGCTCTTTCCGATCGCACGGTGCAGATCTTCGTTCTGGTCTGGTTCTTGGGCAATGTCGCGGTTGCGGTCGGGCTGCCCCTGATGGGAACGGATGCGGGGAATATCGCCTGGGACGCCCATATCGGTGGCTTCCTGATGGGCTTCTTTGGTTTCGGGCTTTTCGACCGCCGCCGCGGCTGAGAGCCGGCCCCCGAATCCGCATATTGCAATCTCCTTGATTAACAGGCACCATTTTCGGGCGCGGACCCGGGGGAGGGGTTCGCGCACGCACAGCGTCCAATGCGAGGAGGAAATCATGCCTGCATCAGCCAGAAGCATACTCGAGCAAAAAGGCCGTAACGTTATCACCATCAGCCCGAGCGTTACGCTGGGCGAAGCAGCCCGCGTTCTTGACGACAACAAGATTGGTGCCGTGGTTGTCGTTGGGGTGGAAAACAGGATCGTCGGAATCTTCACCGAGCGCGACGTCGTTCGTGCCCTCGGCTCCGCTGGTCGCGATGCCTTCGATCAACCCGTGTCGAGCTTCATGACGGCAAACGTCTATCGCTGCCGGGAGGAAACGACGGTGGACGAGTTAATGGAAATGATGTCGAGCCGACGTTTCCGTCACGTCCCGGTGGAAGACGCCGGAAAGCTCTCAGGCATCATCTCGATCGGGGACGTCGTAAAGTCGCGCATTCGCGAGATCGAGGCCGAGGCCGAGCATATCAAGGCCTATATCGCCGGCTGACATAAACCATCTCAGGCGCGGGCGTGGCGGAAGTCTGCCCGCGCGTTACCGAAGCACGGCTTCCTGCATGCGGCGAATCTCGCTGACGCGCGATTTTGCCTCGTCATAGCCGCGTTCGATCGCTTCGCCTGCCCGGTGAAATTCGGAAAGGCCGATATCGTTCAGCCGGGGGTGAAGCGCTAGATCCGGCGGATCCCCGGCAAGACGTGCACGGGAGATGCGGTCCTGAATGATATTGAAGGCCTGCACCATGACGCCGGTCAGTCCGACCTTGTTCGGCGCGCGCTCCTCGACCGCCTGATCCGCTGGAGCCGACGCCTTGTGCTTGACCACCGCAGACCGCCCAAACACGTCGTAGTGGAGGTTAACGGCCATCACGAGTGGCTGTTCGTAGGACCGGCACACAGAGACGGGTACGGGATTGACCAATGCGCCATCGATCAGTGTTCTGTTGTTGCAGCGAACCGGTTCGAAAATCCCGGGCAGGGCATAGGATGCCCTGAGCGCGGTGATCAGATTGCCGCCGTCGATCCAGACTTCATGGCCGCTGTTCAACTCCGAAGCGACGGCCACGAACGGCTTCGGCAACTGCTCGACCGTCAACCCTTCGAGATGTTCCTGCATGCGTTTCGTAAGGCGCATGCCGCCGAGCAGGCCGCCACCGCCGATTGTCAGATCGAGCAGTGAAGCGATGCGACGCATTGTGAGCGAACGGGCGAAGGCCTCCAGTTCGTCCAGCTTCCCGGCGAGATAGCATCCGCCGACGAGGGCCCCGATCGATGTGCCCGCAATCATGCCGACTTCGATGCCCTCTTCGTCGAGGGCACGCAAAACCCCAATATGCGCCCATCCGCGCGCGGCTCCTCCGCCGAGCGCCAGGGCGACTTTGGCCTTGTTGTGGCTGGTGACAGGGACAGATGATCCCGATCCCTGAGCCGCACCATCCCTGTTCGGCTGTGCCAGATTGGCGCCACCGCCTGCCATCAAACTCCAGTTCAGCATCTCCGCATACCCCATTCGCTGAACACTCCGAAGGACATTAGGACACTGTCTGCTTACGAAATCGTTAGAGTGATGCAGGTCCTCAGGCGCCGTAGATCGTGTCGGGGTCGAAATGGCGATGGTCGTCTGCAACCGTCAATGTCGGCTTGCCGTCCTCAATGCTCGCGGTCCGATAGAAGCACGAACGGCGCCCTGTGTGGCATGTCGCATCATGACCGGCGACCTCGACTTTCAGCCAGATGGCATCCTGGTCGCAGTCGACCCGGATCTCCTTGACTGTCTGAAGGTTGCCGGAGCTTTCGCCCTTCTTCCAGATCTTGCCGCGCGAGCGACTGTAATAGTGGCCGATCCCTGTCTCGAGGGTCAGTGCGATGGCCTGCGCGTTCATGTGCGCGACCATCAGCAATTCGCCGTCGCGCGCATCCGTGACAACGGCGGTGACGAGGCCGTGCGCATCGAATTTCGGCGTAAAGGCGAGGCCCTCTTCGAGAAGGGTCTTGTCGGGCGAGGGGCTGTCGAACGTGATGGGTTGCATGAAATCGTCTTGGTCGGGGGTTACCGGCTGCGGACCATGGACATGAAACGCGCCTGTTCGGCGGCATTGTCCTTGAAGGCCCCTGTGAAGGTTGTGGTCAGCGTCGTCGACCCGGTCTTCTGGATCCCGCGCATGGCCATGCACATGTGTTCTGCTTCGATGAAGACGGCAACGCCACGCGGCTGCAAGGTCTCGTCGATCGCCTGGGCGATCTGCGCCGTCATGTTCTCTTGCGTCTGCAGCCGCTTGGCGAAAACGTCCACCACGCGCGCGATTTTGGAGAGACCGAGCACGCGCCCCTTCGGCAGGTAGGCGACGTGCGCCTTTCCGATCACCGGCAGCATGTGGTGTTCGCAATGGGAGAAGAAGGAGATGTCGCGTACGAGCACGATGTCGTCATAGCCGCCGACCTCCTCGAAGGTCCGGCCCAGAACCTCGTCGATATCTGCCCCATAACCGGAAAACAGCTCGGCATAGGCTTTGGCGACGCGCGAGGGCGTATCGAGGAGCCCCTCGCGGGCCGGGTCGTCACCGGCCCACAGGAGGAGGGTGCGTACGGCCGCTTCCGCCTCTTCGCGCGTCGGGCGCCGCTTGTCGGCCGGCAGTTTCTTCACGGTGGCATCCATGCCCTTTGTCTCCCGGTCCCGATCGGTATCGGCCGCGTGTTTGGCTGTTGCCGATTGTAAAGGCGTAATGCGGCTCATAATGCAAGTCCGTTCGTGAAAATAGGGAGCCTCGTCCCGATCCGACGTCATCCCTTGTTTGTCCTCGTTCGCTCGCTTCGATATAGTGGCGGACACGAGACAGAAACAGCGGCTTGCGACATCGTGGACGAAGGCAATGCCGCCTTTGATGCCTATATACGCGCCGGGCAACAGTGTGGATTGATCATGGACGACATCTACAACACGAAGATTCTCGAATTTGCGGGAAATATCGGACGTATCGGCACGCTCGCCGATGCGGATGCCGTATCCGAAAAGCACTCGAAGCTCTGTGGCTCGAAGGTCAAGGTCTACCTGAAGGTGGAAGACGGCGTCGTCACGGATTTCGCCCATGAGGTGAAGGCCTGTGCGCTGGGGCAGGCGTCCTCCGGCATCATGGCGCGCCATGTCGTCGGCGCAATGGCCGAAGAACTGCGAAGAGCGCGGCTCGACATGCTGGCGATGCTCAAGGAAGACGGTGACGGGCCAGACGGACGGTTCGAAGACATGCGGTTCCTGAAACCGGTGCGAGACTACAAGGCGCGTCACGCCTCGACGATGCTGACCTTCGATGCCGTGGTCGACTGTCTCGACCAGATCGAACGTTCCGTGATCCCGGCAGAGGCAAGCTGACATGTGCGGTGGCCAAGGCTGCGAGCAGGAGCCGACAAAGATCGCGGCAAGGGGGCGCAATTGGCAGGGTCCGTTTCGAAAGACGCCGGGGCGCCTCATCGGCATGGCCCTCATTCGCCTATATCAACTGACCTTCTCGAGCCTCATAGGCAGTTCCTGCCGGCATATGCCGACGTGTTCCGAATATGGCTATGAAGCCATTGCGAGGCACGGTCTCTGGTCCGGCGGTTGGCTGACCCTTTTCCGGGTCGTCCGCTGCGGCCCCGGCGGAACCTGGGGGCCAGACCCCGTGCCCGATATCCTGGCGACGTCCCATTCATGGTATGCTCCCTGGCGACTGTGGACCTTCGGGCGCAAGCACGGCGGCTGACGGCGGCCGATGTTCGCGGCATAGTTGGACGGTCGATTCGCTTTATGGGAGCAGCGCGCCATGCCGATGCCGTTGGAATACCGGCAAGCCTCTGCCGACTTCGATGCCTTCATGAAGGATCTTGTCGCCACATCGATGATTCAGACCTCTCACCAGGCCTACACCATGCTGCAGGCAGTGCTTCAGGTCTTTCGCCGTCGCCTGACCGTCGACCAGGCGATTGCTTTCGCCAATGTCCTGCCACCCGTCCTGCGCGCTATTTTCGTCAGTGACTGGGATACCGAGGCACCAGTAAAGCCGTTCGTTGATCGCGATGCACTGATGAAGGAAGTGCGCGCCTTTCGCCATGACCACAATCTCTCGACGGATACGGCCCTGGAGGACGTCACCGTTGTCATTCGCCGTCACGTCGACCAAGCTGCCTTCGAAAGGATCCTGAATACGCTGCCGCCAGACGCACGACGCTTCTGGTACATCGGCCAGGCCTAGCAAGATCCTTTACTCAGCAGCGCTTTCGGCCTATCAAGCGCCGGTTCGTGGCGGGGTGCCTCATCCCGCAATTTTCACCACCCGCATTCGTTGGCGGGACTGGATCAGGAGACTTCAATGTCCGCTTCCGTATCTCTGACTTTCCCCGATGGCTCCATCCGCGAATTCGCAGCCGGCACGACCGGTGCGCAAGTCGCCGAATCGATTTCCAAGTCGCTTGCCAAGAAGGCCGTCGCCATTGCGCTCGATGGCACCTTGCGCGACCTCTCAGACCCCATCGTTGACGGCAAGATCGAGATCGTCACCCGCACCGATCCGCGTGCGCTGGAACTGATCCGCCACGATGCAGCCCACGTCATGGCCGAGGCCGTGCAGGAACTCTGGCCCGGCACGCAGGTCACCATCGGCCCGGTGATCGAGAACGGCTTCTACTACGACTTCGCCAAGGACGAACCCTTCACGCCGGACGATCTGCCGAAGATCGAAAAGCGGATGAAAGAGATCATCCAGCGCAACAAGCCCTTCACCAAGGAGATCTGGTCGCGCGACAAGGCCAAGGACGTCTTCGCCTCAAAGGGCGAGAAGTACAAGGTTGAGCTGGTCGACGCCATCCCGGAAGGTCAGGACCTGAAGATCTATTACCAGGGCGACTGGTTCGACCTCTGCCGTGGGCCGCATATGGCCTCCACCGGGCAGATTGGCATGGCCTTCAAGCTGATGAAGGTGGCCGGCGCCTACTGGCGCGGTGACAGCAACAACGCCATGCTCAGCCGCATCTACGGCACCGCCTTTGCCGAACAGGAAGACCTGGACCGTTACCTCCACATTCTGGCCGAAGCCGAAAAGCGCGACCACCGCAAGCTCGGCCGCGAAATGGACCTCTTCCATTTCCAGGAAGAAGGCCCGGGCGTCGTCTTCTGGCACGGCAAGGGCTGGCGCATGTTCCAGACCCTGACCTCCTACATGCGTCGCCGCCTCGATGGCACCTATCAGGAAGTCAACGCCCCGCAGGTGCTCGACAAGTCGCTGTGGGAGACCTCCGGTCACTGGGGCTGGTATCAGGAAAACATGTTCGCGGTGAAATCCGCCCATGCCTTCACCCACCCGGATGACGAGGAAGCCGACCAGAAGGTCTTCGCGCTGAAGCCGATGAACTGCCCGGGTCACGTGCAGATATTCAAGCATGGCCTGAAATCCTATCGCGAGCTTCCGGTCCGTCTCGCCGAATTCGGCACGGTTCACCGCTATGAAGCCTCTGGCGCGCTGCACGGCCTGATGCGCGTACGCGGCTTCACGCAGGACGATGCCCATGTCTTCTGCACGGAAGAGCAGATGGCGGCCGAATGCCTGCGCATCAACGACCTGATCCTCTCGGTTTACGAGGACTTCGGCTTCAACGAGATCGTCGTGAAGCTCTCGACCCGTCCGGAAAAGCGTGTCGGATCCGACGATCTCTGGGATCGCGCCGAAAGCGTGATGATGGAGGTCCTGAAGCAGATCGAGGAACAGTCGGGCGGCCGCATCAAGACCGGCATTCTGCCGGGCGAGGGCGCCTTCTACGGTCCGAAGTTCGAATACACGCTCCGCGACGCCATCGGCCGTGAATGGCAATGCGGCACGACCCAGGTCGACTTCAACCTGCCCGAACGCTTCGGCGCCTTCTACATCGACGACAAGTCGGAGAAGAAGCAGCCGGTCATGATCCACCGCGCCATCTGCGGCTCGATGGAGCGTTTCCTCGGCATCCTGATCGAGAACTTTGCTGGCCACATGCCGCTGTGGTTCGCGCCGTTGCAGGTTGTCGTCGCAACGATCACCTCGGATGCCGACGATTACGGTCGCGAAGTCGCCGAACAGCTGCGCGATGCCGGCCTGCAGGTTGAGACCGACTTCCGCAACGAGAAGATCAACTACAAGGTCCGCGAGCACTCCGTGACCAAGGTTCCGGTCATTATCGTCTGCGGCAAGCGTGAGGCAGAGGAAAAGACCGTCAACATCCGCCGTCTCGGTTCGCAGGAGCAGGTGTCGATGACGCTCACCGAAGCCGTTGCCGTGCTCTCGGGGGAAGCCACACCGCCGGATGTTCGCCGCAAGCTGGCTGCCCGAAAGGTGTGAAGAAAGACTTTGTCTGACAGGGCGTCGAGCGCCCTGTCAGACACTTGTCATCAAAACTGCATATGACAGTATCATGATTGTCGTACGGCCACCGAGGTGTCTTTGTGAAGTTCAATGAACTGTCCTATGCCAACGCGCGCGATCCCAAGCTGAAGCGCTGGTTTATCCGATCGATCGAAGGCCTGTCAGGCCGCGACCGTTTCACCCGTCTCTACGAAATCTGGCGCAACGACATCGTCGGCAAGACTGACCGTGTGTTCGGCAAGATGCTCGATCTCATCCATGTCGATCTCAAGGTTCAGGGCACATGGCCGCCGGAAAACATTCCGGAAGGCCCCATCGTCATGGTGGCGAATCATCCTTTCGGAATCGGTGACGGGATTGCCGTGCTGGCGCTGGCGGAGCAGCTTGGGCGTCCCTTCCGAGTGCTCATCAACAATGAACTCTTGAAGGTGCCTGAAATGGCACCCTATTCGCTGCCTGTCTCCTTCGAGGAAACCAAGGAAGCGCTCGCCATCAACATGCAGACCCGCCATGAGGCGCTTCGTCTGCTGAAGGAAGGCGTAACGGTCGTGATCTTCCCGGCCGGTGGCGTGGCGACTGCGAAAAAAGGGTTCGGCCGTGCCGAAGACCTGCCGTGGAAAATGTTCCCGGCCAAACTCATTCAGGCCGCCAAGGCGAATGTGGTGCCTATCTATTTCGAAGGCCAGAACGGCCGGCTGTTCCACCTTGCCAGCAAGATTTCCCTGACATTGCGGGTGTCATTGCTGATCCGTGAATTTCGCAAGCTGTCGGGTTCGTCGATCGCCGCACGGGTTGGCCCGATGATTTCTTGGGAAGAACTCAGCGCCTTCGTCGATCGCAAGGACTTGCTCGCCCGCTTGTTCGGCGCCGTCTTCAGCATGGCCCCGGTTGAGCGTCGACGGTTTCGCAGGGCCGCCTGAAGCGGCTTATTGCGTCAGCGGAAGTTCGACATCCATGTTGCTGCCGGCGGTGACGTCGAAGTCTTTCTGGTAGATCTTGTCCTTGTTGCGGGCGACCACGGTGTACTGCCCTTCGGACAGGACCATCACCGGAAAGGCGCTGACGCTTTCGGCAACGATATCGCCGCCGGATGTCAGGACCGACCAGGCGGTATCGGCAATGGCTTCGCCGCCGGGTTCCGAAACCAGCTTGAAGCCGATCTGCGAGGCGCGGTGCTGGATCGTTGCTTCCGTCAATTCGCCCGCCTCGACGGAAATGTCGGCACGAACCACCGCATTGACCGCACCATATTCGGAGACCACGTGATAGGTGCCGGCATTGAGGCGAACGATAGTATTCGGCTTCACATCCGCGACAACCAGGCCGCGCTCGCCGTCCTCGCGCACCTCGGAGGAATAGATGTCAAAGCTGAGCTGCTTGTCCGGGATATGGGAATCGGTGCCCGATATGGCGTTGAGCGTCAGGCCGCCCGCGTCGAGAACCATTACCTGTTCTTCGACGTCGCCGACCGCAGGCACGTTGAGTTTCTTGGTGGCACCCGCGCGGCCGAAGGAGACATTGACGAAATAGTCGCCGGGCGCGAGCTGGAAGGCCGCAGAGCCGCCTTCGGCGCTGGCGAGCAGCGGCAGCTTACCGTCGGCGCCCGGGATCGGGCTGAAGACACGCCACGACAGACCATGCTGCATGGGATCGCCCTTACTCGTCAGCTTGGCTTCCAGCTTGACGCTGCGGCCCTGGCTGATCGGCGCGAGTGCATCCGCGCCGGGAGCGGAAAAAGCTTTCAGCTTCGGCATCTTGGTCGATCCGTTCAACTGTTTGAACGTCTCGAACGCTTCCTGCGAACGGGTCTCGGGCGCAGCCGTGAGGGCCACGCAAAGCCCGACGAAAACGCGGGCAAGAATTCCTTGGCAGGTCATGCGATGCACTGTCTGTTGACTTCCTTCCCAATGCCGGCAACTTCAAACCGAATGCCGTGGCAATTTCAAGACCGGTCTTGTTCCCACAGGACTGACAAAGGTTATCATCGATGAGAAATGACATCAAACTGCTCGATTATCTGGCTGTTCGCCGCTCCGTGCCTGCATTTCAGATGCGCGAGCCCGGCCCGAACCGTTCCGAGATCGAATCGATTCTGTCGCTTGCGGTGCGTGTGCCCGACCACGGCAAGTTGGCACCGTGGCGCTTTATCGTTTATCGGGGCGAAGAACGCGCCCGCATTGGTCGGGAACTGCTGACCATGGCGTTGGAGAAGAACCCCGAGCTGTCCGACGAGATGATCGAGGTGGAGCGCGCCCGATTTACCCGCGCCCCGGTGGTGATTGCCGTCGTCTCAACGGCAGCGCCGCACGCCAAGATCCCTGAATGGGAGCAGGTCATGTCTGTCGGCGCCGTTTGCCTCAACCTCCTGATGGCCGCCAATGCCCATGGCTATGTCTCCAACTGGCTGACGGAATGGTTCGCCTTCGATGAACGCGCCTATCCGCTCCTGGGGATCAAGCTTGGGGAGAAGGTTGCCGGTTTCATCCATATCGGTTCCACGGACTTCCCGATCGTTGAGCGACCGCGTCCCGCTCTCGCAGACGTCGTGACCTGGCAGGGCGATGCGGAGTGATGTTCTACGATACCGAGAGCAATGCGCATGGCATGGCCCACGATCCATTCAAGGCGATCGTGGCCCCCCGGCCGATTGGCTGGATCGGCACCAGGGGGAGGGATGGAAGCAATAACCTCTCGCCCTACTCCTTCTTCAACGCAGTTGGCGACCGCCCCAAAATGGTGATGTTCTCGTCGAGCGGCCGCAAGGACAGTCTGCGCAATGCCGCAGAGACGGGTGTGTTCACGACGAGCTTCGCGAGCCGCGCCCTGCTGGAGAAAATGAGCCATTCTTCGGCGGCCGTGCCTTACGGCACAGATGAATTTCAGCTGTCCGGGCTGACTGCCGTCGACGGTCGTCTGGTCAGCGCACCCTTTGTCGGCGAAGCCGTGGCGGCGCTCGAATGTCGCGTGACAATGATCACGACGCTGCGCGATGTGGACGGCGTTGAAACGGATAGTCATGTGGTCTTTGGTCAGGTCATGGGCGTCCATATCGATGAGGCGGTCATTCGCAATGGCCGCTTCGATCTGGCGCTCGCAGATCCGATCCTCAGGGCCGGCTATATGGACTACGCCGGCATCACGCCGCTGATCGAGCTTGCAAGACCGTCGCAACGCCCGACGGGTTAAGAAACGTGGTGAACGATTCATAAAGACTTTGTCGCTACGGTCTTTTCAGCCGGGATGATCCGGTTGCGTGTCCGTAGCGAGTGGGTCTGACTGTGATCGTTGCCGCATTTCTCAGATGGGTCGAAACCGCCAGGGCGCAGGAGCGTGCAAAGGCCGCCAACGCCCTTGCACGTGCTTACCTGCAGTCGCAGATGTCGACGGAAGAACGGCAGGCTGCCCGCGTCGCCATGACCTATCTGCTTGATGATCCCTCGCCGAAGGTTCGACTCGCTCTTGCCGAAGTCCTTGCGTCTGACCCGCGCGCGCCGCGCGGCCTGATGGTGTCGCTTTCGGAAGACCAGCCCGAGATTGCCTCCACAGTCATACTATTGTCACCTGTCCTGACAGACGCCGATCTCGTCGATATCGCGGGTAGGGGGACGGTCGAGACACGAGCGCTCGTGGCCGCGCGCGGCACGGTGAGTGTTGCGGTATCTGCGGCTCTCGCAGAGATCGGAGATGCCTGCGAACTGGAGGTTCTGCTGGAGAATCCGGGCGCGCGCATCACCCCCTTCACCCTGAAGCGCATCGCCGAACGTCACGGTCGCGACCAGCGTATCCGCGCCCTGTTGCTGGACCGGGACGATCTCTCAGCAGGTCTGCGCCAGCTCCTCGTCCAGTTCGTAGCGGAAGCGCTGTCCGGTTCCGGGCTGGTGCTCGGAGCCGTCGGAAGCCGCCGTATGGAGCGCATTGCCCGCGAGGCGGGCGACAGCGCGACAGTCGCGCTGCTTTCGGAGGTGCACGGCGAGGAGTTGCACCAGCTGACGGAGCAGTTGCGGCAGGCCGGTCGTCTGACCCCGGCCTTCCTGATGCATGCGCTCTGCGCCGGCCGGACGGACTTTTTTGCGGCAGCCATCGAAACGCTTTCTGGTCTTGAGGAGCGGCGCGTACGCGCCATTCTCGCCACCGGACGTTTGCACGCGGTCCGTGCCCTTCTCGAGGCCACCGGCCTGTCGCGGGATCTGAGCGTACTCTTCATCGACGCCATCATGCAGTGGCGCAGCCTCATAGGCGCCGATGGTTTGGAACTCGACAACATCGCCCATCGGCTCATCGCGCTCCATCGCGAGAGGACGGGTTTGAGCGATTCTGCACGCGCGCTGCTCGACATCGTCGAACGGCTGGCGATCGCCGAGGAGCGGCGCATGGCGCGGGACTATGCGACCGGTCTTGCACTCGCAGCCGCCTGAAACCCTCCGGTTTTACGGAACAATTTTCTTGGCGACCCAGGAATAACTGTCCGCGACCACGTGGATCGGTGTCTCGAAGATCATTTTGAACTGCGCCTTGCCGGGCAGCACTTCGCGAATGCTGTCGATTGCGCGTGCTGTCAGAGTCTTGTGTTCTTCGGCAAGCACTGTGCTCGCGGCTGACGCTGCGGCGGTATTTGCCTCGGTGGACGCCGCTATAGCATCGGCAACCTCCGGCGGTGGCGCCTGACAGACTGCCACCGCAGTCGGGAACGCGATGTTTCCATAGCGCTCGAGCACGGATTCCGATGCCGCGTCGCACAGTTCGACAGAGACAAACCGTTCGGGAGGGGTTTCGACGAACTGACATTGGCTTACGCTGTCGTCACAGCCCAAAATCGTCATCATGATCAAGGCGGTCTTCATCGGCGCGAACGCTCCCAGTGTTGGTTGCCGCGACGAAACACAAGGATTGAAGCCAAAACAAGGCTTTCCGGCAGCATCTATGCCGGATCCAGGCGAAGCACTCGCACGTCTCCGCGCAGTTTTGATGCTTTGGCCGTCTCAGGTCAATGACACGTGGCGGGGCCGCGGTGGGGCTGCATCCACAAGGTCGGAGACATCCTTGGGTCCGCCAAGGTCTGCCGGAGTTGTCTCGACCGGGTCTTCCGAGAGTTCAACTTCCCGGATCCACTCGCGCCAGATCGACACCAAGAGCGCCATCAGCACGGGACCGATGAAAAGACCGAGAAAGCCCATGGTCTTAACACCGCCGACAAGGCCGAAGAAAGTCGGAAGGAAAGGCAGTTTGATGGGCCCCCCGACCAGACGCGGGCGCACGGTTTTGTCGACGATGAAGAGTTCGACCGAACCCCACAGAAACAGTGCTAGACCGTTGATCAGCTGGCCGCTGGCAGCGAGATAGATCGACACAAGGGTAAACGAGAGGGGTGCCCCCCCTGGGATGAGGGCCATGATGCCGGTGATCACGCCAAGCGTTACCGGTGAGGGGACCCCGGCGAGCCAGTAGGCTATGCCGAGCACGATACCTTCGCCGATCGCAATCAGCGTCATGCCGGTCACGGTCGAGCTGATCGTGGCGGGAACGACGCGCGAGATCCGCTCCCAGCGATTTGGCAGGATGCGTTCACCCAGAAGGTCGAGCTGCCGGGCGAAATTCGCGCCGTCACGATAAACGAAGAAAAGCGCGATCAACATGAAGAGCAGGGTCAAAAGAAGATGGAATAATCCGTCGCCCGCCGCAATCACCGCCCTGTAGATGTTGCCGATATTCGCGCCGCTGACGATCTGGATAAGCTCCCCGATCGAGCCCGGTTCGCCCACATGCAGCCGCCATTTGTCCGCGAGCCATTCGCCTGCCCAGGGCAGAGCGGTAATCCACGCCGGCGGCGGCGCGCCGACGCGATTGGCTTCCAGTGCCCATCCGATCCACTGCCGGACCTCGTCCACCGCATAGCTGATGGCAATTCCGATCGGAACCACGAGAAAGCCGAGGATGAAGAGGATGGCGCAGGTCGCGCCGATCGTGGTGTTGCCATTGACGTTGTTCAACAGCCGGCGATAGAGCGGCCAGCTGGCAAAGGCAATGACAAGCGAGGCGAGCACGGGTACCACGAAGCCGTGGAAGAAATAGATCGCGGCGATGCCGATCAGAACGAGCAACCAGCGGGCGACCGAAATCGGCGTGATCAGGGCGATGCGGTTGGCCGTCGCCTGGCCGAGCCAGCGCGGCCCTTTTTGCGGGTTCTGTTGGTCGACCTGGCTCACAATCGTCTGCGCCCCTCTGCCTGATGCCCCTGCATATGGGGCATTATCGGCCAAGACACAAGCGCGACCGATGTCGCGACGTGGCGGGTGTGCGGTCAGATATCCAGATTCTCCGCGAAGGCTGCGCGTTCCTGGATGAAGCGGAAGCGCGCTTCCGGCTTGGTTCCCATCAGGGCATCCACCGCATCCCGCGTCCCCTCGAAATCGACATCATCGATCCCGACGCGCAAAAGCGTGCGCTTGGCCGGATCCATCGTCGTTTCCTTAAGCTGCGCCGGCATCATTTCGCCGAGGCCTTTGAAGCGCCCGATCTCCACCTTCTTGCCCTTAAATACCGTCTCCATCAATTCTGCGCGGTGCGCGTCGTCGCGCGCATAGACGGTCTTTGCCCCCTGGCGGATGACATAGAGCGGCGGCACCGCGAGATAGAGGTGGTTCCCGCGGATGAGCTCCGGCATTTCCTGGTAGAAGAAGGTGATCAGCAGCGAGGCGATATGGGCGCCGTCGACGTCGGCATCGGTCATGACAATGATGCGCTCGTAGCGCAGATCCTCGTCCCGATACTTGGACCTCGTCCCGCAGCCGAGCGCCTGGATCAAGTCGGCGATCTGCTGGTTGGCCATAAGCTTCTCGCGGCTTGCCGAGCCGACGTTCAGGATCTTGCCGCGCAGCGGCAGGATCGCCTGGTTTGCACGGTTGCGCGCCTGCTTCGCCGAACCGCCGGCGGAGTCACCTTCGACGATGAAGAGTTCCGCGCCTTCGGCCGTGTTCTGCGAGCAGTCCGCAAGCTTGCCCGGCAGACGCAGCTTGCGTACGGCCGTCTTGCGATTGACTTCCTTTTCCTTGCGGCGGCGCAGACGCTCTTCCGCACGCTCGATCACCCAGTCGAGCAGCTTGGCGGCCTCGTTCGGATTGTCCGCAAGATAGTGGTCGAAGGGATCGCGCAGGGCATTTTCGACGATGCGCTGGGCTTCTACAGTAGCGAGCTTGTCCTTGGTCTGGCCGACGAATTCCGGTTCGCGGATGAAGACGGAGAGCATGCCAACCGCCGAGATCATCACGTCATCGGTGGTGATCTGTTGCGCCCGCTTGTTCTGCGTCAATTCCGCGTAGTTCTTCAGACCCTTGGTCAGCGCGATACGCAGACCGGCCTCATGCGTGCCACCTTCAGGGGTTGGGATCGTATTGCAATAGGAGTGCAGGGCCGGGTCGCCGCCATACCAGGTGACCGCCCATTCCAGCGCGCCATGGCCGCCGGTCTTCTCCGTTTTTCCGGCGAAGATTTCGCGCGTGACGGTGAATTCCTTGCCGAGAGTAGCGGCAAGATAGTCCTTCAAGCCGCCGGGGAAGTGGAAGACGGCCTTCTCCGGAATATCGCCGCCCTCGGGCACCATCCCCGGATCGCAGGACCAGCGGATCTCGACGCCGCCGAAGAGGTAGGCCTTCGACCGCGCCATGCGGAAGATCCGGCCGGGATCGAATTTGGCATGATCCCCGAAGATTTGCGGATCCGGATGGAAACGGACGCGCGTGCCGCGGCGGTTGTGCACTTCGCCCAGCTCTTCGAGCCCGCCCTGCGGAATGCCGCGCGAGAAGGTCTGACGATAGAGCTTGCGATTGCGCGCGACCTCGACTTCCAAGAGATCGGAAAGTGCGTTGACGACGGAGACGCCGACACCGTGCAGACCGCCGGAGGTCTCGTAAGCCTTGCCGTCGAATTTGCCGCCGGCATGCAGCTTGGTCATGATCACTTCGAGCGTCGACTTGCCCGGCACCTGCGGATGCAGTTCGACCGGAATACCGCGGCCGTTGTCGGTGACGGTCAGGAAGCCCTGGGCATCGAGGTGTACGTCGATGAAATTGGCGTGACCGGCCACAGCCTCGTCCATCGAGTTGTCGATGACTTCGGCAAAGAGGTGGTGCAGCGCCTTCTCGTCGGTGCCGCCGATGTACATGCCCGGACGCATGCGCACGGGCTCGAGGCCTTCTAGCACGCGAATGGAGGATGCACCGTAATCGTCACCGCCTGTCGAGGCGGGCGTAGCCGGTGCCGCCCGTGGCGCAGGCTGCGCGACAGGTGCTTGCGTCGGCTCGGCCTCGACCTTCTGGGCGAGCGGCATACCGGAAAAGAGATCGTTGTCGTCCATGGCGTCGTTCGATACTCTGTTGCTGTTCGATGCCGACTTCGCGGCACCTTCATAATGCCGCCGCATCAGGCCTGTCGCATCTGCGAATCGGTCGGATTGTGCCAGAAAGGCTGGGCAGGCGCGAAGGGCCATAGAGCCGGCGCATGTTGAATTCGGGCCAGCTTTGCGTGGCGCATTTCGCGAAGGCAAGCGCGAGCCGAGAGGAAACCCATCTTCCATGCAGATGTCCACAGCTCATTTCCGCATTGCGGTGATTTCCTGCGTTCTCTTTCCGTTTCTCTTGCCAGCAAGTGTCAGCGCCGAGGTGATCGGCCCCTTCAAGGACGACCTTTTCTCGGCACAGGCGGTGCTGGATAGCCGCGATGGCGGCGACTTCACGGTGGTGGCCTATGATGAAATGCGCGACATCAATGGTCGTGACAGCATTCCGGAACGGCGAGTAAAGGACCGTTATGTCTCTCTGAAGGTCCGTCGCGTCCAGGAGAACCAGACACTGCCGCTTCCGACCGGGCCGTTGGACGTCGGACGTGTGGGGCAGGATCAGGGCCAGACGTTTACCGTCATCTTCATCCATGGCAGGGGCGGGGACCGGCGCCTCGGGCTGAACGACATGAGCTTCGGCGGCAACTTCAATCGCCTGAAGAACCTCGCGGCCGAATCTGGCGGCACCTATTACGCTCCTTCGGTTACAAGTTTTGATGAGAGGGGCGTGGCCGACATCGCTGCCCTCATCGCGCATGCCTCGGCGCAGTCCGGTGGCAGACCCGTGGTGCTTGCCTGCGCCTCCATGGGCAGTTTCATCTGCTGGGGCATATCCCGCGATGCCGAGGCGGTATCGAAGCTCTCAGGGATGGCCATCCTCGGCGGAGCGCCGGATCCGGCGCTGCCGAAGAGCGCTGCGGCCAAGGCGAGGCTGCCCATCTGGTTCACCCATGGGAGCCGCGACAGCGTCTATGCCGCCGACGACCAGATCGAGATTTACCGAAAGCTGCGCAAGGCAGGCCAGCCGACGCGCTTCACGCTATTCGAGACCGGTTCCCATGGCACACCCGTCCGGATGACAGACTGGCGCGCGCTGTTGAATTGGTTTCTTCGCTGAGCAAAAGATCGATCCACTGCCTTAAGAAATGCGCTGGAGCGTCGTCAGGCTGGCCGTGCTGACACGGTTGCGACCAAGTTTCTTGGCGTCGTAAAGCGCCTGATCGGCGCGGCGCAGAAGGTCCTGCAGACTGACTTCCTGCGTCTGACCACCGGCAATCCCGAGACTTGCCGTGACGACCCCGACCGGTGTGACCCCACGATGGGGGATCGCGAGGGTCTCGATGGAGGAGCGAATGCGCTCGGCCATGGCTGCGGCCTCATTACAGCTGAGGTCAGGCGTCAAGATGAGTATTTCTTCGCCGCCGAAGCGGAATACGGTGCTACGGGCGTCTGAGCTCGCGACGATCGCCCTGGCCACAGCGCGGATGCAATCGTCCCCGTCCAGATGGCCATGCACGTCGTTAAACAACTTGAAGCGGTCGATATCCAGCATCACGACAAAGACTGACCGGTTGTCGTCGGACGTCCAGAGTTCGCGTTCGACCCGTGCTAGCGACCGCCGATTGAGCAGGCCCGTCAGTTCGTCTCGTTCTGACTGGATCTCCAACTGCTGATGAAGCGAGGTGGCCCGGATTCGGTTGAGGTAGTTCATGCGATCGGCATGTTCCTGGAAATAGGCGCCGAGGGCCAGAAACACCGAGATAGTGATGTAGAAGGTGACCAGGCCCTGATAGCTGATCCCGTCGAAGCTCGATATCTGCGCACAAAGCGTGAGGTGTATCGCACAGAGCGATACGAGACCCACGAGGACGGCCGGAAAGCGCGGGCGAAGCCCGACCACCAGAAAGAGGAACGTCGCGACATTGCCTGTCTGATAGATGAAGAGATGTTCGCTGGTGCTGTGCATGGCAACCAGCATCGGCAGCGAACCGCCAAGCAAAACCACAGCCAGTGACAGGATGTCGTAGTTTCTGGCGCTACGCCACTTCAAGACGAGCGCTGTTGCCAGGACCGCGAAGGGCGTGAAGATTGCAAAGCGCACGAAGATTAGCGCGTCGAGTTGATCCGGGACCATGGTCGCGTCACCGAAGAACACCAGATCATAGATCACGGTGCCGACGACTGCCCAGAGGGGGGCGCGCCGAATGCGATGCTCCGCAAATTCGCGGCAATAGTTCGCCTCAATCTCGGGTGAGAAACGAAGCCAGCGGAGCCCCCGCTGGAATTGCCGTTCGATGGCCTCTAGCCCCACTGTCTCCAAGACACACCCCCCATTATCGATTGAAGCTTATTCTCCAAATCTGAAAACTCATTGAAGAGAGCACGGCAGGAATTTCGCCAAACCACGCGCCTCTGTCCGGCCGGTGCCGAATGTCTGGGCAGCGGACGGTTCACGTTTTCACCATGTCGCCCGATAAAGATGCCAATTTGGCTCAGCAATCTTTCCTTCCAGGCTCAGATTTGCTAGTTCGCAGGAGCGAAATAGGGGTTTGATCACGATATGACACCGGATGTTCGTCCGCTCGTCGCGGGCAATTGGAAAATGAACGGCACACGGGCTTCGCTCGACCAGATCAAGGCAATCGCCGAAGGTGTGCAGGGGTCTCTCTCTGAAAAGGTGGAAAGCCTGATTTGCCCGCCGGCAACGCTTCTCTATGTGTCGACTGCGCTCTGCACGGATAGCCCGCTTCAGATCGGTGCCCAGGATTGCCACCAGAATGCTTCCGGTGCCCATACCGGGGATCTTTCTGCTGAAATGATCGCCGATTGCTTCGGCACGCACGTCATCGTGGGCCATTCCGAGCGCCGCACCGATCACGCCGAGACCGATCACCTCGTTCGGGCAAAAGCAGAAGCGGCCTATGCGGCAGATTTGACCGCCGTCATCTGCATTGGTGAGACTGCAGAAGAGCGGAAGTCCGGTCAGACGCTCGATATCCTGAAGCGCCAGCTCGCCGGGTCCGTCCCCGATGGCGCCACGGCAGAACGCACCGTGATCGCCTACGAGCCGGTCTGGGCTATTGGAACCGGTCTTACGCCGACCACCGCCGATGTCGCAGAGGCGCATGCGTTCCTGCGCGCCGAATTGGTCAAGCGCTTTGGAGACGAAGGCAAGAAGATGCGCCTCCTCTATGGTGGCTCGGTGAAGCCCTCCAATGCCAAAGAACTGATGGCTGTCGAAAACGTCGACGGTGCGCTGATCGGCGGCGCCAGCTTGAAGGCGTCGGATTTCCTCGCCATATACCGGGTCTACGAGGAACTGACCGCCTGAGACCGAACCGGTCGAAAAGCGGGGAAGGGGCTTTCAAAGCCCGCTCCTCTCATGTAAAGAGCCGCCAACCTCATTGATTTTGCCCTGATAGGGCAGGATGGACATTCCATGCAGACCGTATTGCTCGTTATCTACCTGATGGTCGTTGTCGCCTTGATCGGCGTCGTCCTCATCCAGCGCTCGGAAGGCGGCGGTCTCGGGATTGGTGGTGGCTCCGGCTTCATGTCGGCCCGCGGCACGGCCAATGCCCTGACCCGCACGACGGCGATCCTGGCGACACTCTTCTTCGTGATCTCCTTGGCGCTCGGCATCCTCGCCCGTTACGAATCGAAGCCGACTGACATCCTCGACCGGATCCCGGCCGCAAACGGCACGACGCAGGGCGGTGGCAGCGTTCTTGATCAGCTGCCAGGTGCCGCACCTGCAGCACAGGCTCCGACGACGACGCCTGCGGCTCCGGCTCCGGCGCCAGCAGATCCGAACGCCGTTCCGAACAACTGATCGGAACGCATCTGCTCACTCCGGCGGGCTCAAGGGTCCGCCGGTTTTCTTTTGTGTATATTCCGCCCCGTTCACGAAAAATTTGGGACAAGCCCGATTGGGGCTGGCGGAATCGAATCTGAAACGGTATCCGGTGAAGCCCATGGCGCGATATGTATTCATCACTGGCGGCGTGGTTTCCTCTCTTGGCAAAGGAATTGCGGCCGCGGCACTCGGAGCATTGTTGCAGGCACGGGGTTACCGCGTGCGTCTGCGCAAGCTGGACCCCTACTTGAACGTTGACCCGGGCACCATGAGTCCGACTCAACACGGCGAAGTCTTCGTCACCGATGACGGTGCCGAAACAGACCTCGACCTCGGCCACTACGAGCGTTTCACGGGACGTTCGGCCACCAAGACCGACAACATCACCACCGGTCGCATTTACAAGAACATCATCGACAAGGAACGCCGCGGCGACTATCTCGGCGCGACCGTTCAGGTCATTCCGCACGTCACGAACGAGATCAAGGACTTCGTCGTTGAAGGCAATGACGACTATGATTTCGTCATCTGCGAGATCGGCGGCACCGTAGGCGACATCGAAGCCATGCCCTTCATGGAAGCGATCCGTCAGCTCGGCAACGACCTGCCGCGCGGCACCGCCGTCTACGTTCACCTGACCCTGATGCCTTACATCCCGGCAGCCGGCGAGCTGAAGACGAAGCCGACACAGCATTCGGTGAAGGAGCTGCAGGCGCTCGGCATCCACCCCGACATCCTGCTCGTCCGTGCAGATCGCGAGATCCCGCAGGCCGAACGCCGCAAGCTGTCGCTGTTCTGCAACGTGCGCGAAAGCGCCGTGATCCAGGCTCTCGACGTCGCCAACATCTATGACGTGCCGATGGCCTACCACAAGGAAGGCCTCGACAACGAGGTTCTGGCCGCCTTCGGAATCGAGCCGGCTCCAAAGCCGCGTCTGGATGCCTGGGAAGAGGTCTGCAACCGCATCCGCACGCCGGAAGGCGAAGTCACGATCGCGATCGTCGGCAAGTACACCGGCCTCAAGGATGCCTATAAGTCGCTGATCGAAGCGCTGTACCACGGTGGGATCGCCAACCGTGTGAAGGTGAAGCTCGAATGGATCGAGTCCGAAATCTTCGAAAAGGAAGACCCGGCGCCCTGGCTTGAAAAGGTCAACGGCATTCTCGTGCCCGGCGGTTTTGGCGAGCGTGGCTCCGAAGGCAAGATCCTGGCTGCCCAATTCGCCCGCGAGCGCAAGGTGCCTTACTTCGGCATCTGCTTCGGCATGCAGATGGCCGTCGTGGAGGCGGCCCGCCATCTCGCCGGCATCGATAAGGCATCCTCCACCGAATTCGGCAAGACCGAGGAACCGGTCGTCGGTCTGATGACCGAATGGATGAAGGGCAACGAGCTGGAAAAGCGTTCTGCTGTCGGCGACCTCGGCGGCACCATGCGCCTCGGCGCCTACAAGGCGGCCCTTAAGAAGGGCACCAAAATCTCCGAGATCTACGGTTCGACGGATATCTCCGAGCGCCACCGCCACCGTTACGAAGTCAATGTCGACTACAAGGATCGCCTGGAATCATGCGGGCTGGTCTTCTCCGGTATGTCGCCGGACGGGCTCCTGCCGGAAACGGTGGAATACCCTGACCATCCGTGGTTCATCGGCGTCCAGTACCATCCGGAACTGAAGTCCCGTCCGCTTGATCCGCACCCGCTCTTCGCAAGCTTCATCGGCGCAGCTGTCGAACAGAGCCGGCTGGTCTGAGGAGACCGCCAGAGAATGCATGCGAAAGACCCGGCCTCAGCGCCGGGTCTTTTGTTTTGAATATTTGTGACCAGTTTGGCCGGCGCTCAAGGCCGCAGAAGCATCATCGGGACAGTATCACCCGCCTCCGCCGCTGGCGCATGCGGCGGCCGCACGATCAGGCAGTCCGACTGCGCAAAGATGCGCATCATCGACGAGTCCTGTTTGCCGAAGCTCTCGACGACGGGTTTATCGTCACCAGCAAACAACAGTCTGGCCCGGACATAATCCTGGCGCTTGTCGTTGGCGGGAAGAGCGTTGGCCAGCGTCCCCGTCGTCATCCGCTTCGGCGGGATGTGATGCCCGAGGCGGCACAGCAGCGGCTCCATGAAGAGCAGCCCGCAGACGAGGCTGGAGATCGGGTTGCCAGGCAGACCGAGAACCTGCATCCCGCCGAGACGCCCGACCATGAGCGGTTTCCCGGGGCGCATGGCGATCCGCCAGAACTCCAGTTCCATTCCGGCAGCGACAAGCGTCGACTGGACGAGATCGTGATCCCCGACCGAGGCTCCGCCCAGTGTCACCAGAACATCAACACCGCTGGAACGGGCCCGCTCGACAGCCGCGCGGAGCAGCGAGACATCATCCGGTACGATGCCGAGATCGAGCACCTCTGCGCCACAGTCGCGCGCCAGCGTGGCAATGCCGAATGTGTTCGAGCCGATAATCTGGTTCGGGCCGGGGACAGCTCCCGGTGTGACCAGCTCATCGCCCGTCGCAAGGATTGCGATCCGCGGCCGGCGATAGACGGGAAGCGTCTGATGGTTCATCGCCGCCGCAAGCGTTAGGTGGCTAAAGTCGAGCGTGACACCAGCGTTGAGCGTGAGGTCGCCTTCGACAAAATCCTGGCCGCGCGGCCGAATATGGCGTCCGGAGGTGACCGCGAAAGTCGTCCTGATCCGTCCGCCATCAAGTTTCTCGGCATCCTCCTGAAGAAGGATGCTATCGGCGCCGGATGGCACGGGCGCGCCCGTAAAGATCCGAACTGCCTGTCCGACACCGACCCCGCCTGAAAAGCCATGACCCGCAGCCGATTCGCCGATGACCGTAAGCACCGAACCGATCTCCGCAGCGTCTGCCGCGCGAAGGGCGTAGCCATCCATCGCCGACGCATCGAACGGCGGCTGGGTGAGGCGGGCGGCCAAATCGGCGGCGAGCACGCGCCCATTTGCCTCATGCAGGCCGATCTGCTCGTGATCGGAGATGGGTTCGGCGCCCGAAAGAAGCCGCGCCAGCGCATCTTCAACCGGAAGCAGCGACATCAACCGCGCTCCGGATGGCGGAAATCCCCGGACTTGCCACCACTCTTTTCCAGAACTCGGATCCCACCGATTTCCATCGTCTTGTCCACGGCTTTCGCCATGTCGTAAATGGTCAGGCAGGTGATGGATACCGCCGTGAGTGCTTCCATCTCGACGCCCGTCTTGCCAGTGAGCTTGACGGTGGCCTCTATCCGAAGGCCCGGTAGGTTCGCGTCCTCCAGGATGTCCACGGTCACCTTGGACAGCATCAGCGGATGGCACAGCGGGATCAGATTGGACGTTTGTTTGGCCGCCATGATGCCGGCAATCCGCGCAGTCCCAATGACGTCCCCCTTCTTGGCGTTCCCGTCACGAATGGTGGACAGGGTTTCCGGCTTCATGCGCACATAGCCTTCGGCGACTGCGAGGCGGATCGTGTCATCCTTGCCCGAGACATCGACCATATGCGCCTCGCCGGAGGCGCCGATATGCGTCAGGCCCTGCGGCTCGACAGTGGTCATTCCGCGGCCAGAGCGTCGGTCTTGCCGGTCAGGAGAAGACGCGTTGCAGCAGCAACATCTTCCTTGCGCATCAGGCTCTCGCCGACCAGGAAAGTGGTTATGCCGACCTTTTCAAGGCGCCGGCAATCTTCATGGGTAAAGACACCGCTTTCGCCGACCAGCAGGCGATCGGCAGGCACCATTGAAGCCAGGTCTTCGCTGACCGTCAGGCTGACCTCGAAGGTACGCAGATTGCGGTTGTTGATCCCGACCAGCGGTGACTTCAGTTTCAGCGCCCGTTCCATCTCGTCGGCGTCGTGGACTTCGATCAGAACATCCATGCCGAGTTCGAAGGCGACGCCTTCGAGTTCCGCGGCTTCTCCATCGGAGAGGGAAGCCATGATCAAGAGAATGCAATCACCACCCCAGGCACGCGCTTCATAGACCTGGTAGGCATCAAACATGAAGTCCTTGCGCAGGGCGGGCAGGGCGCAGGCCTGGCGGGCAGCCGTCAGGAATTCCGGCGCGCCCTGGAAGCTTGGTTCATCCGTGAGGACGGACAAGCAGGCGGCGCCACCGGCCTCATAGGCGGCGGCAAGGGAAGGTGGATCGAAATCGGGCCGGATCAGTCCCTTCGAAGGGCTCGCCTTCTTGATTTCGGCAATCAGTCCGAACCGACCGTCGTCGCGCGCATGCACCAGCGCACGGTGGAAACCGCGTGGCGCCTCCTGGCTCGCGATCCGATCCTTGAGTTCCGACAGCGAGACAGCAGCCTTGGCCGCTGCGATTTCATCCCGCTTGTAGGTTTCGATGCGCTTGAGGATATCGGTCATGCTCTGAACTTACCCTCACGCGGCCGAGTTGGAAATGGCAATCAGTTTCTCGAGCGCGCGAGCGGCATTGCCGCTGTCGAGTGACTGGCTGGCAAGATGCATGCCCTCGGTCACGTCGTTGGCCTTGCCGGCGACAATCAGAGATGCGGCGGCATTGCAGAGTGCGACGTCGCGATAGGCCGTCTTCGCCCCACCAAGAACATCGCGAAGTGCTGCGGCGTTGACCGCGCCGTCGCCGCCACGGATCGCATCGAGCGACACGGTTGCAACACCGAAATCGGAGGGCGTCAGTTCGAAGGTCGAGATCTCGCCATCTTTCAATGCGGCCACAAGGGACGGACCCGTCGTCGTAATTTCATCGAGACCGTTCCCGTGCACAACCCAGGCATCGGTCAGCCCGAGATCACGCAACGCCTCCGCACCCGGCACGAGCCACTCCGGCGAGTAAACACCGAAGAGCTGTTTCTTGACGCGGGCCGGGCTCGAAAGCGGTCCGACGATGTTGAAGATAGTGCGGGCACCCAGTTCAACGCGCGCCGAGCCGACATGGCGCATGGCGGGATGGTGCAGCTGCGCGAACATGAAGCCGATGCCGGCCTCGCGGATACAGCGAGAAATGGTGTCCGGATCGATGTCGAGCCTCACGCCGAGTTGCGAAAGCGCGTCCGCCGTCCCCGATTTGGAGCTCAGGGCGCGGTTGCCATGCTTGGCAACCGGCACGCCGGCACCCGCCACGATAATCGCGGCGAGCGTCGAGATGTTGTAGGTGTTGGTTCCATCGCCGCCGGTTCCGACAATGTCTATGGCGTCCTCGGGAGCGTCGACCACGACCATCTTCTGGCGCATGATCGAGACGGCGCCGGCAATCTCGTCGACGGTTTCCCCGCGAACTCTGAGGCCCATCAGGAAGCCCCCGACCTGCGCCATGCTGGCTTCGCCGGACATCAGTATCTCGAACGCATCGCTCGCCTCCTGCCGGGTCAAAGACTGGCGCGTTGCGATCTTCGCGATAAAGGGCTTCAACCCGGACATGGACGTGCTCCCCCTGACGTCGGCATTAGCGAACGATGGCCTGCTGGGCCAGCGCCTGGTTGAATGTCACGCCATACTGCGCCTGCAACTGGCCGACCATCTGGTCGAGGATGTCGTCGCCGGCCGAATTGGCCATCGAGACGATCTGCTCATCTTCGTTGGACAGCACGCCACCGGCCGCCTGATCACGCACGGCAGTGACGGTCAGCAGGATCTGCGTCGACGGATCACCGCCGGACGCCGTGGTCACAATCCCTTCCGGACCTCCGAAGGCTGCGGTGATGGCCGCCGCACCCAGAACGGCGTCTTCGGTGCGGCGGGTGATCCCCGCCTTGCTTTCGACCGTCAGGCCGAGTTCGGACGCCACTTCTTCCAGTTTGCCGCCATCGGCAATGCGCTTGCGCAGGCTCTCTGCCTTTGCGCCGAGCGCAATGCGCTGCTGCTCCGCAGTCCAATCCGCCACGGCCTTTTCCCGGACCTCGGCAAGCTCCCGGTCGCGTTCGGCCTTGATGTCGGTGACATCAAACCAGATGTAGCCATTGTTGCCGAGATTGACCGGAAGAGCCTCGACGCCAATGTCGGTGCGGAAGACTTCCGCCAGGAGCGCGTCGCGCTCGGGGATGCCGGCCACTTCGGTTTCCCGGGCGTCAAAACCGCGCCGGTCGATGTCGGTAACGGTTGCGGTCTTCAGCTTGAGCTGGTCCGCCGCTTCCTTCAGTGTGGACCCGCCAGCGCGCAGATCTTCGAACTGGTCGTGCACGGCGGTGATGTCGGCGACAGCCGCTGATTCTGCCAGCGCCTCGCGGATTTCTTCCTTGACCTCGTCGAGGCTGCGCACGCGGCCTTCCTTTATGTTGGTCACGCGCAGGATGACTGGGCCAAGTGCACCTTCGACGACGGGCGTGGTGCCGCCTTCGGTCGTCACCGCAAAGGCGGCGTCCGCAAGCGTGGCGTCCGGAAGGCGGTCCTTTGAAAAGTCGCCGAGCAGCACATCGCTCGCCGTCTTGCCCTGGTCCGTTACAAGTTGATCGAAGCTCGTGCCCTTGGCGAGTTCGGCGGCTGCCGCATCGGCCAGTTCACGCGTTTCGAAGGACAGTTGCTCGATCGTCCGAGTGCCCGCGATTTCGTAGCTGGCCTTGCGGCGCTCGTAATCGGCCTTGATGTCATCGTCGCTGACGGCCGACTTGTCGGCAATGTCTGCGGGCTCGAGCTTGACATAGGTAAAGCTGCGGAATTCGGGCGCGCGATAGCGCGACTTGGTCGTGTCGAACCAGGTCTTCAGCGTGGCATCGTCAGGCGCCTTGATCGGATCGATATTGGCATTGGTCAGCAGCAGGTAGTTGATGTCCCGGTTTTCGTATCGATAGCTCTTGATTGCATCGACCAGAACCTTCGGCGCGACGAAACCATCGGCAGTGGCATCGACGATCTGGCTGCGGATTGCGACCTTCGACCGCTCCTCAATGTAATCGTCTTCGCGCAGGCCGGAATTGCGCAGTCTCGATGTGAACAGGGCGCGATCGAAATTGCCGGCCGAATTTTTGAAGGCCGGGTCATCCGCGATCAACTGCGCCAGCCGATCCTGGGACAGACCCAGATTCATGTCTGCCGCAAGCTGGTCGAGTGCTGCACCGGCAGCGAGCTGCGAGAAGACCATGGATTCGACACCAAAAGCCTTGGCTTGTTCGGTGGTCAGCTGAGTGCCGAACCGGTTGCTGAGATCGGCGACCTGGCGCTGATAGGCAAAGGCGAAGTCCCGCGTCGAAACCGTCTGATCGCCCACGGCGACCACCGTATCGGAATTGCTGGTGAACAGCGAAGCCGAAACGCCCCAGACGCCGAAGGAAACCACCAGCAGCAGCAGCAGGATCTTGGCGAAAAGGGTCTGGGAAACTTTTCTCAATATGACGAGCATCGGGACGCATGAACCTCTTGACTGATCTTCGCATCAAGCGAAGCGGGTGGACTTCCTTAGAACAAAGATCAACGGAATTGAAGGCATATCGGGCCGAAAAGCGGCAGGATCCGGTCGGCGGCGCAGAACCACCGAAATGTGATGAACTCGCTCCGGTCTTGGACCGCATCAATCGATGCCCGAAAGGCCATGGCAACCGTCTTTGCACGGCATCCGGAAGACGAAAGCTGATGGCGGGAATAAAAAAAAGGCCGGCAACGCGCCGGCCTTTCGAAAGAAACGTGATGGGCGATCAGCGTTCGGTGATCGGCTTGTAGTCGCGCTTCGGTGCGCCGGTATAAAGCTGGCGCGGGCGACCGATGCGCTGCTGCGGATCCTCGATCATCTCGTTCCACTGCGCGATCCAGCCAACGGTACGGGCCAGCGCGAAGAGAACGGTGAACATGGTCGTCGGGAAGCCGAGTGCGCGCAGCGTGATGCCGGAGTAGAAGTCGACGTTCGGGTAGAGCTTCTTCTCGATGAAATAAGGGTCGTTGAGCGCGATCTTCTCGAGCTCGAGCGCCACCTTCATCAACGGGTCGTCGCCATGGCCGGTCGCTTCCAGCACCTCGTACATGGTCTTCTGCATGATCTTGGCGCGCGGATCGTAGTTCTTGTAGACGCGGTGACCGAAGCCCATCAGGCGGAACGGATCGTTCTTGTCCTTGGCCTTGGCGATGTATTCCGGAATGCGGTCGACCGAGCCGATTTCCATCAGCATGTTGAGCGCCGCTTCGTTGGCGCCACCATGGGCCGGACCCCAGAGGCAGGCGATGCCGGCTGCGATGCAGGCAAACGGGTTGGCGCCCGACGAACCGGCAAGACGTACGGTCGAGGTCGACGCGTTCTGCTCATGATCGGCATGCAGGATGAAGATACGGTCCATGGCGCGCGCCAGAACCGGGTTCACCTTGTACTCTTCGCACGGCACGGCAAAGCACATGCGCAGGAAGTTGGACGCATAGTCGAGATCGTTCTTCGGGTAAACGAACGGCTGGCCGATATGGTACTTGTAGGCCATGGCGGCGATCGTCGGCATCTTCGCGATCATCCGCAGCGAGGCGACCATGCGCTGATGCGGATCCGTGATGTCGGTCGAGTCGTGATAGAAGGCCGAGAGCGCACCGACAGTGCCGACCATGACAGCCATCGGATGGGCGTCGCGGCGATAGCCGGAGAAGAACTTGCTCATCTGCTCATGCACCATGGTGTGGTGCGTGACGCGGTAGTCGAAGTCTTTCTTCTGCGCCGGCGTCGGCAGTTCGCCGTAGAGCAGCAGATAGCAGACTTCCAGGAAGTCGCCCTTGTCGGCGAGCTGTTCGATCGGATAGCCGCGATGCAGCAGCGTGCCTTCGTCGCCATCGATATAGGTGATCTTGGATTCGCAGGATGCCGTGGACGTGAAGCCCGGGTCGTAGGTGAAGGTGCCCGTGTGCTTGTACAGGGCGCCGATGTCGATGACATCAGGGCCGATCGTGCCGGCCTTGACGCTCAGGTCGACCGTCTTGTCACCGAGTTTCAAAGTAGCGCTTTTGTCCGTCATGCTGATCCTCCGGAAGTGGCGGGAAGGCGTCTCCGAAAAGCCGCCATCGGTTAAGCGTGTGATGTAGCTATATGATACGGAAGTTAATGCCAAGCTATCCAAAGGGCAAATTGTGCGTTGCGAAATCGGCACCAATCGAACCGGACGGTTCTAATCGATTTGCACGTTAGATTGCGCTTGCAGCAAAGCTTCATGCACGCTTTGATTGTTGTTGGGCGTGGTGTTTTTCCCCATCAGCAGGGTTGCTTCAAGTGTTGTATCGACCGGAGGAGAAGCTGGACATCGAAGGGGAGGGCGCGCTCGCGCCACCCAGGGATCCAACGCCTGCTTTACCCAGCCATTCTGCGATAGCTCGGCCGACAACAGACAGGATAGACCGACTGGTCGAACAGTCCCGGCGACGAGCTCACGGTGTCCGCCAGGCGATCGAATGGGAGGGCCGGCAGGGGCACTTCTTTCATTTCGTACCCGTATGCATCGGGCTTGGCGCTCTGTGCTGGTTCAATCTCCCTGCGCCGCCCGCCGCGGAGATCCTGCTTTTCCTTGCCGCTTTGGCCGCAAGCGCTCTCTTCATGACCCTTGCCGGCACGATGAGCCGCGCCCTGTCGCTCTCCGCCCTTCTTGCCATCGCCGGCATGGTGTTGGCCGAGGCTGAAAACTGGAGAGCCGCGACGATCCTTCTCGATTCTCCCGTGGTGACCACGGTCACCGGCCAGGTGGAGCGGCGGGAGGCGGGGTCGGCCGGCGAATGGCGCTATGTCATCCGCGTGGCGGCGACCGCCGAGCCGGCTCTGCGCCGCGCGCCGCAGCGCATTTCGGTCTTGGCCCGAAGCCAACATGAGGGGTTCAGGATCGGCGAGGGCATCACCGGCCGTCTGCGGTTGTCGCCGCCGTCGGGCCCGGCGCTGCCCGGTCTCAACGATTTTGCCTTTCAGAGCTATTATGCCGGGATTGGCGCGGTGGGGTTCTTTCTTGGCGCTCCGGAACGGCCGGCGACGGCTGCCTCGCCGGTCGTGGACCCGTGGACCCGGCTGGATCGATGGCTGTTTTCCCTGCGCGACCGGATCTCCGATCGTATCCATGCCGTACTGCCCGGCGATACCGGCGCATTCGCCGCATCCATCATCACCGGTGAACGGCGCTCGATGTCGCAGGAGGCGACGGATGCGTTACGGCTTTCGGGGCTTGCCCATATCACCGCGATCTCCGGTCTCAACATGGCGCTTGCCGCCGGTATCTTCTTTGTCGGCCTGCGGGCACTGTTGAGCCTCCTTCCGGGTTTAGCGCAGCACTATTCCATAAAGAAAATCGCAGCCGCCGGCGCACTTCTGGCGGCGACCGCCTATGTCCTCATATCCGGTTACCAGGTTTCGGCATTGCGCGCCTATCTGATGACCGCGATCTTGCTGGTTGCCGTGCTGATCGACCGGCCCGCGATCAGTCTGCGCAACCTGTCTGTCGCGGCGATCCTGATCCTGGTCGTGCAGCCTTCCGCCGTCATGGGGCCGAGTTTTCAGATGTCTTTTGCCGCGACGGCAGCCCTGATCGCTGGCTATGCAGCCTGGCGCACGAGGCCGCGCACCCTCTGGCCGGCTCCCCAATCGGTCCCGGGCAAACTGGCAAGCTTTGTGCTGAAATTCGTCGGTGGGACGCTCGCCACATCCCTGATTGGCGGTTTGTCGACGGCCATTTTTGCGGTCACGCATTTCCATCGCCTGTCCATGCACGGGCTTGAGGCCAATCTGGCGGCCATGCCGCTGATCTCGATCGTGGTCATGCCGGCCGGCTTCATCGCCATGCTGATGATGCCGCTCGGCCTTGATGCCCCATTCTTTTGGATCATGGGTCTCGGACTTGATCTCGTCCTGCAGGTTGCGCACACCGTCGCCGGCTGGGATGAGGCGGCGCTCATCCCGCGTCAGCCGGGCTGGTTTCCAGCACTCACCGTGACCGCGCTCCTGCTGATCACGTTACTGCATACGCGGCTACGGCACGCCGGGAGCGTTCTCTTGATCGTCACGCTGGCTGCGTCCTGGCTGCGTCCAGCAGATAGGCCGGCCGATCTGCTGGTCAGCGAGGATGGCCGCCTCGTCGCGTTTTGGCCGAGGCCGCGAAGCGATGCTGAGGCGAAGACCCTCGCTACCAACCGCGTGCGTCCATCGACCTTCCTTTTTGACCAGTGGAAGCCTGCGCTCGGTGTCGAAAATCATCGGCCACCGGACCAAACAGACGCACTCGTCCTCCCGCCACCGGCCGATTGGAAAAAGGAGGAGACATGGGATGCGGTGACAAAACAACAGGCAGGCAAGGTATTGGACCAACTGGCAGGATCCGCCGCGGGCGACCGCTTCACCTGCGCTCGCGGTGCCTGTGCGGCAAAGATTGCCGGCCTCTGGACCGTGCTCGTCATCGACCGCGCCGATATTGCCGGCCTCGCCTGTGACGTCGCCGACATCGTTGTGCTCGGCGTCCGCAGCCGCCTGACCCGCTGCAATTCAGGCGCGATCTTGATCAGCGAAACGACATTGCGCGCAAGCGGCGCTCTCGAGTTGCGGCTTGGTGATCGCCACGAAAGAAAAATCGAAGTCACGTCAGCGCTGGCAGGCCCGCCACGCCCATGGACGGTGCATCGCCTCTACGACTGGCGAACCGGGGGGACTGCCTCCCAACACGGTTTCAAGGCCGCCCTTTTGGCAACCAGACCCCAGCCTCTGGCCGCCACGACATCAGATGACGGCGCGGCGACGGATCAGTGATAGCGCCGGATCAGGCCGACAAGCTTCCCTTGGATCTTGACCCGGTCCGGCGGGAAAATGCGTGTCTCGTAGGCCGGGTTGGCAGCCTCCAGCGCGATCGAGGCACCACGGCGGCGAAACCGCTTCAGTGTTGCTTCCTCGTCATCGACCAATGCCACGATGATGTCGCCGGGATTGGCGTTCGAGGCGTTGCGGATGATCACGGTATCGCCGTCGAGAATACCGGCATCAATCATCGAATCGCCCTTGACCTCCAGGGCATAGTGTTCGCCAGAACCGATCATCTCAGCCGGAACGGTAATGTCATGCGTGTTGTTCTGGATAGCCGAGATCGGCACGCCGGCGGCGATGCGCCCCATGACAGGCACGCTGACCGACGCATTCTGATCGTCGTTGCTGGGACGCGCCGGGGCAGGCGGCGGCGTCTTTCCCAGGCTGCCTTCGATGACGCTTGGCGCAAACCCACGCCGCGGTTGCAGGCTGGGCGTATAGGCCTCCGGTAGCTTGATCACTTCAAGAGCACGCGCGCGGTTGGGAAGCCGCCGGATGAAGCCCCGTTCTTCAAGCGCCGTGATGAGCCTGTGAATGCCGGACTTCGATGCCAGGTCGAGGGCGTCCTTCATCTCGTCGAAGGACGGAGGCACACCCGATTCTTTCATCCGCTCGTGAATGAAGAGAAGCAGTTCCTGTTGCTTGCGCGTCAGCATATGCGGGGCCCCGTTTGTGAAACAAATCCAGAACAGACACTATATGTTCCATATGTGTTCCGCAAGTAGATAAATTTCCGTGAACAACCCGTATGAAAATGCGATAGGCGTCTTCGGCCGGGTGCTGGCAACCTTGCATGTCCGATCGATGCTGGCAGCCAGACAGCCGGGAGCAAGTCCGAGCAACGAATTGAAATCTCTGTGAGTTACACCATGCTGAAAGACTTGGAGAACACTCTGCTCGGGAAGCAGGCCGACCAACTGACATCGGCAGAGAAGAAGGTTCTGGTCAAGGCTCGCCAGCGCCGAACGGTGTCGACCAATGCCGGCGAGGACTTTCTCGCCGGGGCAAGTTTCGGTCAGCGTCTGGCCGATTCGATTGCCCGGATCGGCGGCTCCTGGAGCTTCATCATTGGCTTCGTTGTCTTCCTCCTCGCCTGGGTTGTTCTCAACACGGTGATCCTGGTAGCCCGTCCGTTTGACGCCTACCCCTTCATCTTTTTGAACCTGATCCTCTCGATGGTGGCCGCCATTCAGGCGCCGATCATCATGATGAGCCAGAACCGCCAGGCCGAGCGTGACCGCTTCATGGCCGCGAAGGACTATGAGATCAATCTGAAGGCCGAGATCGAGGTTCTCGCGCTCCACCACAAGATCGATGAGCAGGTGTTGAAGGAATTGCGCGACACCCGGGCCGAGATCGATGCGCTCCGTGAGGCGATCGAGGCCCTTACAAAGCGCTCGGGTAATTCCTAGTTTGGTCGTAACGGAGTATCTTCATGTCGCCTGTTCCCGCTTTGCCGCGCGCTTTGGACCACCTTGTGCTGCCGGTGATCGATCTCGTTACTGCCAGACAGCGGCTAAGCCGCCTTGGGTTCACCGTGGCAGCCGATGCTCGTCACCCTTTCGGCACTGAAAACGCCTGTGTTTTCTTCCGCGACGACACCTATCTCGAACCGCTTGCCGTCGGCAGCCGGGAAGACTGTCTGTCGGCGGTGCGGGCCGGGAATGTTTTTGTCGCGCGTGACCAGGCTTTTCGGTTCCGAAGGGGCGAGGGTCTCTCGGCAATCGTCGTCAAGACCGATGACGCCGGAGCAGATCATGCGAGCTTTGTCGCCGAAGGTTTGAGCGGTGGTGAACTGCTGGGCTTTTCGCGCGAGTTTCGCTTTCCCAATGGCCGCAAAGTAGAGGGATCTTTTCGGCTGGCCTTCGCCGCCGATCTGCGCTCGCCCGACTTTTTTGCTTTCGCCTGTGAGCGCGTGAACCCCTTGCCCGCCGATCGCGGTGCTTTGCTGGACCACGCCAACGCGGCAGCAGGCCTGAGAGGCGTGGTGCTGTGCGAGAATAATCCGAGCGATTTCCAGTATCTGTTGGAGACGGCGCTGCGGCAGCGCGACGTCACGGCCGATTCTTTCGGACTATCGATCGAAGCGGCCAATGCCAGGGTCGATGTCCTGACACCAGATGGACTGTCGGCTCGATACGGGTTCTCGGATGCGCGCGAAGAACGGGGTCTGCTCGGGGCGGTGGTTGTGGTCGCGAGCCGTGATCTCGGCGTGACAGAAGCCTGCCTCGCTGCTAATGGCGTCCGCTATCACAAAACAGGAGCGCGCCTCGTTGTCGCGCCGGAGAAAGGCCAGGGTGTCGCCTTCGCCTTCGAGGAGTTGAAATGAGCACTGTGACCAATTCCGAAGTCGTCGTCGGTGAAGGCGAGGGCCGGGCCGTCTTCTCGCAGAAGGGCCGCTTCGCCCTGATTGCCGGCCCTTGCCAGATGGAGAGCCGCGATCATGCGTTCATGATCGCCGGTCGTCTGGTGGAGCTGTGCCGCGAGCTTGGCCTCGGCCTCGTGTACAAGTCCTCCTTCGACAAGGCGAACCGCACCTCGCTGTCGGCTGAGCGCGGCATCGGTCTGGAAAAGGCAATGGAAGTCTTCGCCGACATCAAGAAGGAATACGGCATCCCGGTGCTGACGGACATCCACACGGAAGAACAGTGCGCGGCCGTCGCCCCGACGGTCGACGTCCTGCAGATCCCGGCCTTCCTCTGCCGCCAGACCGATCTCTTGGTCGCCGCGGCCAAGACCGGCCGCGTGGTGAACGTCAAGAAGGGCCAGTTCCTGGCGCCCTGGGACATGAAGAACGTGCTGAACAAGCTCAATGCCAGCGGCAATCCGAATGTCCTCCTCTGCGAGCGCGGCGCCTCCTTCGGTTACAACACGCTGGTCTCCGACATGCGCTCGCTGCCGATCATGGCGGGTATGGGTGCGCCGGTGGTCTTTGATGCCACGCATTCGGTGCAGCAGCCGGGCGGGCAGGGCGGCTCCTCCGGCGGCCAGCGCGAATTCGTTGAAACGCTCGCCCGTGCGGCGGTCGCCGTTGGCGTCGGCGGTCTCTTTGTCGAGACCCATCAGGATCCGGACAATGCGCCGTCCGATGGACCGAACATGGTTCAGATCGACAACATGCGCCGTCTTCTCGAAAAACTGATCGCCTTTGACGACATAGCCAAGGCCGTTTGACACACTTTCCCGGCGCTTCAATCGGCTAAAGAAGATGCAGCGCCGGGAATGCCGCTTTAAATCGATTAGATTTTCGTTCATCCCGCTTCCGATCCGTCATTGTATTTTCCCGATCATCGGGTAAGACAGGGTGACTCACAGGCAGGTCCGCGGGCGTCGCGCCAGGGTGATCGGCCGCCGAGCCTTGTCCAATTTCCGTCTACAGGGAGCGAACATGACCGCCATTACCGACATCATCGGCCGCGAGATCCTCGACAGCCGTGGCAACCCGACCGTCGAGGTCGACGTCTATCTCGAAGACGGCAGCTTCGGCCGCGCCGCGGTTCCTTCGGGCGCGTCCACCGGTGCGCATGAAGCCGTCGAACTGCGCGATGGTGGCTCGCGTTACCTCGGCAAGGGCGTCGAAAAGGCCGTCGAAGCCGTCAACGGCGAGATCTATGATGCGATCGGCGGTCACGAAGCCGAGAACCAGATCCAGATCGACAATCTGATGATCGCGCTCGACGGCACGCCGAACAAGGCTCGTCTTGGCGCCAACGCCATCCTCGGCGTATCGCTCGCTGTCGCCAAGGCTGCCGCTCAGTCGGCCGGCCTGCCGCTCTACCGTTATGTCGGCGGCCCGAACGCCCATGTCCTGCCGGTTCCGATGATGAACATCATCAACGGCGGCGCTCATGCCGACAACCCGATCGACTTCCAGGAGTTCATGATCGTGCCGGTTGGTGCCGAGACCATCCGCGACGCAGTCCGCATGGGTTCGGAAGTCTTCCACACCCTGAAGAAGCAGCTCGCAGCCGACGGCCACAACACGAACGTCGGTGACGAAGGCGGCTTCGCGCCGGGTCTCGCTTCGGCGCCTGCCGCGCTCGACTTCATCATGAAGTCGATCGAGAAGGCCGGCTACCGTCCGGGCGAAGACATGCACATCGCGCTCGACTGCGCCTCGACCGAATTCTTCAAGGACGGCAAGTATGTTCTCGAAGGCGAAGGCCGCACGCTGGAGCCGGAAGCCATGGCGGAATATCTCGCCGAGCTTGCTGCCAAATACCCGATCTTTTCGATCGAAGACGGCATGGCCGAAGACGACTGGGACGGCTGGAAGACCTTGACCGACAAGATCGGCAAGAAGGTTCAGCTCGTCGGCGACGACCTCTTCGTCACCAATTCGGCCCGCCTGCGCGACGGTATCAAGATGGGCGTCGCCAACTCGATCCTCGTCAAGGTCAACCAGATAGGTTCGCTGTCGGAAACCCTCGACGCCGTGTCGACCGCACACCGCGCGGCTTACACCGCCGTCATGTCGCACCGCTCGGGCGAGACCGAGGATTCAACGATTGCCGATCTCGCGGTTGCCACCAACTGCGGTCAGATCAAGACCGGTTCGCTCGCCCGCTCGGACCGCACCGCGAAATACAACCAGCTCATCCGCATCGAGGAAGAGCTCGGTCCGCAGGCGGTTTATGCCGGGACATCCATCCTGCGCGGTTGATCGTTGTAGACAACACTGAATTTTAAGCCCGCGCCGGGCAACCGGCGCGGGCTTTTCATTGCCAGTCATTTTCGGTCAACGATCGGTTAAGACATCCCCGCTACTTTGAGCGAAAGTTACGCGTTTTAAGGCAGTTGTCGGCATGTGGACCAGGCATCACAAGAAGAAGAAATACGGACGTCTTGCCCTCCCTGCCATCACCGTCGCCTTCCTTTCCTACTTCGGATATCATTCGGTGCATGGCGACTATGGCCTCAAAGCAGGTCAGCAGTTCGATCGGCTCCAGCTGGCTCGAACGGCTGAGCTCGATAAGCTCGTGAAGCAGCGCATGCAGCTGGAGAAAGAGGTGAGCCTGCTCAGCGACGGCTCGCTCGATGAAGATATCATCGACGAAAAGGCGCGTTACCAGCTGAATATGTCGCGCCCCGATGAAATCGTGATATTCAACACCTATTTCTGATAAACCGGGATTAGGTTAATTACAGATTTCATATATTTTACAGATGCTTGGTTTGAATATGACCTATGCATTTCTGGCATTGCGGATGCCTGTTTTCTTCCCTATTCTACACCCAACAACAGACCAACCATAACCCACGGGAGGGATGAATGGCGCCGCGCAAATCCGCGACTGCGACCGGTCGTAAGCCTTCGGCCAAGCCTGCCAAGAAAGAACTGACCACCGGTGTAATCGCCGAATTCGACAAGGCGCAGGAGCTCGCGTCCTATCGTGAAATGCTGTTGATCCGCCGTTTCGAAGAAAAGGCCGGCCAGCTTTACGGCATGGGCTTCATCGGCGGCTTCTGTCACCTGTATATCGGCCAGGAAGCTGTCGTTGTCGGCATGCAGATGGCCCTGAAGGAAGGCGATCAGGTCATTACAGGCTATCGTGACCACGGCCATATGTTGGCCTGCGGCATGAGCGCCCGTGGCGTGATGGCCGAACTGACCGGGCGTCGGGGCGGCCTGTCGAAGGGCAAGGGCGGCTCGATGCACATGTTCTCCAAGGAGAAGCATTTCTACGGCGGTCACGGTATCGTCGGTGCGCAGGTGTCGCTCGGCACCGGTCTCGCCTTCGCCAACAAGTATCGCGGCAATGACAATGTCTCGCTCGCCTATTTCGGCGACGGCGCTGCGAACCAGGGCCAGGTTTACGAGAGCTTCAATATGGCTCGCTTGTGGAACCTGCCGGTGATCTACATCATCGAAAACAACCGTTACGCCATGGGCACTTCCGTCTCGCGCGCATCGGCCCAGACCGACTTCTCCCAGCGCGGCGTGTCCTTCAACATTCCGGGCATCCAGGTGGACGGCATGGACGTGCGCGCCGTGAAGGCTGCGGCCGACCAGGCGGTCGAGCATTGCCGCGCCGGCAAGGGCCCTGTCATCCTGGAGATGCAGACCTACCGTTATCGTGGCCACTCCATGTCCGACCCGGCCAAGTATCGCTCCAAGGACGAAGTGCAGAAGATGCGCTCCGAGCACGACCCGATCGAACAGGTCCGCGCCCGTCTGCTCGAGAAGGGCTGGGCGACCGAAGACGACCTGAAGGCCATCGATAAGGACGTCCGCGATATCGTTGCCGACAGTGCCGATTTCGCCCAGGCCGATCCGGAGCCGGATGCATCCGAGCTCTACACCGACATCTTGCTGTAATCGGGGAGGGAACCCATGCCGATCGAAATCCTCATGCCCGCCCTGTCTCCGACCATGGAAGAGGGTACGCTCTCCAAGTGGGTCAAGCAGGAAGGTGACACCATCAAGTCCGGCGACGTGATCGCCGAAATCGAAACCGACAAGGCGACGATGGAAGTCGAAGCCGTCGACGAAGGCGTGCTGGGCAAGATCCTGATTGCTGCCGGCACGGAAAACGTCAAGGTCAACACGGCGATCGCGGTCCTGCTGCAGGATGGCGAACGTGCCGATGCGGTGGTTGCTCCGAAGAAGGATGCCGATACGCCCGCCGCGACCGCCGACGCCACTGGCGGCAAGGCCCGCGAAGCCGCAGACGAGCCGTCGTCGAAGTCCGACAACACCGTTCCGGCCGCACCCAAGGTGGACGTCGCTGCCGATCCGGATATTCCGGCCGGCACAGAAATGGTGACGATGACGGTGCGTGAGGCGCTGCGCGAGGCGATGGCCGAAGAAATGCGCGCCAATCCGGACGTCTTCATCATGGGTGAAGAAGTCGCCGAGTATCAGGGCGCCTACAAGATCACGCAGGGCTTGCTGGCTGAATTCGGTCCTCGTCGTGTCGTCGATACGCCGATCACCGAACACGGCTTTGCCGGCGTCGGCGTCGGTGCCGCCATGGCCGGTCTGCGCCCGATCATCGAGTTCATGACCTTCAACTTCGCCATGCAGGCGATTGACCAGATCATCAACTCGGCCGCCAAGACGCTCTACATGTCCGGTGGCCAGATGGGGGCGCCGATCGTCTTCCGCGGCCCGAACGGCGCGGCTGCCCGTGTTGCTGCGCAGCACAGCCAGGACTATGCCGCCTGGTACAGCCAGATCCCGGGCCTCAAGGTCGTCATGCCCTACACGGCAGCCGACGCCAAGGGCCTGTTGAAGGCCGCGATCCGTGATCCGAACCCGATCATCTTCCTCGAAAACGAAATTCTGTACGGTCAGTCGTTCGAGGTTCCGAAGCTCGACGACTTCGTCCTGCCGATCGGCAAGGCGCGCATCCATAAGACCGGCAAGGACGCGACGATCGTCTCCTGGGGCATCGGCATGACCTATTCGGTCAAGGCGGTGGCCGAGCTGGAGAAGGAAGGTATCGACGTCGAACTGATCGACCTGCGCACCATCCGTCCGATGGACCTGCCGACGGTCATCGAATCGGTCAAGAAGACCGGCCGCCTCGTCACCGTCGAGGAAGGTTATCCGCAGTCGTCGGTCGGCACGGAAATCGCTACCCGCGTGATGCAGCAGGCCTTCGATTATCTCGACGCGCCGATCCTGACGATCGCCGGCAAGGACGTGCCGATGCCTTACGCGGCGAACCTCGAAAAGCTCGCTCTGCCGAATGTCGGCGAAGTGGTCCAGGCGGTGAAGACCGTCTGCTACAAATAAGGGGAGGGTAGGTCCATGCCGATCAACATCACCATGCCGGCACTCTCTCCCACGATGGAAGAGGGCAATCTGGCCAAGTGGCTGGTCAAGGAAGGCGACAAGGTCAAGTCGGGCGATGTCATCGCCGAGATCGAAACCGACAAGGCGACCATGGAAGTGGAAGCCGTCGATGAAGGTACGGTGGCGAAGATCGTCGTTCCGGCCGGCACCGAAGCCGTCAAGGTCAACGCCCTGATCGCCATCCTCGCCGCCGATGGCGAAGATGTCGCCGCAGCCGCTGCTGGCGGCGGTTCGGCCCCTGCCGCCCCGAAGGCAGATGCCGCACCAGCACCGAAGGCGGCGGAAGCTGCTCCGGCCCAGGCTGCAGCACCGGCTGCTCCGGCACCGGCCGCCGCACCCGCAACGGCGTCTTCCGGCGACCGCGTCTTCGCATCTCCGCTGGCCCGTCGTCTGGCCAAGGAAGCCGGCCTCGATCTGAAGGCCGTGTCCGGTTCTGGTCCGAAGGGCCGCGTGGTCAAGAGCGACATCGAAAAGGCCGTCAGCACCGGCGGTGGCAAGCCGGCTCAGGCTGCCGCACCGGCTGCAGCGGCTGCTCCGGCTCCGGTACTCGCCAAGGGCGCTTCCGATGAAGCCGTCCTCAAGCTGTTCGAAGCCGGGTCTTACGACCTTGTGCCGCATGACGGCATGCGCAAGACGATTGCCAAGCGCTTGCAGGAGTCGAAGCAGACCATCCCGCATTTCTACGTCTCCGTAGATTGCGAACTGGATGCGCTGCTGGCCCTGCGTGCCCAGCTCAACGATGCCGCCCCCCGCAAGGAAGGTGCGCCGGCCTACAAGCTCTCGGTCAACGACATGGTCATCAAGGCCATGGCGCTCGCCCTGCGTGACGTGCCGGATGCCAACGTTTCCTGGACGGACACGAACATGGTCAAGCACAAGCATGCCGATGTAGGCGTTGCCGTCTCGATCTCCGGCGGCCTGATCACACCGATCATCCGCAAGGCTGAGACCAAGACCCTGTCTGCCATCTCCAACGAGATGAAGGATCTCGGCAAGCGGGCCAAGGACCGCAAGCTGAAGCCGGAGGAGTATCAGGGCGGCACCACCGCCGTGTCCAACATGGGCATGATGGGCGTCAAGAACTTCGCCGCCGTCGTCAACCCGCCGCATGCGACCATTCTGGCCGTGGGCGCGGGCGAGGAGCGCGTCGTGGTCAAGAACGGCGAGATGAAGGTGGCGAACGTCATGACCGTGACGCTCTCGACCGACCACCGCGCCGTCGACGGTGCGCTCGGTGCCGAACTGCTCGGCGCCTTCAAGCGCTACATCGAAAACCCGATGGGCATGCTGGTCTGATCGAGGGGGCGGTGCGATGAAGACCGTTCTCGCTTACGGCGACAGCCTGACATGGGGATACGACCCGGTAAATCTGGGTCGGCATGCTCATGAGGATCGCTGGACGAGCGTCTTGCAGAAGGCGCTCGGTCACGGGGTGCGGGTGATCGCCGAGGGCCTGAACGGACGGACCACCGCTTATGACGATCATCTCGCGGACTGCGAACGCAATGGCGTGAAGCTCTTGCCGAGCATCCTCGAGACGCACAAGCCGATCGATCTCGTGATCTTCCTGCTCGGCACGAACGACATGAAGCGCGGGATCGGCGGCTCGGCGATCGCCGCGACCAAAGGGATCGACCGGCTGATCAAGCTGGTCCGGCATCATGACTGGGGTTTTGGCTACGAAGGGCCGGACATCCTGCTCGTATCGCCGCCGGCGATCTGTGAAACCGCCAACGTGCACTTCGCCGCCATGTTCAAGGGTGGTCTGGAAGAATCCGCGATGCTGGCGAGCTATTACAGTGACCTCGCCGACGAAACCGGCTGTGGCTTCTTTGATGCCGGATCGGTGGCAAAGACCACGCCGCTGGACGGCATTCATCTGGACGCCGAAAATACCCGTGCCATCGGACGCGGTCTGGAGCCAATCGTCCGGATGATGCTCGGACTTTGAAGAAAAACCTGCGGCCCGAAATCTCCGTCGGGGCGCGTTGATCAAAATCAAGGAGGTCTTGTGCGCTGCGTCTAACCTGAACTCATCAACCCCGACAGAGGAGATGGGATCATGTCGAACACACCGCACGAACTGGCAGCGGAATTCCCGGAACACGTCGCGCTGATGCGTCATCTGAAGGAAACGGATGGACATTTCGCCAGGCTGTTCGAGGCCTATCATGAGGTCAACGGGGTCATACACAGGGCCGAGACGAATATAGAGCCTGCAGACGACTTCCATGTCGTTGAACTCCGTAAGAAGCGGATGCAGCTCAAGGATGAAATCTACGGGATGCTGGTTCGTCATGAACCGGAGGCCGAGACACCCGCAGCCTGAGGGTCTCGCTTCCTGTCCCGAAACGGGCCTCCGCTTGAGCGGGGGCTCGCAGCAAACCGAGGAGTGGAAGCGCCCATGTCGAATGCTTACGACGTCATCATCATTGGCTCCGGCCCCGGCGGTTATGTGACCGCCATCCGTGCCGCCCAGCTCGGCCTGAAGACCGCGATCGTCGAACGCGAGCATCTCGGCGGCATCTGCCTCAACTGGGGCTGCATCCCGACCAAGGCACTGCTGCGCTCGGCCGAAATTCTCGACCATGCCAACCACGCCAAGGCCTATGGCCTGACGCTGAACGGCACGATGACCGCCGACGTCAAGGACGTGGTCGCCCGTTCGCGTGGCGTCTCGGCCCGCCTGAACGGTGGCGTCGCCTTCCTGATGAAGAAGAACAAGATCGACGTCATCTGGGGCGAGGCCAAGCTTTCCAAGCCCGGCGAAGTCGTCGTCGGCAAGATGACCAAGCCCGTCGTCGAGCCGCAGAACCCGGTTCCGAAGGGTGTGCTGGGCGAGGGCACCTACACCGCCAAACACATCATCGTCGCGACGGGCGCGCGCCCGCGTGCGCTTCCGGGCATCGAGCCGGATGGCAAGCTGATCTGGACCTATTTTGAAGCGATGAAGCCGGACTTCATGCCGAAGTCGCTGGTCGTCATGGGCTCGGGCGCGATCGGCATCGAGTTCGCCTCCTTCTACCGCTCCATGGGCGTGGATGTCACCGTCGTCGAACTGATGCCGAACATCATGCCGGTCGAGGACGTGGAAATCTCCACCTTCGCCCGCAAGCAGCTGGAAAAGCGCGGCCTGAAGATCATCACCGAGGCCAAGGTCTCGAAGGTCGAGAAGGGCGCCAACTCCATCACCGCCCATGTCGAGACGAAAGATGGCAAGGTCCAGACGATCACCGCTGACCGCCTGATCTCCGCCGTGGGTGTTCAGGGCAATATCGAGAACCTGGGCCTTGAAACCCTCGGCGTGAAGACGGATCGCGGCTGCATCGTCATCGACGGCTACGGCAAGACCAATGTGCCGGGCCTCTACGCGATCGGCGACGTTGCCGGCCCGCCGATGCTCGCCCACAAGGCCGAGCACGAAGGCGTCATCTGCATCGAGAAGATCGCTGGTGTTCCGGGTGTGCATCCGATGGACAAGGCGAAGATCCCGGGCTGCACCTATTGCAACCCGCAGGTTGCCTCTGTCGGCCTGACGGAAGCCAAGGCGAAGGCCGAGGGCCGCGACATCCGCGTCGGCCGCTACTCCTTTGCCGCCAACGGCAAGGCTATCGCGCTCGGCGAAGACCAGGGCATGATCAAGACCATCTTCGATAAGAAGACCGGTGAACTCCTCGGCGCCCATATGGTCGGCGCGGAAGTGACGGAACTCATCCAGGGCTTCGTTGTCGCGATGAACCTGGAGACCACGGAAGAAGAGCTGATGCACACGATCTTCCCGCATCCGACGCTCTCGGAAATGATGAAAGAAAGCGTGCTCGACGCCTATGGCCGGGTGCTCAACGCCTAAAGTGCGGTTGTGAAAGGGGACACTGCCGCTTATATCAGCGGCAGGTTCCAATTGAACGGTCCGAAAGGGGCTCGACATGGCAGGTTTTGAGGTCGGTATCATCGCGACGATCTTCTTCGGCGGTCTTGCGGGCTGGTTGGCCGGCAAGCTCATGGACATGCGCTTTGGCGTCTTCATGAACATCGTCATCGGCATCGTCGGTGCCGCGATCGCCGCCGCCATTTTCCGTCGGCTCGGCATTTTCGTCGAGGGCGACTGGCTTGGCTACCTGATCACCAGTTTTGTCGGCGCAAGCCTGCTTCTCTTCATTGCCCGCCTCGTCCGGCGATAACCACAAAGGCCGCCTGTGCGGCACAAGGGGTCTACCTATGGTCACCATTCTCGACAGGATCAACGTGGCTCCGGCGTCAGCCGACGAGAAGCGCGTTCGCCACCCGGAAAAGGCCCACAAGCCCGATACCGAGGTTCTGCGCAAGCCCGAATGGATCCGCGTCAAGGCGCCGACGTCGAAGGGCTACCACGAGACCCGTGACCTCGTGCGTTCCCACAAACTGGTGACGGTTTGCGAAGAGGCGGGTTGCCCGAACATTGGCGAGTGCTGGGACAAGAAGCACGCGACCTTCATGATCATGGGCGAGATCTGTACCCGCGCCTGCGCCTTCTGCAACGTGGCGACCGGCAAGCCGAATGCGCTCGATCTCGACGAACCCGCAAACGTCGCCAAGGCCGTCCGCCAGATGGGCCTCTCCCACGTCGTCATCACCTCCGTTGACCGCGACGACCTCGCCGACGGTGGCGCCGAGCATTTCGAGAAGGTGATCTGGGCCATCCGCGAGGCTTCGCCGGAGACGACGATCGAGATCCTCACCCCGGACTTCCTGAAGAAGCCGGGCGCGCTTGAGCGCGTTGTGGCCGCGAAGCCTGACGTCTTCAACCACAATATGGAAACCGTGCCCGGCAACTATCTGACGGTCCGTCCGGGTGCCCGTTATTTCCACTCCGTCCGCCTTCTGCAGCGGGTGAAGGAACTCGACCCGACCATGTTCACCAAATCCGGCATCATGGTCGGCCTCGGGGAAGAGCGGAACGAAGTCCTGCAGCTGATGGACGACCTGCGTTCCGCCGACGTCGACTTCCTGACCATCGGCCAGTATCTCCAGCCGACTCGCAAACACCACAAGGTCGAGCGTTTCGTCACGCCGGAAGAGTTCAAGTCCTACGAGGACATCGCCTATACCAAGGGCTTCTTGATGGTATCCTCAAGCCCGCTGACCCGCTCGTCGCACCATGCCGGCGACGACTTTGCACGGCTGAAGGCGGCGCGGGAGAAGCTTGTCGCCAAGGCGTGACGAGTTAACCGAGATAGTCCTCCCAATCTTCGCGTGCGTTCGGGACTGCTATAATCAGGACGTCGCCGCTGGGCTTGATGCTGTAGATCACCAGATGTGATCCGGTGGGATGAACGCGCACGGGTGGCCTGATTTCTGAACGTTCGCGCGCCATGCGAGGGTTCTCGGCAATCAGAGTGAAAACGTGTTCGAGGTGGATATGGTAGGCCTCGGCCTGCGCCTCGCCGAACGTCTCAACACCGCGCCGATAGATCCTGCGGACATCCTCCGCGGCTCGACGGGTGAGCCGATAGCTCAAGCAGATCTGCTCCGTTGGTCCTTCAGGGAGTGGAGGATATCCTGCATGCTCTCATCGCTCTCGCCGCTGGCGATCCCCTCGTCGACAATTGCCTGGATACGGACAACCTCTCTCTGGCGATCCTGGTCCTGACGGATCAGGTCCTGAATATAGGCCTCCTCGTTGGCGAACTGACCCTCATGGGTCTGATCGTCGACGAACTGCTTCATCTTGTCGGGCAGCCGAACGCTGAGCTTGGCCATACATCTGTCTCCTGTGTCCGAATGTTGCTCGCGTCCGACTAAAAAGTCAAAGCTTGGCGCACTGCATGAGAGCGAGACGAATCGAATGCGTAACCTTCCAGTAGCTCAAGAAGCCGCGAATTATCTGCGCCAGGCCCGCCGAATCTGCGTGATAGGCTGCTCCGGCGGCGGCAAATCGACATTATCCCGCAAGATCGCGGCCGCACTCGACATCCCTAACCATTCGATGGATCGCGAAGTCTTCTGGCTGCCTAACTGGGTTCAGCGGCCCAGGGCCGAGCAAAGGGAGATACTCTCCGAGATCGTCAAAGCGGACAGATGGCTTCTCGATGGCACCAATCCTTCAAGCCTTGACATCAGGCTGCCGCGCACGGATCTTGTCATCTGGGTGCGGCTTCCGCGCCGGCGTTGTCTTCTCGGGGTTTATAGACGGGCGGCGAAGTTTGTCGGAAAGCATCGCCCTGACATGGCAGATGGCTGCGTCGAGCAGTGGCCGGACCGCGAATTCCTCTCCTATATCTGGCACTTCGAACGCCGCTTCGCCCCGCGCATCATCGAGGAAATCGAACGGCACGGACCGAACGTGCCGGTCGTCACCCTGAAATCCCATGGCGAAATGGCGCAGCTGCTTGATCTTGCGGGGCTTCCTCATTAAGTCCCTGACATGCCTCAGTTCGAAACCCGCCGCCTCGTCAAGCACTCGCCCGACCGCATGTACGCGCTTGTTGCGGATATCGAGCGCTACCCGGAATTCCTGCCCCTCTGCGAAGCGCTGACCATTCGCTCGCGCCGCGAACGCGACGGCAAGGAGCTGCTGCTGGCCGACATGACGGTGGGCTACAAGGCGATCCGCGAGACCTTCACAACCCAGGTTCTCCTGACGCCGGCCGAGCGTGCCATCGACGTCAAATACATCGAAGGCCCGTTCAAATATCTCGACAACCGCTGGCGCTTCGAAGAGGCAGGCGAGGGCAGTTGCTCGGTCCACTTCTTCATCGACTACGAGTTCAAGAACCGCATCCTCGGCGCCCTGATGGGCTCAATGTTCGACCGCGCTTTCCGCATGTTTTCGGAAGCCTTCGAGACGCGCGCCGACAAGATCTATGCCGGGACCTGAACCGCAGCGGTCAGCATCTCCAACGCCGTCCTGACCGTCGCCAGCCGGACCTGTTCGCGGCCAATATCACCGTAGCGCATCTCCCGGTGATCGATCAGCCCGCTTCGGGTCTTCAACGCCAGATGCACAAGCCCGACCGGTTTCTCCGTCGAGCCTCCGCCCGGCCCGGCAATGCCCGTGACAGCAACGGCCACCTGGGCATCGGAGCGCACAAGAGCTCCATATGCCATCTGCAGCGCTGTCTCCCTTGAGACGGCTCCGAAACCCTCTAGCGTCTTTGCGCTCACGCCGATCAGATCGATCTTCGCCTGGTTCGTATAGGTAACGAAGCCCCGGTCGACGACCGCTGACGATCCTGCGATCTCGGTGAGTGCGCCGGCGATCAACCCGCCCGTGCAGGATTCAGCCGTGGCGATCATCCAGCCAAGATCGCGATAAGCGGCAATGATCGCCTGTGCCTTGTCTTCGATATCCGCCGGATAGAGTCCCATCAGTCCGCTCCCTGGAAGACGACGGTTGCGGTGGCGATCGCTGCGATCCCCTCCCGGCGACCGATGAAGCCGATCTTTTCATTCGTCGTCGCCTTCACCGAGCAGCGATCGAGCGAAATGCCAAGGATCTCCGAAAGCTTCTCCCGCATGGCCTGCCGATGCGGACCGACTTTAGGCGCTTCGGCAATGAGCGAAATATCGGCATTCATGATCGTGCCGCCGGCGCCGCGCACGATCTTCGCCGCATGCTCCAGAAAGATCCGCGATGGCGCGCCCTTCCATTGCATGTCCGAGGGTGGGAAATGATCGCCGATATCGCCGGCCCCGCAGGTGGCCAGCAGTGCGTCGGTCAGCGCGTGCAACGCGACATCCGCATCAGAATGCCCCTTGAGCTTCTGGTCGTGCGGAATGAAGATCCCGCAAAGGGTTACGCCATCGCCGGGCTCGAGCTGGTGCACGTCATAGCCGTTTCCGGTGCGAACGTCGGGCAGGGCGTTGCCCTTCAGTTTCTCGTCGGCCATGGCGATATCCCTCTTCACGGTCAGTTTGACATTGTCGATCGATCCCTCGACCAGCTGGACCGGAATGCCGGCCCATTCGGCGATCGAGGCATCGTCGGTAAAGTCGGATCCGGCCTCACGTGCTGCCCGTTCATGGGCGCTCAGGATGCTCTGGTAGTGGAAACTCTGCGGCGTCTGCGCGGCATGGAGGTCCTTGCGTGGCACGGTATCCGTGACGATCTTCCCCGCATCCGCCCGCTTGAGCGTGTCAGACACTGCAACGGCTGGCAGAACCGCTGACTTGCCCGCCGCTAGCTCTTCCGCGATCCGATCGAGAAGTGCCGGATCGGCAAACGGCCTCACACCGTCATGGATCATGACGGATTCGATGTTGCTCGCGCGCAGGGCCCTCAGGCCATTGAGGACAGATTCCTGTCGCGTTGCGCCGCCGGTTACCACAAGAACCGAGTGTCTTGCAGGCAGGTCCGAAACGGCCGCGTCGAAAAGCGCGCGATCATCAGGATGGATGACCACGACGACAGGACCACTTTTGGGCCAGTCGAGAAAGAGCTTCAGCGTGTGCCAGATGACCGGCTTCCCGCCGATCCGCCGATACTGCTTGGGTCCCTCGACCGATGCACCGGCGCGCTCGCCGCGGCCGGCAGCAACAACGACGATCCCGATTGTTCCGCTCAGCCCTTGCTCCATCGCCCCGCCTGGTCCATGACACATTCTCTTTGCACCCGTGCTCTATCGGCTCGATAGCGCCTTTTCCAGCATTTGCACGAATTTTTGTCGGCGCGTGAGCTTTGCCTCTTGGCAAGCCAAACTTGCCTGTCTAAAAATAGTGCAAATGCGTTCTTTGCCTGAAAGATGATCAGTTGGTTTCTGTTGCGTTGGACACGCCTTTCCGCATCGGCACGGTTCCCGTCCGGAACCGGGTTGTGCTCGCGCCGATGTCGGGCGTCACGGATTTGCCGTTCCGCCAGCTGGCGTTCCGCTTTGGTGCCGGCTTGGTGGTCACCGAAATGGTGGCGAGCCGCGAACTTGTCTTCAATGCCGCAGAGAGTTGGTCGCGCCTCAAGGGTGCAGGTCTGACCCCGCATATGGTGCAACTGGCCGGCCGCGAAGCGAAATGGCTCGCCGAGGCAGCGGTGATTGCCGAGGCCAATGGCGCGGACATCATCGATATCAACATGGGTTGCCCGGCCAAGAAGGTGATCGGCGGCTATGCCGGCTCTGCCCTCATGCGCGAGCCGGATCACGCTCTGGCTTTGATCGAGGCTACGGTCAAAGCCGTGAAGATCCCGGTCACGGTCAAGATGCGCTTGGGTTGGGACGAGAGTTCTATCAATGCGCCGCACATCGCATCCCGTGCCGAAGCCGCCGGCGTTCAATTGATCACCGTGCATGGCCGTACCCGCATGCAGTTCTATGAGGGGCGGGCGAACTGGGATGCAATCGCTGCCGTTCGTGACGCAATCCGTATCCCCTTGATCGCCAATGGCGACGTCGAGACGGCAGCCGACGCCCAGGAGATACTCCGCCGGTCAGGCGCCGATGCCGTGATGGTTGGTCGCGCCTGCCAGGGCAGGCCTTGGCATGCGGGTGTGCTCGCGGGACGGGACAGCCCCGCCGCGTCGGATATCCCGGGCCTCGTTGTCGAACACTACCGGGCAATGCTCGAGCACTACGGCGTCGAGGTCGGTGTTCGCCACGCCCGCAAGCATCTCGGCTGGTATCTCGACCGGTTTGCCGCCGGCCTCGAACCGGGTGCCAAAGCCGGCATCATGACATCGAAGAATGCCGACGACGTGGCGACTGCTGTGGAGCAGGCGCTCTCCGGTGCGTTGAACCCGGCAGCCAGACAGGAGGCCGCATGACGGCGAATGACAACGCGGGCATGACTGGCAATGGCCTTGCCATGGCCGTGCTGAATGCCATCCAGAATCCTGTTGTGATGGTGGATGCCAATGGCCACATCGCCTTCGCCAATTGGGAGGCGGAAGCCTTCTTTGGCGCAAGCGCTGCTCATCTCGCCCGCTACCGTATCTCCACCTTCATCCCCTTTGGCAGCCCGCTTCTGTCCCTGATCGAGCAGGTGCGCGAGCGTCGCGCGCCGGTCAACGAGTATCGCGTGGACCTGAGTTCGCCGCGTCTTGGCCAGGAAAAGCTTGTTGACCTCTATGTCGCGCCAGTCCTGGGTCAGCCGGGCAACGTTGTAGTGGTGTTCCAGGAACGCTCCATGGCCGACAAGATCGACCGCCAGCTGACCCATCGCGCGGCCGCGCGTTCCGTCACCGGCCTTGCCTCGATGCTGGCGCACGAGATCAAGAACCCGCTATCCGGCATCCGCGGGGCCGCCCAGCTCCTTGAGACAGCAGTAACCGACGAAGACAGAGCCCTGACCCGCCTGATCTGCGACGAGACGGACCGCATAGTGTCACTGGTCGATCGCATGGAGGTCTTCTCAGACGAGCGTCCGGTCGACCGCCAGTCGATCAACATCCATTCGGTGCTCGATCAGGTAAAAGCCGTGGCCAAGGCCGGTTTCGCGCGCAACATCCGCATCACGGAAAATTACGATCCCTCGCTACCGCCGGTTTTTGCCAACAGGGACCAACTGGTCCAGGTTTTCCTCAACCTCGTCAAGAACGCATCGGAAGCCATTGGCGAACGCTCGGACGGGGAGATCCAGCTGACGACAGCCTACCGTCCCGGTATCCGTCTCTCGGTTGCCGGTTCGCGGGAAAAGATTTCCCTGCCGCTCGAATTCTGCGTGCATGACAACGGCCCGGGCGTTCCGTCCGACTTGCTGCCGCATCTGTTCGATCCCTTCATCACCACCAAAACCAACGGCTCTGGGCTCGGTCTGGCGCTCGTCGCGAAGATCATTGGCGCCCATGGCGGCATTGTCGAATGCGACAGCCAGGCGAGCCGCACCACTTTCCGGGTCCTTATGCCCATGTCGAAAGAGACGGCGCTCGATGATGCGCCCCTTCCAAAATCCACGGGAACGAACTGATGACGGCCACGATCCTTGTTGCTGACGACGATGCCGCGATCCGCACGGTGCTCAATCAGGCACTGAGCCGCGCTGGATACGACGTCAGGATCACCTCGAATGCGGCAACGCTCTGGCGCTGGATCTCGGCCGGCGAGGGCGATCTCGTCGTGACCGATGTAGTGATGCCCGACGAAAACGCTTTCGACCTCCTGCCGCGCATCAAAAAGGCGCGGCCGGACCTGCCAGTTCTGGTCATGAGCGCCCAGAACACCTTCATGACCGCCATCAAGGCCTCCGAGAAGGGCGCCTATGACTACCTGCCTAAGCCCTTCGATCTCACCGAGCTGATCGCCATCATCGGTCGCGCGCTGTCGGAGCCGAAAAAGCGCCCGGCGCGTCTCGACGACGACATGCAGGACGGCATGCCGCTCGTCGGCCGCTCGGCCGCCATGCAGGAAATCTACCGCGTACTCGCCCGCCTGATGCAGACGGATCTGACGCTGATGATCACCGGCGAGTCGGGCACCGGCAAGGAACTGGTTGCCAAGGCGCTGCACGACTACGGCAAGCGCCGCAACGGCCCCTTCGTCGCCATCAACATGGCCGCAATCCCACGCGATTTGATCGAATCGGAGCTCTTCGGCCATGAGAAGGGTGCCTTCACCGGTGCGCAGAACCGCTCGACCGGTCGCTTCGAGCAGGCCGAAGGCGGGACACTCTTCCTGGATGAAATCGGCGATATGCCGATGGATGCGCAGACGCGGCTGCTGCGCGTGCTGCAGCAGGGCGAATACACGACCGTCGGTGGGCGCACGCCGATCCGTACCGACGTGCGCATCGTCGCCGCGACCAACAAGGACCTGAAACAGTCGATCAATCAGGGCCTGTTCCGCGAAGACCTCTACTATCGCTTGAATGTCGTGCCGTTGCGCCTGCCGCCACTGCGCGACCGTGCCGAAGACATTCCCGATCTGGTGCGCCACTTCATTCAGCAGGGAGAAAAGGAAGGTCTCGATTCGAAGCGCTTCGACCATGAAGCGCTGGAAGTCATGAAGGCCTATCCCTGGCCCGGCAATGTCCGCGAGTTGGAAAACGTCGTGCGCCGCCTAATGGCGCTTTATCCACAGGACGTGATTGCACGGGAAGTGGTGGAGCAGGAACTGCGTGCCGATATCTCCGACAGTCCGATCGCAAAGGTCGGTGTGGCGAGCGGCACCATGACCATTTCCCAGGCCGTGGAAGAGAACATGCGGACCTATTTCGCCAGCTTCGGCGAAGCCCTTCCGCCATCGGGCTTGTACGACCGCGTCCTGACGGAGATGGAGTATCCGCTGATTCTGGCCGCTCTGACGGCCACGCGCGGCAACCAGATCAAGGCCGCAGACCTGCTCGGTCTCAATCGAAACACGCTGCGTAAGAAAATTCGGGAACTCGGCGTCTCGGTCTATCGCAGTTCCCGCTCGGCTTGACATCCCGCAAGGCTCCGTTGCAATTTCGCCACATTGCGTTGCTCAAAAGCCACGTGATGTGGCGATTTGTTGTCTCGTTCCGGTCGCTTGGTTCGAGACTGCGATCGGTTAACGCGTGAGAAATGCCGATCCGGTCCCGATACCGGACGTCGAGATAAGATCCGCCTGCGCGGATCCGGGGGAAATGAATGGCAAGGGTGAGGCGAGCCTCCGCCGCAGATGTTGAAGCGGCGATGGCGCAGGACCGCAGGGCGTCCTTCGCGCTGCCGGGACTGCTGCTCGCCGGCGGTGCACTTGTCTCTGCGAGCTTCACGCTACCGATCCTTCTGGGGCTGACGCCCATCGAGCCGACCTCAAGGGTTCTGGTCGCGTCTGCGGTGGTCAACTCGATGTTCATCGTCGGGCTGATGTTCCTGATCGGTCGCGAGGTGCTGCGTCTGTTCAAGGCGCGCAACAGAGGCCGGGCGGCTGCCCGACTGCATGTCAGGATCGTTGCCCTCTTCTCGATCATCGCGATCACGCCGGCCATCCTCGTCGCGATCTTCGCGTCCATTACGCTGAATGTCGGCCTCGACCGCTGGTTCTCGATTCGCACGCAATCGATCGTCTCGTCGTCGATGAACGTTGCGCAGGCCTATATGCTGGAGAATGCCAGCTATCTGCAGGGCCAAGCCATCTCCATGGCCAATGACCTCGAACGGAACCGCGCCCTGTTTTACCTCGACCGGACCGGTTTCGTAGAGCTGATGACCCGCCAGGCCAGGGGGCGCGGCATGCTGGGCGCCTTCCTGGTGCGTGAGGACGGCTCGGCTATCACCAAGGCCGATATAGAGACAGAGAAGCCGCTCCCGGCGATCCCGCGCGATGCGCTCGAAAGCGCTGCGGCCGGTCAGCCGACGCTCATTCCACCGGGCGTGACCAACCTTGTCGGAGCGATCATCAAGCTCGACTCGATCTCCGGCACCTTCCTTTACACAATTCGCGCCGTCGACCCGAAGGTCATGCAGGCCATGCGGTTGATGGAGGAGAACACGGCCGAATACCAGTCGATGGAAGATGGCCGCACCACTCTGCAAATCGCCTTCGCCATCCTTTATCTCGGCTTCGCCCTGATCGTGCTCCTCGCTGCGATCTGGACGGCGATTGCCGTTGCCGACAGGATTGTTCGCCCGATCCGGCTTTTGATCGGTGCCGCAGACAGCATCGCCTCGGGCAATCTCAATGTCCTGGTGCCGGTTCGCGCGGCGGATGGCGATGTCGGCAGCCTGTCTCGCACATTCAACAAGATGGTGTCGCAGATCCGTTCGCAGCGGGACGAAATCCTTGAGGCCAAGGACGAGGTCGATGATCGCCGCCGCTTCATTGAGGCGGTGCTGTCGGGGGTGACGGCGGCCGTCATCGGCGTCGAGGACAACGGCATTGTCACCATCGTCAATCCTTCGGCCGAATTCTTTCTGGCCCTGCCGGCAGACCAGCTCATCGGGCAGAAACTGTCGCTCGTGGCGCCCGAGGTCGATCGGGTGCTCAACGAGGCCGCCGTTCGCCATCGTGGGGAATATCGCGAGCAGATCAACATGATCCGCGGCGGCAAGGAAAGGACCCTGAACGTGCAGGTCACCCGCGAGGAAACGCGTGGGTCTGAAGACAGTTATGTCATCACGCTGGATGACATCACCGATCTCGTGGTGGCGCAACGCTCCACGGCCTGGGCCGATGTCGCCCGCCGCATCGCCCACGAGATCAAGAACCCGCTGACGCCGATCCAGCTGTCCGCCGAGCGTTTGAAGCGGCGCTACGGCAAGCAGATTGCCGATGATGACAAGGCCGTCTTCAATCAGTGCACGGACACGATCGTCCGTCAGGTCGAGGATATCGGCCGCATGGTCGACGAGTTCTCGGCCTTTGCCCGGATGCCGAAGCCCACCAAGCAGCTGACCGATCTGCGGGAAATCCTGACCGACGCGGTCTTCCTTCGTGAGATCGGAAGCAGCGAGATCGAGTTCCAACGCGATTTCGGTGACGAACCTCTGGAAGGAAGCTTCGATGCGCGGATGCTGGCCCAGGCCGTCAGCAACATCGTCAAGAACGCGGTAGAGGCGATCGAGGCGGTACCGGTCGAGGAACTCGGCAAAGGCAAAATCCTGGTCCGCTCCTATTTCGACCATGCGCACGACCGCTTCGCGGTCGACGTCATCGACAATGGTCGCGGACTGCCGACCGAAAACCGGCACCGTATCCTCGAACCCTATATGACCATGCGCGAGAAGGGCACCGGCCTTGGCCTCGCCATCGTCAAGAAGATCATAGAAGAGCATGGCGGACAGCTTGAGCTGCACGACGCGCCGGTCGATTTCGACCGGGGCAGAGGAGCGATGATCCGCATCATCCTCCCACGCGCCGAAGCATCCGCCATCGACAGTGAGAACGACAAGGAAAAGGTCCATGGCCTCTGATATTCTGGTAGTCGACGACGAAGAGGACATCCGCGAGATCGTCTCGGGCATTCTCAGCGACGAAGGCCACGAGACCCGCACCGCGCATGATGCCGACAGTGCGCTGGCCGCGATTTCAGATCGCGTACCGCGTCTGGTCTTCCTGGACATCTGGATGCAGGGAAGCCGCCTCGACGGACTGGCCTTGCTTGATGAGATCAAGCTGCGTCACCCGGATCTGCCGGTGGTGATGATCTCCGGCCACGGCAATGTCGAGACCGCCGTCTCCGCAATCAAGCGCGGGGCCTTCGACTTCATCGAAAAGCCTTTCAAGGCGGATCGTCTGATCCTGATCGCCGAGCGAGCTCTGGAGAACTCCAAGCTGAAGCGCGAAGTCTCCGATCTGAAGCGCCGCACGGGCGACGCGGTCGAACTGATCGGCACCTCGGTCGCCGTCTCGCAGTTGCGTCAGACGATCGAGAAGATCGCGCCGACCAACAGCCGCATCATGATCTTCGGACCGTCCGGCTCCGGCAAGGAACTTGTGGCACGGATGATCCACAAGCGATCGAGCCGCGCCGCCGGTCCCTTCGTATCGCTGAACGCAGCAGCCATTACCCCCGACCGGATGGAGATGGCGCTGTTCGGTACGGAGGGCACGCCCGGCCAGCCACGCCGAATCGGCGCCCTGGAAGAGGCCCATCGCGGCATCCTGTATCTGGATGAAATCGGCGAGATGCCGCGCGAGACCCAGAACAAGATCCTGCGTGTCCTGGTCGAGCAGCAGTTCGAACGCGTGGGCGGCTCCAAGCGGGTGAAGGTCGACGTGCGCATAATCTCGTCGAGCGCTTACAATCTCGAAGGCCTGATCGCCGAAGGGCGATTCCGCGAAGACCTGTTCCACCGCTTGGCAGTCGTCCCGGTCAAGGTTCCAGCATTGGCCGAGCGTCGCGAGGACATTCCCTTCCTCGTCGACATGTTCATGCGGCAGATTTCCGAACAGGCGGGCATTCGCCAGCGCAAGATCGGAGAGGACGCGATGGCTGTTCTGCAGGCCAACGACTGGCCCGGTAACATCCGCCAACTGCGCAACAACATCGAGCGCTTGATGATCCTCGCTCAAGGCGACAGCCCCGAAGCGCCGATTACGGCCGAGATGCTGCCGCAGGACCTCTCGGACATGCTGCCCAAGGTTTCGGCCCGCAACGACACTCACATCATGACCCTGCCGTTGCGCGAAGCACGCGAAATGTTCGAACGCGATTATCTGATTGCGCAGATCAATCGCTTCGGTGGCAACATTTCGCGGACGGCAGAATTCGTTGGCATGGAGCGTTCGGCCCTGCATCGCAAACTGAAATCCCTTGGCGTATAAGCAGGCAAAACGGCACCGGTTTATTGACCGGACGATCGCAGGAAACACGCCATGAAAGTCATCATTTGCGGAGCGGGTCAGGTCGGCTACGGGATCGCCGAGCGGCTGTCCCAGGAGGACAATGACGTTGCCGTCATCGATACCTCGGCCTCGCTCGTATCCCATATCACCGAGACCCTGGATGTCCGAGGGTATGTCGGCCATGGCGCTCATCCGGACGTTCTTGCGCGAGCCGGCGCCGACCAGGCCGATATGCTGATCGCGGTGACGCTCTACGACGAAATCAACATGATCGCCTGCCAGGTGGCGCATTCGCTCTTCAATGTTCCGACGAAGATCGCCCGCATCCGTTCCCAGAACTATCTTCTGCCGGAATATTCCGACCTGTTCAGCCGGGAGAATCTGCCGATCGACGTGACGATTTCTCCGGAAATCGAGGTCGGGAAGATGGTGCTTCGCCGCATCTCCTTCCCTGGTGCGACCGATATCGTCCGCTTCGCTGACGACAACATTGCCATGCTGGCCATTGAGTGCATGGAGGATTGCCCGGTTGTCGACACGCCTCTGAACCAGCTGAGCGAACTCTTCCCGGACCTGATGGCGACCGTTTGCGCCATCTGGCGCAATGGAAAGCTCATTGTCGCACGCTCGCAGGATCATCTCCTCGTCGGCGACCTCGCCTATGTCATCTGCCAGCGCGATCACGCCCGCCGCACGCTCGGTCTCTTTGGACACGAAGAGCAGGAGGCGGCCCGTATCGTTATTGCAGGCGGTGGCAATATTGGTCACTACGTCGCGCGCACGATTGGCCAGATGTCGCCGAAAACCCGGTTGAAGATCATCGAGAGCGACCGCGAACGTGCGCATGCCGTTTCCAACCAGCTGTCGGATGCCATCGTTCTGCATGGCTCCGCGCTCGATCAGAACATCCTCCATCAGGCGGACATCCAGGACGCCGATCTGATGGTGACGCTGACGAACAACGACCAGACCAACATCTTGAGCGCCGCCATGGCCAAGCGTCTCGGCTGCAAGTCCGGCATGGCGCTGATCAACAGTCCGTCCTTCCACGACATTGCCGGCTCGATCGGCATCGATGCCTATATCAATCCCCGCGCTGTCACGATTTCGCGTGTGCTGCAGCATGTGCGCAAGGGGCGAATCCGTGCGGTCTATGCGGTGCAGAAGGGGAAAGCGGAGGTCATCGAGGCCGAGGCGCTCGAGACCTCGCCTCTGGTCGGCAAATCCTTCCGCGATCTCGACTTGCCGCCCGGCCTTCGCATCGGCGCGATCTACAGGGACAAGACGGTGTTGCGCCCGAACGGCGACACACGCATCAAAGCCAAGGATCGCATCGTTCTGTTTGCCGCGGCCGACGCCGTGCGGCATGTCGAACAGCTGTTCCGCGTTTCGATCCAGTATTTCTAATCGCGTCTCTGAAGGTTTGAACCCGATGCCCCGCATTGCCTATGTCAACGGCCGTTATCTTCCCCATTCGGAAGCCGCAGTGCATATCGAGGACCGCGGATTCCAGTTCGCCGATGGCGTCTACGAGGTCTGCGAGATCCGTCATGGGGTGATTGTCGATTTGACGCGCCATCTGGATCGGCTCGACCGCTCCCTGTCGGAACTGAAGATGAGGAGCCCGATGAGCCGGGCGGCGCTCACCCAGGTGATCCGGGAAGTCGCGCGGCGCAATCGGGTGAAGAATGGTCTGTTATATCTGCAAGTGACACGCGGGGTCGCACGACGCGACCATGTCTTCCCTTCGCCCGACACGCCGCCGAGCCTCGTCATCACTGCGAAGATCACAGATCCGTCGGTCATCGCGAAGAAGAACGAGACGGGTTTGAAAGCGATCACCCTGCCGGACAACCGGTGGGACCGTGTCGATATCAAGACGGTCGGCCTTCTGCCCAACGCCATGGCGCGCCAGGCCGCGAAGGAGAGCGGCGCCCAGGAGGCGATCTATGTGGATGCGCGGGGCATGGTGACCGAGGGGGCCGCCACCAATGTCTGGATCGTGGACAAGGATGGCGTTCTCGTGACCCGCCCCGCCGAGCATGGCATTTTGCGTGGCATTACGCGCACGGGCTTGCTGGACGTCACGGCCAAGCTGGGGATAGCGGTTGCCGAACGGGAATTTTCCCGGGATGAAATGCTCGCGGCCCGTGAGGTGTTTATCACTGCCGCCACCAGTATTTGTTTTCCGATCGTTGAAATCGACGGTGAAACGATCGGAAACGGTCACCCGGGTGCCATGTCCGAGCGCATTCGTTCTGCCTTTTTCGACATTGCGGAAAAGACGGTGATTTGATACCACCTTGTTCCGGTGGAGGGGCGAGGGGACCTATTCCCCACCTTTTCAGTAACAACAATAATCACACCGGTCGAAAAAGACCGGCAATTAAGAAAGAAGCGGCGCCATGGCGGAACGTTCTCAGAACCTGCAGGATCTTTTCCTCAACACCGTACGCAAGCAGAAAATCTCGCTGACGATCTTCCTGATCAATGGCGTCAAACTGACCGGTGTTGTTACGTCCTTCGACAACTTCTGCGTTCTGTTGCGTCGCGACGGCCACTCGCAGCTGGTCTATAAGCACGCCATTTCGACCATCATGCCGGGTCAGCCGATGCAGATGTTCGAAAGCGAAGACAGCGCTGCCGGACAGGACTGAGATCATCACCAGCCGAGACACAAAGAATGATTCAATCATCCCCGAGGACGAAAAACCTCGGGATGACATGCGGGCGGTCGTCATCGTCCCTGTCTTGAAGGCAGGGCGACCTCAACCCTTGCCGGAAGGTGCGCCGCCTGCACCGAGCCGCTCCAATGATGCGCGCCTGGAAGAGGCGATCGGCCTTGCCCGCGCCATTGACCTGACGATCGTTCAGGGTCTGATCGTGCCGGTGAACCAGCCGCGCCCGGCGACGCTGATGGGGTCTGGCAAGATCGCCGAGGTGAAGGCCTTGCTCGATGAGTTCGACGCTGGCCTCGTGATAGTCGATCATCCGCTGACACCCGTTCAGCAGCGCAATCTCGAGAAGGAATGGGGCGCGAAGGTCATCGACCGCACCGGCCTCATCCTCGAAATCTTCGGTCGCCGTGCCTCCACCAAGGAAGGCACGCTGCAGGTCGAGCTTGCGCATCTCAACTACCAGAAGGGCCGGCTCGTCCGCTCCTGGACCCACCTTGAACGCCAGCGCGGCGGTGCGGGCTTCATGGGCGGTCCGGGTGAAACCCAGATCGAAGCCGACCGGCGCATGCTGCAGGACAAGATCATCAAGCTCGAGCGCGAGCTCGAACAGGTGGTCCGCACCCGTCAGTTGCACCGCGCCAAGCGCCGCAAGGTTCCGCATCCGATCGTGGCGCTCGTCGGCTACACCAATGCCGGCAAGTCGACGCTGTTCAACCGCATCACCGGTGCGGGCGTGCTGGCCGAAGACATGCTGTTTGCGACGCTTGATCCGACGCTGCGCCGCATGAAGCTGCCGCATGGCCGCACCGTGATCATGTCCGACACCGTCGGCTTCATCTCCGACCTGCCGACCCACCTCGTCGCCGCCTTCCGCGCCACGCTGGAAGAGGTGCTGGAAGCTGATCTCATCTTGCATGTCCGGGACATGTCGGATCCTGATAACGGTGCCCAGTCGGCGGATGTCCTGCGCATCCTTGACGATCTCGGCATTGACGAGAAGGAACGCTCAGAGCGCATCCTCGAAGTCTGGAACAAGATCGACCGGCTCGATCCGGAAAACCATGACGGTCTGCTGCAAAAGGCGGCCGGCCGCGAGAATGTGATGCCGGTTTCGGCCATCAGCGGGGAGGGTGTCGATACCCTGCTCGATGTCATCTCGCAGCGCCTCTCCGGTGTGCTCACCGAAGCCACGATCACGATTCCGGCCGATAAACATGCCGTCGTCTCCTGGCTCTACGGCAATGCCGTGGTGAACGGGCGTGAGGATCACGAAGACGGCAGCGTGAGCCTCGACGTGCGGCTGACCGACCGTCAGGCCGATGAACTCGAGCGCAAGCTCGGCACCCGGAAGTCGGCCGAAAAAGAAGATTGGGAACGCTAGCCCCACGATGACCGTAAAACTTCGGCGCAATTCTTGATTCACGTCAAGGAATACCGCGACCGCGTGTGTCAACTTTTGTTTACACACATGGGAGGTGGTCATGCGCGTCGTCTTCATCCATCCGAATTATCATTCCGGCGGCGCCGAGATTGCCGGCAACTGGCCGCCCGCCTGGGTCGCCTATCTCGGCGGCGCGCTGAAGTCCGCCGGCTTTACCGACATCCACTTCCTCGATGCCATGACCAACGACATGACCGAGGACCGGCTGCGCGAAGAATTGCGCCGCCTGCAGCCGGATATGATAGGCTGCACCGCCATTACCCCGTCGATCTATACGGCCGAGCGCTGCCTGGAGATCGCAAAAGAGGTCTGCCCTCAAGCGCTCCGGGTCCTCGGTGGCATCCACGCCACCTTCATGTATCAGCAGGTCTTGACCGAGGCGCCCTATATCGACGTCATCGTCCGTGGCGAAGGCGAGGAGATCATCGTCGAACTCGCCCGCGCCTATGCCGCCGGCAACTGGAAAGAGGCGAGGGCGGGCATCAAGGGCCTCGCCTACATCACCGACGACGGCAAGATCATCGCGACGCCAGCGGCTCCCACCGTCAAGAATTTCGATGCCGTCGAGCCGGACTGGACCCTGCTCCAATGGGAAAAATACATCTATGTGCCGCTCGGCGTCAGGGTCGCGATCCCCAATATGGCTCGCGGCTGCCCCTTCACCTGCTCCTTCTGCTCGCAGTGGAAGTTCTGGCGCGACTATCGCATCCGCGATCCGAAGAAGGTCGTCGACGAGATCGAAAAACTGGTCAACGACCACCAGGTCGGCTTCTTCATCCTCGCCGACGAGGAGCCCACCATCAACCGCAAGAAGTTTATCGCCTTCTGCGAGGAACTGATCGCTCGCGGCCTGCCGGACAAGGTCAAATGGGGCATAAACACCCGCGTCACCGACATTATCAGAGACGAGGAATATCTGGCCCTCTATCGCAAGGCCGGCCTCGTGCATGTCTCGCTCGGTACGGAGGCCGCCGCCCAGCTGAAGCTTGACCGCTTCAACAAGGAAACCAAGGTCGCCGAGAACAAGAAGGCGATCCGTCTTCTCCGCGAGGCTGATATCTTCACGGAAGCGCAGTTCATCGTCGGCCTCGAAAACGAGACGGCGGAGACACTGGAGGAAACCTATCGCATGGCTCGCGACTGGAACCCGGATCTCGCCAACTGGGCGATGTACACGCCGTGGCCCTTCTCGCCGCTCTTCCAGGAACTGGGTGACAAGGTCGAGATCTTCGATTTCTCGAAATACAACTTCGTGACACCGATCATGAAGCCGGATGCCATGGACCGTGCCGAACTGCTCGACCGCGTGATGAACAATTACCGACGCTTCTACATGATCAAGGCGCTCTTCCATTACCCTTGGCGTGGCAAGGGCTTTCGGCGCCGCTATCTTCTCGGCTGCCTCAAGGCCTTCATGAAGGCTGGCTTCGAACGAAAATTCTACGATCTCGGCAAGCACAATTACTGGGGGCCGCAATCCAAGGACAAGGTCGATTTCGGCTTCGACATGACCCGCAAGATCGCACCGGCTCAGATGGTCGACTGGCAGGCGGCCTCTGACCGCGCAAGCCAGCTGCGCGCCCGCAAGGCGGGCGAGGTGGAAGAGACGCGGACACCCGTGCTTGCCTGCGGCGGAGGGCCGGAGAGCCACGATGCCCACGTCTGAGGCGAGTCTCTCAGGACGGGTAGCTGCGGGCGCAGAAGGAGAGGCGCAACTTGCCTGCAGCGGCACGCAGATTTCAAAAAGCAACGGCGCCCGCATCGGGCCGAACAGCCTGATCCAGACGGGCCAGGCGCTATCGGCACTGTTTGGCGACGAGACGGCGCGTATGACCTTCGACCGAGCGGGAATCGGCTATCGCTACGCCGATCCACCCGGCACGATGATCGATGAACGAGAGCCTCAGCGGCTCTTCGCCGTGCTCTTTGACACCTTGTCGGATCAGGACGCCACCCGCGTCTTGGCGGAAGCCGGTCACCGCACGGGCCATTATCTGCTGGCCAATCGCATTCCGAAGCCTGCACGCTGGCTGCTGCCGCGTCTGCCGTCTGCCGTTTCCACGCGGCTGCTTGTCCGCGCCATCTCCGCCCATGCCTGGACCTTTACCGGAAGCGGCCGGTTCTCGGGCGAAGTGCGGGGCTGGAGGCGTCCGGTCATTCACCTTGCAATCAAGGCCAACCCGTTAGCAACGCCCGGCTGCCCCTGGCATGGCGCCGTCTTCGAACGCCTCTTCGCCACCTTGACCGCAACCCAAGTCTCGGTCCTCCACCCCCGCTGCGAAGCCAAGGGCAACGACTGCTGCGAATGGACGATTACCGGTGCGACCGGCTCACGGCATCCTGCCCGAATGTCTCGGAGAGCCGCAACCGACCGACCGGATCGCGAAGATCGCCCGTCACAAGCGTGGAGATGACGGATCGCACGCCCGGCAATGTCGTAATGGGGGCGATCAGGTGATCCCGCAAGGCAGGCAGGAGACGGCTGTCCGATTGGTAGAAGGGCGTCAGCACCCGACTGAGGAACTGGTAGCTGCGCACATGCATCTGCCTTTGCCGCAGATGCCGCGCGATCGCCGCCTCGACATCCTCTGCATGCACCAGTGCGGCGGCGAGCGACGCAGCGTCGAGCAGCGCCATGTTCGCCCCCTGGCCGAGCTGTGGGCTTGTCGCATGCCAGGCATCCCCGATCTTCAGCGCATGCCGCCCGATCACCGGCGGGCGGGTCTGGTGGCGATAGCGCGCATGAACCGGTTCGGCGATGGCTGCGAGCGGAAGCGCATCCGGCCAGAGCTTGCCCACCGCCTCCAGCCACGCGTCGCGGCCAGCCTTGACCCACGCGGGATGATCTGCGGTGCGCAGGCTCCAGAAGAACGTCGCCATGGCGGGCGCCCCTTCGCGAGTGGTCCCGACCGGCAGCACGCCGGCCATCCGTGAGGCACGGTCATATCGTTGTTCGAGCAGGTTCTCCTGGAACGGGCCGCCATCGGGGAAGGGCACCGTTGCCCAGAGTGCCCCATAACGGAGCTCGCTATCCGGCCGACTGCCGATCGGGGAATTGGCCCCCATGGCATCGATGACGAGGTCTGCCGGCGATGAACGCGCACCATCCTGGAAGACGAAACGAGCACGAGACCCCGGCTCAATGCCGCTGATCCGCGCCGATGCCTCGAAAGCCACACCGGCTGCGCGCGCCGCCTCGAACAAGGTGTCGAACAGCGCCACCCGCTGGACAGCGATCCCGAATTCGCCGGACCGGTAGCGCACGTCGAGCACAGGCTTGCCGCCGTCCTTCAGCCGTCCGACCATCCGGTCGATGCGTCGCCCGCGTGCGGCAACCGGATCGAGAAGCCCCATGGCCGCAAGAACCTGAGCTCCCGTCGGCTGCAGCACGAAGCCGGAGCCCACCGGACGGGGCGCATCCATCTGGTCGTAGAGTGTCACCGAGGCGCCGAACCCGGCGAGCATGGTGCCGAGCGCCAATCCGCCGACGCCAGCACCTGCAATGGCCACATCAAGTCCAGTGAGCCTCACGCTGCGTCAACCGATTTGTCGTTGGATGAGTTTGGCCGCCTGCCACAGCTCTTCCATACGCTCCAGCGAAGCCGCCTCTAGAGTCTCACCTGACGCTTCAAGAAATGTCTCTATATAGTTGAATCGATTCCGAAACTTCGTGTTCGTTCCGCGCAAAGCCTGCTCTGGTTCTGCACCCACATGCCGGCCGATATTCACCAGCGCGAAGATCAGGTCGCCGAGTTCGTCCTTCACCTTGTCCGGCCGGTTCTCGGCCAGCGCCTCGCGCAATTCGTCGATTTCCTCCTCGATCTTGTCGAGGATGGGGGCCGCCTCCGACCAGTCGAAACCGATCTTGGCCGCACGCTCCTGCAGCTTCAAGGCTTCGGTCAAAGCGGGGAAGGACCGCTGTACCGAGCCGAGATAGCCGGTGTCGGGATCTGCTGCCGAGCCACGGGCGGCCCGGCGTGCGAGACGCTCGGCCTTTTCCTGCTGCTTGATCGTGTCCCACTGGGCTTTCACCGCCTCCGGCGTGTCGGCATCGGAGCCGGCGAAGACATGCGGATGACGACGGATCATTTTGCGGGTGATCGCCTCGACCACGTCGCCGAACGTAAAGAGACCTTCCTCTTCGGCGATGCGGGCATGAAAGACGACCTGCAGCAACAGGTCACCCAGCTCCTCGCAGAGATCGTCCGGGTCCTTGCGCTCGATCGCGTCGGCCACCTCATAGGCCTCCTCGATCGTATAGGGTTTTATCGTCTCGAAGGTCTGGACGATGTCCCAGGGGCAGCCCGTCTCGGGCTGACGCAGCGCCGCCATGATCTCAAGCAAGCGATTGATGTCCTTGGAGGCTTCCATGATGGTCCTGTCTGATCGCTCAGTTGAGCGGAATGTCGTTGTCGCCCTTGGACGACTGATAGGCCTCCGAAAGACGGTCATATTCCGCCTTGATCCGGCTAACCTGCTCGAAAAGTGCGGGGCGTTCGGCGTCGTCGGCGGACGCCACCATTTCGATCATCGCATGGCTGAGCCAGAAGGCGTTCTGCCGGCGATAGCCGCCCGGCTCGAGGCCGAAGACTTCCTTGAGGATCTTCAGGTCATGCGGGATGGCAAAGGCGTCGCGGCTGTCTTCATGGCTGAAGAAATAATAGAAATTGTCGAACCCCGCCCAGGTGATCGCCGACATGCACATGGTGCAGGGTTCGTGCGTCGAGAGAAAGATCAGATCCTTGGTATTGGGTCGCTCGCCCTGCTCGTAGAAGCGTTTCAGCGTATGGACTTCGCCATGCCAGAGCGGGTTTTCCAGCTCGTTGTTCGTTTCGGCGAGAACAAGCGACAGGTCCGACTTGTGAAGGATCGCGGCACCGAAGACCTTGTTGCCATTGGCGACGCCTTTGGCGGTCAGCGGCAGGATGTCATGTTCGATCACGTCGAGCAGGCGACGGGTAAGGTGTAGGCTTGTCACGATCGGGGCGCTCCGCTGTTGTGCGGCGCGATCCTAGCGCCAGCCGGGCAGGCCTCGAAAGCAAAATGATTGCCTGTCTTCAACTTTTTGAGGCTCAGCGCATCGGATCTTCACTGAATTTGTGGAGAATTATACTTCGGTGACTTTTGCTCGCAAGGGCGAGATGACTAGGAAAGAAATACCTGCAGCACGAGGGGATGGGATTTATGTTTCTTCAAATTCGGTGCGCCGCCAGCGATAGTGTGACCCACTGAAACAGGATGATTCATGGCACAGCAGGACAAACAGCTTTCGGTCTTCCCGGCCTTTTTCAAGGTCGAGAACGAGGTCGCCGCCGTTTTTGGAAACGGTGACGAGGCCTATGCCAAGGCGCGCCTGCTGAAGAACACCGAGGCTCGCATTGTCGCGTATGCCGATTCCCCGGAAGCCGACTACGCCGCCTTCCTGGCTGCAAACGCCATCGAGCAGATCGCCGAACCTTTCGATCCTTCGCAAGTTCAGGGCGCGCGGCTGGTCTTCGCGGCAACAGGCGAGGGCGCTCTCGACCGCGAGATCGTGGCCGCCGCCCGCGTGGCCCGGATCCCGGCCAATGCCGTGGATCAGCCTGATTACTGCGATTTCTACACGCCGGCCCTCGTCAACCGCGCCCCGATCGCTGTCGCCATCGGCACCGAAGGCGTTGGTCCGGTTCTCGCACAGATGATCCGCGCCGATATCGACCGACTGCTGCCACGCTCGCTCGGCAAACTCGGACGCCTTGCCAATTCCTACCGCCGCGCCGTTGATCGTCTCGTGCCGCGCGGTGCGCCGCGCCGGCTGTTCTGGCGCGATTTCTTCAAGGGCAAGGTCGCCGATCACGTCGAGGCCGACGAGATCAGCCTGGCCCGCCGTGAAGCCACCCGCCTGTTGAAGGGCGTTGCTGCCGATCGGGTCGAAGGTCGCGTTTTCCTCGTCGGTGCCGGCCCGGGCGCCGAAGACCTGCTGACGCTGCGCGCCCATCGCCTGATGATGGAATGCGACGTCATCGTCTATGACGCGCTGGTGCCGCGCGAAGTGGTCGATATGGGCCGCCGTGATGCCGAGCGCATTCCCGTCGGCAAGCGCAAGGGCTGTCATTCGAAGTCTCAAGAACAAATCAATGCGCTGCTCGTCGAGCTTGGCCATGCCGGCAAGCGTGTCGTCCGTCTGAAGTCGGGTGATCCACTGGTGTTTGGTCGTGCCGGCGAAGAGATGGCGGCGCTCCGCGATGCAGGCATTGCCTACGAGATTGTACCCGGCGTGACCTCGGCACTCGCCGCCGCCGCAGACTTCGAACTGCCGCTGACGCTGCGCGGCGTGTCCTCGTCGCTGGTCTTCACGACCGGCCACGATTTGCAGGGTAATGTGCTGCCGGATTGGGCGCGGCTCGCACTGTCGGGCGCAACCGTTGCCGTCTATATGGGCCGTACGGTCGCAGCCTCCGTCGCCGAGCGGCTGATGGCGGGCGGCCTCGCCGAGGACACGACGGTTGCCGTTGTCGAGAATGCCGGGCGTCGTGACAGCCGTCTGCTGCACGGCACGCTCAAGGAATTACCGGGACTGGAGGCTCGCACGGAGCTGACCGGCCCGGTCATGGTCATCATCGGCGACGCTGTCGCCGGCGCCGATTTCAGCCGCTCCGAACCGCTCGGCGCGCATGTCTCGGCTGAACTGGAAACTGCAAGGATTTGACGATGGTAGACAAGGTTCTCACAGCAAACCGCCTGACCGACGGCATCGCCGTCTGGCTCGATGCCAATGGCCAGTGGACCGAGCGTCTGCAGGAAGCCTTTGTCGCCCGCCATGCCGAAGCGGTCGAAGCTCTGGAAGCTGCCGGCAAGCAGGCTTTTGCCAGCAACCTCGTCGTTGACGTCAATGTCATCGAGATCGAGGAAAAGGATGGCAAGCTGCGCCCCTTGCGCCTGCGCGAGCGCATTCGTGCGGAAGGCCCGACCATTGCATATGCCGAGGGTCACGGTTATGCCGATCCCGCATTCATCGCCGCCTGAGGCTTGAGGTAACAGATGTATCGTTATGACGAATTCGACCACGCCTTCGTATCGGCGCGCGTAGAACAGTTCCGCGACCAGGTCGCCCGCCGCCTATCAGGTGAGTTGGCGGAGGACGCCTTCAAACCGCTGCGCCTGATGAACGGCGTCTATCTCCAGCTCCACGCCTACATGCTGCGTGTTGCCATCCCTTATGGCACGCTGAATTCGAAGCAGATGCGCATGCTGGCCCATATCGCCCGCAAATACGACCGCGGTTATGGCCACTTCACCACCCGCCAGAACATCCAGTACAACTGGCCGAAGCTCTCGGACACGCCCGACATCCTGACCGATCTCGCAAGCGTCGAGATGCATGCCATCCAGACCTCCGGCAACTGCATCCGCAACGTGACCGCCGACCATTTTGCCGGTGCTGCTGCCGACGAAGTCGCCGATCCGCGTCCCTATGCCGAGATCCTGCGCCAGTGGTCCTCGCTGCATCCGGAATTCTCCTTCCTGCCGCGCAAGTTCAAGATCGCCGTCACCGGCGCCGAGAAGGACCGCGCCGCCATCCAGGTGCATGACATCGGTCTGCATCTGAAGAAGAATGAAGCTGGTGAACTCGGCTTTGCCGTCTATGTCGGCGGTGGCCAGGGCCGCACCCCGCTGATCGCCAAGAAGATCCGCGACTTCCTGCCGGAAGCCGACCTTCTGACCTACATCACCGCGATCGTGCGCGTGTACAATCTGCATGGCCGTCGCGACAACAAGTACAAGGCCCGCATCAAGATCCTCGTGCACGAAACCGGTGTCGAAGAACTGACGCGTCAGGTGGAAGCCGAATTCGCCGAGATCCGCGACAGCGAACTGAAGCTGCCGGAAGGCGATATCCGCGCCATAGAGACCTATTTCGCCCCCCCGGCACTCGCTGCCCGCGCCGATGGCTGGGATGCACTTGCCCGTGCGCAAAAGGCTGATGCGGCCTTTGCTGCCTGGGTGCGTCACAACGTCCAAGAACATCGTCACCCGGATTATGCCATGGTGACGATCTCGCTGAAGCCGATCGGTGGCACGCCGGGCGATGCCTCGGACGCGCAGATGGATCTGGTGGCCGACCTCGCCGAGACCTATGCTTTCGACGAAATCCGCGTCAGCCACGAGCAGAACCTCATCCTGCCGCATGTCGCCAAGGGTGATCTCTATCCGCTCTATCAGGCGCTGGAGAAGGCCGGCCTCGCGACCGCCAATTCCAACCTCATCACCGACATGATTGCCTGTCCCGGCTTGGACTACTGCGCGCTTGCCAATGCCCGTTCGATCCCGGTCGCCCAGGCGATCTCCGAGCGCTTTGGCTCCCTGGAGCGTCAGCAGGAGATCGGCGAACTCAAGATCAAGATCTCCGGCTGCATCAATGCCTGCGGCCACCACCATGTCGGCCATATCGGCTTGCTGGGTGTCGAGAAGAAGGGTGCCGAACTCTACCAGATCACGCTTGGCGGTTCCGGCGACGAGAACTCCTCGATCGGGGAAATCATCGGTCGCGGCTTCGAGCCGGAAAAGGTAACCGACGCGGTCGAGACGATCGTCGACACCTATCTCGGCCTGCGCCTTGATCCGAAGGAAACTTTTCTTGACGCCTATCGCCGCGTCGGCCCCAAGCCGTTCAAGGACGCGCTTTATGGCAACGCTTCTGTCGAAGCCGCGTGAGACTGGAAGAAGTATGACCAAGATCTGGAAAGAAACCGGTTTCGTCGATGGCGACATCTGGGTGACCGAAACGGAGGAGCGCAAGGCGGGCGAGGGCGAGAAGGCCCTGCTGCCGCTCGAGGCCTTCCTGGAAGCCGTCGCCGAAACCAACGATGTCGGTCTCGGCGTGGTGATCGCACCGGCTGACGACGTAACGAAGCTTGAGGCCCATCTAGACCGCATCGCCCTGATCGCGGTCGCCTTCCCGGCCTTCAATGACGGCCGTGGCTTCAGCCATGCCACGCTGCTGCGCGAGCGCCTCGGCTATGCCGGCGAACTGCGCGCCGTCGGCGACGTGCTGATCGACCAGGTGCCGTTGATGCTGCGCACCGGCTTCGACAGCTTCGCCGTGACCAACCCCGTCGCCCAGCGGCGGCTTGCTGATAACTGTCTCATGGGCGTTGCCCAGCGCTACCAGCCGACGGCCCGTGCATCGGAAGCCGCCGGCGGCTTCAGCTGGCGTCGCCTCGGCTCCACTGGCGCCTGAGACATATATAAATCGCTATCAAAGGGCGGCAAATTGACCTCGGTCAAGGTTGCCGCCTTCGCTTTAACGGATATCTCGGCTGCGAAATGCGCATGCCGGCTGAATTGTGGAATGGGACGGTCTGGATTATAGGCTCTTCCCAATCGACTGAACGATAGGACCGACAGCCTATGAATGCTCCTGTGAAGACCGACAACGCCGAACTGATCGTGCCCGAAGGCGTCTATGCCGAAACGGTTCTGAGCGTCACGCACTACACCGACCGCCTGTTCCGCTTCCGTATGACCCGCCCTGCCGGCTTCCGCTTCCGCTCGGGCGAGTTTGCGATGATCGGCCTGATGGTCGAGGGCAAGCCGATTTACCGCGCCTATTCGATCGCGAGCCCCTCCTGGGACGAGGAACTCGAGTTCTTCTCGATCAAGGTTCCCGATGGCCCGCTGACCCAGCACCTGCAGCGCATCCAGCCGGGTGACAAGGTGCTGATGCGCAAGAAGCCGACCGGCACGCTGGTGCTCGACGCGCTGACCCCCGGCAAGCGCCTCTACATGTTCTCGACCGGCACTGGCATTGCGCCTTTCGCCAGCCTGATCCGCGACCCCGAGACCTATGAGAAGTTCGAGGAAGTCATCCTCACCCATACCTGCCGCGACGTGGCGGAACTGAAATACGGCTTCGATCTGGTTGAGGAAATCAGGAACCACGAATTCCTGGCCGAAGTCGTCGGCGACAAGCTGAAGCACTACGCAACGGTGACCCGCGAAGACTTCCCCTTCAAGGGCCGCATCACCGACCTGATCGAGAACGGCAAGCTGTTCACCGATCTCGGCGTGCCGGCGCTCGACCCCGCCATTGATCGCGGCATGATCTGCGGCTCGACAGCCATGCTGAAGGACACCAAGGAACTCCTGGAAAAGGCAGGCCTGACCGAGGGCGCCAACAACAAGCCGGCCGAGTTCGTCATCGAGCGCGCCTTTGTCGGCTGATTTAGCAACATCTAGCTTCTCAGACGCCCGGCTAATGCCGGGCGTTTTTCGTTCTGGGGAAGCGCTTCTCACTCATGCCTGAGAGCGTCTATCGGGTTCATTTGCGCGGCCCGACGGGCCGGGAAATAACCGAAGACCATCCCGATCGCGGCCGAGAAGGCAAAGGCGAGCAGGATTACCGAGGGACTGGCGACGAACGGAACGGACAGAAGGCTGACTGCGCCGTAGGCGATCCCGAGGCCGAGTGCGATGCCGACGATCCCGCCGAACACTGATAGCGTCACGGCCTCCACCAGGAACTGCATCAACACCTGACGTTCGACGGCGCCGATCGCAAGGCGAATGCCGATTTCGCGTGTCCGCTCGGTGACGGAAACGAGCATGATGTTCATGATCCCGATACCGCCGACGAGCAGGGAGACAGCGGCGACCGCGCCCAGCAGTCCGGTCATGAGTGTCGTCGTCCCCGTCAGTGTGGCCGCCATCTGCGTCATGTCATTGACGGTAAAATCGTCATCCCGGCCCGCGACGATCTTGCGGCGTTCCCGCAGCAATCGCTCCACATCGGCCTGAACCTTTGCCGTCGACACCCCGTTCTCCGCCGACAGCATGATGCTGGACACATCGGTCGATCCGCCGATCCGTCGCTGGAAGACCTTGAGGGGCATCATCACCACGTCATCCTGATCGTTGCCCATGCCGCTCTGGCCTTTCTTTGCCAGAACGCCGATGACCTCGCATGCGACATTACCGACGCGGATGGTCTGCCCGACCGCAGGGGTGGAGCCGAAGAGCCGCAGGCGGACCGTTTCCCCGACCAGGCAAACGGCCTGACCGCCGCGCTCCTCGGACGCGAGAAAGCCGCGCCCGTCGGCAAGCGTCCAGTCTTGGGCAACGAGGTAGTCGGCACCGGACCCGATGATCGAGCTCTGCCGGCTCTGCCCGCCCGATATCACCGTCTGGCTGGACTGGTTGATCGGCGCCACCGCACGCAAGCCACCGATCTGATCACGGATCGCTTCGACATCGCGGATGGTAAATTTCTTCGCATCGGTCGAGGCTCGCCCGGGACCGAACTGGCCCGGCCTGACAAAGAGCAGGTTTGTCCCGAGCTTGGAGATTTCGGACGTGACCTGCGCCGTTGTGCCGTTGCCGATTGTCACCATGGCGATAACCGCCGCAACCCCGATCACGACGCCCAGGACGGTTAGGAAGGACCGGAGCAAATTGCGTCTTATCGCCCGCAGCGCGAGCTTCAGCGTTTCACCGAACATGGGTGGTCGCCTCCCGGGCGGCACTGTCGGACTGGATATGTCCGTCGACGAAACGCAGATTGCGTTTGGCATAGGCCGCGATGTCGTCTTCATGCGTCACCATGATGACGGTGATTCCATTGTCCCGGTTGAGCGAGGTGATCAACTCCATGATCTCCCGGCTCGTCTTGGTATCGAGGTTCCCCGTCGGCTCGTCTGCCAGCAGTACGGCTGGGTCGGTAACGATGGCACGCGCGATTGCGACGCGCTGCTGCTGGCCGCCGGATAGCTCCTGCGTCGTGTGATTCTCGCGCCCGGCAAGCCCGACCTGCGCGAGTGCGCGCCGGGCCCGAGCCCTTCGCTCTCCGGCCTCCATACCGCGATAGACCAGCGGCAGTTCCACATTCTCGACCGCTGATGTCCGGGCGAGCAGGTTGAAGCCCTGGAACACGAAACCGAGCATGTGTCGGCGCAGCAGCGTATACTGTTCCCGCGCGAAGCCGGTGGTGTCGATGCCGTCGAAGAGATAGTGGCCTGATGTCGGTACATCGAGGCATCCGAGAATGTTCATCGCCGTAGACTTGCCGGAACCCGACGGCCCCATGATGGCAACGAATTCGTGCTTCTCGATCACCAGATCGACGCAATCAAGCGCACGGATCGTTGCTTCACCCATGCCGTAGAGTCGGGAGACTTGCCGGAACTCAATGAGCGGGGGAGATGCCACGGGCCCGACCTCAGCTCTTCTTAAGGGTGGAATCGGTAATGACCTTGTCACCGGCTTTAACGTCGCCTTTCGTGACGACCGTGTTTTGTCCGTCGCTTGGGCCGATCTCGATATTGATGGCAACAGGTTGCCCATCCCGCAGGAGCCAGATTGTCCGTTCGCTTCCCTTTGGTTCCGGAGCGCTCACGGGGGCCATCCGTGGCGGTCGAAAGAGACTGAAGACACCGCTGCCGCCGCCGGCATTTGCGTCCGCAGAGGTTTGCGGCGGGGCATAACGAAGGGCGGCGTTCGGCACGAGCAGTCCCCCTTTGATCGCCTGCACGACGATGTCGGCTGTCGCCGTCATGCCCTGACGCAGCAGCAGGTCGTCGTTGCGCACCGAGAGTATCCCCTTGTAGGTCACGACGTCATTCACTGTTTCGGCGGCATAGCGGACCGATGTGATCGTTGCGGGAAAGCGTTTGTCGGGAAAAGCATCGACCGTGAACGTCGCGGTCTGGCCAACTGAGACCTGACCGACATCCGCCTCGTCGATCGAGACCTGCAGTTCCATCTGGCGCAGGTCGCCGGCAAGCGTGAACAGCGTCGGGGCCTCGAGCGAGGCCGCAACCGTCGCGCCGCTGTCGACATTGCGCGACAACACGATCCCGTCGATCGGGGAAACGATGGTAGCCTTGGAAAGAGATAGCTTCGCCTGTTCGAGGGCCGCTTCGGCCGAGATAACGTCTGCCTCCGCGCTCTGCCGGGCCGCCTGTGCTGCCTGATAGGTAAACTCCGCCGTATCCAGATCTTGCTGGGTCGAGACACGACTGCTGACCAGTGACGTTAGACGGTCGAGCTTGGCCTTGGCGGATTTCTCGTCGGCACGTGCCTTGGAGACGGCTGCCTGCGACGAAGCGAGTGCCGCCTCCTTGGCTTTCGAATCGGCCGAAAGCTTGTCGGTGTCGAGGCGCGCCAGGACGTCGCCCTTCTTCACTTCGCTGTTAAAGTCGACAAGCACGTCGCGCACAGTGCCGGATTGTTCGCTCGAGACATCGACTTGCACCGTGGGTTCGACCGAACCGGTCGCGGTGACCACGACCGTCACATCGCCAGGCTTCAGCTCGGCCGTCGTGTAGGAATAGGAGGGCCCGCCGCTCGTGAAGACATAGGCGAAATAACCGCCAGCCAGGAGAATGACGAGACTTAGGATCCTGAGGCCCCAGCGGGGCCGTTTGCGCGCCGCGCCGGACAAGAGCATCTTCAGGTCTTTGTTATCGGGCTCAAGCCCGGTCTTGTCAGCATCGCTCACGTCGTTTTTCCTGTCATGGCGTCCGGACGACCATGGCGCACCCGGTGTCTTGGGTGGTTGATCGACGTCAAAGCCTAGCGTTTGCCCTTAAGACGCTAGATAGCGGCTTCGTCGAAAAACCCTAGTGAAAGCTTGGTAAGGTTTGTCCTTGCGAGCACATCCCGGAAAGGGCCGCACGATCGTCCGCTCACGATGACTTGCTGCGCATCCAGACGATCATCACGCAGCGCATCGCGGCAATACCGACGAGGGCGCCCGCAGACTTCACCAGAGCGTCGCTGAAGCTCGGATGTCGGCTGGGAGAGAGGAACTGTGTCGATTCGATTGCGAAGGCACCGCCGACGAGAAAGATCGCGATCGCCAGCCATTGCCTGGGATAGGCCAGTGCAAACAGCGCGCCAACGGCAGCAAAGGCAAGCGCGCGATCGGCGTTGGGCGGCAACATCGCATGGGGCCGCAGTCCGATCGGCACCACGGTTGCGGCGATGCACAGTGCGAGCAGCAGCCAGGCAGAGAGTTTGATCCAGCGGGCGTGGGGGAGGTGAGGGCGCATCTGTCCGTGTTAGGCGCCGGAGCCGGCCAACGCAATGGCCAAGCGCCACAAGAGCGTGTGAAGGTTGGGAAGCGAGTGTTCTGTCTGGACTGACTGATGACGTCTTTTGATCTGCGGCTCCCGCAATCTTGCGAAAGAGGTATGGCCGTTCCCTGGACGGAATGTGCGCTCTGGACGCACGAAGCGGAACCGAATTTGCCGAAAATTCGGCCAATATAGAATACTAATTTGGTAGATTATGTTGACTGGAGGGGCGATCGCGGCAAAACTGTGACGGTAACGGCTGAGAAGGAGGAACATGACATGCCCATCGGCTTCAATCTGTTTTCGTTTGATTTCTTCGAAGCATTCCGGCGCGGCCAGCAGGACGCGGCTTCGTTCGACCCTGACAGTGACGCCCCGGCGTCCCGTGCCAAGGATGACGGAGCCGATGACGAGGATGCCCGTCGCCGCGCCGCTGATCAGGCCTTTTGGGGTCTGGGCTATTTTCCGGTTCTGTGAGGGAGGTCAATCATGGCTTATGTCGGCTATCCGCTGAAGCGGACGACGTCGGATACTTCGTCGAAACGCTGGAGCGTGGACCGCATCGCAGGTAGGGTCGCGCTGACGGCATCTCTGCTTTTCGTCGCGATCGCAATCTTTGGTCTTTGATGGCATGCACGGCTCGGCGCTTGGTGGGCGAGATGCAAAAACGAGAATGAGCAAGCATCGGTCTGGTGCGCTCGGGTGCTGGAACAGCTCTTGTCGACTCTCCCAAAACGGTTGCTGCCCCGTCTTCGGGACTACCAGGAACTCAGAACCGATACGGTCATTGCCTCTGGTTACCCGCATCTCGAAGAAGCCTATCGGGTGTCCGAACTCCTGTTCCCCGAAATCGGCCTGCCCGGTTCGCACGGTCAGCTCCGTTCGTCCTTCGGTGAACACCAGGTCTTCGGCGGCGGTGGTCATGGCGGCAACGTAAAAACCGCATCTGCGAGCTGATTTTCAAACCCTGTACGATTATAATTCCTCGAAAGTACGACGAATGACAATTCAGACTGCACATCTGTTGAACCTGCGGGCTGATCCCACGATTGAGCCGGGATTGGAAGTTGATCCGCAGTCCCTCAAGGGAGCCCTCCGCCAGTTGGCTGGGGGGGTGTCGATTATCACGACGGGCGTTGGCCAGGAACGGACAGGCGCCACCGTGACATCAGCAACCGCGTTGTCCGTTCATCCGCCCCGCATGTTGGTCTCCCTCAACAAGACGTCGTCCACCTGGCCCGTCTTGCACAAATACGGGACATTCGCTGTGAATGTTGCTGGCGCACATCACGAGCAACTCGCCAACCAGTTTGCCGGAATGGGTGGACTGAAAGGTGCCGAACGCTACAATGGCGCCGATTGGACCAGTCTCGTGTCTGGAGCACCGATATTGGCGGACGCGGTTGCTGCCATCGATTGCGAACTGGAGGAAGCGATCGAACGACACAGTCACGTGCTGATCATCGGCCGCGTGCTCGCCATTCGCTCCAACGAAGGTCTGTCGCTAGCTTATGTCAACGGTGGCTATCATCGTCTCGATTGAGCCGGCTCGGTCAAATGGCGATGACCAAGCTTGATTGTTGCCGCGAGTTGAAATGCGTTTCGGATCAACGCTTACAGGAGAGCTGAGGCAATGGGTTCCATCACGCAGTTGAACGACAAGCTCCGGACGGTCCCGCAGCCGCTGGTGTCCGACGATCAAGCTCGCGCCGCTATCCAAGAGCTGTCAACCTTAGGCGGCGACCTCGATCTTCTGGATGTTGCGGCGAGGAGGGGGCTCCTCGCCATCTCGGTCCCGAGCGATTTTGGCGGTGCCGACCTTCCGAACGAATTGGTCGCGGATCTGCTGACAACGGTCGCGCGCAGGTCCCGCGAGGCGGCACGCGGCGCCATGTCCCATTTCGTGGCTATGGAACTGATCCGATCGTCTGGTACGGCGGAGCAGCGGCGGGGGATCTACAATCGTGTTCTGATCGGGGAACGGTTTGCCCACGTCGGTTTCGACTTCCCGGACATGAGCAGCAGCGTCGATGGCATCGGCCTGCGGCTGAAATGGCCAGATGGGAAGGTTCCTGATTTCGGGCAGGATTGGACGGTCCTCCCGACAGTCGATGAGCGATCAAGGAGAGGGATCGCCGTCATTCCGGCGGCTTCGATGTCCCGGGCCGACGATGGTTCCGATCTACACCTGCCGGGGGATAACGTCCTGGTCTCGGCGGGGGACGGCGAGCCTGTCGCGCGTGCCATCGAGGTTCTGCTGAAAGCCTCGTCCACCCTCGGTGCACTTACGACGGCAACCGACACGCGTCGCCAACCTCAGTCGGTCGAGCAAGATACCATTCTCGCAGAACTCTTCGTGGCGATGGTTGCCAGGGTCTCGACGACCATCGATGGCCTGCAGGTCGGCTCGGTTTCTGCCGATCTATCGAGCCTGCAGCGATCCGTGCTGGCCTTGCAGGATCTCAACCGCAGGGCAGGGGTGGTCTAGTCGGCAAACGCCACAAACCGTCTGGCGCCACAAAAGAGCCGTCGTGCACGGCAGGGTTACTCGCCCGCGACGAGCTCCGCAGCCTGGTTTTCCTTGGCGACGAATTCTTCGAGCGACATGTTGTCGAGGATGGTGGCGATCGCGTCGCGAACTTCCGTCATGGACAGCCGCACCTGACAGGTTTCGGGTTCGGCACAATCTTCACAGGCTTCAAAGGCTGTTCGGCTTGCGCAGCGGATCGGAGCCAGCGGCCCATCAAGGGCGCGGATGACCTGACCTATTCTGATATCCGATGCAGGCTTCGAGAGCGAGTATCCGCCATTTGGCCCCTTCTTGGAGCGCAAGATGCCGGTATTTCGCAACTCTAGCAGAATGGTGTCCAGAAACTTCTTCGGAATGTTGTTGCGGACCGCGATCTCTGTGACGAAAGAGGTTTCACCTGGCCCCAGCCGAGCAAGGTCGACCAGAGCCTTGAGTCCGTACTTACCTTTTTTCGTGAGCATTCTGCAGCCTGGATGGTTCGCGTGCGGTAAATGAGTACTATCATTCCCTAGTTAGTAAATAGTTTTTAGAGGATTGCTTCTCAAGATTTCCTGTCAGGTTCCGCTAAAGTTTCCGGCTTTTTTCGGCCGCACGTTGCAAATTGGCCGATTGGTTCCGGGTTGAACGCCCTGGAAATGCTAGCGCGGAAGCCGCGACCAGAGCGCCGGGCGGTCGCCAGGTCCTATTGGCGCTGTGTTCAAAGAGAGAGAGCTAATCGACTCATCGCCTTCTATAAGCACGCGGATATAGGCAGAGGCCGTCACCAGCATGTTGAGCTGTGGCGCTCGAGTTCGGTCGTTGTCTTGTCCAATGATCGAACGGCTCAGCCAGAATTCAGCGAATCGAGTTTGCCTGTGGAGATAGAGCGGTTTTCATGGCGCGAACGCCATGCTGTGTCTCTGGTCGGTCAGAGCACATGAAGTGTGACGCAACTTTCCAGCAATGTATAAAAGAAAACTCTGATTTTTGTGTGGTGAGAGCGCAGGGATTCGAACCCTGGACCTACTGATTAAAAGTCAGTTGCTCTACCGGCTGAGCTACGCTCTCCCGCGCGGTTTGGGCCGCCTTCAGAAGTGCGCGGAACATAGGCAGGTGACCCCACCGGGTCAACCGCAAAAATGCACCTTCCGACGCAATTTTGAGCGGAATTGTCACAGCCAACACAAAGGTGATTGGCAAGGCGGCGGGTGCGGGATTACTTAGGCGCCGATCCGGACCGCAGGAGCATCAGGTGTCGATTGCCGAAATTTCCTTTCTGAGTGCCCTTTTTGCCGGTGCCCTGTCGTTCCTGTCCCCCTGTGTCCTGCCTCTGGTGCCGCCGTATCTGTGTTACATGGCGGGTATCTCCGTCGACCAGTTTCGCAGCGGCGCAGAGGCCGAAAATGCTTCGGCGCGCCGTGCTGTCTTCCTCACCTCTTTGGTCTTCACGCTCGGCTTTGCCACCGTCTTCGTCGCCCTCGGCGCCGGTGCCTCGACCATCGGCGGCATGCTGCGCCAGCATATGGACCTCTTGTCGAAGATTGGTGGCGTCATCATCATCGTCATGGGGCTAAACTTCTTAGGCGTGTTTCGACTCGGCCTCTTGTCGTCGGAATACCGCTTTTCGGGGGGAGGAAAGCCTGCCACATTGTCGGGTGCCTATGTGATGGGCCTCGCTTTCGCCTTCGGTTGGACGCCCTGCATCGGACCCGTTCTTGGCGCGATCCTTGGCGTGGCGGCGTCGAAAGAGACGGTCGGAGACGGCGCGCTTCTGCTCGCGATCTATTCGCTGGGCCTCGCGGTGCCGTTCTGGATCGCCGCAGGCTTTTCCGGCGCTTTCATGCGCTTCCTGACCCGTTTTCGTCGCCATCTCGGGCTTGTGGAAAAGGTCATGGGCGGTTTGCTCGTCCTGACGGGTCTCGCCTTCATCTTCGGCTATGTCTCGGACATGGCAATCTGGTTTCAGCAGACCTTCCCAATCCTGTCGCAAATCGGCTAAGTCCAGCGCAGGCGCAGGCGGGCGCCCTGGAGGAAAAGCCGATGGCGGATATCGTCGCACTGGTACTGCCGTTTTTCGGCCTGATCCTGATCGGCTACATGTCGGGGCGGCTTGGCGACCATTCGGCCCAGGCTCTTGGTTGGCTCAATTTCTTCGTGATCTATGTCAGCCTGCCCGCCCTGTTCTTCAAGCTCGTCTCAAGGACGCCCATCGAACAGCTGACGCGGGTCGATTTCATTGCCGCCTGCCTGGCGGCGACCTACACCATCTTCACGCTGGTGTTTCTCATCGGTCGCTATGTTCGCGGTAACACCATCGCCGAATCGACCGTGCAGGCCCTGGCGGGCGCCTATGGCAACATCGGTTACATGGGCCCCGGTCTGGCACTGCTTGCCTTCGGAGAGAACGCGGCTGTTCCCGTCGCGCTGATCTTCTGTTTCGAGAACGCTGCACATTTTATCGCAGCACCCGCCCTCATGGCCTTTGCCGGGGGCGATGACCGTCCGCCGGCACGGCTTGCCCTCGATGTCGGAAAGAAGATTCTCACCCATCCCTTCATCATCGCAACGCTGGTCGGTTTCCTCGCTGCCGCCCTGGCCGTCGAGCCGCCGGTCGCGCTGCAACGCCTCGTCGACTATCTCGCCCAGTCCGCCGCCCCTTGTGCGCTTTTTGCCATGGGCGTGACCCTGGCGCTTCGCCCTCTGAAGCGCATACCCGTAGAGATCGGCTATATCGTGCCGATCAAGCTCGCGATCCACCCTGTGCTGGTCTATCTCGTCCTGAGTGCGGTGGGCAATTTCGACCCGCTTTGGGTCTATACCGCGATCCTGCTGGCAGCACTGCCGACCGCCACGAACGTCTTCGTCATCGGCCAGCAATATGGCGTGTGGCAGGAGCGGGCGTCAGCGACCATTCTGATCACGACCGTCATTTCGGTCTTCTCGGTCTCGGCCCTCCTCTTTGCCATCAAGGGCGGATTGTTACCGCCTGATCTTTTCCCGTAACATCGTCGGCAGGCTCTTGAGGCCGCGTCCAGGGGCTACGCCTTCCTGCATGACGAGGTTGCGCAGGGGCGCAACGCTTGCCAAAACCTGGAGCCCGGCGGCGCGCAGCATCTGCACGGGCAGCAGCGAGGACAAGAGGGAGCGGTTGAGAAGGTCGACGCTGGCGGTGCGGCTGGCAATGTCCAGCCGCCGACGGGCGTGGAATCGATCGCCACTGTTCGCAGCGATCGGCGCCGATTGCCGGTCGAGGAGAATATCTTCCAGCGCTGCGATGTCGCGCAGGCTCAGGTTGAGACCCTGAGCCCCGATCGGTGGGAAGGCATGGCCCGCCTCGCCGACAAAGGCGGCGCGTCCCTTGCCGTAATGCACGGCGGTCATCCCCGAGAGAGGCCAGCCCTGTACGCCGTCTTCCACGGTGACCTTGCCCAGCATCGATTGCATGCGCGTTTCCACCTCGGTGGAAAGCTTGCCCACGTCCAGCGCGAGAAGACGCTCGGCTTCTTTCGGCGTGACAACCCATACGAGGCTCGAACGCAAACCGGGTAGAGGCACCTGAGTGAATGGCCCCGACTCGGTGTGGAATTCGGTCGAGATGTCCTGATGCGGCAGGGTGTGGCCAAAATTCAGAACGACCGCCGTCTGCGGGTAGGACCAGGTCTTGACGCTCACCCCGGCGCTCTCCCGGGTCTTCGAGCGTCGTCCATCGGCGCCGATGACGAAATCCGCAACGATCTCGTCACCGCCGGACAGGACGATTCGAACATCGGCGTCACGGACAGCGATGGTGTCGGCACTCTCCCCAACCCGCTGAATGAGTGGCTCGGCAGCAATGGCCTTCGCGAGACTTTTGATCAGCGCCGAATTCGGGATGTTGTATCCGAAGGCTGGCAGGTCGATTTCGGCGCTGCGGAAGGCAACGGTTGGTGCGCGAAGCAGGCGTTTCGTCCCGTCGATGATCTGCATGGTCCGAAGGGCAGCGGCCTCCGTTTGCAGGGCGTCCCAAAGCCCGAGCCGCGCCATCATGTCCAGTGACTGATGCATCAGCGCCGTGGTGCGCCGGTCGGTGCCATCCGGTTCAGGTCCGACCAGTGCGACGCGGCGCCCGCCGCGGGCCATGGCAATCGCGGCGATCTGGCCTGCCGGACCAGCACCGATAACGGCGATGTCGACTCTGTGCTGCATCTTGTTCGTTCCTGTGTTGTCGTCCTGTCTATCTATGCCGACACTCCGGTGAAATCCATGGGCCCAAATGGCGCAGCCGGACGAGGAAAGCCACGGTCGAAAACCGGGCATAGCAGGCAAGGCTTGTTGCAAATGACGTCAATTCGGTCGATACCGAAGTTCGCCAAAGGATGGGTGGACGTGGAGCCGGCATGAAGATCTTCAACTACAAGCGCGTGCCCTATGCCGAAATTCGAGCCTTCTCGGTGCATATGCTGACGGCATCAGGGTCCTTTCTCGCCTTCCTCGGCGTGGTCGCCGCCGGCGAGCGCCGCTTCGTGGACATGTTCTGGTGGCTCGGTTTGGCGCTGCTCGTTGACGGGATCGATGGCCCGATCGCCCGCAAGGTTCGCGTGAAGGAAGTCTTGCCCAATTGGTCCGGCGACACGCTCGACAACATCATCGACTATGTCACCTACGTGCTTTTGCCGGCCTTTGCGCTCTACCAGAGCGGCATGATTGGCGAGCCATGGTCCTTTGTTGCCGCAGGCCTGATCGTCGTCTCGAGCGCCATTTATTACGCGGATATGGGCATGAAGACGGACGAATATTTCTTCTCCGGCTTCCCGGTGGTCTGGAACATGGTGATCTTCACGCTCTTCGTCATCCATGCGAGCGCAACGACCGCGCTCGTGGTCGTGCTGCTCTCCGTCTTCCTGACGTTCCTGCCGATCCATTTTCTCCACCCGGTGCGGGTTAAGCGACTGCGGCCGCTCAATCTTGCGGTATTCTTCCTGTGGTGCGGCTTCGCCGGTTATGCCCTGCTCCTGCATTTCGAAACGCCCACATGGGTCGTTGCGGGCACCATCGTCACCGGCATCTATCTTTATGTCATCGGCGGCATCCTTCAGCTTTTTCCACAGCTTGGGCGCGCGCGCTGAGGCGGCGCTGCACTCGGCTGCGTAAAACCAAAAAAAACTTCTGCCTATATATTGTGCGCTGCCGCAAACCGGTTATGAATTGAGCGATGAACCGGGCACCAAGACCCGGCTGAGAACCTGCGAGAGCGAGGGGGACCTGTGCCGCATCAACTGCCCGAAGGACAAGAGCCGCTCTTGTCCGTTTCCGGATTGACGAAGCTGTTCGGCAGTTTCAAGGCCTGTGACGGCATCGACCTTTCCATTGGCCATGGCGAGATCCACGCGCTGCTCGGGGAAAACGGCGCAGGCAAATCGACCTTGGTCAAGATGCTCTTCGGCATCCTTGCCCCCTCGGCCGGTACGATCGCCTGGGAGGGCCGGGCAACGGAAATCCCCAGTCCAGCGGTTGGCCGTCGACTGGGTATCGGCATGGTTTTCCAGCATTTTTCGCTGTTTGAAGCGCTGACCGTGGCCGAAAACATCGCCCTGTCGCTCGATGAAAACATCTCGATCGCCGATCTGTCGAAGAAGGCTGCGGAACTGTCGGTGGCCTATGGCCTGCCGCTCGACCCGGATGCCCATGTGGCCGATCTCTCCGTCGGCGAGCGCCAGCGTATCGAAATCGTGCGCGCGCTGCTGCAGAACCCGAAGTTGATCATCCTGGATGAGCCGACCTCCGTTCTGACCCCGCAGGAAGCCGACAAGCTTTTCGAAACACTGTTTAAGCTGAAGGCCGAAGGCCGTTCGGTGCTCTATATCAGCCACCGCCTCGAAGAGGTGCAGCGCATCTGTGACCGCGCCACGGTCCTGCGTCACGGCCGGGTAACGGGCGCCTGCGATCCCCGCCAGGAAACGCCAGCCTCGCTCGCCCGCATGATGGTTGGTGCGGAAGTTGCGGGTGTCGAGAAGGCTGAGCCATCAGCCAACGGCGACATCCAGTTGCAGGTCACAGAGCTTTCGGTCAGCCCGCGCACGCCGTTTGCCATGCCGCTCCGCAATATATCCGTGACCGTTCGTGCGGGCGAAGTGCTGGCGATCGCCGGTGTTGCCGGCAATGGCCAGAGCGAACTGTTCGACGCGCTGTCCGGTGAATATCCCGTTCGCGAGGCCGAGGCGATCCGTCTGCGCGGCAAACCCGTCGGCAGGCTCGGAATCAACGAACGCCGCCTGCTCGGTGCCGGATTTGTGCCCGAAGAGCGGCACGGCCATGCGGCCGTCACCGCCATGAGCCTGTCGGAAAACCTCTTCCTGTCGCGCAACGCCTCCGACCGCTCGGCCTATCTGTCCGGCGGAACTCTTGGCCTCATCCGCCACGGTGTCGTGCAGCAGGCAGCCCGTCGCATCTCCGAGATGATGGATGTGCGTAAGAGCGGCGACGATCCGGCGGCCGGATCGCTCTCAGGCGGCAATCTGCAGAAATTCATCGTCGGTCGCGAACTAGATCGCCAGCCATCCGTGCTCGTCGTCAACCAGCCGACCTGGGGCGTCGATGCGGGTGCTGCGAGCCGCATCCGCCAGGCACTGGTCGATCTGGCAAAAAGCGGATCGGCCGTGATCGTCATAAGTCAGGACCTCGACGAAATCTTTGAAGTGGCGACGAGCATCGCCGCGATATCCGAAGGCCGTCTGTCCGATGCCTATCCAGCAGCCACCATGACGCGCGAGCGTATCGGCATTCTGATGGGCGGCGTGCATGGGGCTGAGACGGTCCCGGCCGGTGGAGTGGAGAGCGCCCATGCGCATTGAACTCGAACGGCGCGCGCGCCAGTCCTCGCTCTTCGCGGTGGTGTCGCCTTTGTTGGCACTTGCGCTGACCGTCCTCTTCGGCGGCATCATGTTCGCGTTGCTCGGGAAAGATCCCGTATCTGCGCTCTTCAGCTTCTTCATCGAACCACTGCTTGAGGTTTGGTCGCTCCACGAACTCGCCATCAAGGCAGCCCCTCTGATCCTGATCGGTGTCGGCCTGTCGGTCTGTTATCGGTCGAACAACTGGAACATCGGCGCCGAGGGTCAGTTCACGGTGGGAGCAATTGTCGGCTCGATCGTCCCGATCACCTTCTATGAATGGCATTCGCCGCTGCTCTTGCCGATCATGATGGTGACCGGTGCCATCGGTGGTGCCGCCTATGCCGCTATTCCGGCTCTGCTGAAGACACGTTTCAACACCAACGAAATCCTGACCAGCCTGATGCTGGTCTATATTGCGCAACTCTTTCTCGACTGGCTGACCCGCGGCGTTTGGAAAGATCCTGCGGGTTACAATTTCCCGCAGTCGCGATCTTTCGTCACCGAGGCCGTTTTGCCGGAAGTGCTGGCGTCGGGACGCGCCCATTATGGCATCGTCTTCGCGGTCCTCGCGGCCGTGGCCGTCTGGTTCATGATGCGCTACACGCTGAAAGGTTTTCAGGTGAACGTGCTGGGCCAGTCGGAGCGGGCAGGGCGCTTCGCCGGCTTCTCCGGCCGCAAGATGGTCTGGTTCTCGATGATGTTTTCCGGTGCGCTCGCAGGTCTGGCCGGCATTGCCGAAGTCTCCGGCTCTATCGGCCATTTGCAGCCGTCGATCTCCCCCGGCTACGGTTTCACCGCGATCATCGTCGCCTTCCTCGGTCGGCTCAATCCACTCGGCATCATCGCTTCCGGTTTCGTGCTGGCCTTGACCTATCTCGGCGGGGAGGGCGCGCAGCTGTCCATCGGCGTGTCCGACAAGGTCACGCGTGTGTTCCAGGGCCTGCTGCTGTTTTTCGTGCTCTCCTGCGACACGCTCATTCTCTACAAGGTGCGCATCGTCTTCGATCGAGTTCGCCCGGCATCCACGAAGGCCGCGTCATGATTTTTGAAGCCATCCTTCTCACGGTCATCACCGCGTCGACGCCCCTGGTGATCGCCGCAATCGGTGAACTGGTCACGGAACGCGCCGGTGTTCTCAATCTCGGCGTTGAGGGCATGATGATCGTCGGTGCGGTCTGCGCCTTCATCGCCACCAAGAGCACAGGCTCTCCCTATGTCGGCGTGCTCGCCGGCGTTATCTCCGGTGCGGCCTTCTCGCTGCTCTTTGGTTTCCTGACGCTCACCCTTGTCGCAAACCAGGTGGCCACGGGTCTGGCGCTCACGATCCTTGGGCTCGGCGTCTCGGGCATGGTCGGAGAAAGCGTTGTTGGCCAGCCCGGCGTCAAAATGCAGCCGATTGCCATCCCGCTCCTGTCGGACATTCCGGTTCTCGGCAGCGTCCTCTTCCGCCAGGACATTTTCTTCTATGCCTCGATTGCCCTGATCGTCGGCGTGAACTGGTTCCTGTTCAAGAGCCGCACGGGCCTCAAGCTCAGGGCCATCGGCGACAGCCACGGTTCCGCCCATACCCTCGGTCTGCCTGTCATTCGCACACGCTATCTGGCCGTGATGTTCGGTGGTGCCTGCGCTGGCCTCGCTGGTGCGCAGCTATCGCTGGTCTATACGCCCCAGTGGGTCGAGAACATGTCGGCTGGTCGGGGCTGGATTGCACTCGCGCTGGTCGTCTTCGCCGCGTGGCGCCCCTGGCGCGTCCTGGCCGGCGGCTACCTGTTTGGTGCGGTCACCATCGGCCAGCTCCACGCTCAGGCGCTCGGCATCGGTCTTCCCTCTCAATTCATGTCGGCGCTGCCTTATGCGGCGACGATTGTGGTGCTGATCATAATCTCTCATAATCGCCGGACGACGCTGATCAATACGCCGGCCTGCCTCGGCAAGCCGTTCGTGCCGGACCGATAAGTACCAAACGACTACAGGCTCAACCTAACCATACAGGGGTACATTATGAAGAACTTCCTCTTCGCGCTCGCGGCATCCGCCGCCGCCATCGTCGGTGTCGCGGCGCCGGCCGCGGCGCAGGACAAGACCAAGATCTGCTTCGTCTATGTTGGCTCGAAGACCGACGGCGGCTGGACCCAGGCGCACGAACTCGGCCGCACGACCCTGCAGGAGCATTTCGGCGACAAGATCGAAACGCCTTACCTCGAAAACGTTCCGGAAGGCCCGGATGCCGAGCGCGCGATCGAGCGCATGGCGCGTTCCGGCTGCGCCGTGGTCTTCACGACCTCGTTCGGCTTCATGGACGCGACCCTGAAGGTTGCTGAAAAGTTCCCCGACGTGAAGTTCGAGCACGCAACGGGCTACAAGACGGCCCCGAACGTCGCGACCTACAACTCGCGCTTCTATGAAGGCCGCTTCATCAACGGTCAGATCGCCGGCAAGATGTCCAAGAACGGCGTCGCCGGTTACATCGCCTCCTTCCCGATCCCGGAAGTTGTCGCCGGCATCAACGCGTTCCTGCACGGCGCCCGCACCGTCAATCCGGAGTTCAAGCTGAAGGTCATCTGGGTCAACACCTGGTTCGATCCCGGCAAGGAAGCCGACGCTGCCAAGGCCCTGATCGACCAGGGCGTCGATGTTCTGACCCAGCACACCGATACGACGGCTCCGATGCAGGTCGCAGAAGAGCGCAAGATCAAGGCCTTTGGCCAGGCATCCGACATGATCGCCGCCGGCCCGACCGCGCAGCTGAGCTCGATCGTCGATACCTGGGGCGCCTATTACATCAAGCGTACCCAGGCAATCCTCGACGGGACCTGGACCTCGCAGCAGACCTTCGATGGCCTCAAGGACGGCATTCTCACTATGGCGCCCTACACCAACATGCCTGACGACGTGAAGGCCATGGCCATGGAAACCGAAGCCAAGATCAAGTCGGGTGAACTCAAGCCCTTCAGCGGCCCGATCAACAAGCAGGACGGCTCGGCCTGGTTGAAGGAAGGTGAATCCGCCGATGACGGCACCATCCTCGGCATGAACTTCTATATCGAAGGCGTGGACGACAAGCTTCCGCAGTAAAAGCGCGTTGTTAGAACTGTTTGGGAAAGGGCGCTTCGGCGCCCTTTCTTGTTTGTGGGTCGAAATGGGACACTGACATCACGAATACTCTTCACTGGCTTTGAACCTTCGTATAATGACCGCCGGACGGGACGGCGGGGAAGGTCGCGATGCGCAGGGATGAAGTTCGGGATATGAAGGCCGCGATACCGTCGCGGACAAGCCATTCCAGAGTGGTCGATCAGCTTGGCCTGACAATCGTTTCCGGAACGCTGGCCGTGGGTGAAACACTGCCGGGGGACAACGAACTCGAAAAACAATTCGACGTCTCGCGCTCGGTTCTGCGCGAAGCCATGAAGACCCTCACGGCAAAGGGGCTCGTGGTCGCGAAATCGAGGGTCGGCACACGGGTGACGGAGAAATGTCACTGGAACCTGCTGGATGAAGATGTGCTGCGCTGGCATTTTCGAGCCGGCGTCGACAAAGACTTTCTCAATCATCTGTATGACGTCCGTCTCGTTCTGGAACCCGCAGCAGCGGCGCTGGCTGCGTCCAACGCCTCAGCGGAGGATTGCGAAGAATTGCGCGGTTATGCGTACGCTCTTGGTGCGACCGAGCTTTCCTACCGCGAACAGGTCGATGCGGATCTGAAGTTTCATGTTCTTTTGTTCGTCGTCGGCGGCAATCCCTTCATCGAGAGCATGGTCGGCTTTATCAGAACGTCGCTTGATGGAGCTTTCACCGTCGCCTACAGCGAACAGAATCATCATCCGCGTGACGGCATCGCCCGCTCGCATCTCGCCATCGTCGATGCCATCGAGAATGGGGATGCCGCAGGGGCCAGCGAAGCCATGCGCCGGGTCATCGAACTCGGACGACGCAGTGCCATTGCCGCCTTGGGATAGGCTCATCGCGAGACCCCGACCACCACGCGAATAAGGCTTGCGGGTGCCCGGTGCCGGCGTTACTGAAATGGCGCCGTTCATTCGCCCGGAGTAAGCCATGACCCGTAAATGCCTTGCCGTCGTACTTGCAGCCGGTGACAGCACCCGCATGAAATCCTCGATGTCCAAGGTTTTGCACCCGGTTGGCGGTCGCCCCATGATCGCCCACGTGATGGCCTCGATCGCGGCGTCAGGCGTGTCGGATGTCGCGCTGGTCCTGGGCCGCGATGCCGAAAAGGTGGAGAAGGCAGCCAGCATCGACGGGCTCGCCGTCGAAAGCGTCCTGCAGACCGAACGCCTCGGCACCGGCCACGCGGTCCTGATGGCGAAAGACGCCATCGGCCGTGGCTATGATGAAATTCTCGTCGCCTATGGTGATGTGCCTCTGATCACGGCGGCCCCGCTCAAGGCCGCGCGCGAAGCGCTGGCGGGCGGCGCCGACGTCGCGGTCATCGGCTTCCACACCAAGAACCCGACCGGCTATGGCCGCCTGCTCGTCGAGAACGGCGAACTCATCGCCATCCGAGAGGAAAAGGATGCGACCGGGGCCGAGCGCGCCGTCACCTGGTGCAACAGCGGCCTGATGGCGATCGACGGCAAGAAGGCGCTCGATCTTCTCTCGCGGATCGGCAACAAGAATGCCAAGGGCGAATATTACCTGACCGACCTCGTCGAGATCGCCCGATCTCTCGGCGGCAAGGCGGTCGCCGTCGATGCACCCGAGAGCGAGCTGACCGGCTGCAACAACCGCGCCGAACTCGCCGTCATCGAGCGCCTCTGGCAGGAGCGCCGCCGGCACGAGTTGATGGTCTCAGGCGTAACGATGATTGCCCCGGAAACGGTGTTTCTGAGCCATGATACGGTGATCGGCCAGGATGCGCTGATCGAGCCCAATGTCGTCTTTGGCCCCGGCGTCACGGTCGAGGGCGGCGCTGTCATCCATGCCTTCTCGCATCTCGAAGGCGCCCATGTCGCTGCCGGCGCCACTGTTGGCCCCTTCGCCCGTCTGCGTCCCGGCGCCAACCTCGCCGAAGGCTCCAAGGTCGGCAATTTCTGCGAGGTGAAGAAGGCCGAGATCGGCAAGGGCGCCAAGGTCAATCACCTGACCTACATCGGCGACGCTGTCGTTGGCGCGGAGACGAACATCGGCGCCGGGACCATCACCTGCAACTATGACGGCGTAAACAAGCACGAGACGAAGATCGGGGCAGGAGCCTTCATCGGTTCCAACTCGTCTCTCGTTGCCCCGGTTTCGATCGGAGACGGTGCCTTGATTGCCTCCGGCAGCGTCATCACCGAGGATGTCCCGAACGACGCGCTGGCCTTCGGTCGCGCCCGCCAGGAGATGAAGCCGGGCCGCGCGGCCGTCATCCGCGAGCGCAACCTTGCCATCAAGGCAGCGAAGAAAGCCTCCAAGTAACAGCGTCAACACAGTCTTCACCGCGTGTTATGCTGCGTTGCATTACGAGACGAAATGCAATTTGACCGTTGGCCTGATTGCCTATGGCGGCAAAACCGCTAGGAACAATCCGTGTGATTGATAGGAAACGGAGAATTTCATGTGCGGTATCGTCGGAATCGTCGGTAACAAGCCTGTGGCGGAGCGTCTGGTCGACGCCCTCAAGCGGCTCGAATATCGCGGCTATGATTCCGCCGGCGTCGCCACTATCAACGACGGCAAGCTCGATCGCCGCCGCGCCGAAGGCAAGCTCTTCAATCTCGAGACCAAGCTCGCCGGCGAGCCGCTACCCGGCAATATCGGCATTGCCCACACCCGCTGGGCAACCCACGGCGTGCCGAACGAGGTAAACGCCCATCCGCATTTCGTCGATGGCGTCGCGGTCGTTCACAACGGCATCATCGAGAACTTCGCCGAGATCAAGGAAGAACTGGCCGCTGAAGGCGCCGTCTTCACCACCCAGACCGATACGGAAGTCATCGCCCAGCTGCTCGCGAAGTATCGCCGTCAGGGCCTCGGCCGCCGCGAAGCCATGCACGAGATGCTGCGCCAAGTAACCGGCGCCTATGCGCTCGCCGTCATCTTCAGCGACGACCCCTCGACGATCATGGCCGCCCGCTCCGGCCCACCGCTCGCGATCGGCTTCGGCGATGGCGAAATGTTCCTAGGGTCCGACGCGATTGCGCTTTCGCCGTTCACCAACCGCATAGCCTATCTTCATGACGGCGACTGGGCTGTCATCGGCAAGCAGGGTGCGCATATCTTCGACATCGACGGCAACCCGGTCGACCGTCCGGTGCAGATTTCCTCGGCCTCCGCTTACATGATCGACAAGGGCAACCACCGTCACTTCATGGAGAAGGAGATCTACGAGCAGCCGGAAGTGATCTCTCACGCATTGTCGCATTATGTCGACTTCGCTGAGCATACGGTGCGCGACATGGCTTCGGAGATCGATTTCGCCAACCTCCGCGGCCTTGCCATCTCAGCCTGCGGCACGGCCTATTTGGCCGGTCTCGTCGGCAAATACTGGTTCGAGCGCTATGCCCGCCTGCCGGTCGAGATCGATGTCGCCTCGGAATTCCGCTACCGGGAAATGCCGCTCTCGAAGGATCAGGCGGCCCTCTTCATTTCGCAGTCCGGTGAGACAGCCGACACGCTCGCATCGCTGCGCTACTGCCGCGACAATGGGCTGAAGATCGGTGCGGTGGTGAACGTCAAGGAATCGACGATCGCCCGCGAATCGGATGCGGTCTTCCCAATTCTCGCCGGCCCGGAAATCGGCGTGGCATCGACCAAGGCCTTCACCTGCCAGCTCGCTGTCCTCGCCTCGCTCGCGCTTGCCGCCGGCCGCGCCCGCGGCACCATCTCGGAAGCGGAAGAAAAGCAGCTGGTGAAGAGCCTTGCCGAAATGCCGCGCATCATGAGCCAGGTGCTGAACGCGGTGCAGCCGCAAATCGAGGCGCTGTCGCGCGATCTCTCCAAGTTCAAGGACGTGCTCTATCTCGGCCGTGGCACCAGCTATCCGTTGGCGCTGGAAGGCGCGCTGAAGCTCAAGGAAATATCCTATATCCATGCAGAAGGTTACGCCGCCGGCGAGCTGAAGCACGGCCCGATCGCGCTGATCGACGAAAACATGCCTGTGATCGTCATCGCTCCCTTCGACAGATTCTTCGAGAAGACCGTGTCGAACATGCAGGAAGTGGCGGCCCGTGGCGGCAAGATCATCTTCATCACCGACGAGAAGGGGGCAGCCGCCTCGAAGCTCCCGACCATGGCGACCATCGTGCTGCCCGTGGTCGCCGAGATCGTCTCGCCGATGATCTATTCCATCCCGATCCAGCTGCTCGCCTATCATACGGCCGTCTTCATGGGCACCGATGTCGACCAGCCACGCAATCTGGCGAAATCCGTCACGGTGGAATGACCAGCAAAACGATGGGCCTGACGTACCACCGGAACGACAAGGGCGCGCAGGCATTCTTCTAAGATCTTGCTATTGCGCGACCCGATCCGCTCGGTCATTGTCGCGCCTATCGACGCATTCCCGCATCGCACAATGACGGTCCCATGAGCGATATCTCGGACAAGATCTCGATGGCCACCCGGCTCAGGAACAACTTCCTGACCGGATTGATCATCTGCGCGCCGATGGCGATCACGATCTATCTGACCTGGACCTTCATCCATTGGGCGGACAGCTGGGTGAAGCCCTACATTCCGGACCGCTACAATCCGGAATCTTACTTGAAATTTGCCGTTCCAGGAACGGGGTTGCTGATCGCGCTCTTGTTCATCACGCTCGTGGGTTTTCTCGGGCGAAACCTGATCGGTCGCTCGATCGTCGGTTATAGCGAAAACATCCTGAACCGGATGCCGCTCGTTCGCACGGTCTACAAAAGCACCAAGCAGATTTTTGAGACCGTGCTGAAGGAGCAGGGGACCTCTTTCAAGAAGGTCGGCCTGATCGAATTCCCGCGGGCCGGCACCTGGGCGCTCGTCTTCATCTCCTCCGACGCCAAGGGGGAGATCGCAGTGAAGCTCAACCAGAACGGCGAGGAAATGGTCGCCGTTTTCTTAGCACCGACACCGGTCCCGACCGCCGGCTTCCTGATGTTCGTGCCGCGCAGCAAGCTTATGCTGCTCGATATGACGCCGGAGGAGGGGGTGAAGCTTTTGATTTCTGCAGGTCTGGTAACGCCGGACTACAAGCCGGGCGATCCCGCGGCTGCCATGCAGGCTCTGGTCGAGGAAGCGGCCGCCGATCCAGCGCCCGTTGAGGATCGCGTTGCGAGACGCCAGTAACCTCTTTACCCGGCATGCAGGAACCGGATCGCCTCGTCGCGACGGTGAAAATACAGAAGCGTGCGCACCGCCTCGCCACGCTCTGACGTGAGCTCCGGATCCCGCTCCAGCAGATAGGCCGCATCCTTTCGGGCAATCTCCAGCAGGTCGCCGTGATGCTCGAGGCTTGCAATCTTGAAGCCGGGTGTCCCCGACTGCCGCGTGCCGAGCAGCTCGCCTTCACCGCGCAGCTTCAGATCCTCCTCGGCGATCAAGAATCCATCTTCCGAATCGCGCAGGATGGAAAGCCGCGCCTTGCCGGTCTCCCCCAGCGGGCCCTTGTAGAGCAGGATGCAGCTCGACGCCTCGTCGCCACGGCCCACGCGCCCGCGCAGCTGATGCAGCTGGGCAAGTCCGAAGCGCTCGGCATGTTCGATCACCATGATCGTCGCATCGGGCACGTCGACACCCACTTCGACCACGGTGGTGGCCACCAGCAGCCGCGTCTCGCCGTTCTTGAAGGCAAGCATGGCCGCGTCCTTCTCCGGCCCTGCCATGCGGCCATGCACGAGCCCGATCGGCGCCTTGATGAACTGCGCCATCACAGACTGCCGCTCCTCGGCAGACATCAGCTCGCTCTCTTCGGTTTCCTCGACCAGCGGGCAGATCCAGTATGCCTTCTTGCCTTCTGCGATGGCGGCTCTGAGGCGCTCGATGACGTCAGGCACGCGCTCGGTCGGAACGGTCACCGTCTGGATCGGCTTGCGGCCTGCCGGCTTCTCGGTGAGCTTGGAGACGTCCATGTCGCCGAAGGCGGCCAGCACCAGCGTGCGCGGGATCGGCGTTGCCGTCATGACCAGCATATGCGGCGAGATGCCCTTGGAGGTGAGCCTGAGGCGCTGATGCACGCCGAAGCGATGCTGCTCGTCGACCACGGCGAGCGTCAGGTTCTTGTAGTTGACCGCATCCTGGAAGAGCGCATGCGTGCCGATGACAATCTGTGCTTCGCCGGAGGCAATGCGCTCCAGGATCGCCTCGCGCTCCTTGCCCTTGGTGCGGCCCGTCAGCACTTCGATCTTAAGGCCTGCCGGAGCGCCGAGCTTGGCAAGCGTTGCATGATGCTGCCGCGCCAGGATTTCCGTCGGTGCCATCAGAACTGCCTGTCCCCCGGCCTCGACGGCAGCCGCCATCGCAAACAGCGCCACCAGCGTCTTGCCGGCGCCGACATCGCCCTGGACCAGCCGCAGCATGCGCTGGTCGGAGGCCATGTCCTTCAGGATATCGTCGATCGCCGCCAGCTGGCTGTTGGTCGGGGTGAAGGGCAGGGTGGCGCGGATCTTCCCGCTCAACTCGCCCGTCGGCTTGATTGGCACCCCCGGCACCCGCCGAAGCTTCTGCCGCACCAAGGCGAGCGACACCTGGCCAGCCAGGAACTCGTCATAGGCGAGCCGGCGCCGGGCGGGCGCCTGCGGATCGATATCCTTTTCGTCGCGCGGATTGTGGAGCGCAACCACGCTTTCGCGCACACTGGCGAAACCCTGTTTCGTGGCGAGTGCCGCATCCGCCCATTCCGGCAGATCCGGCATGCGCTCGACGGCAGCCTCCACCGCCTTGCGCAGCACCTTGGGTCCGAGCCCCGCCGTCATCGGATAAACCGGCTCGACCAGCGGCAGGTTCTCCGCCTCGCTCGCCTTCACCATCAGGTCAGGATGCACCATCGAGGCGCGGCCGTTGAACCAGTCGACCTTGCCCGAGACCATCACGGTCTCGTCGATGGGCAGCGCCTTTTCTAGCCAGTTGCCCTTGACCCGGAAGAAGGTGAGCGCCAGTTCCCCCGTCTCGTCATGCAGCATGACGCGGTAGGGCAGGTTGCTCTTGCCCTTGGGCGGCGGCAGATGGCGGTCGACGCGGCCGGTGATCGTCACCAGCGAACCTTGCTGCGCATAGGCGATGCCCGGCTGATGCCGCCGGTCGATCAGCCTGTGGGGTGCCAGGAAGAGCAGGTCGACGACCCTCGCATCCTCGGCATCCTCGCGCCCGAGGAGCGTAGTGAGAAGCTGGGCGAGCTTGGGGCCCACTCCGCTGAGCGAGGCCACGGAGGCGAACAGGGGATCGAGAAGCTGGGGACGCATGATGGCCGCAAAATGCATTGCAAATTGCCCCTTTGGCAAGCTGACATTTGCCGGTCGCTGCTCTATAGAGGCGCAATATTGAAGAGGATCCCGACATGACAGGACTGGTGAGAAGCAGTGCCGACCTCGATCCGCGCCGCCGGCGCATCCTGTTCCGCTGCTGGCATCGTGGTATCCGCGAGATGGATCTGATGCTCGGCCAGTTCTGCGAGGCTCACATCGCCGAGCTTTCGGACGAGGATCTCGACGAACTCGAGCGCATCATGGCGGAGGAAGACAACGACCTCGTCAAATACATCACCGGTGCCGAACCCGTTCCTGCCCATCTCCAGACGCCGCTCTTCGAACGCATTTCCGCTCTCCGGCCGGATTTCTCGCCGGTCAGGGGCGAAGAAACCGCTGCAAAGTAATTGATGATGTCCCTGATCGATGTGAAGCGGATTGTCGGCGCACAATCCGCGCTGACGCTCTCCCATGTGCCCGATGGTATGGATGCCTTCATCCTGGCCGAGTTGGCGCGCGAGGGTAAACCGGTCGCCTATGTGGTCTCGGACGGGCAGCGCCTGCAGAACATCGAACAGACGCTGAGCTTTGCCGCGCCTGACATCCCGGTGCTCACCCTTCCGGCCTGGGACTGCCTGCCTTACGACCGCGTGTCGCCGTCCGCTGACGTCTCGGCGCGGCGTCTCGCGGCCCTCTCCGGCCTGATTGCACTCTATCTCAATCCCCATCCGGCGATAGTGTTGGTGACCGTCAACGCCATGCTGCAGAAAGTGGCGCCGGCGGATGTGATCGACAGCCTCGGCTTTTCCGCCAAGCCCGGCAACCAGATCCGCATGGACGACATCGCGGCCCGGCTCGAGCGCAACGGCTTCGACCGTGTGGCAACCGTGCGCGAGGTTGGGGAATTTGCTGTGCGCGGCGGCATCCTTGATGTTTTCGTGCCCGGATCGGAAGAACCCGTCCGCCTAGACTTCTTCGGCGATACGCTTGAAAGCATCCGCTCTTTCGATCCGGCAAACCAGCGCACGATCGGGCAGGTGCGTTCGCTCGACCTCAATCCGATGAGCGAGGTGACGCTGACACCGGAAAACATCAGCCGCTTCCGCAAGAACTATCTCTCGCTCTTCGGCGCTGCGACGCGCGATGACGCGCTTTATGCCGCCGTCTCCGAAGGCCGCCGTTATGCCGGCATGGAGCACTGGCTGCCCATGTTTTACGACAAGCTGGAGACGACCTTCGACTATCTGCGCGGCTTTCGTATGGTCACCGACCACACCGTGCGGGAGGCAGCCGAGGAGCGCGCCAAGCTGATCCGCGATTACTACGAAGCGCGTCTGAATTCCGCGACACCTGGCAAGGGCCATCTTGCGCAGGGCACGCCCTACAAGCCGGTCCCGCCCGAGCGCCTCTATCTCGGTGCTGGCGAATTCGGCAAGTCTCTCGACGCCTTCGATCCGATCCGTATCACGCCTTTCGCCGAACATGGTGGCGAAAGCCGGTTGGTGATCGAGGTCGATGCCCGCCCGACCCCGCGCTGGGCGAAGACCGCCAACGAGGACAGCGGCGAAGGCAGCCGCGTCAACGTCTTCGAACAGGCCGTCTCCTACATCGCCGACAAGCGCGCGTCCGGTGCAAAGGTCGTCGTCTCCGGCTGGTCCGAAGGTTCGCTCGACCGCCTGCTGCAGGTACTGAACGAACACGGACTGGAGAAACTGGTCCCGGTCACGGCGTTGAAGGATGCCGAAAAGCTCAAGAAGGGCGAGGCGGGAACCGCCGTGCTCAGTCTCGAAGGCGGTTTCGAGGCCGGCAACCTTGTCATCGTCGGCGAGCAGGACATTCTCGGCGACCGAATGGTCCGTCGCTCGAAGCGCCGCAAACGCGCCGCCGATTTCATCTCGGAAGTCGCAAGCATCGACGAAGGCTCGATCGTGATCCACGCCGAACACGGCATCGGCCGCTTCGTCGGGCTGCGCACGATTGAGGCCGCCGGTGCGCCACGCGCCTGCCTCGAACTGCAATATGCCGACGACGCAAAACTCTTCCTGCCGGTCGAAAACATCGATCTCCTCTCCCGATATGGGGGCGAGGCGACGGAAGTGCAGCTCGACAAGCTGGGCGGCGGCGCCTGGCAGATGCGCAAGGCCAAGCTCAAGAAGCGCCTGCTCGATATGGCTGGCGCCCTGATCCGCATTGCGGCCGAGCGCATGACCCGTTCCGCCCCTGTGCTGACGACGCAGGAAGGCCTTTATGACGAATTTGCCGCCCGCTTCCCCTATGACGAGACGGAAGACCAGGAAAACGCCATAGAGGCCGTCCGCGCCGACCTGGGCCAGGGGCGTCCGATGGACCGCCTCGTCTGCGGCGACGTCGGCTTCGGCAAGACGGAAGTGGCGCTCCGTGCCGCCTTCATCGCGGCGATGAACGGCATTCAGGTCGCCGTCGTCGTGCCGACCACGCTGCTTGCCCGCCAGCACTTCAAGACCTTCTCCGAACGCTTCCGGGGGCTGCCGATCCGCGTCCAGCAGGCCTCACGCCTCGTCGGCACCAAGGAACTGAACCTCGTCAAAAAGGAAGTCTCCGAAGGCAAAACCGACATCGTCGTCGGCACCCATGCGCTGCTTGGCTCGGGCGTCACCTTCGCCAATCTCGGCCTGCTGATCATCGACGAGGAGCAGCATTTCGGCGTCAAGCACAAGGAACGCCTGAAAGAGCTGAAGTCGGATGTCCACGTCCTGACGCTCTCGGCCACGCCGATCCCGCGCACCCTGCAGCTCGCCATGACCGGCGTGCGCGAACTCTCGCTCATCACCACGCCGCCCGTCGACCGCATGGCGGTGCGCACCTTCATCTCGCCCTTCGATCCGCTGGTCATTCGTGAGACCCTGATGCGCGAGCATTATCGCGGCGGTCAGAGCTTCTATGTCTGCCCGCGTCTCGCCGATCTCGCCGACATCAAAGCCTTCCTCGACGAGAACGTGCCGGAGCTGAAGGTCGCCGTCGCCCATGGTCAGATGGCGGCTGGCGAGCTTGAAGACATCATGAACGCCTTCTACGAAGGCCGCTACGACGTGCTGCTCTCGACCACCATCGTCGAATCCGGCCTCGATGTTCCGACGGCCAACACGCTGATCGTCCACCGTGCCGATATGTTCGGTCTCGCCCAACTCTACCAGATCCGTGGCCGTGTCGGCCGCTCCAAGGTCCGCGCCTTCGCGCTCCTGACGCTGCCAGTCAACAAGGTGCTGACGGCAGGCGCGGAACGTCGTCTCAAGGTCCTGCAATCGCTCGATACACTCGGCGCCGGCTTCCAGCTCGCCAGCCACGACCTCGACATCCGCGGCGCCGGCAATCTGCTCGGCGAGGAACAGTCCGGCCACATCAAGGAGGTCGGCTTCGAACTCTACCAGCAGATGCTGGAGGAGGCTGTCGCCGAGGTGAAGGGCGTCGACGAAGTCGTCGACACCGGCTGGTCGCCGCAGATCCAGGTCGGCACCTCTGTCATGATCCCGGAAAACTACGTGCCGGACCTGCATCTGCGCATGGCGCTCTATCGCCGCCTCGGCGAACTCGACGATCTCAGAGAAATCGACGGCTTCGGCGCCGAACTGATCGACCGCTTCGGCCCGCTGCCGATCGAGGTCCAGCACCTGCTGAAGGTCGTCTACATCAAGGCGCTTTGCAGGGTCGCGAACGTCGAAAAGCTGGAGGCCGGCCCCAAGGGCGTAGTCGTCCAGTTCCGCGGCAAGCAGTTCCCGAACCCGGCGGCCCTTGTCGGTTACATCGCCAAGCAGGGCACCATGGCGAAGATCCGGCCCGACCACTCGGTCTTCCTCACCCGCGACCTGCCGACCCCGGAAAAGCGGCTGGCAGGCGCGGCGGTGGTGATGACGCAACTGGCGGAACTGGCGAAGGCTTAAGCGCGCGCTTCACTCGGCGCGCGCTACGATGCGGCGGATCTGGAAGCCGGTCTTGTTCTGCTCGAAGCCGGCAGATAAGTAGAAGGCCAGTGTCTCGGGTTTAGTTGAACCGGTTAGCAGCATGACCTTGTAGCAGCCACGTTCCCAAGCTGATGAAATAGCATGTTGCAACGTGGCGTGACCGTAACCACGTCCCCGATGTTGGGACGCAGTGACCACATTCTCGATCAGTGCATAAGGCAGGCCGCCCCGGGTCAGATTGGGAATGACAACCAGCGTACAGGTGCTGACTGGGGTCCCGTTAAGAACGCCGACATGCACCCCGCTGCCCGGAATCCGCTCAAGAGCCAAGAAATGTTCTTCTGCTGCTTCGACCTGTAGAGCGACATCATCGGGGTTGAGATCGCGGTAAAGCCGCAGAAGGGCGGGCAGGTCCGCCCGCACCGCTAACCGGACGAGAAACGACGCACTCTCGGCTGAGTTTGGCTCCATCACGAGGTCTCAGTCGCCATCTTCCGGCTTGATCGCCAGCGCCGCATCCGTCTTGCCGGCCACCGGCGGCGGGAGCGGCGTGTCGCGCTTGCGTTCGCGGATCAGCGTCAGCAGTCCAGAACCGACGATGAGCGCAATGCCCACGCCCATCGGCCAGTCGACCTTGTCGCCGAAGACGAGATAGCCGAGCAGGATCGCCCAGAGCATCTGGCTGTACTGGATCGGCCCGACGATGGGGGCGGGCGCGTAGAAGGAAGCGAGCATCATGAGGATGTTGCCCATGGCCTGAAACAGACCGAAGGCGGCGAGGAGCATCAGGTCATAGCGGTCCGGCGTCTGGAAGTCTGGCAAAGAAAATGCCGCACAGATGATCACGCTGCCGAGAAGGCCCGCTCCGTAGAGCGAGATGTTCTTCTCCTGCGGCCCCATGGCGCGGAAGATGATGATCGTCACGGCGCCGGCGAACCCCGAGATCAGAGCCGCCAGGTGCCCGAGCTGCAGTTCCCGGAAACCCGGACGCAACACCACCAGCACCCCAAGGAAGCCGATCAACACCGCAGCCCAGCGCTTCATCCCCACTTGTTCCTTCAGGAAGATCACCGACATGATCGTCGCGAAGCTCGGCAGCAGGAAGATCAGGCAGAAGGCTTCCGCCATCGACAGATGGGTAAAGGCGATGATGCTGCCGACCGTGCCGACGGCGGAGCAGACGAAACGCAGGCCCCAGAGCGGCCAGTTGGTGCTGCGCACGAGGTCGGTGTAGCGATCGCCACGCTTCATCAGGAACGGGATCGCGAAGAACCCGAACAGGCTACCGATGAAACCGGCTTCGAAAGGCGGCACGCGCCCCTCGACGAGTTTCACCGAAGCATCGCTGAAGGAATAGGCGGCAAAGCAGATGAAGGCGAGCAGGACGCCTTTGAAGGTCGTGTCGGAAGACAAGATGCTGATCCCGGGGAGGAGGTTACCCCACCGGGATAGTTGTGTTCGCGCGAGCGGTCAATTCAGATTGCGCAGAGCCTCTGCCTTCGCTTTGGCAATTTCACGAAGTGCATTCGCAAGTTCAGCCGGTGGCTGGGCACCACTCACCGCATATTGCTGGTCGAAGATGAAGAACGGCACGCCGTTGACGCCCATCTGTTTGGCGGCGTCGACTTCCGACAGCACGTGGTTCACGTCGGCATCACCCGAGAGCAGCGATTCGATCACCGGCCGCGAAAGGCCTGCTTGTGTTGCGATGTCGAGTAGCACCGCGGGATCGCCGACATTGCGGCCCTCTTCGAAATTCGCCTTGAACAAAAGGTCGACGACGCGGCCCTGTGTCTCGCGGCTTTCCTGTCCGGCCCAATGGATCAGCCGGTGGGCGTCGAGCGTGTTGGGACCGACCTTGATTGCCTCGAAGTTGAACCGGATGCCAACCTCTGCGCCGAGGGTTTTCAGGTGCGCGTGAGCCCGGTCCATATTGTCTTTGCCGCCCAGCTTCTTGGCGAGCTCGACCTGCTGGTCGACACCCTCGGGAGGATAATCCGGGTTCAACTGGTATGGCCGCCAGTTGATGTCGACGCTGACCTCGTCCTGCACCTCGGCCAATGCCAGCTCCAGCCGCGCTTTGCCGAGATAGCACCAGGGGCAGACGACGTCCGATACGAGGTCGATGGTGATGCGGTCCATGATGTCGCCTTTCCGGGTGGATCCTGTGTGGTGCTGTCACTTAAATGAAAACGGGCCGGGGACAAGCCCCGGCCCCTGAAACGCTCTGTTGCCCGGCTGTTTACTGCACCCGCGCGTCGAACCAGGTCGGCCGCTGGTAGCCATAGAGGGGTTGCGCCTCTGGCCTGCCGATATGCTTCCAGCGGGCCACCCATTGTTCGCCGAGGTGATAGAGGGGCACCACATAGTGGCCAGCAACCAGCAGCCGGTCATAGGCTCGCACCGCCGCCTCGAAATCGGCGGGTTCCCGCGCCTCCAGCAGCGCTTCGATCATGCGATCGATATCGGGGTCCGCCACCCCGGCATAATTGAAGCTGCCCTGAGCATCCTTCGATTCCGAGCCCCAGCGATTGACCTGCTCGGCACCTGGCGACAGCGACGAGGTATAGGACTTGATGATCATGTCATAGTCGAAGCTGTTCGAACGCGCCTGGTACTGTGCATCGTCGACGGTACGGATTGCCATGTCGATGCCGATCAGCTTCAGCGTCCGCTGGAAGGCGAGCGCCATTTTCTCCTGGCCCTCGTTTTGGGTCATCACCTCGAAAGCGAACGGCTTGCCGCTGGCATCCAGCATCTTGCCGCCCTGGATCTTGTAGCCGGCCTCGCCGAACAGCTTCACCGCCTTGCCCAGCGCCTTGCGGTCGCCGCCGGAGCCATCGGTGGCCGACTGCGTGTAAGTTCCGGCCAGCAATTCGGGCGTCAGCCTGTCCTTTGCAGGTCCAAGCAGCGCCAGTTCCTTCTCGTCGGCTGCATTGCCGTAGGCGCCGAGCGCCGAGTTCTGCCAGTAGCTCTGCGTGCGCGTGAAGGCGTTGTTGTAGAGTGTCTTGTTCATCCACTCGAAATCGAAGGCCGTGCTGATCGCCTCGCGCACCTTCACATCGCTGAAGATGGGCCGGCGCGTATTGAACACGAAACCGAGCATGCCGGCGGGCAGGCCGGGTTTGAATGCCTCTTTCACGACGTCACCCTTCGCGACCGCCGGGAAATCGTAAGCGCGCTGCCAATGATTGGCATCGCCTTCCGGATAGATGTCGATATCGCCCTTTTTGAAGGCCTCGAACATCGTCGCTTCCTGGAGATAGTAGGTGACGCTGATCTCGTCGTAATTGTCGAAACCGACCTTCGAGGGAATATCCTTCGCCCAATAATCGGGATCGCGCTCCCAGGTTACCTTTTCGCCCGGCTTCAGATCCTTGACCTTGTAGGGGCCCGAACCAACCGGAATGGCCAGCCCAGCCTGGTCGAAGGTCGCAGCATCAATGGCATGCTTGGGCAGGATCGGCGTAGAGGCTGCAAAGATCAGCGGCGTCTCGCGATTGGCCTTTTCGTTGAAGGTGAACTTGATGCCGTGCGCACCGACCTTTTCCATCTTTTCGACGGATGCCAGACGCGAGTTGAAGGGCGGCCGCCCCTTGTCGCGCAACAATTCGAACGTGAAAATCACATCGTCGGGCGTCACCGGCTCCCCGTCATTCCAGCGCGCTTTCGGATTGAGGTTGAATTGCACATAGGTCCGGTCCTGATCCCATTCGACGCTCTCGGCGAGCAGTCCGTAGAGCGTGAACGGTTCGTCGGCGGACCGGGTCATGAGGGATTCGTAGAGGAGGTTGCCGAATTCCGGATCCCACACGCCGCGCGCTGTCGTGCGCATGCCCTTCAGAACGAACGGGTTCATCGCGTCGAAAGTGCCGACGACGCCGTAATTGATCTTGCCACCCTTCTTTACGTCCGGCTGCACATAGGGAAACTGCCGGTAATCGGCCCCCAGGTTCGGCTCCCCGTGCATGGCGATCCCATGCACGGGTTCGGCCATGGTGTAGGAGGCAGACATGGCCGCCAGAGGCAGGAAACACAGGCTTAAAAACAGTCGACGCAAGGCAAGGATCCTCCCGGATATGGAATCTCAAGGTGCTGCAGGCTAGCACAGTCACCACAAATCCAACACATGCCCGTGTGACACGAGCCATAGGCGAGTCGTGCCGACATCAAAGAAAAGCTGGATATTCCGGCCGCCGCGATGTAACACGATGGCCGGATCGCCAGGCCATGCATTTGCCTCATTTGCCCGACAGGTGAGCGCCGAGCAGGCCGGTGAATGACGCGGCACAAAGTCCGCGCGACAGGGGTTTTCAGGAGACGGAATACGAATGATGTTCACAGTTAACAACGCCACGCGGACGGCTTTGTCTGCACTCGCACTGTCCTTCGCAGCCGCTGCCATGCCGGCTGTAGCCCAGGCCCAGGACGCTGCACCGGCACCGGCCAAATGGTTCAAGACCTGCTCGAAGCAGGAAGAGTCGGATATTTGCGTCGTCCAGAACCAGCTCGTCGCCGCCAACGGCCAGTTGATCACGGCTGTCGGCCTGATCACGGTCGAAGGTAAGGTCAATCGCAAGCTGCTGCAGGTGACGGTTCCGTCGGCTCGCCTGATTCCGCCGGGCGTTCTCATGCAGATCGATGGCGGCAAGGGCACCAAGCTCGACTACGCCGTCTGCTTGCCTGACCGTTGCACCGCTGAAATTCCGCTGACCGACGCGATCATTTCCAGCCTGAAGAAGGGCGGCGAAGTGGTCTTCACCTCGATCAACTTCCGCCGCGCACCGAACCCGATCAAGATCCCGCTTGAAGGTTTTACCGGCGCATTCGATGGCGAAGCGATGTCGCAGTCGCAGGCTGAGGAACGCCAGCGTATGCTGCAGGAAGCCATGCAGAAGAAGCAGGAAGAGCGCAACAAGGCGATCACCGACGCTCAGAATGCTGCCAAGCAGGGCAATTGATCGGACTTCGATCAACGCATAAATAGAACAAAAGCGCCCGTGTCGGTCTGACGCGGGCGCTTTTCTTTGGCTATTGGACGAGCGGCCTCAGTGGGCGTAGTTCATCCGGGGTTTGTAGCGGCCGGTCTGCTGCGGCTCGAAGATCTGCTGGATCTGGGGATTGCGCAGCGGCTCCTCGCTCTCGTCCGTCTCGAGGTTCTGCTCGGAGACATAGGCGACATATTCGGTTTCCGCATTCTCCGCGAGGAGATGATAGAACGGTTGGTCCTTGGCGGGACGGACCTCGGCCGGGATTGCATTCCACCATTCCTCGGAATTTGCGAATTCCGGATCTACATCGAAGACGACGCCGCGGAACGGAAAGACCTTGTGCCGAACGACATCCCCGATACCAAATTTAGCGCTTCTTTGTTTCATGGCTTCATTTCCTTTCCCTAAGATATTTGGGAAGAAGGTCTTCCGAAATCAAGACATGCAGTTTCCGTGCCGTTTCCTTACGCTGTCCGGCGGCGCGGCGCCGTTGCCATTACCAGCCCCGACGTCACCAGGATGATGCCTGCAGCATGGTATCTCTCGAATGTCTCGCCCAGAAAGATCACCGCCATCAGTATTGAGGTCGGCGGCATCATGTAGAGGGTCATACCGGCAATCCCCGCACCGAAGACATGAACCGCGTGCTGGAAGCAGTAGAAGGCCGCGAGCGACGCGAACAGGATAATGCCGCCCAGCATGGCGAAATCCTTGGGCGTATCCGGCAATAGACCGCCGGACACGATCTCAGCGATACCCGGCGGCAGAAGAACGATCGCACCGGACAGTGCCAGCAGCCCGAACAGGGGCAGGGGCGGCATCGCCCGGATCCCGGGGCGCCGCAAAAGGATCGAGTAGACCGCAAACGAGATGGCCGCCACCAGAATGGCGAGATCCCCCAGGTTGAAGCGCAGATGCAGGATGGCGGCGAGATCGCCTTTCAGCACGATCGCCGCAACGCCTGTGAAGGCGATCACCATGCCGGCTATCTCCCTCAACCGGATGCCACGTCCCGCAAACAGCCATTCGAACAGGATGATGAAGAGCGAGGAGGTCGTGTAGATCAGCGTTGCATTTGATGCGGTCGTGAGCGTCAGTGCCCAATAGACGACCCCTCCACAAATGCCCATGCCCAGAATGCCGAGCACCAGCCACAGCACGGTGTGACTGCGGACAAAGGTCAGACATTCGCGCCGATGGCGCCAGACGATCGGCGACATGATGAGAGCGGATCCCGCCCAGCGGATCAGCGCTGTCGTGAACGGCCCCATTTCCCCCGTAATGCCGCGCCCGAAAATCAGGTTCGACGAAAAGAAGACAGGAGCCAGCAGGAAGAGGGACCAGTCGAGGAGACGCGGTGCAGGCGCCCGATTTGCGGCGGTTTGAGTTGCGGCGGGTGTCGGATCGGCGGCCATGGCGGCAAAAACACTTTCAAGGCGGAGCGACAGCGTCTGCGAGAGAGGAGGACGACCGACAGACGCTATCCCGTATCCCCGCTCGCCGAAACAGTGATCGACGCAGATCGGGGACGGGACACGAAAAACGCCGGCGGTGGGGCCGCCGGCGTTGTATAAATTGAACTCGCGTCGATCAGACGGAGTAGTACATGTCGTATTCGACCGGATGCGGGGTCATTTCGAAGCGCATGACTTCCTGCATCTTAAGTTCGATGAACGAATCGATCTGGTCGTCGTCGAAGACTCCGCCAGCGGTCAGGAACTTGCGATCCTTGTCCAGGCTCTCGAGCGCTTCGCGCAGCGAACCGCAGACGGTCGGGATCTTCTTCAGTTCCTTCGGCGGCAGATCGTAGAGATCCTTGTCCATGGCCTTGCCCGGATGGATCTTGTTCTTGATGCCGTCGAGGCCGGCCATCAGCATGGCGGCGAAGCCGAGATAGGGGTTCGCCGTCGGGTCGGGGAAGCGGACTTCAACGCGCTTGGCCTTCGGGTTGGAGCCGAACGGGATGCGGCAGGAGGCCGAGCGATTGCGGGCCGAATAGGCGAGCAGGACCGGCGCTTCATAACCCGGGACCAGACGCTTGTAGGAGTTGGTCGAGGGGTTGGTGAAGGCATTGATCGCCTTGGCATGCTTGATAATGCCGCCGATGAAGTATAGGCAGCTTTCCGACAGGCCAGCATATTCGTCACCGGCGAAGGAGGGCTTGCCGTCCTTCCAGATCGACATGTGCACGTGCATGCCCGAACCATTGTCACCGAAGATCGGCTTCGGCATGAAGGTCGCGGTCTTGCCATAGGCATTGGCCACCTGGTGCACGACATACTTGTAGATCTGCATCTTGTCGGCGTTGCGCACCAGCGTGTCGAACTTGATGCCGAGCTCGTGCTGGGCAGCGGCCACTTCGTGGTGATGCTTTTCGACGACGACGCCCATTTCGCCGAGAACCGTCAGCATTTCGGAACGCATGTCCTGCAGGCTGTCGATCGGCGGAACCGGGAAATAGCCGCCCTTGACGCGCGGACGGTGGCCGAGGTTGCCGGTTTCGTAATCGGTGTCGTCGTTGGACGGCAGTTCGGACGAATCAAGCTTGAACCCGGTGTTGTAAGGGTCGGCCTTGTACTTGACGTCGTCGAAGACGAAGAACTCGGCTTCCGGACCGACGAAGATGGTGTCGCCGATGCCCGATGCCTTCAGATAGGCCTCGGCCTTCTTGGCCGTGCCGCGCGGGTCGCGGTTATAGGCTTCGCCCGAAACCGGATCGAGAATGTCGCAGAGGATGACCATGGTCGACTGGGCGAAGAAGGGGTCCATGTGGACCGTCGCCGGGTCGGGCATCAGCACCATGTCGGACTCGTTGATGGCCTTCCAGCCGGCGATCGACGAGCCGTCGAACATGACCCCATCGGCAAACATGTCTTCGTCGACACAGGCGATGTCCATGGTGACGTGCTGCAGCTTGCCCTTCGGGTCGGTAAAGCGCAGGTCGACGAACTTTACGTCGTTGTCCTTGATCTGTTTCAGAATATCGTTTGCGGTCGTCATGTTATTTTCTTCCTCGCAAGAGCTGACGATATGAACCCGGCCTCCCTAGGTGCCGGGCTTGATTAGATGGCGTCGATGCCGGTCTCGCCGGTCCGGATGCGGACGACTTCCTCGACATTGGAGACGAAGATCTTGCCGTCTCCGATACGACCCGTCTGGGCCGCATTGCGGATGGCGTCGATCACGGCTTCCACGTTCTCGTCCGCCAGTACCACTTCGACCTTCACCTTCGGCAGGAAGTCCACCACATATTCCGCGCCGCGATAGAGCTCCGTATGGCCCTTCTGGCGACCGAAACCCTTGGCTTCCGTCACGGTGATACCCTGCAGGCCGACTTCCTGAAGGGCTTCCTTCACTTCGTCGAGCTTGAAAGGCTTAATGATCGCTTCGATCTTTTTCATGAGAAAATTTCTCTCCGCTTCCCTCAATGAACGGGATGAGCCCCGTTCGCCGGATTGAATGCATGGAACGTGCCAGTCTTTTCCGAAAAATCCGCAAAATCGCTCGCTTCCTTCGCCCGGCGGGCCAAATCTCCGCCAAATCGGATCGAAAAGCCAGCCCGGAAGGACGAAAATTTCGATTTTCGCCGATCATTTTTCAGAATGATCCACTGTGCTAAGTCTTTGCTCCTGGACCGTATTTCGCAACAGTAATGATTAATACGTGTGCAAATGCGTATTATTAAGGCGTTTGCATATGCACAAATTTGTGTCGCTTTGAATCCCGATCGATTTCTGCTCTAACCGTCCCATGATCCCTGCCAAGCACTCACTCTTGCTGACACCGGCCGCCATGGCTCGGGTCGACGCCGCAGCAGCCGCAAACGGCCAGGACAGTTATGACCTGATGCGTCGTGCGGGCGAGGCCGTCGCTGCCACCGCGTTGCGGCATTTCCCTGGAGCGTTGCGTTTTGTGCTGCTGTGCGGTCCGGGCAATAATGGCGGGGATGGATACATCTGCGGCGATGCCCTGCGCCGGGCGGGCGCAGATCTTGTCGTCTTTCACCTGGGGGACCCGAGCAGGTTGAAGGGAGACGCCGCCCGCGCCCGGAAAAATTTTGCCGGCCTGTCGACAGATATCGCGACCTACACACCCATGCCAGGCGACGTGGTCATTGATGCGCTGTTCGGTGCCGGCCTCACCCGCGATGTCGCGCCGGTCGTCGCAGCCTGCATCCAGGCTGTGGCCGATGCCCGTTTGCCGGTCGTCGCGGTCGATCTGCCCTCCGGTCTGGACGGGGCGACCGGTCAAGTGCGTGGCGCCGCCTTTCGTGCAACCCATACGGTCACGTTCATGGCCCGCAAGCCCGGCCACCTGCTTTTACCAGGTCGCGACCTCTGCGGACGACTGGAGGTTTTCGATATCGGCATTCCATGGCGCCTGGTCACGGCCGAGGCCGGCTCTCTCCGGGTCAATGGACCTGAGATCTGGAAAGCCGGCCATCGCGATCTGGAAGCCTCCGACCACAAATACCGGCGCGGCCACCTGACCGTATTCTCAGGTCCGGAGGCGGCAACGGGTGCTGCACGTCTCAGTGCGATGGCCGGACTGAAAGCCGGGGCAGGGCTTGTCACCCTTGCCTCTCCCGGCGCTGCGATGGCGACCAATGCGGCGCAACTGACCGCCATTATGTTGGCTGCGCTGGACGAGGAAACCGATCTCGAAACATATCTGCAGGATGGACGCCGCCAGACGTTTGTTCTCGGCCCCGGGTTTGGCGATCACACAAAGGCGCGAGACTTTGTCATCCGCCTTGGCAATGCCGGCAGACGTCTGGTTCTCGACGCCGACGGAATAACGGCTTTCCGCGAAGATCGCGTTCTTCTCGCGGCCGCCTTCGCTGGCCAATCCCCCCGCCTGGTCGTCACGCCGCACGAAGGCGAATTTGCCAGACTGTTTCCGGAGATTGCCCCAGACGAAACGCTCGGAAAGCCGGCAAAGGCCCTTGCCGCCGCCGTCGCTCTTGGATCCGTCGTCGTTTACAAAGGCGCGGACACCGTTATCGCATCTCCCGATGGACGGGCGGCCATTGAGGAAGAGGCGCCGCCGACCCTGGCGACCGCCGGATCAGGTGACGTGCTTGCCGGAATCATCGGTGCCCTGCTGGCCCAGGGGCTGCCGGCATTCGAAGCCGCTTGCGCCGGTGTTCATCTGCATGCCAAGGCCGCCTTGCGGGTGGGTGCGGGGCTCACGGCGGAGGACCTCGCCAACGCCGTACTGCCTTTATAGCGCTCACGCTGATCGTGGCTTCAGAGTTCCGCCGGCTGCACTAGACGGCTTCGCCGCAACAGACCTTCTCCCTCGAGCAGGGGATACCCGATCGACACGAACAGGGAGTTGATCTCCTTCAGGTCCCGCATGGTGTCGATATGAAGCGAACTTGAATCGAAGCTCGCGGCATTGCCCTGGCGCAGGCGCTGCAGATGTTTCTCCTCGCTTGCCTTCACGAGGTTGCGGATGGCTTCCTTGCGGGCGACCAGCTGACGTGCATGTTCCACGTCGCGGGTGACCAAGAGATTGAACGCAAGATGCGCGTTCTGAAGAACCTCGTTGTGCATCGCGCAGAGCTCTGCCCAGCCCTCCGCCGAAAAGGACGCCTTTCGCTCGCTTTTCTTGCGGGCGCGGGTCAGCATGTTCTGCGAAATGATGTCGGCCGCCTGCTCGATCTTGATCGTCGCGCCGAGCAGGTTCTGGCACTGCGCCGCCGAAGTTTGGTCGAGCGCAGTCTCCGAAATCCGCGCCAGATAGAATTTGATGTCGCGGTGTATGGCGTCGATCTGGTCATCGAGCGTCTCGATCCGCTGTGTCTTCTTCGGATCCCACTGTTCGAAGAGTTCGAAGATCCCGTTCAACATCACTTCCGTCTTGTCGCAAACCGTCAGCACTTCACGTGTCGCATTGCTGATCGCCTGTGCCGGATTTCCAAGGTCGACGGGGTTGAGCGCCGACAGTCGATCGTCATTGGCGGCAGGAGCGCTGTTCACCGACACAAAACGTTCAAGGGTCCTCGCCACCAGGCCGGCAAAGGGCAATCCGAGAACCAGCACCGCACCATTCATCGCCAGGTGAACCAGGACGACGGCCTCGCCGGGATGGGTCGAAAACAACGCGGGGCTGGCCGTCACCGCAAATTGCAAAGCCAGCGCCAACAGTGTCATCAGCCCCCGGATGACGACGTTCCCCAAAGGAACCACCCGGGTCAGCGGCTCGGCGTTCTTGGTGAGCAGCGCGGCAATCACGGCCGCACCGAAGTTGATGCCGAGCACAAGCGGGATGATCAGCGCATCCGGGATGAGATGCTGGTCGGCAAGCGAAGCCGTGAGCAGGATCGCGGCGACACTGGAATGGAAGGCCCAGGCGAGCAATGCCGCAAGCAGGAAGGCGCTGATCCAGTCCCCTGCGAGATAGTTGAAAAGCACCGGCAGAATCCGGCTTTCGCGCAAGGGTGCGGATGCCTCGCCGATCAGACGGAGCGACAGCAGCAGAAGGCCGAGCCCGAACAGGATCCTGCCGAGTTGTCGCCAATGGCGCGCATTGGTAGCACGGAAGGCAACGGTCCCGGCAAGCAGCAGGATTGGCATGAGAAGCGAGAGGTCATAGCGCAGGATGCGCACGACAAATGCGGATCCGAAATCGGCCCCCAGCAGCGTGGCAATGCCGATTGCAGAACTGACATAACCCGCCGCCGTGAACGACGCGACGATCAGCGCAACCGCGGTGGCACTTTGAAGGGCGACAGCGAACAGGAACCCAGCCAGCGCCGCTGAAAACCGGTTGCCGATCGCAAGCCGCAGCTTGTCCTTCAGCACACCGCCATAGGCGCGTTCGATACCCGTGCGCACCAAACGCGTTGCCCACAGAAGCAGGGCGACCGCGCCCGCGAGATGGATGAAGACGGCGATACCCGACATGGCTGATGCCCCGAACGCTCAAATCCCGGACGTGCACGTCCAAAAACGAGGAGCATGCAGTCTGGAGCGCGGTTGTGCCCGCGACTCTGCGACCGAGCCTAGTCCAGTTTCGCCAATGTCACAAATTGACGCTTGCCAGGCGCAATGCTGCCGCTCACCCGACGCGCTTCTGCAACTCCATCGCCCCGCGCGGGGCATTCACCTTGCCGCCCGAAATGAAGAACGCGAACACGTCCCGTGCCACGGTCTTGGCCGGCTCGTCTTTCGCAACCAGGTTCAGATCGTCCGGCACCCCGCCGGCAGCATAGGTCTTGAACCGCTGCCCCCAGGCATCGATCTCCTTGGGCGGATAACAGGTTGGTGTCTCGTCCGTCCCTTTTTGCAGGCGGGCATAGACGAAGTCGGTGGTCGGGTCGGCAAACATCGGATAATCGGGGTGATCGGCACAGACGGCCGCCACCTCGTGGCGCCGCAGCATGTCGATGAATTCGGGGACGAGAAAGCTCTCGTGCCGAGGCTCGACCACATGGCGCAGCGGAAGCCCGTTCAGGGTTTTCGGAAGAAGGCCGAGAAAGGCTTCGAAATCCTCTGCGTCGAACTTCTTCGTGCCCATGAACTGCCAGAGGATCGGCCCCAGATGCGGTCCAAGCTCCTCGATACCCTGATTCACGAATTTCTCGATCGAAGGCCCAGCCTCCGCGAGGATCTTGCGATTGGTGCAATAGCGGCTGGCCTTGAGTGAAAAGACGAAAGTCTCCGGCACCTCCGACGCCCATTTGGCAAAGGTCGCCGGCTTCTGGCTGGAGTAATAGGTGCCGTTGACCTCGATCGCCGTCAGTTGCCGGCTAGCATATTCCAACTGGCGCTTCTTCGGCAGGTCGGACGGATAGAAACTATCGTCCCACGGATCGAAGGTCCAGCCGCCGATACCGCAGTGGATCGTGCCTGATTTGGTCATGAAATACCTCCCATTGAAGTTAGCTAGGGGATTAGCTAATATAAAATCTTGCCTAGGAGCGCGCGATGACGGTCGTCACCATCCACAAGGCCAAGACGGAACTCTCCAAACTCCTCGCCCGCGTCGAAGCCGGCGAGGAAATCATCATTGCGCGCGGTGACGAGCCGATTGCGAAACTCGTGCCGTTCGAACCGAAGCAGCAGCCCGTGCGCGGCTACGGGCGGTTCGCGCATCTGCGCGCCTCGCTACCGGCCAATCTGTTTCTCGAGCCTATGTCCGATGACGAACTCGCGGCATGGGAGGGCAAATACTCGTTTCCGGGCGACAACGGCGAATGAGCTTTCTCCTCGATACCCATGCATTTCTCTGGTGGGTCACAGCGGACCCGAGACTAAGTGCCGCGGCAAAGACAGCAATAGATGACGGAACCGCGCGTCGGTGCGTCAGTGCTGTGACCGCCTTTGAAATTGCCAACAAGTTTCGCGTCGGCAAGCTCGAATTCGCGCGAGGGATTATCCAGCAATTCGATACCATCTTGGACGAGGCGGGCTTTGAAAAGCTCGCTGTCACGCACAAACAAGCCCTACTTGCCGGTCAGATGACCTCAGATCACAAAGACCCATTTGACCGCATTCTGGCTGCCCAAGCCAGACTTGAAACCCTCACTCTCGTATCAATTGACGAAGCCTTCGACGAGTTTGACGTCGAGCGCATTTGGTAGCGGCGGATCACTCCGCCGCTTGAACCTTCTTCACCGGCCGACGCTCCAACAGCTCCTTGAGGAACTGCCCCGTGTAGGACGCCTCCACCTTCACGACCTCTTCCGGCGTGCCCTGGGCCACGATCTGGCCGCCGCCATCGCCACCTTCGGGCCCGAAGTCGAGAATGTAGTCGGCGGTCTTGATGACCTCGAGATTGTGCTCGATGACCACGACGCTGTTGCCCTGATTGACCAGTTCCTGCAGCATTTCCAGAAGCTTGGCGACGTCGTGGAAATGCAGGCCGGTGGTCGGCTCGTCAAGGATATAGAGCGTGCGGCCGGTCGAGCGTTTCGACAGTTCCTTGGCAAGCTTGACGCGCTGCGCCTCGCCGCCCGACAGCGTGTTCGCCTGCTGGCCGACCTTGATATAGCCCAGGCCAACATCGTAAAGCGCCTGCAACTTGTCGCGCACCGCCGGCACCGCCTGGAAGAACTCCACACCTTCCTCGACCGTCATGTCGAGCACGTCGGCGATCGACTTGCCCTTGAAGGTGACATCCAGCGTTTCGCGATTGTAGCGCTTGCCGTGGCAGACGTCGCAGGTAACATACACATCCGGCAGGAAATGCATCTCGATCTTGATCACGCCGTCACCCTGGCAGGCCTCGCAACGGCCGCCCTTGACGTTGAACGAGAAGCGCCCGGCCTGATAGCCGCGCGCCTTGGCTTCCGGCAGGCCGGTGAACCAATCGCGGATCGGCGTGAAGGCACCGGTATAGGTCGCCGGGTTCGAGCGCGGCGTGCGGCCGATCGGCGACTGATCGATGTCGATCACCTTGTCGATGAACTCGAAGCCGTCGATGCGCTCATGTTCTGCCGGATTTTCACGCGCGCCCATGACACGCCGCGCCGCCGCCTTGTAGAGCGTCTCGATCAGGAAGGTCGACTTGCCGCCACCGGACACACCGGTCACGGCGGTGAACACGCCGAGCGGGATCGAGGCCGTCACGTTCTTCAGGTTGTTGCCCTTGGCGCCGACCACCTTGATCTGCTGCCCCTTCTTCGGCTTGCGCCGCTGGGCGGGAACGCTGACACCCAATTCGCCGGTCAGGTATTTGCCCGTCAGCGACTTTGGATTGGCCATGATGTCCTGCGGCGACCCTTGCGCGATCACCTGGCCGCCATGAATGCCGGCCGCCGGCCCGATGTCGACGACATAATCGGCCGTCAGGATTGCATCCTCGTCATGCTCGACGACGATCACGGTATTGCCGATGTCGCGCAGGTGCTTCAGCGTCTCGAGAAGCCGGGCATTGTCGCGCTGATGCAGGCCGATCGACGGCTCGTCGAGCACGTAGAGAACGCCCGTCAGACCCGAACCGATCTGCGACGCCAGACGAATGCGCTGGCTTTCGCCGCCCGACAGCGTGCCGGAATTGCGCGACATCGAGAGATAGTCGAGCCCGACATCGTTGAGGAAGCGCAGGCGCTCACGGATTTCCTTCAAGATGCGGACAGCGATCTCGTTCTGCTTGTCGGTGAGCTTGGCCGGCAGGTCCTCGAACCAGGCGCCTGCATTGCGGATCGCCATGTCGGTCACCTGGCCAATATGCAGCCCGTTGATCTTGACCGCCAGCGCCTCCGGCTTCAGGCGGAAACCGGCACAGGCCGGGCAGGGGGCCGCAGACATGAAGCGCTCGATCTCCTCGCGCGCCCAGGCGCTGTCGGTCTCCTTCCAGCGCCGCTCGAGGTTTGGCACGATGCCCTCAAAAGTCTTGGTCGTGGTATAGGACCGCGCACCATCGGCATAATGGAAGTCAATCTTTTCCTCGGTACCATGCAGGATTGCCTTCTGCGCCGCCTCGGAAAGCTCCGACCACTTCGATGTCAGCTTGAAGCCGAAGGCCTTGCCCAGCGCTTCGAGCGTCTGGTTATAATAGGGCGAGCTCGACTTGGCCCAGGGCGCGATCGCGCCGTCGTTCAGCTTGCGATGCACCTCGGGCACGATCAGTGCCTCGTCGATCTTTTGCTGGCTACCGAGACCATCGCAGGTCGGGCAGGCACCGAAGGGATTGTTGAAGGAGAAGAGGCGCGGCTCGATTTCCGGAATGGTAAAGCCGGAGACGGGGCAGGCGAACTTTTCCGAAAACAGCACGCGCTCATGCGTCTCGTTCAAGGACTTGTTGGCCGAGCCGCCGGCAGCGGTTTCCTCCGGCGGCAGCGGCTTGTCGGCATATTCGGCAACGGCCAGACCGTCGGCGAGCCGCAGGCAGGTTTCCAAGCTGTCGGCCAGGCGGCTCGCAATGTCTGGGCGCACAACCACGCGGTCGACCACCACATCGATGTCATGCTTGTATTTCTTGTCGAGCGTCGGCGCTTCAGCGATCTCATAGAACTGCCCGTCGATCTTGACGCGCTGAAACCCCTTCTTCATCAGCTCGGCGAGTTCTTTCTTGTACTCGCCCTTGCGGCCGCGGATCATCGGGGCGAGGATATAGAGGCGTGTGCCTTCCTCCAGTGCCAGGATCCGGTCGACCATCTGGCTGACCGTCTGGCTCTCGATCGGCAGGCCCGTCGCCGGCGAATAGGGAATGCCGACGCGCGCAAACAGGAGGCGCATATAGTCGTAGATCTCGGTGACCGTGCCGACCGTCGAACGCGGATTGCGCGAGGTCGTCTTCTGCTCGATCGAAATCGCCGGCGACAGACCCTCGATCTGGTCCACATCGGGCTTCTGCATCATTTCCAGGAACTGGCGCGCATAGGCCGAAAGGCTCTCGACGTAACGCCGCTGGCCTTCGGCGTAGATCGTGTCGAAGGCGAGCGACGACTTGCCGGAGCCGGAAAGCCCGGTCATCACGATCAGGCTGTTGCGCGGCAGATCGAGGTCGATGCCCTTGAGATTATGCTCGCGCGCGCCACGGATGGAAATGGTCTTGAGTTCGCTCATGTCAGGCTCTGATCGGCAAAGGGAAGGGGACTGTTCCTGGGAGAACTGTCCTTATGTAGTGAACGCAGCCCTTGAGTCGAGGCACAAGGCGCAACCGTTGTGGAATTTCGATTCTGTTGACAGGATCATAGAGAAATACTAGAACAAATAAAGAACATTTTCGCTGTGGATTTAAGCCGGTCATCGCCCAATCGCTGCAGCGGATGGGATAAGGTGGCATTTGATTGGAATTTGAACGCCGCGGCGGCGCGGCAGTAAGGTGAGTGTCATGGCTGGTAGCGTCAACAAGGTCATTCTGATCGGCAATCTCGGAGCCGATCCCGAAATCCGCCGGACCCAGGACGGCCGACCGATCGCCAACCTGCGCATCGCGACGTCTGAAAGCTGGCGCGACAAGAACAGCGGCGAGCGCAAGGAAAAGACCGAGTGGCATCAGGTCGTCATCTTCAACGAAGGCCTCTGCAAGGTCGCCGAACAGTATCTGAAGAAGGGCTCGACGGTTTATGTCGAGGGCCAGTTGCAGACCCGCAAGTGGCAGGACCAGAACGGCAATGACCGCTACTCCACAGAAGTGGTGCTGCAGGGCTTTAACGGCAATCTCACCATGCTTGGCGGTCGCGGTGATGGTGGCGGCGCCTCGCGCGGTGGAAACGACTTCGGCGGCGACAGCTATGGTGGCGGTGGTTACGACGGCGGCTACGGCTCGCCGGCCCCGTCGCGCGGCGGTTCCTCCGGTAGCGCAAGCCGCGGCGGCAGCGCCCCCTCCGGCGGCTTCTCGCGCGATCTCGACGACGACATCCCGTTCTGATCGCAGGTCATCGACGCCAATCCCAAAGGGAGCTTCGGCTCCCTTTTTAGTGTCGGCATGCCATCCGGCCAAAAAGGGCAGGTTGATGCGCATCGAAATTCTGAAATTAGGCAATAACCGAAGCGCCTGCTGGCTGCCGGTCGACTGCGCCCCCTCAATCCCCTAGGCGCCGAAGGCGGACTTTACCCCATCAACGACGAACTGCACCGACAGTGCCGCAAGCAGCACACCAAGCAGGCGTGTCAGCAGCGCCCGTCCGGTGACGCCGAGGAACCGGTTCAGCCGGTCGGCCAGGTAGAGCGAGACGAAGACGAGTGCGAGCACGGCGGCAATCACCGTGATCAGCTGAAGCTTGCCGGCCCAGCCATCCATCGTTCCGGAAATCAGCACCGTTGCCGAAATCGCGCCGGGACCGGCAATCAATGGAATGGCCAGCGGGAAGACCGCGAGGTTGTGGATGTGATCCTTGGTGATCGCGTCGCCCGTGGTCTTCTCCTTACGCTCGTTGCGTTTCTCGAAGATCATCTCGAACGCGATGGCAAAGAGCATTAGTCCGCCGGCAATGCGAAACGCACCCATCGAAATGCCGAGCGCGGAAAGGATGCTGGCGCCGAACAGCGCGAAGACGGTCAGGATGGCGAAGCCCATCACGGCGCCGCGCACGGCGACCTGATGCCGCTGCGCCTGGTTCATGCCCTGCGTCAGGCCGAGAAAGAGCGGCGCAAGCCCAGGCGGGTCGACCGTGACCAGCAAGGTGGTGAGTGCGCTGATCATCGTTTCGGTACTGGCCATCATCCGTCTCCTTGGGCGTTGGCACCCATAAAGTCAAAGCCCATGGCCACTGGCAAGGGACGGGCCGCGTCTAATATGCCGAATGCCTTTGCCCCGCCGCAAAAGCCTGTTTATAACCGGGCCCGAAATTGGCGCATCCGCGCCCGTTCCGCTATAAATTCCGCAGTGATTCCGAACAGAGATCGTGACCTGATTTGACTGAGCAAAGCACTCCCGGCGGCGGCAAGTTTCCGTCCGACATCCAGCCGATTTCCATCATGGAGGAAATGCAGCGGTCGTATCTCGATTACGCCATGAGCGTCATCGTGAGCCGCGCCCTGCCGGACGTTCGTGACGGTTTGAAACCGGTGCATCGGCGTATCCTCTACGGCATGAACGAGCTCGGCCTCGACTGGAACAAGAAATACGTCAAGAGCGCCCGCGTCACCGGTGACGTCATGGGTAAGTATCACCCGCATGGCGACGCTGCGATCTACGACGCGCTGGCCCGCATGGCGCAGCCGTGGTCGCTGCGCATGCCGCTCATCGACGGTCAGGGCAATTTCGGTTCCGTCGACGGTGACCCGCCGGCCGCCCAGCGTTACACGGAATGCCGCCTGCAGAAGGTCTCGCACGCGCTGCTCGACGACCTCGATAAGGAAACGGTCGACTTCCGCGACAACTACGACGGCACCATGCAGGAGCCCGTCGTCGTTCCTGCCAAGTTCCCGAACCTCCTGGTCAACGGCGCCGGCGGCATCGCGGTCGGCATGGCGACCAACATTCCGCCGCACAATCTGAGCGAAGTTCTCGACGGCTGCACGGCGCTGATCGACAATCCGGCAATCGAACTTCCGGAATTGATGCAGATCATCCCAGGCCCGGACTTCCCGACCGGCGCAATTATCCTGGGCCGTTCCGGCATCAAGTCGGCCTATGAGACGGGCAGGGGCTCCGTCGTCATGCGTGGCGTCGCCCGCGTCGAGCCGATGCGCGGCGACCGCGAGCAGATCATCATCACCGAGATCCCCTATCAGGTGAACAAGGCCACGATGATCGAGAAGATGGCCGAACTCGTGCGTGAGAAGCGCATCGAGGGCATCTCCGACCTGCGCGACGAATCCGACCGCGACGGCTACCGCGTCGTCATCGAACTGAAGCGCGACGCCAATGCCGATGTCATCCTGAACCAGCTTTACCGGTACACGCCGCTGCAGACCTCCTTCGGCTGCAACATGGTGGCGCTGAACGGCGGCAAGCCGGAACAGCTGACGCTGCTCGATATGCTGCGCGCCTTCGTGACCTTCCGTGAGGAAGTCGTCAGCCGCCGTACGAAATACCTGCTGCGCAAGGCCCGCGAGCGCGCCCATGTCTTGGTTGGTCTGGCGATCGCCGTTGCCAATATCGACGAAGTCATCGCGCTGATCCGCAAGGCGCCCGATCCGGCAACCGCCCGTGAACAGCTGATGACCCGCCGCTGGCCGGCTCATGATGTCGAGGCGCTGATCCGCCTGATCGACGATCCCCGTCACCGGATCAATGAGGACCTGACCTACAACCTCTCGGAAGAGCAGGCCCGCGCCATCCTCGAACTCCGTCTCGCCCGCCTGACCGCGCTCGGCCGCGACGAAATCGATGAGGAACTGAACAAGATCGGCGCCGAGATCTCGGATTATCTCGACATCCTGTCGTCGCGCGTCCGCATCCAGCAGATCGTCAAGGACGAGTTCGCCGCGATCCGTGACGAATTCGGCACCCCGCGCCGCACCCAGATCGTCGACGGCGGTCCTGACATGGACGACGAGGACCTGATCGCCCGCGAAGAAATGGTCGTGACCGTTTCCCATGCCGGCTACATCAAGCGCGTGCCGCTGACGACCTATCGTGCCCAGCGCCGTGGCGGCAAGGGCCGCTCCGGCATGGCCATGAAGGACGAGGATTTCGCAACCCGTCTCTTCGTTGCAAACACGCACACGCCGGTCCTGTTCTTCTCCTCGCGCGGCATCGTCTATAAGGAAAAGGTCTGGCGCCTGCCGATCGGCACGCCGACCTCGCGCGGCAAGGCCATGATCAACATGTTCCCGCTGGAGCCCGGCGAGCGCATCACCTCGATCATGCCGTTGCCTGAGGACGAGACGAGCTGGGAAAACCTGGACGTCATGTTCTCGACGACCCGTGGCACGGTTCGCCGCAACAAGCTGTCCGACTTCATCCAGGTCAACCGAAACGGCAAGATCGCGATGAAGCTCGAGGAAGAGGGCGACGAAATCCTCGCGGTCGAGACCTGCACCGATCGTGACGACGTTCTGCTGACCACAGCACTTGGGCAGGCGATCCGCTTCCCGGTCGACGAGGTCCGCGTCTTTGCCGGCCGCAACTCGATTGGTGTTCGTGGTCTGACGCTGGCGGATGGCGACCGTCTGATCTCGATGACCATTCTTGGCCATGTCGATGCCGAACCCTGGGAGCGCGCCGCCTATCTCAAGCGCTCGGCCGTCGAACGTCGCGCAAGCGGCGTCGACGAAGACGATATCGCACTCGTGGGTGAGGAAGTGGCGGAAGAAGGCGAACTCGGCGAAGATCGCTACCAGGAGCTCAAGGCCCGCGAACAGTTCGTTCTGACAGTTTCGGTCAAGGGCTTCGGCAAGCGCTCCTCGTCCTACGACTTCCGCACCTCCGGTCGCGGCGGCAAGGGCATCCGCGCCACCGATACCTCCAAGACGGCGGAAATCGGCGAACTGGTCGCTGCCTTCCCCGTCGAGGAAAAGGACCAGCTGATGCTGGTCTCTGACGGCGGTCAGCTGATCCGCGTGCCGGTCAACGGCATCCGCATCGCGAGCCGCGCGACCAAGGGTGTCACGATCTTCTCCACCGCCAAGGACGAGAAGGTCGTGTCGGTCGAGCGCATCAGTGAACCGGAAGGCGAGGATGAGGTGGTTGAAGCCGAAGCCGTGACAGAGGCTGGCGTCGAAGCCGGTGTCGAGACCCCGGCCGCAGGCGAGGGCGAAGACACCGCCGAATGAAGCAATGGCCGGCCATGATCTGGGCCGGCTCTTTCCGCTCGGAACATGAACAGAGCTATGAACAGACAAGCGAAAAGCCCGCCGGACGATCAGTCCGAGCGGGCTTTTTGACGGAGGTATGGCATCAAGTTCGATGCGGTTTTCTTTAAGGCCTGGCGTGTGGATCCACCGGCTTGACCGCTTGTATTGGGCTCAGAAGGCCTTGCGGCGCTCCACCATGGCCCGGAAATCTTCGTCTTCGCGCTTCAACGCCGTGATCGTCGATGCGACCGAGGCGACGAACATGCCGCTGATCAGAGCGGCGAGTACCGTGAGCGTTACAAACATGGTCTTCCCTTTCTTCTTCAGCGTGACGTTACGTTTCTAGCGGCGAAGGTTTGATGTCCGATTAATGGCCGAAGCTGTGGTAGCGGGCGGTCATCGGAGGGCCGTAAAACTTGGCGTCGTTGCTGTCCTTGACATAGAAGGTTGCCGAAGTAGCAACCATGGCAGTCATCATCATCATCCAGACGAGGTTGATCAGGGTAACTTTGTCATGCATTGCGATAGTCCTTCAAAAGCCGGCATTCGCTGCCGTTAAATGGTTGTGCGCGGAAATGGTTCCCCGTGCAGTGTAGCAACTGGTTTACCAAGACCTGGCTGAAGTGCTCTTGAACACCTTGTTCATCTGGCGTTCATCTTCGTTTTCGTGATCGGATGCCTCCATCAGGTCGCGAACGACTGCAAGACCGAGCTCGACGAGAAGCGAGGCGGCAATTGCGGAGGTGATCAGGAGAACGAGCATGGGAACGTCCTTGGCTTGTCTTGAGTTCGAGGCACGGTGAATGACTACCAGCCCCGCCCTGAAGCGGCCTTGAACAGGGCATTCATCTGTCGTTCACGACCAAAGCGCGGCACAAAAGCGCGCGGCAAAGCCGGCATCTCGCAAGGCGGGCGCTTGCGATGACACGGCTTCCGTGACAAAAGGCGTCGAAACCAAAGATCGGGTATCCATGGCAATCGCGTTCTATCCTGGCTCCTTCGATCCGATGACCAACGGTCATCTGGATGTGCTTGTGCAGGCATTGAACCTCGCCGACCGCCTCGTGGTCGCTATCGGCACCCATCCGGGCAAGACACCGCTTTTCTCTTATGATGAACGGGCGGCTCTGATCAGATCCGCCTTGGAGGCTGCGCTGCCGCAGCGGGCAGGGGACCTCGACGTCGTCTCCTTTTCCGATCTCGCCATCGATGCCGCCCGCCGTGCACAAGCCAAACTCCTGGTGCGCGGCCTGCGCGACGGCACCGATTTCGATTACGAAATGCAGATGGCCGGCATGAACGCTCAGATGGCACCGGACCTGCAGACCGTCTTTCTCCCCGCCGCCACCGCCTCGCGGCCCATAACCGCCACATTGGTCCGCCAGATCGCCGCCATGGGGGGCGATGTGAGCGCCTTCGTGCCCGGTCCGGTCCTGGCCGCCCTCAAATCCAAATACGGGCGCTGAGCCCGCAAGTCCCGAACTGGAGTGATCTCATGAAGCTCGTCCATATTGCCACCGCATTGTTTTTTGCCGTCGTCGGTTTCGGCTCGGCCCAGGCCCAGTCGAATGACGACTACCTGACCATCCAGCTCAAGGATGGCCCGGTCGTCATCCAACTGATGCCCGACGTCGCCCCGAAGCACGTCGCCCAGATCAAGAAGCTGGCGGCGGCTGGTGAATACGACAACGTCGCTTTCCACCGTGTCATCGAGGGCTTCATGGCCCAGACCGGCGACGTTCAGTATGGTGATATGGAAAACGGCTATGACGCCCAGCGTGCCGGCACCGGCGGCTCGAACCTGCCGGACCTGCCAGCCGAATTTTCGAACACGCCCTTTGAGCGCGGGACAGTCGGCATGGCCCGCAGCCAGGATCCGAACTCCGCCAATTCGCAGTTCTTCATCATGTTCGCCGAAGGCGGATTCCTGAACGGCCAGTATACGGTCGTCGGCAAGGTCGTGGCCGGCATGGAGTATGTCGACAAGATCAAGCGCGGCGAAGGCGGCAACGGCGAAGTGACCGATCCCGATCGCATGATCAAGGTCACGGTCGGCCGCAACTGATATCTACCGGGCGACAAGCCCCAACCAAGGAGAAACACCATGGCCGAGATCAAGGATCCGGAAAACACCATCCTGATGGAAACCACCAAGGGTAAAGTCGTCATCGCGCTCTTCCCGGATCTGGCCCCCGGCCATGTCGCCCGCATCAAGGAACTGTCGCGCGAAGGCGCCTATGACGGCGTCGTCTTCCACCGCGTCATCGCAGACTTCATGGCCCAGACCGGCGACGTGAAGTTTGGCAAGAAGGGCGGGGACAGCTTCAACCCCGGCCGTGCCGGCATGGGCGGCTCCGACAAGCCGGACCTGAAGGCCGAATTCTCGGCCACCCCGCATGTCCGCGGAACCTGCTCCATGGCCCGTTCCCAGAGCCCGAACTCGGCCAACAGCCAGTTCTTCATCTGCTTCACCGACGCGCCGTGGCTGAACAAGCAGTACTCCGTCTGGGGTCAGGTCATCGAAGGCATGGACGTCATCGACCAGATCAAGAAGGGCGAGCCCGTGGCCGATCCCGATTCGATCGTCTCGATGAAGGTTGCCGCCGACGCCTGATCGGCTTAAAGCCACAGCAAGCCCGCCTCGGTGCCTGGCACCCGGGCGGGTTTTCGCGTTTAGTCCCTCGCCACAACAGATCCGATTTCCATGCGTGTAGATCTCTTCGACTTCGACCTGCCGGATGAAAACATCGCGCTGAGGCCCGCAAGCCCGCGCGACCATGCGCGTTTCCTCGTGGTGCGCCCCGATGCCGATCCCGTGCTCGAAGACCGTCACGTCTATGATCTGCCGTCCTTCCTGAGACCCGGCGACGCCCTCGTCTTCAACGACACCAAGGTCATCCCGGCGCAGCTCGAAGGCATCCGCCACCGCGAAGGTGCGGAAGAGATCGCCGTCTCCTGCACGCTGCACATGCGCGTCGGCGCCTCCAGATGGAAGGCCTTCGCCAAACCCGGCAAGCGCATCAAGACCGGCGACCGCATCGATTTCGGCACGGGGCAGGGAGATGGCGCTGCCTGCCTGATGGGCTCCCTCGTCGCGACCGTCGCCGAAAAGGGGGAAGCCGGCGAGATCGAACTCGCCTTCGACCTCTCGGGCCCCGATCTCGATCAGGCGATCGCTACCGTCGGCCATATCCCGCTTCCGCCCTATATTGCCGCCAAGCGGCCGGAAGACGAAAAGGATCGCGCCGACTACCAGACCATCTATGCCCGCGAGGAGGGCGCGGTCGCGGCCCCGACCGCCGGGCTGCATTTCACGCCCGATCTCTTTGCAAAACTCGCCGCCGCCGGCATCGAGCGCCACTTTGTGACCCTGCATGTCGGTGCCGGCACCTTCCTGCCGGTCAAGGCGGATGATACCGCCGAGCACAAGATGCACGAGGAGATCGGCTATATCTCGCCCTCGACCGCAGCCGCTCTCAACGCAGTGCGTGCGCGGGGCAACCGGATCATCGCCGTCGGCACCACCTCTCTGCGCCTGCTCGAAAGTGCTGCCGAGGAGACCGGCCACATCCCCGCTTGGTCGGGTGCCACCGGCATCTTCATCACGCCCGGCTACCGCTTCAAAGCGGTCGACATGCTGATGACCAATTTCCACCTGCCCAAATCCACGCTCTTCATGCTGGTTTCCGCCTTTGCCGGCCTCGACACGATGCGCGCGGCTTACGCCCACGCCATCGAGACCGGCTACCGCTTCTATTCCTACGGCGATTCCAGCCTGCTCTTCCGGAAAGACGACTGACCGATGTCCGAGAATTTCACATTCAATCTGAAGGCCGTAAGCGGCAAGGCCCGCCTCGGCGAGATCACCATGCCGCGCGGCACGATCCGCACCCCGGCCTTCATGCCGGTCGGGACCGTCGGCACGGTCAAGGCCATGTATCTCGACCAGGTCAAGGAAGGTGGCGCCGACATCATCCTCGGCAACACCTATCACCTGATGCTGCGCCCCGGTCCGGAGCGTGTCGCCCGCCTCGGTGGTCTGCATGAACTCATTCGCTGGCCCGGCCCGATCCTGACGGATTCGGGCGGCTTCCAGGTTATGTCGCTGTCTGGCCTGCGCAAGCTCGACGAGCAGGGCGTCACCTTCAAGAGCCATGTCGATGGTAGCTTGCACCATATGTCGCCGGAGCGCTCGATCGAGATCCAGGGTCTGCTCGACAGTGACATCCAGATGCAGCTCGACGAATGCGTGGCGCTTCCCGCTGAACCCCGCGAGATCGAACGTGCGATGGAAATGTCGCTGCGCTGGGCCGAACGCTGCCGCGTCGCCTTCGGCAATCAGCCGGGCAAAGCCATGTTCGGTATCGTCCAGGGCGGCGACCAGCCGGCCTTGCGTATCCGCTCGGCGGAAGGCCTGAAGCAGCTGGACCTCAAGGGTTACGCCGTCGGCGGCCTCGCGGTCGGCGAGCCGCAAGCTGTGATGCTCGACATGCTGCGCATCACGCTGCCGGTGCTGCCCACGGAAAAGCCGCGCTACCTCATGGGCGTCGGCACGCCGGACGATATCCTAAAGTCGGTCGCCGAAGGCATCGACATGTTCGACTGTGTCATGCCGACCCGCTCCGGTCGCCATGGCCTGGCCTTCACGCGCCGCGGCAAGGTCAACATTCGTAACGCCCGCCATGCCGAAGACATGCGCCCGCTCGACGAACAGTCGAATTGCCCCGCGACCCGCGATTATTCGCGTGCCTATTTGCACCACCTCGTGCGCTCCAACGAGGCACTCGGCGGCATGCTGCTCTCCTGGAACAATCTCAGCTATTACCAGGAACTGATGCAGGGTATCCGCCAGGCAATCGCCGAAAATCGCTTCGAGGACTTCAAGGCGGAAACCATCGAGATGTGGAACCGCGGCGACATCGACCCGGTGTGAGCAAGACGAGGGCAGGGCGCTCGCTCTGCCCCCTTGAACACCTCAAATGCCTTGGCTGGAAGTCTCGCGTTTTATCCGCACACCATTGATGGCGAAATTCCCGTCCTTCTGGCGTTTGAGCTCGTAATAAACGGCCCAGTCTTTCCCGTCGGGCGCCGAAATCAGGACCTCCTGGAAGGCAACCGTGCCGTCAGGCGAGACCTGATTGCGACCGAAGGCATAATTGCCCGGCCGGTAAACTGGCCCGTAGCTCTTCTTCACCATCTCGAAGAATCGTTCGGGATCGGGAAACACCGATTTGATCTCAGGCGAGGCGAAGGAGTAGGCCGTCGCCGCATCGTCATTCAGAAAGGCGGCAATCTGCTGCTCGATGACTCCTTTGGCGAGACCTGCCGGGTCCGCCGGGACCGCCTGTTGGGCGCCGGTCGACGTCCCTGTCAGTACCGCCACCAGAAAAAGGGCCATTCCAATCCGCATGCGCATCGTGATTCCCCTCATGTTTCAGTCATATCGAATGGAAGAATAGGACGATTCGGCTGGTCGGAAAGGTGGAGGGGGCATTTCTTGTGCGCGTTCTCGATTTCGTGACTGCAAGACGGCGAATTCCCTAGCTTCCATCTGGACAGATGCATTCCGCGGACGGTTTAAAGGGTCAGGCTCCCGGGCACTGTATCGTTGCCGCAAAGCGAGGAGCGAAATGGATCAGGGAGAGCATCATGATCGACACGCTTCTGGACCGGATGACGCTTGAGGAGCAGGTTGCCCTGCTGGCCGGCGCCGATTTCTGGACGACGGTCGCTGTCGAGCGTCTCGGCATCCCCAAGATCAAGGTCACCGACGGGCCGAACGGCGCCCGCGGCGGCGGTTCCCTCGTGGGCGGCGTCAAATCCGCCTGCTTCCCCGCCGCCATCGGCATCGGTGCGGCCTGGAACCCTGACCTCGTGCGCGAAATGGGTGTGGCGCTGGCCGAGGAGGCGAAGACCAAGAGCGCCCGCGTCCTGCTCGCCCCGACCGTAAACATCCATCGCTCGGGCCTCAACGGCCGCAATTTCGAATGCTATTCCGAAGACCCGATGCTGACTTCCGCGCTGGCCATCGCCTATATCGAGGGCGTGCAGTCGCAGGGCATTGCCGCCACGATCAAACATTTCGTCGCCAATGACAGCGAAGTAGAACGCCAGACCATGTCGTCCGATCTCGACGAACGCACATTGCGCGAGATCTACCTGCTGCCTTTCGAGGCGGCGGTGAAGAAAGCAGGCGTCTGGGCGATCATGTCCTCCTACAACCGCCTGAACGGTGTCTGGACCAGCGAGAACCACTGGCTTCTCAACGAACTCCTGCGTGAGGAATGGGGCTATGAAGGCATTGTGATGTCCGACTGGTTTGGCTCGCATACCACCGAGGCCTCGGTCATCGGCGGCCTCGATCTCGAGATGCCAGGTCCGACCCGTGACCGCGGCGAAAAGCTGGTTGCCGCCGTTCGCGAGGGCAGGGTACCCGCCGAAACCGTGAAGGCCGCAGCCCGCCGCATCCTGTTGCTGCTGGAGCGGGTGGGAGCCTTCGCCGATCCTGCTATGGAAGAGGAAAAGGCCATTGATCGCCCGGAGCACCGCGCGCTGATCCGCAAGCTCGGCGCCGAAGGCATGGTGCTCCTGAAAAACGACGGCATACTGCCACTCGACAAGTCGGCCCTCGACCGCATCGCCGTTCTCGGCCCCAATGCCGCCGAACCGCGCGTCATGGGCGGCGGCAGCGCCCAGATCAACGCCCATTACAAGGTGAGCCCACTCGAGGGCATCAAGGGCGCCTTGTCGGGCACCAACCGCGTCATCCACCTCAAGGCATGCCGCAACAACCGCCTGACCCAGATGATCCGTGGCGAGGTCTCCGTCGACTTCTTCCATGGCCGAGACTGGGCCGGGCCGGTCATCCAGCGCTCGACTGCGGAGGAAAGTCAGTTCTTCTGGCTCGACATGCCGGACGCCTCCCTCGATCCGCGCAATTTCTCCGCCCGCATCACCACGCGATTCCGTCCGGACGAGAGCGGCACCCATGTCTTCGGGCTCACCAATGCCGGCCTGGCCAAACTCTATGTCGACGGAGACTTGTTGGTCGATGGAGAGACGGGCTGGGCCCGCGGCGACAATTTCTTCGGCCTCGGCAATTCGGAAATCCGGGTGGAGAAGGCACTGGAGGTTGGCCGGACCTATGAGATCCGCGTCGAGTATCGCGCCCTTCCGGAAGGATTCGAGGGCATCAATATCCGCGCCCTGCGTTTCGGTGTGGAGTTGCCCACCAGCGATGCGGCCATCGCCGAAGCCGTCGAACAGGCGAAATCCTGCGACGTCGCAATCCTGGTGGTCGGCCGGGAAGGGGAGTGGGACACCGAAGGCCTCGACCTGCCCAACATGCGCCTGCCCGGACGCCAGGAAGAGCTGATCGAGAAGGTCGCCGCCGTCAATCCGCGCACTGTCGTGGTACTGCAGACCGGAGGCCCCATCGAAATGCCCTGGCTCGACAAGATCTCCGCCGTCATCCAGGCCTGGTATCCCGGCCAGGAAGCCGGCAATGCCATCGCCGACGTGCTCTTCGGTGACGCCGAACCCGGCGGCCGCCTGCCGCAGACGTTCCCAGAGCGTCTTGCCGACAACTCCGCCATATCGGGCGATCCGAAAACCTATCCCGGCAGGGACGGCCATGTCGTCTATGCGGAAGGTCTGGCCGTCGGCTATCGCCACCACGACGCCGATGGCGCAACGCCGCTCTTCCCCTTCGGTTACGGTCTGTCCTACACGACCTTCGACTGGTCCGCACCGCGCGCTTCCAGCCACGAGATGGGTCCGGATGGCGTCGCCGTGGAAATCGACGTCACGAACACGGGTAACCGGGCAGGGGCCGAACTCGTGCAGCTCTATGTGAAGCCAAAATCCTCGCGCCTCCCGCGCCCAATCAAGGAACTCAAGGCCTTCGCCAAGCTGCACATCTCAGGCAGCGCCACCGCAACAGCGAAACTGTCGATAGCCGTCCGCGACCTCGCATACTTCGATCCGAACGCCCGCTCCTGGATCGCCGAAGCCGGCGACTACGACCTGGTGATCGCCGCCAGTGCCGAGGATATTCGGGCCACGCTACCGCTCAGGCTTTCGACCGAATGGCGGGAAGGGGTTTCGGCCCCGCCTCTGCCTGCCGTCGTCGACTGATCCGCTGCGGCGGAGGTTCGCCAACCTCCGCCGTCTCTTGCCGTGCCGTGAAATTTGATTAGAAGGCTTGCATGTCTTCGAACCCGTTGCGGATCCCTTGAGCATGCGCCTTTTCCTCGGATCCGATTTCCACGTCGATTACCGTGAAAACCTCGACTGGCTGCGCGCGCTGTCCCGCGCCGATTTCACCGACGACGTCCTGATCGTCGCCGGCGATCTCTCCGACGAATTGGACCTCGTGAAAACCTGCTTCGACGAACTCGTGCCGCGCTACCGAAAGCTGCTCTTTCTGCCCGGCAATCATGACCTCTGGACGGCGAGAAGCGGGAAGGGGCCATCCTTCGAAAAGTTCGAGACGCTCAACGCGCTCTGCCACGTCTACGGCATCGAGACGCGCCCGGTTGCCTTCGGCAAAACCCTGATCGTGCCTTTGCTCGGCTGGTATGATTATTCCTTCGGCGAGCCCGGCCCGACCATCCGCCGCGGCTGGATGGATTTCTACAAATGCAATTGGGAAGGTCTCACACCGGCAGACGTCACCGCCCGTTTCGACGCCATGAACGTGCTCCCGGACACTTCAAGCTTCGACGCCGTCTACAGCGTCTCGCATTTCGTTCCCCGCATCGACCTGATGCCGGCCCGCTATCCGGAAAAGCACAAGGCGCTGTTTCCGGTGCTTGGCACGGACCGCCTGGAGCGCCGCATCCGCTCGCTCGGTTCTACGAAGCATTTCTACGGCCACAGCCACCTGAACCGCAATAAACAGATCGACGGCGTCACCTACATCAACAGCGCCTTCGGCTACCCCAAGGAAACCGAGATCTCGGCCAAGACCATTCTGCACGTCGCGGACCTCTAAAGGCGGCGACTTCCATCTGGGGGGATGAAATAGCGTCGCAGGGCGGGAAAGGATTCGAATGGAGATGACGCTGGAGACACTGCAGTCGCTCGCATTACCTGCCGCAGCCACAGCTGCCGCCGGCTACATCCTCATGCTTAGTCTTGTAAGGCTTCGAAGGATGATCTTTCCAACAGTGAGACATCGTTTTGCCGCGTCAGACCTGCCTCAAGACGTTTTCCTGCCAGCAGCCGGCCGATATGGCATCAGCGTCGTGATCCCGCCATTGACATTCCTTGCCGGTACGTCGCACTTCTCCGCGTCGTTTACGCTCAGAAACCGCGACACCGGTGTTCCATCCATCTACCGCTCCTATGGTCGAGCGCTGTTCCAAGTGAAACGATCGGACATGCAGGGACGACGAACCATTCCGCTCGGCTCATTCACATGTGAGGCTCCGGGCCTCTTTGAGGTCGTCTGCCTCAATCCGGAGGTTGTGCGGGAAAGCTATGAACTGGAAATCTCACCGCATGTGTCGCCAATCCGGCTCATCGGTTTGATCCTGACGACGATTGCAGCGTCCACCGCACTAATTGGCGGCTTGGTTCTGTCCGTCCTGCGGATCAGCGGAACGCTCTGAGCGACGCTGATCATCCAAGGCGAGTGGCGTCGGATGGAAAGGCAGCGTGGCAGCTGGGAGGGGACCATCTGGAGCCTGTCCGTCCTACACACAAAGATCGCATAAGATAGATTATGGAACTTAAGATATGACCACAGACTGGCGAGAAGCCTATGAACCTATAAGAAGCACGGCATCCTGAACCGGATTCAACCTCTCAAGATCCTCAGATATCCAGTTCAAATTCCACGACTAACTGGTCGTGGCCAGGCTCCACATGATCGGGCGTCTCGGCCATCACGATGTCATAGTCGAGCGGCGTATGCATATGCGTGAGCACGCTGCGCTTCGGCGCAAACCGTGCGATCCAGCCAAGTGCTTGCTCGAGCGACAGATGGCTCGGATGCGGCCTGTATTGCAGCGCGTCGATGACCAGCAGGTCCAGACCATCAAGCTTGGCGACGGTTTCCTCCGGAAAGTCCGAGACGTCGCAGCAATAAGCCACGTCACCGATTCTGAGACCAATCGAGATGATGTCTCCATGCTGCTGCTTCAGCGGCAGAAGCGAAATAGTCCCACCGGCGCCAGTCACGGTGATCGGCTGATCGAGATCCTCGATAATGACAGGATCGACGATCGGCGGATAGTTGCTGCCCACAGGCGTCTTCAGACAATAGCCGAAGCCTTCCTCGATCCGGCTCATCGTATAGGGTTCGGCATGGATCGGAATGCGCTTGTGCTGGCTGTGAAAATAGCCGCGCAGGTCATCAATGCCATGCAGATGGTCGGCATGGGCATGGCTGTAGACCACGGCATCGATGAACTCGACCTTGGAACGGATCATCTGTTCGCGAAAATCCGGCCCGGTATCGACAACAATGACCGTCTTGCCGCCATCCGGCCCGATCTGCTCGATCAGGAACGACGCGCGTGTTCGCCGGTTCTTCGGATTGTTGGGGTCGCAATTGCCCCAGTCGCCATTGATCCTGGGCACGCCGGGAGACGAGGAACAACCGAGCAGCGTGAACCGGCGCGTGACCTTCATCAAAGCTCCCTCAAGCCAACCGCGGCATTTTCGAAAAACAGCGGAAGGCATTCTCGGTGGTGATATCAGCCATCTCCGCGTAGCTCACGCCCTTGACCTCCGCCAGAACCTCCGCCGTATTCACCACATAGGACGGCTCGTTGCGTTTTCCACGCCAGCGCTTCGGCGCCAGATACGGCGCATCCGTCTCGACCAGCAAACGGTCCATCGGCACGCTTTTCGCGATCTCGCGCAGCTCTTCCGATTTCGGAAAGGTCACGATACCGGAAAAGGAGACGTAACCGCCGAGCGCCACACCCGTATCGGCCAGCGCCTGGCCGGAAGAGAAGCAATGCAGGATGAAAGGGAAGGCCCCCTTCCCTGTTTCCTCGGTCAGTATATCGGCCATGTCCTCGTCGGCGCTGCGGCTGTGAATGACGAGCGGCAGCCCCGTGCGCCGCGCCGCATCGATATGGCGGATCAGGCCCGTCTTCTGGTCTTCGGGCTTCTGCGTGTCGTAGAAATAGTCGAGCCCGGCCTCGCCGATCGCCACGATCTTCTCGTGGCTCTCGGCAAGCTTCACCAGTTCGTCCGCTGTGACATCCAGCTCGTCGCCAGCATTGTTCGGATGCGTACCGACCGAGCAGAAGACACTCGGATAGCGCTCCGTGAGTGCCAAGAGCGTCTCGAGCTTCCTGACCCGCGTCGAGATCGTCACCATCTGCTTCACGCCGGCCTGATGCGCCCGCGTGACGAGCTCGTCGCGCTCGCTGTCGAAGTCGGCGAAGTCCAGATGGCAATGGGTATCGATCAGCATCGTGTCAGGCCTTCGCCGCGTCCGGGGCGACATAGCGCGGATAGACCGGCGCCGGCGCCGGCAGTTCCGTGCCCGGCTGCAACCGTCCGGCAGCGCCAAGCTTGGCGAAGACGCGATCTGCTTCCGCGACAGCAACGAGATCGAGGATTTTCGCCGAGGATGCAGGCATGATCGGCTGGAACAGGATCGCGATCTGGCGAACGACCTCAGCGGTCACATAAAGCACCGTGCCCATGCGCGCCTCGTCGGTCTTCTTCAAGACCCACGGTGCCTGCGCCGCGAAATAGCGGTCGGCCTCGTTGACGATGTTGATGACGGCAGCGACCGCCTTGTGGATCTGCTGCTTGCCCATCTCCTCGCGGCAGATGTCGATCGCCTCGTCGGCAATCTTCAGGATCGCCTCGTCTTCCGCGGTGAGCGGACCGGGTATCGGCACCCTGCCCTCGCAGTTCTTGTTGATCATCGACAGCGAGCGCGAGGCGAGATTGCCGATGCCGTTCGCGAGATCGGCATTGATGCGCGTGCCGATGCCCTCTTCCGAATAGCTGCCGTCCTGGCCGAAGGAGACTTCGCGCAGGAAGAAGTAGCGCACCTGGTCGAGGCCGAAATGGTTCACGAGGTTCACCGGATCAACGACATTGCCGAGCGACTTCGACATCTTCTCGCCCTTGTTGAGCAGGAAGCCATGGGCATAGACCCGCTTCGGCAGCGGCAGGCCCGCCGACATCAGGAAGGCCGGCCAGTAGACGGCGTGGAAGCGGATGATGTCTTTGCCGATGATATGCACGTCGGCCGGCCAGTATTTGGCAAGCGGGCCGTTCGTATCTTCGACATAGCCGGTGGCGGTGATGTAATTGGTCAGCGCATCGACCCAGACATACATCACATGCTTGTCGTCGCCGGGCACCTTGATGCCCCAGTCGAAGGTCGTGCGCGAGATCGACAGATCCTTGAGACCCGACTTGACGAAGGAAATGACCTCGTTGCGACGCTCGTTCGGACCGATGAAATCCAGCTGGTCCTCGTAGAGTTTCAGGAGCTTGTCTTCATAGGCCGAGAGCTTGAAGAAGTAGCTTTCCTCTTCCACCCATTCGACCGGCGTGCCCTGCGGCCCGTAGCGCACGCCATCGGCGCGCAACTCGGTTTCCTCTTCCTGGTAATAGGCCTCGTCGCGCACCGAATACCAGCCGGCATAACCGCCCTTGTAAACGTCGCCATTCTTCTCCATCCGCCGCCAGACTTCCTGGACGGTCTCATGATGGCGCTTCTCGGTCGTGCGGATGAAATCATCATTCGACGCATTAAGAAGCTTTCCCATATCGCGGAATTCATTGGAGTTCCGCTCAGCCAGCGCTTCCGGCGAAATCCCTTCGGCGCGCGCAGTCTGCTGCATCTTCTGCCCGTGTTCGTCCGTACCCGTCAGGAAGAACACGTCCCGGCCGTCGAGCCGCTGGAACCGCGCCATGGCGTCCGTCGCGATCAGCTCATAGGCATGGCCGATATGCGGCTTGCCGTTCGGATAGGAGATGGCAGTGGTGATGTAGAAGGGATCGCTCATGGCTTCTTGTTGTCTTTTCGTCGGTTGCGATGTCACGGGCCGGACACTGGCGGCGCAAGAAGGCCAGCCAGGAACGGCGACGACAAATGGGGTCGAACGCTCTTAAAACATTCCGGCGGCTTTAGGAACATCCGTTTTGCTGCAGCGCCACGCAGCGTGTCGTGAGGCTCAGCGAACGATCGCCGACAACACGTCGAGGATCGTCTGCTTGCGGTCGAGGTTGTAGGCCGAGGCCACAGTGAGTTGCTCGTTGATTGTCGAAGTCAGACGCGCGTAATGCTCGGCCGCACCGAGATCGCCGGAGAACGCCCGCCGTCGCGCGGTTTCCGCCAGATGGTCCCCCAGATGCTCGACAAAGAAACCGAAGGCGACATCGCTGTCCTTACCCGACAGCGCATCTGCGATCTTGAACATCATCTTGCGCTGCGCTGGCCCCGATGCCGACAGCATCTGCTCAAAGGCGTCCAGGATATCGGCGCCGCCGTAATTGACGAGTTTCAGCGCCCGCGCGACGCTGCCCTTGGCGAGCGAAAGCACCGCCTCGCGCTTTTCTGCGGGGATAGACAACCCCAACTGGCCAAGTGCCTGATCCATCGACTGCGGATCAAGGTCCTGCAGTTTGAGCGGCAGGCACCGCGAGCGGATGGTCGGCAAGAGCTTGCCCGGCGCATGCGACAAGACGAGGAACATCGCCCGCTTCGGCGGCTCCTCGAGGATCTTCAGGATCGCATTGGCGGCATTCCGGTTCAGATCGTCGGCGGGATCGATGATCACGATTCGCCAGTTCCCCGTGCCCGAGGTCTGGCTGAAGAAATGCCCCGCCTTGCGCACTTCGTCCACGGTGATTGCCTGTTTCACCCGACCGGTCTTGTCGTCCACGGGACGCGCGAGATGCAAGAGGTTGTGGCTGGCGCCCGAGGCAATCTGACGGCTGATCGGATGCTCCGGATCAGGATCCGCCATCACGCCGGGTGCCGTTGCGGGATCGGGATGACGAAGGACATGGTTGGCGAAGCGAAAGGCGAGTGTCGCCTTGCCGATCCCTTCCGGCCCCTCGATCAGAATCGCGTGGTGCCCCTTCCCCGACCTGTAGCTGCGCGCGAGAAACTCTTCGGCCGCAGCATGCCCGAACAGACGGGTATTGAGGGCCGGCGCAATCGCCCCATCCAGCAGGCCTGCTTTCTCCTCGCTCATCGGCCCGCCGCCTGGTCATTGCGGGCACCGCGCTGCTGCGCCATCACCAGCGTGACGTCGGCCAGAATGTCGCGCGCGATCCGCTCCACGTCGAGGCTTGCATCGATGACCCGGCACCGCTCCGGTTCGCGCAGCGCAATGTCGAGAAAACCTTGGCGGCGCTTCTCATGCACCTCCGTGCGCTCCTTTTCGAAGCGATCCGGCTGGGCGGAGGTCGGCGTCGCCCCTGCCCGGCGCCTTGCCCGGTCGAGCCCGACGGACGCCGGAAGATCGAGGATCAGCGTCAGATCCGGCATCGTGCCTGCGACCGATACCCGCTCCAGCACCTCCATCAGCCGCGGCTCCAGATTGCCGGTGACCCCCTGATAGACGCGAGAGGAATCGACAAAGCGGTCGCAAAGGACCACCTGACCCCGCGCCAGCGCCGGACGCACGAAGCAGGCGAGGTGATCGGCCCGGGCGGCAGCGAAGAGCAAGGCCTCCATGCGGATCCCGAAGGGTTCGGCCGCCCCGGAGAGTAGCACATGACGCAAAGCCTCCGCCCCCGGCGACCCGCCCGGCTCCCGCGTCACCACGACGTCGTGCCCTAGCTCGCGCAAGACTTCCGCCAGCAGGCGGATCTGGGTCGATTTCCCGGCCCCCTCGCCTCCTTCGAAACTCACGAACAATCCCGGACCGGTCGCCAATGCCTTGCCTTCTTCCCGCACTCTTTGGCGCGTATCGCCATTTGCCGTATCGGCTCACCCAGTGCCTCTACCCCAAGACGGCGTCAAACAAAACCGTCGAGCATGCTGCCGGACTGCTTTTTGCCCTCACAGCCAGAAGAACAGAAGCTCGATCAGCGCGTCCACCGCCCTTTGCCGCAGGGTTCCCACCTCGACCGCATATGCGCTTTGGAGCGGCACCGACAAGAGTGGGCGGTCACCGGAAAAAAGGTTCAGCACGGCAATTTCGGCACCCTTCGAAACGGGGGGGCTGAGCGGCCAGCGATAGACGATCCGGGCCTGCAGTCGCTCGGGATTGTCAACCGGGACATAAACCTCGACCGGCGTCCGCGCCACCAGCGGCACGGTCGATTGCGCGCCGCCATAGACGCTGGCTTCGCCGATCACCTCGTCCTTGTCGAACAACCGCCGCATCTCGAACCCGTCAAAGCCCCAGTTGATCAGCCGTGTTGCCTCCTCGGTGCGCTCCTTGTCGCTCGCCAGACCGCCCAGCCCGAGAAAGAGCCGCCGTCCATTGCGCTCCGCCGAAGCGACGATGGCAAAGCCGCTGCCGTCGGCAAAACCGGTTGCAAGCCCATCGGCCCCCATGCCGAGCAAGGGGTTGCGGTTGCGCTGCAGGATCTTGTTCCACTCGAATTCCGGAATGGAGAAGGTCTTGTAGAGCTCGGGATAGCTGCGCTGGAGATGCTGCGCCAGTCTTACGAGATCAACGAGCGTGGAGCGATTGTCGGGATGCGGAAGCCCCGTGGCATTGGCAAAATGGCTGTCCTTCAGCCCCAGCTCCGCCGCCCGCGCATTCATGCGCTCGACGAATTTCGCCTCCGAACCGGCCATGCCTTCGGCCAGGATCAGACAGCCGTCATTCGCGGTCTGCACGGCAATGCCCTTCACCAGATCGGCCACCGGCACCTGGCTCTTCACGGCCGCAAACATGGTCGAGGTCCGCGAGGGCGCCCCACCCGTGCGCCAGGCAAATTCGGAGACGGGATAGACTTGATCCGGCCGGATCTCGCCCTTGCCCAGCGCCTGAAACACAATTTCGAGCGTCATGAGCTTTGCGAGAGACGCCGGCGCAAAACTCTTACGCTCGTCTTTCGCCAGAAGCACGGTGCCGGTCGACGCCTCGATCAGATAGGCCTGTCCCGCCTTCGTTTCCGTTGCGCTGGATTTCGCCACCTCTTGCGCCAACGTCGATGCCGGGGCGGAGACGACGAGGCCGAGCATCACCAGAACGGCAAAAAAGGGAAAGCGGGAACGCATGATCAAACTTGGCTCTGCTGGCGCTGTGGGAGCTATGGTCCCCTCGCCCGCCGCAGTCAAAGCCCCTTCGAAAGGGTGATTCCGCCTTTGGCAACCGAGGAGAGAATCGAGCTCTCGGTGAGGCCGCCATTGCGCACGAGAATGGCGTCAAAGGCAAGCGCGCCGGACGGGCGCCCGACCTCGGCATAAGCCGCAGCATAACCGGATCCGTCATAGCCGGGAACGTGATGCGGCCGGAATGCGGGAACGGGACCAATGTCGGGAAGTGCGGCAAAGACCTCTGCCCCGCCGGATGCCATGCCCTGCGGCGCCGCCGATTGCGACATCAGCAGCTGCGCGTCGAGTGTATGGGCAAGAGCCCCACCACTCGGTGTGGAGCCCGAAAGCGCCGTCTGGTAAACTGGCTCTGCCAGCGGCCGGTACTGCGGGACCGCGACGTCGTTCGAGGCCACCATCACGCCAGACGCAATGTCGCCTTGCGGATCGACCACGGGTCCACGCTCGCCCTTTTTGACGTAGGAAGCCATCAGATAGGGCATGTCATGCCCGTCCATCCGCGCCGGCCCGATATACTGGACGCGAACCTTGCCGGTGCCGCTATGGGCCATGTCCAGCATGTCGGCGGTCTTGTTCGAAAGATCTATCAGCCGTCCCTTGTGAAACGGGCCACGGTCATTGATGCGCACGATGACGGAACTGCCATTGGTGAGATTGGTCACGCGGGCATAGCTCGGAAGCGGGAGCGTCGGATGGGCGGCCGAAAGATGTTCTTTGTCGTAAAGTTCACCATTGGCCGTCATTCGCCCATGGAAGGCGTCTCCATACCACGAGGCGATCCCGACGGCGTCGTAGCGCGGGTTTTCCTTCGGCACGAAGGTCTCGCCCTTCACGACATAAGGCTTGCCGACCATGTAGCGTCCGCCACCCTTGGGCACGGGGCCACTGGCGACCAGACGCGGGCTTGCCTTCACCCCGTAGATGGATTCGGCGAAGAACTCTTTCGAACGCTTGGGTTTTCCCGCCGTCTCTTTGGTGGTCGAACAGGAAGCGGCAAAGGCACACATCAGCGCCACACCCAGCCATCTTCCACCCATGGCCAGCCGGCCGCCTGTGCTCGAATGCATATGTCCCACTTCTGATCAAACGGGCCGGACGGCATCCCCTGCCATCCCGGGAAAACCCCGCCCGTACGCCTGCGGGATCGAGAAGGCTGTGGAAAAGTGGCCGAATTGGGAATTGTGGCGCCGGCGATCCGACACAAATGAGATCATGGTAAGCACATGGTTAACGCGCTGCATGTGTGCGCCCATGCGATTACCCGCCGGCGGGAACAAAGACCCGAACAATCGCCCTTGCCAAATCCGTAGCCTTTGCCCATAACGCCGTCCACGGGAAGAGTGTCCGAGTGGTTTAAGGAACCGGTCTTGAAAACCGGCGTGCGGGAGACCGTACCGTGGGTTCGAATCCCACCTCTTCCGCCAGATCTTCGATTGTCCATACCGAAGACATGGGCGGTCCCTGCACATCGGCAGGTCGCAACCAGCCGCCCTTCCCAGCCGTTAACGCCCTATTTCAAGTCAGACACATCCGCCGATATAACGTTTCGCTAACGATGTCTCGCCCGCGATTGTTTCATCCGAAACCAATTGGCGAGGCGCGGGTTTGGGGATAACCGGCTGCCTCCCGGCGGCCGGCCATCTGAGGAGGAAATGTCATGCAAAAACGGATGAGTATATGCCTCGTCTCGGTCGGCCTGATGGTCCTGTCGGGAACCACTTCCCACGCCGGCGGACTGTCAATCGGCGGTGATCGCGGTATCAGCGTTGATGTCGACACAAGGGATGGTCTGGGTGCCAGCGCTTCTGTCGGAGGTCGCAGCGGGGTAAATGCTGATGCCAAGGTCGGAGGGAGCCGCGGCCTTGCAGATGTCGACGCTTCCGTTGGAGGAAGCCGCGGCGTCAACGCCAGTGCAAATGTCGGCACGCGCAATGGGTTGACCGCCGACATCGATGCGTCGCTCGGAGGCAGCCGCGGGATCAACGCTTCGGTGGGAGCCACCGTCGGAGGCGGCAGCACCGGAGCGGACGTCGACATCGGGATCGGCGGCAATACGCCCGGCACGGGGCCGAACGCCCCCGGCGGCGGCGGTCTGACGGCACCCCAGCGTCAAGCACTCCAGGATATGTCCGCGGATGATCGTCGCAAATTGCTCGTGCGCTGCGGCAGCGTCACCTCCAGCCGTTACGATGCGCAACTGGTCGAACTCTGCCGTCTGCTGCGACTGAGCGCGGCCCGCTGATCTCAAACGGGGCCGACCGCGCTGCCGCTCGGCCCCGACCTCCCGCCTGCCTGCGGCATTTCTACTGGATCCTTAAAATGCAAGTAATGGGCTTAGCAGCCCTCGAACCGGTGGGAGGATATATTTGCTTCCAGGTTTAGGGCGTGGGATCCAAGATGCGTGTGATGATCCTGGTAATGATTGCTGCGGTGTTCAGCATTCTGGCGATCAAATTTTCGGAGAGTTCCCTCAGTGGCGGTCGTCTCACGGCGTCTCCAAGTGAAGTGGCGCTAGGCTAACGTCGGCCAAAGACGCCACGTTGCAGATATGCAACGGCGACAGCATAACATCGCCAACACATTGCTATTCCTCAACCCATCGGAACTGCTTTTGCCGCAATTGCATTGTCGAAAGACAAGCAGGAGCAAAAACAATGAGAATGATCTTCATCCTGCTGGTCGCTTCGGTGCTCAGCATATTGGCGTTCAAATATTCCAACAACTCTCTTGGCGGTGGCGAGCTGATGGCGTCCCCCATGGATGCTGCACAAACGTCTTGAACGACAACGAAAGCCTAGTCCAACAGGCTCTTCAGCCAGTCGGCGGACAGATGGCTTTCGAGCTCTGCCGCCACATCGTCGAGTGCGGCATCGACAAGAGCCCGGTAGTCCACACCGCCTCCCACAATCCCAAAGCTCTCGAGAAGCCTTTGCCGATAGGCGTCGCTTGAGAACAGCCCGTGCAGATAGGTACCGGCGACCCGGCCGTCCGCAGACCCCGCTCCGTCCGGCCTCCCGTCAATGGCAACGGGCGCACGTGCCTGGTCCGGTCCTTCGGTCACGCCCAAATGGATCTCATAGCCGGTCAGCGCCACATCGTAGTCAAGCGAGCGCGCCACGCTGTTGCGGACCGTTTTTTCCGCCGCCATCACCGTATCGACGTCGAGATGCCCCAATCCCTCGACTGTGACAGGCGCGCCCTCCAGTCCCAGCGGATCTGCGACAGTGCGGCCGAGCATCTGATAACCACCGCAGATCCCGATCACCCGGCCGCCGCGCCGCACGTGACGTGCCAGATCCCGATCCCAGCCATTCGCCCGCAGTTCCGCAAGATCGCCGATCGTCGACTTCGAGCCCGGCAGGATGACCAGTCCGGCGTCCGACGGCAGAGGATCGCCGCCGCGCACAAAGACGAGATCGACCTCCGGCTCCAGCCGCAGCGGATCGAGATCGTCGAAATTGGCGATCCGAGACAACACGGGCACAGCGATTTTCAGTGCCCCGCCCTGCCCGCGGACCATCCGCTCCAGCACCACGGAATCCTCCGCCGGCAAACGGCTGGCGGCTTTCAGCCAGGGCACCACGCCAAAGCAAGGCCAGCCGGTAAACCCGCCGATGGCAGAAATACCCTCATCGAACAGCGTCACGTCGCCGCGAAACTTATTGATGATATAGCCGCGGATCTGCTGCCGGTCCTCCTCCGGCAGGATCGTGTGCGTCCCCACCAATGAGGCGATCACTCCGCCACGGTCGATGTCGCCGACCAGCACCACCGGCACCTCCGCCCGGGTCGCAAACCCCATATTGGCGATGTCACCGGCTCTCAGATTGATTTCCGCGGGCGAGCCGGCTCCCTCAACGATCACAAGATCGCGCCCGTTTGCCACCTGCCGATAACTGTCGAGCACCGCAGCCATCAACTGCGGCTTCAGGCGCTGATAGTCCCGCCCTTTGGCCTGGCCGAAAACCCTGCCCTGGACGATGATCTGACTGCCCGTCTCTGTCTGGGGTTTCAGAAGAACCGGATTCATGTGGACGCTGGAGGGAATGCGCGCTGCCAGCGCCTGCAGCCACTGGGCTCGTCCGATCTCACCGCCGTCATCTGAGACGGCGGCATTGTTCGACATGTTCTGCGGCTTGAACGGAGCGACCTTCAGTCCCCGATTGGAGGCCAGTCGGCAAAGGCCGGCGACCAGTATCGTCTTTCCGACATCGGAGCCTGTTCCCTGCAACATTATGGCCTTCGTCATGCCGTTCTGTCCTGTCTGCGTCGCTCGTTATTCGCCATGTTTTGGGCGCGTTTGCCGCGCTTTTGCCCCAAATGCCGCCGCAGATGCGACACTGCGACAGCCTGTCGCGCTCCCGCCGCTCACAATCGTCGATTTGCGACAACCGATGACGGTTTGCGCTCTGGCGCATTCACGACGAAAGGATTATCTGCGACATCGAGACCGGCGCTCCGGAAGAGAGCGCGGCACCCTTGAGGAAACACCCATGCTCTACATCCTGCACAATCGCAATAGCCTCGCCATCGCCTGGAACGGCCGCGCCCCGTCGAATACGCAGGTCGCCCGTTGGGAAGTGCGCGATCCGCGTCACCCGCTGGTTTCGACGAAGCGCTGAGAAGGTTCGAGCCACGAGTTGGCCCCCGGGCCCGGGCGGCAATTCGCTCTGCCCGAAAAAACAAACGCCCCGGGACGCAATACAGGATCCGGGGCGCAGCCGACGAAAACACGCCATCGGCCCTCTCATCTATCGTTACAGGCGTTACCGGATCGTTATCGGGATCCAGTTCAAGAAATTTTTTTGATTTTTTTCACGCGAGCCCACCGAGGGTATCGCAGAGGCTGGTTGCCGCAGTTGAGACAACCGGCGTCTTTTCTGGAGGCGCAGCAAAACAGGATTTTCGTTCCTTCCCGTTTGCCTGCTCGTACTGTGTGCACTCCGTCTCTTCATGCCTGCTAAAATGCGGCAAATTAAGTCGCAGCAATGCTTTGCCGCACGGACTGCGGTCATGCTGCGCGGTCGCAGGTGGTTGATTTCTGAAATCAAAGACGTAGGCTGTCCTGGCGATACGCGGTCGGCCGGGCATTAGGCTCCCCATGACAAGATCCGGTCGCCAGGGATGCAGCGGCCGGCAAGACGCGTTCGGACGGGGCATTCCGCAAGGGAAAACCATTGGCGGAACGGTCAGCAGTAGCCGTCACCGCCCGTTCCGATGAACGCTGCTAGATAAGACTGGGAGGTCTTAACTCCATGAAGAAGCTCCTCGCTTCCACACTTCTCGCCGCAGGGCTTTACGCAGTCGCAGGCTCTGCCCAGGCTGCCGAATGCGGCGATGTATCCATCGCCGAAATGAACTGGGCTTCGGCCGGCGTTGCCGCCTATGTCGACAAGATCATCCTGGAAAGCGGCTATGGCTGCACCGTGACCGTCGTCACCGGTGACACCATGCCGACCTTCGCCTCGATGAACGAAAAGGGCCAGCCGGACATGGCTCCGGAATTCTGGGTCAACGCCGTGCGCACCGCGCTCGATCAGGCCATTGCCGAAGGCCGCCTGATTCAGGCTGCTCCGCTGCTTTCCGACGGTGGCGTCGAAGGCTGGTGGATCCCGAAGTTCATCGCCGATGAACATCCGGACATCAAGACGGTCGAGGACGCCCTGAAGCATCCCGAACTGTTCCCGGCTCCGGAAGATCCGTCCAAGGGCGCCGTGACCAACTGCCCGTCGGGCTGGAACTGCCAGGTTTCGACCGCCAACCTCTACAAGGCGCTGGGCGCCAAGGACAAGGGCTTCGAACTGGTCGACACGGGCTCGGCTGCCGGCCTCGACGGCTCGATCGCCAACGCCTTCGAAAACAAGAAGGGCTGGCTCGGCTACTACTGGGCCCCGACCGCCATTCTCGGCAAGTATGAAATGGTCAAGCTCTCCTTCGGCGTAGACCACGACAAGGCCTCTTGGGATGCCTGCACCGCCGTTCCGGACTGCCCGGATCCGAAGGTGAACGCCTATCCGGTGTCCGACGTCTACACCGTCGTCACCAAGGGCTTCGCTGAAAAGGCCGGCGTCGCCATGGACTACGTGAAGACCCGCAAGTGGGACAACCAGACGGTCGGCAAGGTCCTCGCCTGGATGGAAGAAAACCAGGGCACCAATGAAGATGGCGCCAAGCACTTCCTGGAAACCTATCCGGAAATGTGGACCACCTGGGTTGCTCCTGAAGTCGCAGAAAAGGTCAAGGCGGCTCTCTGATTGCGGCTGACGCAATTGGCTGCGGCGGGTCATGCACCCGCCGCACTTTCCGGGGCGGCAGTGTGCCGCCATTCGAGGCTTCTGACGTCGCAGACGGCATGAATTCCCGCGCGGAACTCGGTTAGCCTGTCGTCCGTGATGCGGACCGAGGCGACAGACGCAGCGCCGCAACTACCCTCGCCGCACCGTCAAGGTGTAAGTAAAGAGCGAAGGGTCGATAAGGGGAACAAGATGGCTTCGACTTTATGCAACTATCTGCCGGAACTGCTCTGCAAGTTTCCGGCCATCGACCAGACGCTCATGCGCGGGGTGCGCAAGGCGGTCGACGACAGCTTCAAGAGTTTCGTGCGTGCCTACGGCAATGTCATCGACGCCCTGACCACACCCCTGCAGCACTTCCTCAACGGGCTGGAATCACTCTTCGTCAACACGCCATGGTTCATCGTTCTGGCCGTGATGGTCGTGGTGGTCTATTTCGCCAGCCGCAACATGCGAATCGTTGCCGTCACCGTGATCGGCATGCTCTTCATCGGCCTCGTCGGCCTCTGGGAAGACACGATGATCACGCTGGCGATCGTCACCGTCTCGACGCTTCTTGCCATCGTCATCGGCATCCCGATCGGCATTCTGATGGCCCGCTCTGACCGCGCCCAGTCGGTGGTCAATCCCATTCTCGACGTCATGCAGACGCTGCCGAGCTTCGTCTACCTGATCCCCGTCGTCATGATCTTCGGCATCGGCAAAGTCCCGGGCGTCATCGCCGTCGTCATTTATGCCGTGCCGCCGATGATCCGTCTGACGAACCTCGGCATCCGCCTCGTCGACCGCGAGGTCCTCGAAGCAGCCGACGCCTTCGGCTCGTCACCCGGCCAGAAGCTGATGAACGTGCAGATCCCGCTGGCGCTTCCGACCGTCATGGCCGGCATCAACCAGACCATCATGATGTCGCTGGCCATGGTTGTCGTCGCCTCGATGATCGGCGTTGGCGGCCTCGGCAAGAACGTTCTGCAGGCGATCTCGAACCAGTTCCTGACGATCGGCTTCCTCAACGGCTTCGCGCTTGTCGCGATCGCCATCATCTTCGACCGCACCAGCCAGGCATATGGCAAGCGCCTTCAGCGCCACACGGAGGTTGTCCATGGCTAGTCACGGCATCGAAATCAAGAACCTTTACAAGATCTTCGGCCCCAATGGCGCTGCACATATCGAAGCGGTCAAAGCCGGGATCTCGAAGTCGGAACTGAACGAGAAACACGGCCATGTGCTGGGTCTCAAGGACATCAACATCTCCATGCCGGCCGGTGGTATCACCGTCGTCATGGGGCTGTCGGGCTCCGGAAAATCGACGCTGATCCGCCATATCAACCGGCTGATTGAGCCGACCTCGGGCGAGGTCCTCTATGACGGTGTAGACGTCTGTCAGATGAACCAGCTCGAACTGCGCGAATTCCGCCGCCACAAAACGGCGATGGTCTTCCAGAAGTTCGCGCTGCTGCCGCATCGCACGGTGCTGGAGAACACCGTCTACGGGCTCGACATCCAGGGCATTCCGCGCTCGAAGAGCGAGGAGATCGGTCGCCGCTGGATCGACCGGGTCGGTCTTGCCGGTTTCGAGGGGCATTATCCAAACCAGCTGTCGGGCGGCATGCAGCAGCGCGTCGGTCTTGCCCGTGCGCTGTCCAACGACGCCGACATTCTGCTGATGGACGAAGCCTATTCGGCGCTGGATCCGCTGATCCGTGTCGACATGCAGACCGTGCTGCTTGATCTGCAGCAGGAGCTGAAGAAGACCGTCGTCTTCATCACCCACGATCTGGATGAAGCGCTGCGGCTCGGCGACAAGATCGCGATCTTGCGGGATGGCCAGGTCATTCAGCAGGGCTCCGGCCAGGACATCGTCCTGCAGCCGGCCGATGACTATATCTCCGCCTTCGTCAAGGAGGTGAACCGCGGCCGTGTCATCATGCTCGGCACCATCATGTCCCCCTCGATCGGTGGGGGTGACGGTTTGCAATTGCCGAGCGACATGGTCCTCGAGACCGCCGCCCGCATGATGACCGAAGCGCGGCAGACCACCGCCAATGTCGTTGACGGTACCGGCAAGCCCGTCGGTCATGTCGACCTCCAGCAGATCATCGGCGCCATGGTCACCCCGAAGAGCCATGAGGACAATCAGATCGCCGCAGAGTGATCAGTCCCTCGATCAGAAAAAGTGGACGGCCCTGCCTTGCGGGGCCGTTTCGCTTTCTGGCCTTGCGGATAAAACCGCAATTGAAATCACATAAAGACTTCTTTATATGATTGGCTAAATCATCAGAGGAATTCACCATGGCAACCGCGTCCAATCCGCTTTCCGAACTCTTGGCCGAAAAGGGCGTGCTGCTCGCCGATGGTGCCACCGGCACCAACCTCTTTACCCAGGGGCTCGAGGCGGGCGAAGCGCCGGAGCTGTGGAACGAGGCCCAACCGGAAAAGATCGTCAAGCTGCATCAGGATTTCGTCGATGCCGGTGCCGACATCATCCTCACCAATTCCTTCGGCGGCACGCGCCACCGGCTGAAGCTGCACAATGCGCAGGATCGGGTCTTCGACCTCAACAAGAAGGCGGCCGAAATCGCCCGTGGCGTCGCCGACAAGGCACCTCGCAAGGTCATCGTCGCCGGCTCCGTCGGCCCGACCGGTGAATTGCTGATCCCGCTCGGTGCCATGAGCTACGAAGACGCCGTCGCCGCATTCGTCGAGCAGATGGAAGGTCTCAAAGCCGGCGGCGTCGACGTCGCCTGGATCGAGACGATGTCCTCGCCGGATGAAATCCGGGCTGCTGCCGAAGCCGCGGTCAAGGTCGGCCTGCCCTACACGTTCACCGGCTCCTTCGACACCGCCGGAAAGACCATGATGGGCCTCGACCCGAAGAACATCCACGGCGTTGCCCCAGATATCGGCCAAGGCCCGCTCGCCGTCGGCGCCAATTGCGGTGTCGGCGCTTCCGATATCCTCGCCAGCTTGCTCGACATGACCGAGGCCGATCCCGACGCCACGGTCATTGTGAAGGGTAATTGCGGCATTCCGGAATTCCGCGGCTCGGAGATCTTCTATTCCGGCACGCCGCCGCTGATGGCCGACTACGCGCGCCTCGCGCGCGATGCCGGCGCCAAGATCATCGGCGGCTGCTGCGGCACCTCCTGTGGCCACCTCGCCGCCATGCGCGCAGCACTCGACGACTACACCCCCGGCCCGCGCCCGACGATCGAAACCATCGTCGACCGTATCGGCCCGCTGCGCAACAAGACCGCCAGCGAATCGAGCAACCAGGACAGCGGCCGCCGCAGCCGGCGTCGCGGTTAACGAGGCGATACGCAGAACCGTTCACGTCCTCCCCGCCGATGGACCGGACAAACCAGCCTCGGGCAATCTTGCCATGCTGTAGCTGAACCTAATGGATGGGGGCATCCGATGCCGCATCCGTCAGACATCGTTACGAGCCTGCGCAAACCGAGGAGTGCCTTCATGTCCGCCGCCATCGACCGCGAAACCGTCGCCGAGAAGCTCGCAAGCCTTCAGGCCACCGACCAGGACTTCGTGAAGCTGCTTTTCGAAAACCCGGCTCAGGACGAACTGACCATTGAGGGACTTTATCTTTACCTCGAGCGCGCCGCCGAAGCCCGCTTCCTCAACACGCTGAAGCTTGAAAAGGCGGGCGAGTGGATCGGCCTCAACGCCCCTGCCCGCCTCCAAATCCGCCTGACGGAAACGGCAAAGTCGAGCCAGCATCCGGCCTATGCCGCCTTCCGCACCGGCCTCACGCGCTCCGGTGGCCTTGAACGCGCCTATCCGAAGGCTGCCGTCTGAGCGCCGATCCTACTGCGGGATCGGCATGCTGACGGAGACGATCGGCCCCATGGGGAACAGCCGATCGTCTCGGTTCTGATCCGCAATGAAGACGCTGGAGATCGATCCGTCGAGGTAAAGTGCATTGCGGCAACCGAGCCGGTCCCGAAACAGGGTGGCGAAGTCGTAGAACCGAACCGGCACCGTCGAAATCACCATGTGAACCTGACCTTCGGCATCCACGCCGATCCCGTTGCGGATCTTCAGGCTGTCGCTGTCAGGCAAGAAGCGCGGATGCAGTCTGCCGTCGATCACCAGCATCGGCCCGGACTGCGTCGCGAAATCAGGGGTCACCCCGCGCTTTTCATAGGCCAAAGTCTCCATCACCGCCGCGCGTCCATCCTTCATCAGGAAGACGCCATTCGGCAGCAGATGGAAATTGCCAAAGCCACCGCCTGTCACGGCCGGTTTCACCACATCTCCGTATTCGACAAACAGCCCGACGGGCGACCGGTCGTCGTGATACATGCCCGCATTCATGGCAAACAGAAGCACCCGGCGCTCGGTCCAGAGCTGCCGCCGCAGCGGGTCGAACTCGCCATAGATATCGCCTTCCGGGTCGGCAAGATGCAGCCGGATATCGACCGCTTCGGGATCGAACTGGCAGGCGGTATAAATGCCCGTCGGCTCGCGTAACTCCGAACAGGCACCCTGCGCCACCTGAGCGAAGGCCGGCCCGGCGAGACTGCCCAGGAAAAACCCAGCAAGCGGGCAGAGAATCCGAAAGGTAAAGCGCACCGTTTCTCCCTTGGTCATCCGCCCTGCTTGCCGCCGATTTCCGGCAATTGCAGGGCAGCGCCGTGATCAGTGTCCCGGCAAGCTCAGTGCCTGCATGTGAAATCTCACCTGTGCCTGTGGATACCGGTAGGCGACGCCGATCGGACAGGCATCCCTCGCCAGACAGCCGCCATCAGCGCAACCCTCCTGCCCGGCAATGCTTGCGAGATGAGTTCGACAACCGGTCACATCGAATCGGTCGGGTGTCACCGCCCCGACCGGGCAGGCAGAAAGACAGGGTTTCTCCGCGCAATCATCGCAAGGATGCCGGACATCCGATCGTGAACCTGATGGGCCGACATCGCCGCGATGCCAATCGGCAAAGGCCAGCGCCCCCCGAAAACTGTGCCATAGACCAAACGCCGGATGGATCAGCAAACCAAGCGGCGAAGCCCGCAGCCCCTCGGCCTGCATCGCCCAGGACTGAAACGGTTGGTAAGGCGCCCGTGACGGATAGAAGGCGCGCGCACCAAGCTCTGCGGCAATCGGGTCGAGCACGACCTCCGACCACCGGTCGAGTGGGTCCGATCCTCCCCGATCGACCTGCCTGTCCCGCCAGGCGGAAAACACCGGCCACATCGCACCACCAGCGATCCCGACCAGCACCACCGCCTCGGCGTTCCGCCCGTCGTCGAATGCCGGCGCAGCCTCGCCCGGTTGAAACCGCACCACGCCCCGACGCATGAGCCCCTGCGGCTCCAGCAACGCATCGAGCCGTTCTACAATGTCAAAAGGGCCGCTCATCGCGGCCCCTCGAATTTGTAGTGCGGGCGCCAGACCTCTTCCTGGATCATGTCGGCCACCCGATGACCTCCGCCTTGCTCCCTGGCTACGGGACCCTTTCAGGAGAAGGCGTCCGGCATGGAATTTTTCCGGTCAGCGACATAGGCGAGCAGCGCTTCGTCGATGGCAGGGTCCAGCGCCGGTGCCTCATAAGCGTCGAGCCAGGAGCGGCAAAGCGCGTTCGCCCGGTCCTCGATCCGCTTGCGTCCCTCGATTTCCCACTGTTCGAAGGAATTGTTGTCTGCGAGCGCCGACCGATAGAAGGCCGTCTGGAAGTTGGCCTGGGTATGGGCACAGCCGAGATAATGGGCGCCGGGGCCCACTTCGCGGATGGCGTCCATCGCCTGACCGCTCTCAGACAGATCAACCCCTTCTGCCATCTTCTGCATCATGCCGAGCTGGTCCTGGTCGATCATGAACTTCTCGTAGCAGGCGGCCAGACCGCCTTCGAGCCAACCGGCCGCATGCAGAACGAAATTCGCGCCAGCAAGAAGCGTCATGTTGAGCGTATTGGCGCTCTCATGGGCCGCCTGCGCATCCGGAACCTTCGAGGCACAGAGCGAACCGCCCGTACGGAACGGCAGGCCCATGCGACGTGCGAGCTGGGCGGCTCCATAGGAGACCAGTGCCGGCTCCGGCGTTCCGAAGGTCGGCGCGCCCGACTGCATCGAAATCGAGGCCGCGAACGTGCCGAACAGAACCGGCGCACCCTTACGGATCAGCTGGGTGAAGGACGCCCCCGCCAGAACTTCCGCCAGGATCTGCGTCAGCGTGCCGGCAACGGTGACCGGGCTCATGGCACCGGACAGGATGAACGGCGAGATCACCGAAGCCTGACCGTGACGGGCATAAACCTTGGCGGCCCCCAGCATGGTCTCGTCGAAGACCATCGGCGAGTTGGCATTGATGAGGTTGAGCATGACGCAGTTGTTCTCGACGAACTCGTCACCGAAGACGAGCTTCGCCATCGCAACCGAATCTTCCGCGCGCTCCGGCGCGGTCACCGAGCCCATGAACGGCTTGTCGGAATATTTGATATGGCTGTAGACCATGTCCAGGTGGCGCTTGTTCACCGGGATGTCGACCGGCTCGCACACCGTGCCACCCGAGGAATGAATCGACGGCGCCATATAGGCGAGCTTCACGAAATTTCGGAAATCCTCGAGCGTCGCATAGCGGCGATTGCCTTCGAGGTCGCGCACGAAGGGCGAACCGTAGACCGGTGCAAACACCGTCGCATTGCCGCCGATGCGCACATTGCGCTCGGGATTGCGGGCATGCCAGGTGAATTCCGACGGTGCGGTCTTCAAAAGCTCGCGGCAAAGGCCCTTGGGGAAATGGACCCGCTCGCCCTTCACGTCCGCGCCCGCCTGTCTCCACAGCTCCAGCGCTTCCGCGTCGTCTCGGAACTCGATGCCGATTTCTTCCAGCACCGTATCGGCATTACGCTCGATCAGCTCCAGGCCTTCTTCGTCCAGAACCTCATAGGTCCGGATCTTGCGCGTGATATAGGGCATGGCCGGACCGGCACCGCCGCCGCTGCGCGATGCCCTGCGGGCCGCAGCCCCACGTCCTTCGCCGCGTTGGCGGCGGCCTGTGCCCGGTTCTGCCGAAATATCGTCCATGTCTGCTTCCTCGCTCGGGCGCTCGTCTGCGCTGCTTCTCTCCTTCAATATGCTATTCCAATCCGGCTGTGAAACCATCCTTTATGCGCCAACCGCTTGTGTCCCACAGACATCGCCTTTTGTGCGGCTTGTCTCTCACCGTCGCTTTTCAGGGTGGCCACGTCGTAATCGAAAAGAGTTTTTCACGAACTTGAGGTTTAACTTCCAATCGGGCAGTCTCATGCCCGGCGCGACCGGAATCGCGTTGAAAAAGAAGCGGGAAGCACCATCATGGCCGACGACGACATCATTCTTTCCGAACTCTCCGACGAAGAGCTCGTGCAGCAGATGCACGACGACCTGTATGACGGTTTGAAGGAGGAGATCGAGGAAGCGACTCAGATCCTTCTGGATCGCGGCTGGGCCCCTTACGACATTCTGACCCAGGCGCTTGTCGAAGGCATGCGCATCGTCGGCATCGACTTCCGCGATGGCATCCTCTTCGTGCCGGAAGTGCTCCTGTCCGCCAACGCGATGAAGGCCGGCATGACGATCCTGCGCCCGCTGCTCGCCGCCACCGGCGCCCCGAAGCAGGGCAAGATGGTCATCGGCACGGTCAAGGGCGACATCCACGACATCGGCAAGAACCTTGTCGGTATGATGATGGAAGGTGCGGGCTTCGACGTGATCGACCTCGGCATCAACAACCCGGTCGAAAACTATCTCGAAGCGCTCGAACGCGAAAAGCCTGATATCCTGGGCATGTCCGCCCTGCTCACCACCACCATGCCTTACATGAAGGTGGTCATCGACACGATGAAGGAAAAGGGCATTCGCGACGATTACGTCGTTCTCGTCGGTGGCGCACCGCTCAACGAGGAATTCGGCAAGGCCGTTGGTGCTGACGCCTATTGTCGTGATGCCGCCGTCGCTGTGGAAACGGCGAAGGAATTCATTTCCCGCAAGCACAACAGCATGGGCGCCCGCGCCTGATAGTCAAAACGACGAAGCCGGCTCAGAACCCGGCTTCGGTGACAAGACCTGCATGGCGGGCTGGTGCGAACGTTTCGAACGCGACCTGCCCGCCTGCAATCAGGATGGCCGCCAGCATATAGATGGCACTGGCCTTAGCGATACCGGTGAGCGTCATGCTCGTCTCCTGATGATCTCTGCCCGATCGAGACGGGCAAATAGTTTTCCGGGTGATCAGCGCGCTGCGGCACCTTCGACATTGCGACCGGCACTCTGCGTCGCGTCGACGGTATTGGCAGCATCCTGGCCCATGCCACGAATCGTATTGCCGCAAGACGACAGTGCGAAGACGGTGAGAACGAGGGCTGCGCCGGCTGTCAGTTTTTTCGCCATCATGTGAGTGTACCTTCTGTCTGGGTGACGAGTGGAATGCGATGGAACAACGCACCAAATCGGAAAAGGTTCACGTGATTGCATGCGGTGCGATCGCCCGCGAAATCCTGGCCGTGAAGACCCTGAACGCGCTCGATCATCTGACGCTCGAATGCCTGCCCGCTATCTGGCATGTCTGGCCGGAAAAGATTGCGCCGGCGCTGCGCGAAAAGATCGCCGAGGCGCGTGCGGCAGGGCACGACAACATCTTTATCGGCTATGCCGAATGCGGCACCCAGGGCGAAGTCGACCGCATCTGTCGCGAGGAAGGCATCAAGCGCCTGTCTGGCCCGCATTGCTACGCCTTCTTCAGCGGCACGGAAAAATTTCTCGCCGAATGCGAAAACGAGTTTACGGCCTTCTATCTGACAGACCTGATTACCCGCCAGTTCGAGGCCTTCGTCATCGAACCATTGAAACTCGACCGCCACCCCGAACTGCGCGACATGGTCTTCGGCAACTACACGAAGATCGTCTATCTCGCCCAGACGGAAGACGCCGAACTCCAGGCCAAGGCAAAGTGGGCGGCCGACTATCTGAAGCTCGACTATGAATACCGCTTCACCGGCTATGGTGATTTGCAGCCGGAACTGGTGGCGGCGGCAGGGAAGGTCTGACTTCCAGTCTGCACGGAACCTGCACGCAATTCTGGCTGCTCTCAATCCTCACCATGGCCCAAAAGCCATGACGAAATCGGAGCCTCCCCCGTTCGGAGGTCTTTATATGTCGAACTGATCTTATTCAGCACCGTTTTGTCATCCGAATCAATCTCGTAAAACGTGCTGTCGACCGCCCGGATCGTCACCCACGGCTTGTCTGATTGCGCGGGGTCGGAGCCGACGAACTCACCCCAGATAACCTGTCGAGTCCGCTCCGCTAAAGCGGCTAAATCGAAGCCCGAAAGCTGGCCATCCTCTTGTGCCAGCCTCTCCAGCAGTTCGCCGCCTTCACCGGTAGCCTCGAACCACTCGTGACCCGGCTGGTCGGACTTTACTGTCGAAACCACCCACCGAACTTCCAACGAGCGAGGAGCCAAAAGTCGCAGTAAGTCGATGAGGTCGAGCGCAAGAACGCTATCTTTGAGATCATAGACCCTAATTGCAGTCATGGCGCTCCTTGCCCCCACGGCCCCCTTGGCAGAAGCCCCTCGGGAACAGGACCTCGCTAATCGACTAGCGTACCGAATTCGCCACGCTACGCCCGGCATCCTGCGTCGCATCGACCGCGTTGCCAAGGTCGTTGCCGATCCCCCGAATGGTATTCCCGCAGGAAGACAGACCGAGCACCAGCACGACAAACGTAGCGACGACCACCATGGTTCGATGCGCAAAAACACTCATCCCGATTCCCCTCTGCATCTCTGAACCCGATTTAGGTGACAAGCCATCGCGGAGAAATCAAGGCAATGGCTTAGGACGATGCAACGATCCGCCCGTCAGGGTTCAGGCAAAGACCAGCGCGCCGACGACAAAGATCCCCGCCAACAGCAGCACCAGCTGCAGAAGGATCAGGAAAGGGATGCGGGAGAGCACCAAAGCCAGCAGGATGAGCCCGACAGCCTTCCACGACCGGAAGACCGAAACCAGGATGATGAAAAGCACCAGCGCGCCGAGAACGAAGCAAAGGAATACCCGTTCGAAGCTCGACATTTCGGTCCACGGATTGGGCGCGCCGACCGCTGATGGTTTTTGCCTCTTCTGAGTGTCCTGCTTCATTTCAAAGTCCGCCTCCGCGCGCCGGAAGCAGCCACTGATTGAGGCCGCTGTCAAACCCCGTTTTGCTTCGTTGATCCCGGCTCCCGCAGGTCTTCTTCACCCTCCCTTCACCATTCGCAAAACCGTGAATGGTTGGCCGCCACCGTCTTAATCCCCCTGTAATCTCCCCTTGCAACACTGCCCCCAAGTCAACAAGAAACAAAGAGAAGCAGCATGACCGACAGGGCGGAAACATGGGTGGCGGGTCTTGCCACCGCGCGTGAACATCATCATCCCGAAAACCTTTCGGACCTTCTCGTCCGCCTGGCGCGAACGACGGATCGCAAGGTGACGATCCGCGACATCGCGATCGCGCTGCAGGACCGCTCCTTCGGCGCCTTTTTGTTGGTCTTTGCGCTGCCGAACCTGGTACCCCTGCCGCCGGGCAGCACCTTCATCCTCGGTCTGCCGCTCGTCTTCGTCGCCTGGCAGATGGCGATGTCTCCCGGTGGCCGCGTCTTCTTCCCGCGTGTCGTCAGCGACTACGGCGTCGAACCGCAGACCTTCGAGGCCATCGTCAAGCGCCTTGTCCCCTGGATGCGCTGGGCCGAAAACCTGGTCGTTCCGCGCTTCTGGCTATTCGAAAGCCGGTTTGCGGAACGTCTGATCGGCCTCCTGGCACTCATCCTCGCCATCGTCGTCTTCCTGCCGATCCCACTCGGCAACTGGCCGCCGGCCTTTGCGCTGGCCGTGCTCGGCTTTGCGCACTCCCAGCGCGATGGCCTCGGCGTCATCGCAGGGTGCCTGATCGGCCTGCTCTCGCTCGCCGTCGCCGGCTTCGTCGTCTACACGGCCCTCGCCGTCGTCTCTCTCGTCGTGTGATGTCTGTGAAAGCCACGGAAACTGCTGGCCGCAAGGTGGTTGTGATGACCGCCGGCGGCCTAAATCCGTCCATCGTGGTCCAGCATCTCGTTCGCGCGGGACTGGACGTCGACGTCATTCTCGAACACCCCGAAGGCAAGGGGGAAATCACCCGGCGCCGTGCCCGTCGGCTTGGCTGGGTCAACGCAATGGGCCAGCTCGGCACGATGATTGCCGCGCGATTGCTGCGCCGCCTCGCCGACCGTCGCGTAACGCAACTGGTGGATCGATACGGCTTTGACCGTCACCTGCCCGAAACCATTGCCATCCACCCGGTCACCTCGATCAACGGCCCGGAAACGGCAGCGCTGGTTGACGAACTGCAGCCCGGCGCCATCTTGCTGGTCTCCACCCGCCTGATGTCGGCCCGACAGTTGGCCGCGATACCCTGCCCGGTTATCAACCTGCATGCCGGGGTCAATCCCGCCTATCGCGGCCAGATGGGCGGCTACTGGTCCTTGCGTGAAAACGACGCGGAGAATTTTGGCGCCACCCTGCATCTGGTCGACGCCGGCACCGATACCGGCGGCACCCTCTACGAAGTCCGCACGCGGCCCGCACGCGGCGATTTCATCTCCACCTATCCGCTGCTGCTCACCCTTGCCGCTCTCGATATCACGCGCCAATCGATCGAGGACGCGCTCACCGGTCGCCTCGTGCCCAGAACACCTGAAGGCCCCTCTGCACTGCGCTTCCCACCCACCCTTTGGTCGTGGATCTGGTGCGGCCTCACGCGCCGAATCTGGTAAAAACATCCGCGATCGTGGCAGCGTCGTTTTTGGCAACTTGCGACGTCGTGAAAAGCGCAGTCCGGCGAATGCCCCCCGTGCATTCTGCTCGTCAAAGGGAGTGAGTGGCATGGCAGACAAGATCGTCGTTTACTGGCGGGACATCCCGGCCCAGGTGATCGTCAAACAGGGACGCAAATCCGCAAAACGCGAGCTGTCGCTCCGCTTCACCGAAGCCATCGACATGGCGGCAATGCGCACGGGCGCCGCCGAAACCGACGCCTACCTCGCCGACTGGCGCAAGGCCGATCCGGTGTCGGTCGGTGACGACCTCGAAGCCGAAGCCGAAAGCGCGGCAGCCGAGATCGAAGCCGCCTACGACAAGGCCCGCCTCGTCGCGCTCGTTCATGCCGGAGGCCGCGACAATGGCTGAACCCGTGCTCGTCGATCCCGGCCCGCCGAAGAAGGGCAATGCCGCACCGGCCGCCAAGGCCAAGACGGGCGCGTTTACGCCGGCAGGCGTCTCGCCCAACCGTCGTGCCCGTCGCTCTTATACGATCCGCCTCTGGGCTGTGCGCAATTCGCGCTTCCTCGAATGGTTCTACCGCAATTTCGCCAATGCCTTCCTCTTCCTCCATCCGGTCTGGAAGAAGCTCGGCTATAACCGCGTCGAAAAGCCGATCACCTTCGTCGAGCGCAATGTGAAGGGCCTGCTCTTCGACTGTCGCATGTGCGGCCAGTGCGTCCTGTCCTCGACCGGCATGTCCTGCCCGATGAACTGTCCGAAACAGCTGCGCAACGGCCCCTGCGGCGGCGTGCGCGCCAATGGCAACTGCGAGGTCGAGCCCGACATGCCCTGCGTCTGGGTCCAGGCCTGGAGCGGTTCGCGCAACATGGTCGCGGGTGACGCGATCCTGAAGGTGCAGAAGCCGGTCAACCAGTCGCTGCGCGAGACATCCTCCTGGCTCCGCGTCACGGCAGAAGCCGCTGCAGAGCGCGAAAAGAATACGGCAAAGGAAGCCTGAGCATGGCCCAGATCGACGAAAATCCGCTCGGCGTCCACCTGCCGCTCGATCCCCTGCCCGGCCATTCCTCGCTCGGTCGCCTGGAGCGCGTTCTGCGCCGTGGCGAGTTCGCCGTCACCGCAGAGTTGAACCCGCCCGACAGCGCCGATCCGGAAGACGTCTATGAGCGCGCCAAGGTCTTCGACGGCTGGGTCGACGGTATCAACGCGGTCGACGCGTCAGGCGCCAACTGCCATATGTCCTCGGTCGGCATCTGCGCGCTTCTGACCCGCATGGGCTACGCGCCGATCATGCAGATCGCCTGCCGCGACAAGAACCGCATCGCCATCCAGGGCGACGTGTTGGGGGCCGCCGCCATGGGCGTTGCCAACATCATGTGCCTCACCGGCGACGGCGTGCAGGCCGGCGACCAACCGGGTGCAAAACCCGTCTTCGACCTCGACTGCATGTCGCTCCTGGAAACCGTCCGCACCATGCGCGACGACTCGAAATTCCTCTCCGGCCGCAAGCTGACGAGCCCGCCCAAGGTCTTCCTCGGCGCCGCGATCAACCCCTTCGCGCCCCCCTACGATTTCCGCCCCTATCGGCTCGGCAAGAAGATCGAGGCCGGCGCCCAGTTCGTCCAGAGCCAGTATTGCTTCGACGTGCCGATGTTCCGCGACTACATGAAGAAGGTCCGCGACCTCGGCTTCCACGAGAAATGTTACATCCTCGTCGGCGTTGGTCCGCTTGCCTCGGCCAAGACCGCCAAGTGGATCCGCTCCAACGTGCCCGGCATCCACATCCCGGACCATGTGATCGCTCGGCTCGAAGGTGCGCAGGATCAGAAGAAGGAAGGCAAGCAACTCTGCATCGACATCATCAATGAGGTGAAGGAGATCGAGGGCGTCTCCGGCGTGCATGTCATGGCCTATCGCCAGGAAGAATACGTCGCCGAAATCGTTCACGAATCCGGCATTCTGAAGGGCCGCAAGCCCTGGAAGCGCGAGCATGCCCGCGCCGACGACATCGCCGCCGAACGCATGCGCGAGATCGGCGCCGACCCCGTCCAGGACCAGCAGGAAATGGCGGCGAAAGCCGCCCATGGCCAGCCTCACTGAAGAGCCCATTGCCTTTCGCCGGCTTTTGCCGGCACATCCCATTCAAGCCGAGCAACAGCCGGCACCGACCGGAGGACTGAAATGACCCGCACCATCGTCGCATCCGCCACCAAGGAAATCATCATCGGTTTCGACCAGCCCTTCTGCGTGATCGGCGAGCGCATCAACCCGACGGGTCGCAAGAAGCTCGCCGCCGAAATGCAGGCCGGCAATTTCGAGACCGTCATCAAGGACGCGCTCGAACAGGTTGCCGCCGGCGCCACCATGCTCGACATCAATGCCGGCGTCACCTCGGTCAATCCGAACGAGACCGAGCCCGGCCTGCTCGTCCAGACGCTCGAAATCGTCCAGGGCCTTGTCGACGTGCCGCTCGCGATCGACTCATCCGTTACCGCCGCCATCGAGGCCGGCCTAAAGGTCGCCAAGGGCCGCCCGCTGGTCAATTCCGTCACCGGCGAGGAAGAAAAGCTCGAAGCCATCCTGCCGCTGGTTGCCAAGTACAATGTTCCGGTCGTCGCCATCTCCAACGACGAATCCGGCATTTCGCAGGACCCCGACGTCCGCTTTGCCGTCGCCAAGAAGATCGTCGAGCGCGCCATGGATTACGGCATCAAGCCGCATGACATCGTCGTCGACCCGCTCGTCATGCCGATCGGCGCCATCGGTTCGGCCGGCCTGCAGGTCTTCGCCCTGATCCGCCGTCTGCGCGAGGAACTGAAGGTCAACACCACCTGCGGCCTCTCCAACATCTCCTTCGGCCTGCCCCATCGCCACGGCATCAATGCCGGCTTCATCCCGATGGTCATCGGCGCCGGCATGACGTCGGCCATCATGAACCCCTGCCGCCCGCAGGAAATGGAAGCCGTCCGCGCCGCCAACGTCCTCAATGGCACCGACGAGAATTGCTACAACTGGATCAAGACCTATCGCGACTACAAGCCCGCCGAAGGCGGCGGCCATGCAGCCCCCGCCGCAGCCCCGGCCTCCGCCGCATCAGGCGGCGGCCGCCGCGGCGGCCGTGCAGCCCGCGTGGGCGGTGGTGCGCCGACGGAGTAAAGTCAGACCTCACCCGTTTTGCATTTGCCTATACAAACGTGTAGTGTGGAGAGATGAAGCGATCGATTTCCGGCTTCGATTGGGACAGCGCCAACTGGCCGAAATGCGCCAGGCACGGCCTGACGAAACCGGAAATCGAACAGGTGTTCATGCGAACGCCATCGATCTACCCCGACCCGACGGTTGGCGAGGACCGAAAGCGTGCGATCGGAACCACTGCGGAAGGCAGATACGTCTTCATCGTCTTCACTTTGCGCGAGAGCGAGCTCGGAATTCTCATCCGACCGATCAGCGCGCGATACATGCACGAGCGGGAGATCAGGCGCTATGAGCAACGGTAAGGGCAAGCAGATGCCGGTCCTGCATTCCGACGAAGAGGCCGAAGCCTTCGTCGCGAATGCAGACCTTTCCGAATACGACCTGTCCGGTTTCAAACCGGTCCAGTTCGAGTTCGAAAAGAAATCGGCGCAACTGAACATGAGGCTGCCGGAAGCCCTGCTTTCGGCGATCAAGGCCAAGGCCCAGGAAAGGGGTATTCCTTACACCCGCCTGATCCGGGAGGCCCTGGAAAAAACGGTTGCCAAGTAAAACGGTTCAGGCCGGACAAGCATGACACCGGGGATTGCCCCCACATATCGAAAGACCCTGATGACCGAGACCGCAGATCCCCTCGTCCTCTTCATGCCCTCCGGCAAGCGTGGCCATTTCCCCGTCGGCACCCCCGTGCTGGAGGCGGCCCGCACGCTCGGCGTCTATGTCGAGAGCGTCTGCGGCGGCAGAGCGACCTGCGGGCGCTGCCAGATCGAGGTGCAGGAAGGCCAGTTCGCCAAACACGGCATCACCTCGTCCAACGACCACATCTCGCCTGTAGGACCCAAGGAAGAGCGCTACGATCGCGTCCGCGGGCTCCCCGAGGGACGCCGCCTTTCCTGCTCGGCCACCATCCAGGGCGACCTCGTCGTCGATGTGCCGCAGGACACGGTCGTCAACGCCCAGGTCGTGCGCAAGGCAGCCTCCGACCGCGTCATCGAGCGTAACCCGGCCGTCCATCTGTGTTACGTCGAGGTCGACGAACCCGACATGCACAAGCCGCTGGGTGATCTCGACCGTATGAAGGTCATGCTGGAAAAAGACTGGGGTTACACCGATCTGCAGATCGAACCCTATCTCTTAGCCCAAGCGCAAAAGATCCTGCGCAAAGAGAATTTCGCCGTCACCGCCGCCATCCACCGCGACAGCATCACCTCGCGCCCGACGGTGATTGCGCTCTGGCCCGGCCTGCACAACGAGGCCTATGGCATCGCCTGCGACATCGGCTCGACGACGATTGCCATGCATCTCGTCTCGCTGCTCTCGGGCCGCATCGTCGCCTCCTCCGGCGCGTCGAACCCGCAGATCCGCTTCGGCGAGGATCTGATGAGCCGCGTCTCCTATGTGATGATGAACCCCGATGGCCGCGAGGCCATGACCAAGGCCGTCCGCCAGGCCGTCTCCGATCTCGTCGATCAGGTCTGCGCCTCCGGTGGCGTTGCCCGCACCGACATCCTCGATTCGGTCTTCGTCGCCAACCCGATCATGCATCACCTCTTCCTCGGCATCGACCCGACCGAGCTCGGCCAAGCGCCCTTCGCGCTCGCCGTTTCCGGCGCCGTCTCCTGCAAGGCCTCCGACATCGAGCTTTCGCTGAACCCCGGCGCCCGCACCTATCTCCTGCCCTGCATCGCCGGCCATGTCGGGGCGGACGCCGCCGGCGCCACGCTGTCGGAAGGCCCGCACCGCCAGGACAAGATGATGCTGATGGTCGATGTCGGCACCAATGCCGAGATCGTGCTTGGTAACCGTGAACGCACCGTTGCCGCCTCGTCCCCGACCGGTCCTGCCTTCGAAGGTGCCGAAATCTCCTGCGGCCAGCGCGCCGCCCCCGGCGCCATCGAACGCGTCCGCATCGACCCCGAAACCCTCGAACCCCGCTTCAAGGTCATCGGCGTCGAGCAGTGGTCGGATGAGGACGGTTTTGCCGAAGCGGCGGAAAAGACCGGCATCACCGGCATTTGCGGCTCGGCGATCATCGAAGTCGTCGCCGAAATGTATCTCTCCGGCGTCATCTCGACCGATGGCGTGGTCGATGGCGCGATGGCGGCGAAAAGCCCCCGCATCCTCGAAAACGGCCGCACCTTCTCCTACCTGCTGCATGACGGCGCCCAGAAGATCACGGTGACGCAGAATGACGTCCGCGCCATCCAGCTCGCCAAGGCAGCCCTCTATGCCGGCATCAAGCTCCTGATGGAAAAGCTCGAAGTCGAAACCGTCGACACCATCCGCTTCGCCGGCGCCTTCGGCTCCTTCATCGATCCGAAATACGCGATGGTCCTGGGCCTCATCCCCGATTGCGAACTTTCGGACGTCAAAGCCGTCGGCAACGCCGCCGGCACAGGCGCCCTGATGGCCCTCCTCAACCGCGACCACCGCCGCGAAATCGAAGACACCGTCACCCGCATCGAAAAGATCGAAACGGCGCTGGAACCGCATTTCCAGCAACTCTTCATCGACGCCATGGCGCTGCCCAACAAGGTCGATCCCTTCCCGAAACTGGCGAGTGTGGTGACGCTGCCGGAGCGGAAGCTTCTGGCGGAGGGCGATGGTGAGGGTGGAGGACGGAGACGGAGGAGGTCTCGGGAGTAGGAGGCTGCAGCCACAGCCGGTGCGCCAAAGGTCGGCACATTGACGAGGCCATATGACGAACAGCTTCTGTCCCTTCGTGTTCGCTCTACGTAGTGATCTTTGATCTAGAGTGGATCGCCCCTTGTGCCCAAAAGCCGACGAGCCTCGATATCGGCATCATCCCAGCCGTGCGCCAGACGCGAGATGGCGAGGCCCGAGATGCTCACCTGCTTGAGGCCTCTTTCGGCTCAAGCAGTTCCTGGAGGCCTGCGAGTTGGTAGGTCCAAAATGCGGCGAAGGCGCGCCTGATCTGCTCAGGATCCTCAAATTCATCCAGTATTGCGACGATCATGGTAGCCGTGTTCGCGAACAACGTCCTGAGCACGAAACGGGACTCAGGCGTGACTGCGCTGGGTCCCCTGGTGCTCACGAGGAGCTCAACTGCCAGCCGCTCCATCTCATACACAAATCGAGGTCGAACCTGGCTAAATCGGGTCCCTTCGACAGGCCTGAACAGAATCAGTACCTGCAATCTATATTCGATCCAGAATGACAGAAGGTCTGCCGCAGAAGTCGACTGCTGGTTTTGTGCTGAAGACCAGGCCTCAAAGTTCGTCAGTTCCCTTACCCTTTTCCGCATCAGGCGAAGAAGGCGTGCTGCAATTGATGGCGTGACGATGGCATTCAGGAGCGCACTCTTGTTGGGAAAATACTTGTAGATGTTGCTGGTCGCCATGCCACAAGCGTTGGCGACCTCCGCCAGAGTGGCGATCTCGTATCCCTTCTTGGCGAAGATGTTTGCGCCGGCTGCCAATATCCGTGCTCGAACCTCTTCCTTAAGGCGCTGTGGCATCAAGCTGGTCCATCAGTTGCTTCAAACGCGGCTGCCACGGATGTGCTTCCTCCAACTCGAAGGCAAGTGAAAAGAGAAGGTCATCTCGACCGTGGCGGGCAGCAAAATGGCAACCGATTGGTAATCCGCCTTTGTTCCAGAATAGCGGAACAGACATGGCGGGCCAACCCGCGACGGAAGCAAGAAATGTGTAACGAGCAACGCTGGCGATAAACAGATTGAGCTCCTCAAAGCCCTTGTCGCCGGTGAATCTGCCGAGCTCGAAAGCGGGGTAAGGTACCGTCGGGCACAGTAAAACATCATAGTCGGACATAGCCGCATCAGCGTTGCGCGCCACGCCCTGAAGCGTTTGAGAGAATTCCGCGAGTGACGTTTCGCTCGCCCGTCTGCCGTGCTCCGCCAACGCCTTCGTGTATTTTTCCAGTCTATCCTCTGCAAACGCGCTGCCAAATGCAGACCGGAAATAATCGAGAGCGTTTGAAACCGCTGCCCCACCCAGAGCAAAAAACGCTTTTGCTGCAGCATCCATGTCCACATGGGGAGGAGTGACTTCAACGACCGAATGACCAAGCGCCTCACACGCCTTGACGGCAGTCAACACCGCGTCCTTTGCGCCTTGCTCCGGCAAGAGCCCCGAACTGCTGGCAGTGTGGAAACCAATCCGAAGTCTTCGCCGCTCCCTCCTGACGGCGTCTTGGCTAGGCATCCTGAGCTGCCAGTTGCTGCGCTCGGTCATCTGCAGCCAACCGAAGCTGTCGCGCACCGAACGCGTCACGCAATGCTCGCTCAAGAGCAGAGCCATCGGCGTATCTTCCGGAAGGCCGGTCGATACGGTTCGTCCCCGGCTGGGCTTGAATCCAAACAGCCCGCAGAAGGACGACGGGCCTCGGATCGAACCACCCCCGTCCGACGCGTGGGCTATCGGGACCATGCCAGACGCAACGGCGGCGACCGCTCCCCCTGAGGACCCGCCAGCCGAAAGACTTAAGTTCCACGGATTGGCAACGGGCGGCCGACAGGCCGGCTCTGTCGTGCCTAGCAGACCGAGCTCGGATGTTGCACTTTTGCCCACCACCACGAGGCCTGAGGCGTCCAACGCATCCGTATAGGGTGAACCCGCTGGTACGATGAATGGCGGAAGGAAGTCGCCGCCCATGCTCAGCGGCAGTCCCGGATACGGGAGAACATCCTTGATAAGAGTGGGGACGCCTGAAAACGGACCGTCGCGAGTAGCAGCGTTGGCCTTTGAACGCGCAAGCTCGCCATCAAGTGAAACGACCGCATTCAGCAGCGGATTTAACCGTTCTATTCGTGAGAGTACCCCGTCCAGGATTTCGATAGGAGCTATTTGCTTCGTGCGGACGAGATCCGCCAGCGCAGACGCATCCATTGTCACAAGCGATTCCATCTCTCGCATTTTCGCCGCCCTCAAAAGAGAATGATAAATTCTCTTTTGCATACGGTGCGCCAAAAGGCAAATCCTGTTTGAGCGGCCGCCATGGGTCACCCTCGACAGCTCTAGCCCCAAACCGCAAAACCGCGAATGTAGCTGTCTCACTTGGGAGCCGCTTCGGGACGACTGAAGACCACACCCGCAGGCTCTTTGAATGTCGGACGGCTCCTCGTGCCGCCCCCCAATCGGAAATCATTCCCTCACCCCAAAATCGCCGCCGCATCCTCCACCATCTTCGCCAGCACCTCCGACTTCGCCCGCGCACCGTGCTGAAATGTTTCGCCTTCCAATCCTTGAATCCCCAAAAGACCAGGATCTGCCGCCGCAGCACCTTCACCCAGCCATTGCCGTAGATCCATTTGAGGAAGAATGTCGGCGTATCCGAGGTGATCACCACCCGCGCCTTGCGACATTACCCCGTCCGCCGCCTATTCGCCGGTGAATTTCGCATCGAAGATCGACTTGATCCACTCATATTGCGGGCTGACACGGCCGAAACCGCCCGTCGAGCCATAGACGGCATCGTCGCCCCAGTCGTTGACCCCGGCGATGGCCCAGCCCTCGTCGGTCTCGATCCAGAGCGAGCCACCGCTGTCGCCCGAACCCAGCACGCCCTCATAGTCATCCACCGGCATGGGGTCGCTGTTGTCGAAGACATTGTTGGCGCCATCTTCGCTGTCGAAGTCGACCAGCAGCTGGTTGCCGCCTTTGCCGTCGGGAGCCGGATCCTCGACCACGTCGATGATGTTGCGCGCCGCAGCCGCATCCTCGCTCTTGTAGTATTTGTCATCCTGGCCGACCGAGCCGATGCCGCGCGAGCCGAATCCAACCATGGTGGCGACTTTTCCGAGTTCGTCCTGCCCGCCATAGAGGAGCGGCGGCGTGTCGCAATCCTCCACCGGTCCGTTCAATTCCACGATGGCGAGGTCGTATCCCGGCGTGTCGTCGCTGTTCGGGTCGTAATTGGGATGGATATGCACGGCCTTGCCGGAAAATTCGGTGCCGGCGCGGGTGTAATAGGTCCAGTTAGCAGGGTCGCTGCCGGTGCCGAAGTTATGCGCCGCGGTCAAAACATAGGCCGTGCCATCCGCGTCATTGCCGATCCAGGTGCCGGAACCGCCGATCTGCTCGCCGTCGTAAAAGCTCATGATGGCGCAGAATTGCGGCTCCATGGCGAGCGCCTTGGCCGCGCCAAATCCCTCGCCTTCCGCACCGACCGCCCCGCCCTGAGCAGCCCAGGTGCTGTCGAGAATGATCACCGCCCGGGCGGGACCGGCCGTAGCCAAGCCCATGAGCGCCGTGCCGGCCAGCGCCGATAGGATCTTTGATCTCATGCCTCTCGCCTTGGGTGTCTCACTGGGCATCTGTGCCATGTTCCGCTGTGGTTGGTCTTTCAAAATGGGTTTCGTAGGGATATCCCGGCTTCGCGCGAGACAAAGCCGACCGCCGCGACCACCGCTGCCTTGGAGAAAGGAACGGCTGTCGAAGGTGATCGTCTTACCCCCTGGCCCGCAGCAGGTGCCGCGACACACCCCGCGCAATAGCATCGAATCGTCTCTGTTAATTCCAGCTGAATGCCAAGGAGTTTTCACCCCGCGGATTCATCCTCTTAGGTGACTATGTTTGGGAACAACAGCCGTCGAGGCCCGGCATCATGCGGTCGAAAAGGCAGGGCTCTTCTCCAATAAGGAAACGATTGCATTCGGCGCCAGCCTTGTGGCCGAAACACTGCCCTGTCATCCGCCTCCTAAATCGCCGAGAGAGCGGCATACGCGACGGCCCGTTCTCCCCCGGTGTGGGGGAGATGTCGGCGCAGCCGACAGAGGGGGGTACCCCCACGGCAAAAGCGCTGCACCCGTCGGTCTGCTGCAATCACCGCCACCCGCCTCAAAGCCCCGCCACAAACCGCTGCGCGGCCGCCGCCAGCACCTCAGGCTCAAACCCGGAAAAGCCGATCACCAGCCCCCGCCGCTCCGTCGGGCCCGCATAAAGCGGAGACAGCGCCTTCACCCCGAAACCCACCGCCCGCGCCTCATGCGCCAGCGCCACATCGTCTTCCGCGCTGTCAAGTTCCGCCACCAGATGCAGCCCCTGCTCCGGCACGCTGACCGTCAGCCGGTCCGAACGCAGCGCAGCAACCAGCGCATCCCGCGCCGCCTTCACCCGCTTGCGCGCCCGTTTGATATGCGCCGAAAAATGCCCGTCGCGCAGGAATTCGGTCAGCGCATCCTCGGCAAGCGTCGAGGGAAAGCGATCCGTTAGCCGGCGAATGGTCAGCACCCGCTCACGTAGATGGCGGGGTACGACGAGATACCCGATGCGAAAGCCCGGCAGCAGCGTCTTGGAAAACGTGCCGAGATAGATCACCCGTCCCTCGCCATCGATGCCCTGCAGCGCGCTCAAGGGCGGCCCGGCAAAGCGGAACTCGCTGTCGTAATCATCCTCGATGATATAGGCGCCCGCCGCCCGCGCCCAGTCGATCAGAGCCAGCCGCCGGGCCATCGAAAGCGTCACCCCCAGCGGATATTGATGCGAGGGCGTGACATAGACCGCCTTCGCCTCCGGCCGCGCCGCAATCCCTGCAGCCACATCGATCCCTTCGCCATCGACGGGCACCGGCGTCACGCAAAGCCCCGTGCCCTCGAACAGCTCGCGGGCGGCGGCATAACATGGGTCCTCGATCCAGACGGGATCGCCGGGTTTCAAAAGCGCCCTGACCGCCAGATCGAGCCCCTGCTGCGTGCCCGCCGTCATGATCACCTGATCCGGCTCGCAAGTCACCCCGCGCGCCGCCTTGAGGTAAGCCGCCACCTCCACCCGAAGCGCCAGGCTCCCGGCCGGATCGTTGTAATGAAAATGCCGCGCCGAAGGCTGCGTCAGATGCCGGTTCATCAGCATGCGGAAAATGCGCAGCGTCGTCTCGTCCGCCGTCGAGCAGCCGAGAGCCCCGGGCAGCGGCGGCTTTGCCGCCTCGGCCTCGATCACCTGCGGCTCGGGCGCTAGCGGCAACAGCGGCACGGCCTCGGCCACATAGGTCCCCGCCCCCACCCGCGCCTCGGCAAAGCCGTCCGCCACCAGCATCTCGTAAGCCGCAACCGCCGCCCCGCGCGAAATGCCGAAGCGGCCGGCAATGTCTCGCGTCGTCGGCAGCTTGTCGCCGGGCTTCATCTGGCCGCTTTCGATGAGCCCGCGCAGCGCCCGATAGAGCGCCAGTCGCCTCGGCCCCTTGGCTGGCAGCATGGGCGTGCTGGCAGACCAGTCGGAATTGGTTCGCGGTTTTTGCATCATGGTGGATCTTCTTTGGACCAATTGATCCGACTATCCCTGCCGCATCAGCCGTCAGGAGGCAAGCATGAACGACAGACCCGATCCGCAATCCTTCCCCGTCACCCCGCGCAACCGGGCAAAGCGCCTGCACGAGCGCGCAGCCTACGACCGCGAGGCCGTCTATGCCGTGCTCGATGCGGCGCTCCTCTGTCACGTCGCCTATGTCATCGACGGGCAGCCCTATTGCACGCCAACCATCCACTGGCGCGACGGCGACTGGCTGTTCTGGCACGGCTCGTCGGCGAGCCGCATGCTGAAGACCCAGAAGTCCGGTATCCCCGTCTGCCTCACCGTCGCCCATCTCGACGGCCTGGTGCTCGCCCGCTCCGGCTTCCACCACTCCGCCAACTACCGCTCCGCCATGTGCTTCGGCACCGCCCATATCATCGACGACCCGGAGGAGAAGGCCGAGGCGCTGAAGGCCGTCGTCGACCGCTTCTATCCCGGCCGCACCGACGTTTTGCGCGAAAACGACCCGCAGGAAGCCAAGGGCACCATGGTCATCGGCATGCGCATCGAGGAGTCCTCGGCCAAGGTCCGCTCCGGCGGCGTCTCCGACGATCCCGCCGATGTCGATGCCCGCGTCTGGGCCGGCGTCATCCCGGTCGAAACGCGCCTCCGCGCCCCCGAGATATGCCCCAAGGTGCCGGATGGCGTGGCCTATCCCGATCACCTCGCCCACTTCCAGGAAGGCCGCCGGCTGGACGAGGTCTTGACGGAGAGCCAGGCACGGTACGAGGCCGCCCTCGGTCACCCCTGATGATCCCGGATGCGGCGGCTCGAAAGCCCGCCACATCCAACTCTAAGCGGCAATCAACCCCGCCCTGCAAACCCCGCATAGATCGCGAGCAGCCCGGTCCAGCCGCCCTCGGCCTCCAGGATCGCCCGCGTCCGCTCTGCGGCCGCGCCGAAGTTCTCGATCAAACGGTGCTCGAAATCCACCTGCGTCTCCGTCTCCGACAGCGCCGTGAACACCACCTCAACCTCGGTCAGAAGCGCCGGATCGAAAACCCAGTCGCCGTTGAGCTGCCAGGAGAGCACCAGCCGCCCCGGCCGGTCGTAAACCAGCACCCGGCCCCAGTCGCATTCCTCGCCCTCGTTGCCGATCTCGTACCAGCGCCCGCCGGCAAGGGGCTCGATGACAACGGTCTTCGCCCCGCTCTTGGTCAGCGAATGCGTCTTCAGCCACCAGTCGCCCATACCAGCGGAAAACACGTCGAAGGCCCGTTCGCGGCCCGCCTTGACGGTAAACCGTTTGACGATCGGCGCGGGCTTGATCTGCGGATGTTCGTTCATCTCTCGTCCCCTTCTTCGACAGCCCGCTGAAAGGCCGCCAGTTGTTGATCCCAGAACCGATCGAGCCAGGCGCGCAGCGGCCCAAGCCCGTTCGGATCGATCGCATAGATCCGCCGGCGCCCCTCTGCCCGGTCTGCAACCAATCCCGCCTCCTTCAAGACCTTGAGATGCTGCGACACCGCCGGCTGCGACACGGGGACAACCCGCGCGAGATCCGCGACCGTCTGCGGCCGCACGGCGATCTTCTCGAACAGATCGCGCCGGGTATCGTCAGCCAGAGCCTGAAGGATCTTCAAGTGATAAGTCATGGCTTATAATAAGCATGGACTTATCGGACTGGCAAGGGGCATGATCGCCCGGCAACCCGCCTTGACCGCACCGGTCTTGACCCACACCGGTCTTTTGCCGAGAAGCACCGAGCCGAAATACAGGAGAACCAACCGATGCGAAACCTCTTTGTCGTCACTCATCCGCAATCGGTTCATCATGTCGAAGGCCGCGTCGGCGGCTGGTACGACACGGCGCTGACCGATCTCGGGCGCCGCCAGGCCGAGGCCATCGCCACACGCCTTAGCGACCTCACCGCCGATTGCTCCCCGAGCCTCACCGCCTCCGACCTCCTGCGCTGCCGCGAAACCGCCGAGATCATCGGCCGCCGTCTCTCAATCCCCGCTCGCCTGACGCCGGATCTGCGCGAGATGAGCTGCGGCATCGCCGAAGGCCGGCCGCAGGCCTGGCTCACCGCCCGTCGCCTGCCCGTGCCCGAAGAAGGCGGCCTGGACGATACCGGCGGCATCGAGGGCGCCGAAACGCGACGCCAGACGGGAACCCGCATCTACCGTGCCATGGACGAGATCCTCACCGATCCTGCCGACTGCCACATCGTCGTCACCCACGGCTTTGCGCTCACCTTCGTTATCGCCTGGTGGATCGGCATGCCGCTCGAAAACCTTGGGCGGGTGAATTTTCCCGTGTCCTCGGGCAGCATCACCCATCTGGCCGAACACGCGTTCTGGAAGAGCCGCGCCGTCGTCACGCTGGGCGAAACGGACCATCTCGCCGGCCTCTAGCGGCCGTTTTGCCCTCTGCGCGATCTCTGAGGTCCTCGATCGCGTTCGAGGTCTCGCAACGCGCAATCGTTCTGCATTCCGATCTTCAGCATATCCACTCAAGGAGATCGTGATGCTGAAGTCTCTCATGTCGACAGGCCTGTTTTTTCTGTCGCTCGCCACCGTCACCGCTGCCGCCGATCAGGTCGGCTTTCGCGCCGTCCAGATCGATCAGGACACCCCCCGCCCGCTGCATGTCGTCATCTGGTATCCGACCCCTGAAAACGGCCCGGTCGAAACGATCGGCGAGAACAAGGTCTTCTTTGGCAATGCGGCCAGGCGCGATGCAGCGCCGGCGCCGGGCGACCATCCTCTTGTCGTGCTCTCGCATGGTTATGGTGGCAGCTGGCGCAATCTCGGCTGGCTCGGTCACGCCCTGGTGCGCCAGGGCTATATCGTCGCCGCGCCCGACCATCCCGGCACCACTACTTTCGACCGGGACCCCGCCAGGGCCGCGATGCTGTGGGAACGCCCGCATGATCTGAGCCGCGTGATCGATGCCCTGACCACACGGACGGAGCTCGCAGGCGCGGTCAACGACAGCCGCATCGCCGCCATCGGGCACTCGCTGGGCGGATGGACCGTGGCGGCCCTCGCCGGCGCCCGTTTCGAAACGCAGCGCTTCTCAAAAGAGTGTCAGATCGACAGCAGTCCCCGCGCTTGCGCCCTCGCGGGCGAACTCGGTCTTGCCAATCCGCATCTGGAGCAAGACCTGGCCGATCCGCGCATCCGGGCCTTCGTCTCGCTTGATCTCGGACTGGCGCGCGGTTTTTCGCCGCAAAGCCTGGCGGAGATCAAGGCTCGGGCCCTGGTCATCGCGGCCGGCACCGATATCGGCGACATGCCGGCCGCACTGGAAAGCGGCTATCTCGCGGAACATCTTCCAGACGCATCCACCACCTCTGTGACGGCCCCCGACGCCATGCATTTCAGCTTCATGCAGCTCTGCAAGCCCGGTGCGGTGGCGCTGATCGAGGAGGAAACGCCAGGCGACGGGATTGTCTGCAAGGATGGCGGAAACCGTAGCCGTGAGCAAATCCACCGGGAAATCGCATCCGTCGTCACCGGCTTTCTCGCCGAAGCGCTTTCGGTCAATCCTTAGCGCCTCGGTGATCGGTGTTGGCGCGGCCTCTCGGTTCTACGCCAGCACCCGATCCACTAGTCAACAGAGATCCACCCCTCGAGCTTCGCCCGCTGCGCCTGTGAAAACGCATGCGACTTGCGCGTCGTCTGGTCGAAATGCACCACCACCGTCTCGGCCGACGCACACAATTTGCCGCCCTGAAACACCGCCTGTTGCATGGTCACCGACGACCGCCCGACGCGGACCACCCGCGTGCCGATCTCCACCGTGCCCGGCCAAAGCACCTCGGCGATGTAATCGATGTCGAGCTTGGCGAGGACGAAGGAAAAGCCCTCATCCAGCAGCGGATCCTGAGGATTGTAGATCAGCTCCACACGCCCCGTCTCCATGAAGGTCGCAAAGACCGCATTGTTGACATGCCCCTGCCGATCCGTGTCGCCATACCGCAGCTTGTCGTAAGCCTGGCCCGCAAAATCTTCGAGCCTCAGGGGCTTCGTCTCATCATTCATTCGCACCAAAATCCTAATGCCTGATGCCTATTGGCCCAAACGTATTTTGGCAATTTCCTAATTTCAAAAATCGCCAAGCGCTTACCGATCCCGTCCGCTCACGCCGCCATGCCGATCATCTCCGAAAACGCATAACGCACGCTGTCGGCCACCGCCTGGATGGTCTCCGACGTCTCCTTGCCGGTCAAAAGTCTGACCTCGAAAGACCCGAGCTCCGGCAGCCCGTGTTTGGAGCCGAGCGCCGTCATGTCGTCGGTGAGGTAACTGCGCGGAAGCGGCGCCACCGCAAGATCGGCAATCACGGCCGCCCGCTGCGCCATGGTATGGGCCGAGAGATAGGCGATGCGGTAGGGCCGCCTGTCCTTTTCGAGCCGTGCCAGCGCATCCGCCCGCCAGCAGCAGCCATCCTCCCAGATCGACACAGGCAGCGCATCGCGCAAATGCGCCGTGCCACATTTGGCGCCGGCCCAGACCAGCTGCTCCTGATGGATCACCTCGCCCTCATGTACGACCGCGCCCGGCGCGCAGTTGATCAGCGTCAGATCGAGCCGCTGCTCGGCCAGCCGCCGCCGCAAAGCGCCGGATGTATCGACCGTCAGATCCACCATGATCAGCGGATAAAGCTCGGCAAAGCGGCGCAGGATCGTCGGCATGAAACGCTCGCCGATATCGTCGGGTGCGCCGAGCCGCACCACCCCCTTCATCTCCGGCATGCGAAAACGCCCGACCGCCTCGTTCGACAGGGCCAGCATCCGCCGCGCATAGGGCAGCAGAACCTCGCCGCTTTCCGTCAGCGTCACCGAGCGCGCATCGCGCAGAAACAGCGTCACATTGAGCTGCTCCTCCAGCTTCTTGATCTGCATCGAGACCGCCGAGGGCGTTCGATAGACCCTGTCCGCAGCACTGGTGAAACTGCCGGTTTCGGCAATGGCCACGAAGGTCCGCAGAACATCGTTGTCGAGAAGCGGGAGCGGCTGGCGCAGCATCAATGTCATGACCCTAGACCTTCAACAAAATTGAACATGAAAACGATACTATTGCGTTTGATTGAATGTCAATCCAGGCCCATCCTTCTCCCACCAGAACCGAAGCAAGGGATAACGCCATGTTCCAGCGCCCGTTTCACTGCCTGAAATCGATCATCGCCGCCGGCATCCGGGAAAACGACCGACGCACGACGCGCAAGGCCACCCGCAGGGACCTCGCCCCTCTCGGTCCCGCGCTGCGGGACGATCTCGGCCTCACCTGCCATCGGCAATCGATCAGATTTCAGAATGATAGACATCAAAAACATTCGTTTGAGTGATGGAACAGAAAAGCCGATGATAACCTCAGGCCCGGAGCCACAGGAAAGCCGGGGCCGCCGAACCCGAAAAGGATGAAGACCATGACCATGGTTTGCTGCGATACCGAGATCACCCGCACCGCCCCCGCCGTCCCGACGCTGGGCGACATGGCTGCCCGCGTGGCCGGCCGGCTCGCGACGAAACTGCATGGTCTCGCCAACGCGTTCGCCGAAAGCCGCCGCCGGCGTCTCGAACAGCGCGCCCTCGAAGCCATGCCCTTCGATCTGCGCAAGGACTTGGGCTGGCCTGCCGGCGACACCGCCCGTTGAGCTTGATCCACGCCCGGACCGTTTGCGACGCGCCGCCCCGCCGCGTCGCAAACGGAAAAAACCGCGGCACTCCGCCCATGACCTGCCACACGGCGAAGCCGTTGCTTTTTCAACACCTCCCGAACTGACGATCGTCATCAGCCGAGATACGGCGTCGCAAGCGGGAAAACTGCCAAAAATGTCGCTTCCGGGCGACCCGCGCCGCTTTCACGGCGCGCGATTTCATGACAATGTCGTGAAATGAACATCCCGCCGCCCGTTTCCAGCCGAGCATGCCGGAAAACAAGGGAACGGCAGCAAGGACATCGGCACCATCATGAGCAAGCTACCGACGCAGACCAAGAAGCGTTCGCTCGTCTTCTTCCTCGTACCGCATTTCACCCTCCTGCCCTTTGCTGGCGCCATCGAGACGCTGCGCATTGCAAACCGCATGCTGGGGTATTCCGCCTATGAATGGCGCCTCGCTTCGGTCGATGGCCAGAAGGTCTATTCCTCCTCCGGCATCGGCATTGAGGTCAATTCCTCGCTCGCCGACGAGCGCCGTTTCCTCGGCGGCGAAAACCGCCCGAACATGGCGATCGTCTGTTCCGGCATCTATGTCGAGGAGTTCAACAACAAGTCGGTCAATGCCTGGCTGCGCGAAGCCTATAACCGCAATGTCGCCGTCGGCTCGCTCTGTACGGGCGCCCATGTGCTGGCCCAGGCCGGCCTGTTGAACGGCAAGCGCTGCGCCATCCATTGGGAAAACCTGCCCGGCTTCTCCGAAACCTTCCCCCAGGCCGAAGTCTATGCCGACCTCTACGAAGTCGACGGCAATCTCTACACCTGCGCCGGCGGCACTGCCTCGCTCGACATGATGCTGAACCTGATCGGCCAGGATTTTGGCGAAGGGCTCGTCAACCGCGTCTGCGAACAGCACCTGACCGATCGCGTCCGCTCCGCCAACGACCGCCAGCGGCTTCCACTCAGGGCTCGCCTCGGCGTGCAGAATTCCAAGGTGCTGCAGATCATCGAGTTGATGGAAGCCAATCTCTCAGAGCCGCTGTCGCTCCTCGAAATCGCGGACGACGCCGGCCTCTCGCGCCGCCAGATCGAGCGCCTCTTCAGACAGGAAATGGGCCGCTCGCCCGCCCGCTACTATCTCGAAATCCGCCTCGACCGCGCCCGCCACCTGCTGGTCCAGTCCTCCATGCCCGTCGTCGAAGTCGCCGTCGCCTGCGGCTTCGTCTCCGCCTCGCACTTCTCCAAGTGTTACCGCGAACTCTACAACCGCTCCCCCCAGCAGGAGCGCGCGGAACGGAAGCTGACGATGTCGAGCAACCGGACGGGCGTGGTGGTGTAAGCCACAAGCCACAAAGGGCGCGGCTGGGTTAAGCCCTCCCCCTTGTGGGGAGGGTTTGGGAGGGGTCTTTGCCCGAGCACTACGTCTCCCCGTACGGCAGCAGCCGCGCACCTCACGTCACCCCTCATCCTGAGGTGCCCGCGCAAGCGGGCCTCGAAGGATCGAGGCCCCAGACCCACCCGCCCTCTTCCTTCGAGGGTCGCTTAGGCTCCCACCTCAGGATGAGGGCTGATCGTTGGCACTGTTAAGACCCTCAGCTTTTGTGGCATGAGTGATGGAGTGCAAAATAAGCACTAGCACCGTTCCTGCCTGATTGAACCGCATAAGGAGGGCTTCACATGGAAGAAGATCATTATCTGCCGTTAGAAGACCGGCGGGGAAGAGGGGACTTTCTTCAATTGGTTGCAGCAGGAGATCTAATCCACGCCAGGAATAGCGCCAACGCTAGCCTCATTTGCTTGGTAACGGCCGTAGACAACGACTTCATTCACTGCCGGCGCATCACCACGCAGCAGATCTACATATTTGACCGGACAGCGGGCTTGGCTGTTGCATCAGACACCCACAATGGCGGCGAAATAGATTCGGTGGAGCCCCTGCCAATCAGTATGCACAACACCTTGTTGGGCCTTGAACGTCGAATTAGATTGGGCAAGCGAACCCCCGAAAATATCCGGCTCACGGCAGCCGAAAAGAAGGCACTGGTTTTCGTTCACGATCACTATGAAAGCGCGCAAATCTAACGACAGATAACGGCGGATGCCTGCGCGGGCCTCCGTCACAATGTTGTCGGCGTAGAGGTAGCTCCAAAAATCCGCGTCACCCAACCAATCTCCAGAAATACCTTCCCGACACGAACAGCAGAAACACCGCAAAACCGATCTGCAGCTGCCGTTTGTTGAGCTGTGCGACCTAGGGCGTACCCCCCATTGCGATCGCAACGATCACCGCAAAGGCAATCCATTTGCTGGAAGCCGGCGGCAAGCTCCCCGCGCCCCTCAAAACCGCTTGAAAAACTCCAGCCCGGCAGACTGGCCAAAAGCGTCGCCGCGATGCCAGGCGTCGTAGCGGGCGGTCAGGCCGAGGCCGGTGGGGTCGTTGTAGGTGACGGCCAGCGAGGCCTCCATCTGCCAGGGTGACTTCGCCCCGCCGGTGGTGGTGAAGACATCGTCCGGCGCGCCCTCATAGGCCGCGTCGATGCTGTCTGCCTTGCGCAGAAAATCATAGCCCGCCCCGAAGGTCATATCCACCGAGACACGGTCAGTCAGGGAATGGGTCAGCGCCGCACTCGCCCCGAGAACCAGCGCGTCGCGATGGCGCCCGCGCACGAGGAGGTTCAGGTCGTCAGCCCCGGTTTCGGCATAGGCATCGTCCGTCATGGCGGTATAGTCGAGCCAGACCGAGGGCCTGAACAGCGTCACCTCGTCGAGCGCGAACGTCCGGTCGAGCCCGAGGCCCGCATGGGCGAAATCCGAGGCATAGCTGGAGCGTGCCGTCGCATCGATGGCATCGACGACCCGATAGCCGTCGATGAAGCTGCGGCCGACATCCGCCTGGAACAGCAGGCCGGCCCCACCGTCGAGATCGTGGCGGCCATAGACGGCGAACTGGTAGGTGTCGGCATTGGCGCCCTGCTCTGGCCCGCCGGCGGTTGCCAGATCGGATCCGGACCAGGCGAACGCAAAGCCAAGCTCCGTCCTGTTGCCGATGCTGCCGTCGATGCCGGCGATGATGCCGTGCCCGTCGGTCCGCGTGTCCGACATGCCCGTCGCCCCATCCTGGCGCACCCGTCCGGCAAAGCTGGTGAGCCAGACATGCTGTTCGACCGAGAGGGCGTCGGCGGCGAAGGAGCCGGTCGGCGCGGTGTCGGTCACGGGGGCGATGATGCCGGTGGTGAGCGAGGAGACCCCACGGTCGAAGCGGCCGGAAAGCGAGGTGATGCGGTTGCGCATCACGGCATTGACCCGGTCGAGCGTCGCAAAGGTGGCGCTCATCATGCCGCCATTGACGAGCGGCAGCGTCTCCGCAAGCGCGGAGGCCACCTCGTCTTCGCTCGAAGATTGCAGGATCGACTGCAGGACGAGACTGAATTCAGGCGAATTGGTACCGCTAACAGAAAGATCGTCCCAGATGTCGCCCGCAGCGACCGCGCCGGGCATCCGGTTGGCGAGGGCCGCGCGGATGGTCGTCATGCCTGTGTCCGTGACGACGAGATCGAGGCTGGTGGCGTCATAGAGGGCGGAGAAGCTGTAGCGCAGTGAATTGTCGGAGATCAAAAGCCCGTTGTCGGTCAGCCCACCGCTGGCGGAAATGACATTGGCAAGCGACGCGCCGTTATAGCCGGAGCCGACATTGAGAATGAGCGAGCCCGCAAGGTCCGCCGTGCCGCCGACCGCAAGCGTGCTATAGCTGGCGGCACTGTCGACCGCCATGACGAGGCTGCCCGTCGATGTCTGCCGGAAATGACCGCCGATCACGCTCCCCGTGGCCGCTCCCGTCCCGGCGTAGTCGGCAAGGCTTGCCCCTTGCTTCAGAACCAGCGTGCCGGCGTTTTCGAGACCGGCGAGTGTGCCGAGTTGCAGAGCGCCGATGGCAAGCCCGTCCGCCCTGTTCTCGACATCGGCATCCACGCCATCGGCGATGTCGAAAGCCGTGACGCCGCTGGCGATGGTTCCTCTGTTGACGATCGAGGCACTGCCCGCCCAGTCCACGTCGATGCCGCTTTGGGTGGCTTCGATAGTACCAGAGTTCAGGACCTCCAGGTCGCCGCTGTCGCTATCGGCATAGATGCCGGTTTTCGCGTCGATCGCACCGTCATTGGTGATGGTGACCGCGCCGCTGCTACTGGCGGCCGCCATCCCGGCATCCCAGTGCGCCGTCAGCGCACCGGATGCGGTATTCGACACCGTGACCGAACCGGCGCCGTCGGTATAGGCGCTGATCGCGTGAAAATCAGGGCTGACCTGGCTGAGATTGAGGTTCCTGTTGGCGGTGATGCTGCCGCTGTTCGTCACAGAGACATCGCCGCCCGTCCCCGCCGCGACGACCGCGTCATAGTGATCGGCCACGACGACACCGCTGTTGTCGATCGTGACCCCGCCATTGGCCGACCAGCCGATAATGCCTTGGCGGGTCGTCGAGCGGACGGTGCCCTCGTTCTCGATGACGGTGGTGCCGCGATAATTGATCGCGCGCAGACCGGCCTGGTAGCTGTGGACTGAGCCACTGTTGCTGATGCTCACCGTCACGTCGCTGAGGCTTGCGAAACCACCATCGGCGTAAATGCCACGGCCACCCGCCGCAGTGACGTCACCGGCATTGGTAATCGAAACCCGACCATTGTTCGATGTCGCGGTAATCCCATCGGCATTTGCACCATAGGAAACCACGCTCGCGGCGCTATTGACCACGATATCGTTGCTAGTCGTGCTGTCACTGCTCTCGGACCGCAGCCAGACGGCACCGAACGGCCCTGCCGAGGTGATGCTCACATCCGCACCGATGAAGAGGTTCGCATCCCAGTCCGCTTGAGAACTGTACATGTAGAGCGCGGGATAGTCCGACCGGCTGAGAACGGTGGTCCCATCCACGGTCAGGCTCTGCACGAAAGGGCCACTGTCGAAGGGGCTGGAGAGAACCGCGACCGACGACCGGCTCTCATCGGTGACCGTGAGCGACGACGCCCCGGTCCCGCCCTGCATCTGGATATCGGACCCGCTGCACTGCACACTGGCAATGTTGCCCGTCGCCAGACATGTCGCCCGCGCCTCCGCAAGCGGCATCGCCGCCGCGACCGGCAGCACCAGGAGCAGCCCTACCCGAACCGTTCGCTCACGTCCCACCGACCGGAGGATGCTGACGCGCGCCAGCGCAGGGTGGGCAGTGGAACGGAAAATGGACATGCTGACTCGCAAAATCGCTGCAATATATCGTTGTGCCGACGAAGCAATCGGGAGCGCAAATTGAGAAATCGGTCGGAGCCGGTCAAGGCGCGCCTGAGGATTTCAGCCGATAGGCACAGATTTAGCCGATTGAAAAAGGAAGCCGGCAAACGACCGCGCGTCAGGCATCAGGACCGCCGGCATGCCCGTCTGCTCACCCCACCAAACTCCAGAAAAACCTTACCGACACAAACAACAAAAACACCGCAAACCCCATCTCCAGCTGCCGCTTGTTCATCCGATGCGCCAGCTGCGCGCCATAGGGCGTGACCAGCATGGCGATCGGAAAGATCACCGCAAAAGCGATCCAGTTGACGAAGCCGGTGGAGAACGGCGGCAGGCCGGGATCGCCCCAGCCGGCATAGATGAACCCGAGAAAGGCCGGAATCGAGATCAGCACGCCGACGCCCGAGGACGTCGCCACCGCCTGGTGGATCGGCCGTCCGTAAAGCGTCATGAATGTGTTGTTGAACACCCCGCCACCGACCCCCATCAGCCCGGAAAAAAGCCCGATCGCGCTGCCGACGAGGAAACGGAAAGGCTGGCCCGGCAGCTCGGTGCCGAGATGAAACCGGTTGGAGAGAAACAGCATGCGCGCCGCCAGCACCAGCCCCATACACGCGAAAAACAGCCGCAGACCCGCACTCGACACATAGGCGGCGACAACGGTCGCAAGCAGCGCCCCGAGCGGCACCGCGATCACCCAGCCCTTGAGCAGATCCCTGTCGACGGCCCCGCGCGCCTGATGCGCTCGAAACGAGCGGATCGAGGTCGGCACGATCAGCGCCGTCGAGGTCCCGACCGCCAGATGCATGATCACATGTTCCGGGATGCCGGCATAACCGAACACCTGGTAGAAGACCGGCACCAGCACCGCGCCACCGCCAATCCCGAACACCCCGGCCAACAGCCCCGCCACCGCGCCGGCGACCGCGAGCATGGCGGCGAACATGAGGATATCGGCAATCGGTGGCATGGGGGCACTCCGGAAAACTGGGCCGCCTCTCACGGATGGTCTGCAGGCGGCAGGGACAAGCCTTCCGCGACCGTCCCGTGAGAAGCACAAGACGCGGCAGACGCCGACCCCCTCTAGGCGCTCCCCGCCCGTCCCACAAGCCTGCCCCGGCCCGCAGCGGTACGGTCCCGCCGACAGCGAGGCTGATTTGCTCCAAGCCAAAGCCAGGATAAGGCATTTGGCGAATGACAGAAATTGTCGGGCGCTGCCTCAGCGGCAATTCCGCTTGTCGAGATAGAGCGAACAATCCTTGCCCGCCGGCGCCCTGACCGGCGATGCGGCAGCCGCCGATCGGCGGGTGCCCGAGACACCTTGTTCGTCCATGCCGGAGCTGCCGCTATCGACGGAAAGCGGCAGGATCCCGCCCTCCTCCGGCATCTGCTCGGCCACCTGCGTCTCCTCGACAACCGGCTGCGGCCCGCTCGGCCCCGTCACGATCTGCGTCGGCTCGTCGAAACCGATCCCGTCGACGACGGGCTGGCTGGTATTCCCCTCGGCGATCGCCATTGCGCCATTCCGCGTGACGAGCTGCGGCTGCACGCCGACCGGGCTCGTCCCATCGACGTAACCCGCGCCTGAAACCGTCGCTGACGTCCCGATCCCCAGTTCCCCGTCGATGTTGACGCCACCTTCGGGGATCGCCATGGCGGTCACCGCACCCTCCGTCGCACCCTCACCCCCATCGACCGCCGATGCCTCCGCGGCTGCGGCCAGGGGTGCGGTCAGAGGTGCGGCCTGCACAGCGCTGGTACCGGCAAGATTGGGTGTGTCGAGGTAATCGATCCCGGCGCTGCCGGCATTCTGCGCCGTCGGCGCGGGTGCATAGGCCGCCGCTTCCGCCCGAGGATCCCCGATCCTCCCGACAAGCACGCGCCCGTCGCGTGTCCGGTCCACCTTGCCGATCAGCTGGTCACCCGCCCGCGGCCCCCCGCCAATCTCGGCCAGCGGAATGCGATCACTGCCGGAACAGCCGGCAACCGTCAGAGCGGAGAAAACAGCCACCGTCAGTCGGCAGCCAAGGGACGAAAACACAAAACTCATTTCACCCTCGATGGCCCGGTATGGGACAACTGAAGGCAGCATACGTCATCTCCGCTTAATGTGCCATGAACGGAAATCGTCGGCATACCCGCGCAAAATGAAGGGCCGGCAGATTGCTCCGCCGGCCCCGTTCTTGTTGTCAGCGATCCTCAAGCCGCCCGGCGATGCCCTGCCACAGCCTGTGCGGCATTCACCTTCAGGCGCGACAGCAGCTGGCGCAGATTGTAGCTCTCTTCCGCCAGAGACTGGCCGGCCGCCGAGGTTTCCTCGACCATGGCCGCATTCTGCTGCGTCATCTGATCCATGTGGTTGACCGAGGTATTGATCTCGGCGAGCCCCGTCGCCTGCTCCTTGGCAGCGGTCGCAATGGTGTTGACGCTGTCGTTCACGCGGTTCACCAGCGCCTCGATCTCCACCAGCGCCTCGCCGGTCGCACGGACCAGCCCGACCCCGGTATCAACTTCGGCCGCCGATGCGCTGATCAGAACCTTGATCTCCTTCGCCGCATTGGCAGAGCGCTGTGCGAGCTCGCGCACTTCCTGCGCCACGACCGCAAAACCCCGACCTGCCTCACCCGCACGGGCCGCCTCGACCCCGGCATTCAGCGCCAAAAGGTTGGTCTGGAAGGCAATTTCGTCGATCACCGAGATGATCTGGCTGATCTTCTGCGACGACCCCTCGATCCGCCCCATGGCGTCGACCGCGTTGCGCACGATTTCACCGGAACGGTTGGCGCTGGTCTTGGTTTCGGCCACCATCTGGCGCGCCTCGTTGGCGCGTTCGGCGGCCGTGCGCACGGTCGCGGTGATCTCGTCCAGAGCGGCGGCCGTTTCTTCCAGGGCTGCTGCCTGCTGCTCGGTCCGGCGCGAAAGATTGTTGGTCGCCTCACTGATGTTGCCGGCCGAAGACGTCACCACGTCGCTGGTCTGGTTGATCGCTGAAATGACACCGGCCAGCGACTGGACGGCGCGATTGAAATCGTGCCGCAGCTTTTCGTAGTCGGCGCCGAGTGCGTCGATCTGAACCGTGAGATCGCCGTCAGCCAGCTGTGCCAGCGCAGAACCGATCGCATCGATCGCATGGCTCTGCCGCTCAGCCGCCGTGCGAAGCTGTGTTTCGTTGCGAGCCCGCTCGCCGTTCAGGCTCTCCTGCCGCTCCACCTCGCGGTTGCGCATGGTGATGCGATCCCGCACACTGTCGCGCAGAACCTGCAGCGTCTGCGCCATCCGGCCGATTTCATCGCTCCGGTCGGCGTCGGTAATCGCGGTATCGACCCGTTCGTCCGCGATGTCGCTCATCGCCGACTTCAGCCGGTTGATCGGCTGCACGACACTGCGAACCACCATGGTGGCGCAAAAGAGGATGGCGAGAATGGAGATGCCGATAATGATCGCATACTCCGTCGCTGTCCGACGAAACAGGGCCGCGAGGTCGTCGGAGTAAACGCCGGTGCCAACGATCCAGCCCCACGGTTCAAAGCCGATGACATGGCTGAACTTCTCGACCGGCGCGTCAAAGCCTGGCTTGGGCCAGTAATAGTCGACGAACCCTTCCTTGTTGGCCTTCACCGTATTGACGAACTCGACGAACAGATGCTTGCCGTTCGGATCCTTGTTCTCGCTGAGGTTCTTGCCATTCAGTTCGGGCTTGATCGGATGCATGACCATCACCGGCTGCATGTCGTTGATCCACAGATAGCCATCCGGAGCATAGCGCATGGCCGCAACCACCTCTTTCGCACGCTCCTGCGCCTCCGCCCGCGTCAGGCTGCCCTCCTGCTCCAACTTGTAATACTTGTTGAAGATCGCGATAGCGTTATCATTGATCTGCGCAAGACCGGCGCGCCGCTCCTGGGTCAGGGCATCATAGGCGTTGAACAGGCTGTAGGTCAGCGTGGCAACCAGCACGGTCAACGCGATGGCAACCAGCGCGTAAAGTCGAACCGACAGGGACATGGATTTCATGCAGAGACCTCGGGCTTATGTCACAATTGCATAAAGTTTGATATTTGCGCCTTCTGATTTTCTAAATTTGCGAATGTCAAATCTGAGGGGCTTATTTTCACCCGTTAAAAATAACAGTTGGCGCAAGTCGGGGGCCGGGCTCTGAAGTCCCAACTGCATCGAAAGACAGGATCCGAATCTCATGCTGCAATCCACCGCCGCCCCCACGGGAGAACTCACGCTCAGAACGCTCGCCATGCCGGCCGATGCCAATGCGGCGGGCGATATCTTTGGCGGCTGGGTCATGGCCCAGATGGACCTCGCCTGCGGCATCAGGGCAGCCGAGCGTGCGCGAGGCCGCGTCGTCACGGCCGCCGTCCAGGAAATGGCGTTCGCCATGCCGGTCAAGATCGGCGACACGCTGTGCGTCTACACCGAGATCAGCCGCGTCGGCCGCACCTCGATGACCCTGAAGGTGGAAACCTGGGCCCAGCGTTACCTCACGCATGTGATGGAAAAGGTGACCGAGGCGACCTTCGTCATGGTCGCGCTCAATGCCGAAGGCAAGCCCACGCCGGTGCCGGAAGCCTGACAAGGCTCACCCGGCCGCCATCTGCCGAAACAGCGCCTCGCAGGCCACATCCGTCGGAAAGAACATCTCGATCTTGATGTCCGCCAGCGCAATGTCTTCGGCCGTGCCAAACTGCGTCATCGTCGAAAACATCGGATAGACCTGTCCGCCAAGCCGGAAGCGCACGGTCAGGACGGGCGGCAGGTCACCACCCTTGGCCGGCTCGTCATGTTGCTGCTCCTGCCCGAAGGCGAGCTCGGTTGCCGCCCGCTCCAGCACCGGATCACCGCCGAGATGCGCGCTCTCCAGCCGAAACCGTGCGGCCAGATGATGCGCCACCTCAATCCAGTTTTCCACCAGGTCAGGACCTCGTCCGGGCACGCGCAGGAAATCGATGAAATTGTCGCCGGCATCCAGCCCGAAGCCGGCCAGCATGGCGCGACCGCTGGCATTGGCATCCAGCACCTTCCAGTGCCGGTCGAAGACGAAGGCGGGATAGGGCGAATGCCCCTCGATCATATGGGTGATCGCCTTGCGGATCGGCTCCATGGCCGCGCTATCCAGGGGACGGCTGGCATAGGCGGCGCGAAAGCCCGCCGCATCCAGCATCAGGTTCCGGTCGGCCCTTGGCACGTCCAGGGCATCTCCCAGTCGCAGCACCATGCGTCGGCTGGGTTTAGCCCGCCCGGTTTCAAGAAAGGCGATATGGCGGGCGGAGACCTCCGCTGCGAGTGCCAGCTGCAACTGGCTCATGCGCCGCTTGCCACGCCAGCTCCGGAGGTGGCCGCCGAATTCCAATCCCATGACATACCTCTTTTGAAGCGAGCTCTCCAAACTGTCTGCCACGCGCAGCCAATGCCGTCACTTACCTCAGCGGTAATTGCGGCAGTCTGTCCCGCTCCGCATGGTCGCTCCATCGCAACCAAGAAGGAAGACCGCAGATGTCCGCCGAATTCACATCAACCTGGCTGAAACTGAACAGCTTTTTCGTCGTGCTCCTCGGCCTGCTCGTGGCCTTGGGCGTCCACCCTGCTACAGCGCTGCCCGCAACCTGGCTCGCCGATATCGTCTTCTGGCCGGTTGATGGCCAACAGACGCTCGACAATCAAGCCGCCCGTGCGCTTGCTGCCATAGGCGGCGGCGTTATGGTTGGCTGGGGCGTGATGATGTGGCTCGTCGTCGACCGGCTGCTCCCGGTCGATCCCAGGCTCGCGCGCCTTTTGCTGATCGAAGCGACACTCGCCTGGTTCCTCGTCGACAGCACCGGCTCCTTCGTCGCTGGCGCCACGGTCAACGTATTGCTCAACACGGTGCTGATGCTCGCCATTGTCCTGCCCGCCTGGCGGATCGAAACAGCAACGGTGCCGGCGCACCGTTGAGGAACGCCGAAACTGTCAGACGGAAGGGCGCGGCTGACAAAGCCGCGCCTTCTCCTTACCCGCGAAACACGAAAGCCGCGCCCGCTGCGATCAGGGCAAAGCCGATTGCGTGGTTGATCGTCAGGCTTTCCTTCAGGAAGAAGACCGAGAAGCCGGAAAAGACGATGAGGGTGATCACCTCCTGCATCGTTTTCAACTGCGCCGCCGAATACACCTCAGACCCAATGCGGTTGGCGGGGACGGCCAGGCAATATTCGAAGAAAGCGATCCCCCAGCTGGCGACAATGGCGACCCAAAGCGCCGATGTCTTGTATTTGAGATGGCCATACCAGGCGAAGGTCATGAAGATATTGGAAGCCGACAGCAGGAGGATCGGCCAGAGAGCAGCGGGGGAGAATGTGGGCATGGAAACACCGGGAAAAGAAGAGACACGAGGAAACGGCGGTTGCCGACTCTGGTTCCATCATCGCGGTTTTTGCAAGGCAGGCCAAGCACAGACGGCCAGCCGATAGCCCTCGTCTCGTCTGCGGCGCGGCGATTGCAACCCGGGACAGCAAGACGGACCACCCAAAGCGTTCCGCAAGATCAACCACAGATGGTCATCGCCGGCTGCGGTTTTTCGCGACGTTGCCTGCGAGAACTGGCCTGTTACTTTTAGGAAAAATCCGAGCCAGACCTGTAACTGGCCGTTAAATCATTGTTGTTATTGCTTGCCTATTGCGATGAAGTTAGGCGTTTGAGTATGGGTTTTCACATAAGCCGAAATGGCGGATTCCCCCCTGAGGTGCTGCAAGCCCAAGTGGCGGATATCGAACGCGGCCATCGCTCAACTCTTCTCTTCAACCTCGTCTCCCTCGTCTTCGTCCTGCTGATCCTTCACCACCAGGGAGAGCTCCGCTGGCCGGTCGCGCTGTGGTTCTGCATGTCGGTGGGGATCATCGGTGCTCGCTCGCTGTCATTGCATCGGCTGCGCCGGGCAGGCACGCTGCGCACCAACCCCCGCCACAGCCTCTCCATCTTGTCTACAGGCGCCTTCGCCCTCGGATCAGCCTGGGCAACCCTCCCCTTCGTTGTGCCGAACTTTGCGCCGCTTGGACAGCACACCCCGCTGTTGGTCCTGATGGGCGGCATGGCAACCGGTTCGATCGTCAAGCATATCGGCTATACGCCCCTGGCTCTTGCCTATTCTGTGCCGATCCTCACCGCTCTGATGACTGCTCTCGTTCGTCACGGAGAGACCGCTGATCTGCTGGTGGCCGTGGGCCTAACGATCCTGATTTCCGTGTTCATTCGCCGCAGCATTTGGGCCGAACGCATCTTCATCAACAGCCAGATCGCCCGCCATGAAGCAACCGCGCTGGCGGACAGTCTGACCCGCGCCAACAGCGACATCCTGCGTCAGAACACCCGGCTTGAAGCCCTCGCCAACCGCGACATCCTGACGGGTCTGGCAAACCGGGTGTTTTTTCACGGCCGCCTTAACGGCGACATCGCCCGCGCTGCGGTGCTGGGCGAGACGGTCGCCTTGCTGATCTTCGATGTCGAACGATTCCAGGCGATCAACGACACGCTCGGCCACAGTGCCGGCGACGCCTTGCTGCGGGAGATTGGCGCACGGATCGAAAAGCAAGTCGCCGACGGCAGCCTGATCGCCCGCCTCGGCGGCGACGAATTTGCCGTCATCGTCTCCGGCGCCGACGCGCTCGATCGCGCCCGCACCCATGCGGCCAATGTGCTCGAAGCCAGCCGCATGCCGGTCAGTTGGGGACAGCACCGCGCAACGGTCGGATTGAGCGTCGGTCTCGCCGCCTATCCGGAGCATGCCGCCACCGCCGAAGAATTGCTGATCTGTGCCGACATGGCGCTCTACGAAGTGAAACGCGGCGACCGTCGCAAGCTGGGCGAATTCGATCCCGAACTCCGGCTCAATGCGGAGCGCAAACGCGTGATCGAGCAGGATCTCGGTGCCGCGATCGACAGCGGCGCTCTCGGCGCCTGGTTCCAGCCGCAGCTCGACCTTTCTACCCGCCGCATCACCGGCTTCGAGGCGCTCGTCCGCTGGCAGCATCCGCAGCTCGGCTTCATTGCGCCACCGGACATCGTCAACGCCGCCCAGGCCATGCATCTCTCGGAACGGTTGACCGCCCGCATCGCCGGCGATGCCTGCGCCCTGGCCCGCAAGCTGCCGGAGCTGGGCCTGACGGGCGCGACCGTCGCCCTCAACGTGTCGCCGCGCGAATTCGCCCTCTATTCCGTCGCCGACATGCTGGAGGAGGTCACCGCCATCCATGCCGTCTCCCCCTCGGCGCTGGAGATCGAGATCACCGAGGAGGCCATCCTCGACCCGGCGCTCGCCGATGCACAGCTGAAGCGACTGGAGGAGGCCGGCTACAAGTTGGCCGTCGACGATTTCGGCATGGGTCACTCCTCGCTCGCCTACCTGATCAGCCTGAAAGTCGACCGTCTGAAGATCGACCGCAGCTTCGTCAAGGATGTCGCGCGCAGTGAAACCAACCAGAAACTGATCACCGCCATGGTCAGCCTCGGCCAGTCCCTCGGTCTCGACATCGTCGTCGAGGGCGTGGAAACCGCCGAAGACGCAACCGTCCTCGCCCGCCTCGGCTGCACCATGGCCCAGGGCTACCTCTTCGCGCGCCCCATGCCCCCCAGGGCACTCGCCACCTGGATCGCCGAACACCAGGCCACGACGGCGAAACGCAAGCGCAAGACGGCGCATCTGTCGGTGGCGTGAGACAGTCAGCAGGAGCAGACACCCTCCTGCCACCACGTTGGCCATAACCCGTGGCCCCTGTTGCGTTTTTGTTCTGATTATCCCACCCCCGCCCCTTCCCTTTGCCGCCGCCCTTCTCCATATTCCGGCCATGGCCAAGTCTCCCAAATCCTCCGCCCCCTCGAATGCATTCGAGGAAGCCCCGCAAGCTCCGTTCGAAGGCGCGCCGCTCTCCGGCTCGGTTTCGGATTGGGTGAAGCAATTGGAGGCGGAAGCCGAGGCCTCGACGGTCGAGACCCAGCGCGAACTCGCCTCCAAGGCCGGCAAGCATCGCAAGAAGATCGAGGTGGAAGCGCGCAAGCATGCCGAAAAGGTAGCGCTGGAAAAGGCGCAGAAATCCACCACAGCGAAGCACACCACCGCTTCGAAAACCTCCCGCGGCGTCTCCATCGGCGCCTCCTCCGACCCGAAGACACGCGCCGCCGCCGGCCTCAATCCGATCGCCGGCATGGATGTCTCGCTGGAAGAAGCAGAATCGCTCGCCACCGGCGCCGTCACGGCCACCGTCGACGCGCTCTCCAAGCTCATCGAAAGCGGCAATCCGCTGTTCAAGAATGGCGAGATCTGGGTGCCGCACCGCCCTGCCCGCCCGCAAAAGTCCGAAGGCGGCATCTCGATCCGCATGGCCTCGGATTACAAGCCCGCCGGCGACCAGCCGACCGCCATCAAGGACCTCGTCGAGGGCCTGAATTCGGGCGAGCGCTCCCAGGTCCTGCTCGGCGTCACCGGCTCGGGGAAAACCTTCACCATGGCCAAGGTGATCGAGGAAACCCAGCGTCCCGCCGTCATCCTCGCGCCGAACAAGACGCTCGCCGCGCAGCTCTATTCCGAGTTCAAGAACTTCTTCCCCGACAACGCGGTCGAATATTTCGTCTCCTATTACGACTACTACCAGCCGGAAGCCTATGTGCCGCGCTCGGATACCTTCATCGAGAAGGAATCCTCGATCAACGAACAGATCGACCGCATGCGCCACGCCGCCACCCGCGCCATTCTCGAGCGCGACGATTGCATCATCGTCGCCTCCGTCTCCTGCATCTATGGTATCGGCTCGGTCGAGACCTACACCGCCATGACCTTCCAGATGCAGGTCGGCGACCGCATCGACCAGCGCCAGCTGCTCGCCGACCTCGTTGCTCAGCAATACAAGCGCCAGGAGATCAACTTCGTCCGCGGCTCCTTCCGGGTGCGCGGCGACACGATCGAAATCTTCCCCGCCCACCTGGAGGATGCCGCCTGGCGCATCACGCTGTTCGGCGACGAGATCGAGAGCATCACCGAATTCGATCCGCTCACCGGCAAGAAGACCGGCGAGATGAAGTCGGTGAAGATCTACGCCAACAGCCACTACGTCACGCCACGCCCGACGCTGAACGGCGCCATCAAGGCGATCAAGGACGAGCTCAGGCACCGCCTCGCCGAGCTCGAGAGCGCCGGCCGCCTGCTCGAAGCCCAGCGGCTGGAACAGCGGACGAAATACGATATCGAAATGCTCGAAGCCACCGGCTCCTGCGCCGGCATCGAGAACTATTCCCGCTACTTGACCGGCCGCAAGCCCGGCGAGCCGCCGCCGACGCTGTTCGAATACATCCCCGACAACGCCCTGATCTTCATCGACGAAAGCCACGTCACCATCCCGCAGATCGGCGGCATGTATCGCGGCGACTTCCGCCGCAAGGCAACGCTCGCCGAATACGGCTTCCGCCTGCCCTCCTGTATGGACAACCGCCCGCTGCGCTTCGAGGAATGGGACGCCATGCGCCCGCAAACGGTCGCCGTCTCCGCCACCCCCGGCAACTGGGAGATGGAAGCGGCCGGCGGCGTCTTTGCCGAACAGGTCATCCGCCCCACAGGCCTCATCGACCCGCCGGTCGAGATCCGCTCGGCCAAGACCCAGGTCGACGACGTGCTCGGCGAGATCCGCGAAACCGCGCAGAAGGGCTACCGCACCCTCGTCACCGTGCTCACCAAGCGCATGGCCGAGGACCTCACCGAATACCTGCATGAACAGGGCGTGCGCGTCCGCTACATGCATTCCGACATCGACACGCTGGAGCGCATCGAGATCATCCGCGATCTCCGCCTCGGCGCCTTCGACGTGCTCGTCGGCATCAACCTCTTGCGCGAGGGCCTCGACATCCCCGAATGCGGCTTCGTCGCCATCCTCGATGCCGACAAGGAAGGTTTCCTCCGCTCGGAAACCTCGCTCATACAGACCATCGGCCGCGCCGCGCGAAATGTCGACGGCAAGGTCATCCTCTATGCCGACCAGATCACCGGCTCCATGCAGCGCGCCATGGACGAAACCGCCCGCCGCCGCGAAAAGCAGATGGCCTACAACATCGAACACGGCATCACGCCGGAATCGGTCAAGGCGAAGATCTCCGACATCCTGGACTCGGTCTACGAACGCGACCACGTCCGCGCCGACATCTCGGGCGTCTCCGGCAAGGGTTTCGCCGATGGCGGCCACCTCGTCGGCAACAATCTCCAGGCCCATCTCAACGCGCTCGAAAAACAGATGCGCGACGCCGCCGCCGACCTCGACTTCGAAACCGCCGCGCGCCTGCGCGACGAAATCAAACGCCTCAAAGCCGCCGAACTCGCCGCCATGGACGACCCGATCGCCAAGCAAGAGGCGAAGGCAGTGGAAGGAGGCAAGGGCCGCAGCAGCGGAGAAAAGACCCCCTCTGGCCCTGCGGGCCATCTCCCCCACAAGGGGGGAGACCACGGCGCCGCAACCGCGACCGACTCCCTCCCCCCTGTGGGGAGGGTTGGGGAGGGGTCTGGCGACGCACCCCGCATATCCCCCTCCGGCCGCAACAAATCCGGCACACCCGAGGGCAAGGGCAGCTATTTCTCAAAACCCCATATCGACGACATGGGCCCCGGCACCGACACCGCCGTCCCCCTGCCGAAATCCGGCGCGGAAGGTTCCTATTTCCGCAAGAACACCCTCGACGAAATGACCGTCGGCCGCACCGAAAAACCGGTGACCGGCAAGATCCCGGAAAAGCCGAAGCCCGAGCCGAGCCGCAGCCCGCTCTCCCCCCCTGTGGGGGAGATGTCGCCGCAGGCGACAGAGGGGGGCACCCCAAGCTCAAGGGGGTCCGACGACCCCCGCCCCATCATCCGCGCCCGTTCCGGCGCCGGCTCCTACGAGGACCCGATGGATCAGAAGCGCAAGGGCCGCACCAAGGGGAAAACGGGGCGACCGGGGCGTTAGATTCTCAAGAGACAACGAATTATTAATTGACGGGTGTTGCACTCAAGTCTGAGTTCGCTTTAGAAAATAGCCAGAAACTCGAGAATGGCGCAAAAATGCAAAATACCATTTTGCCACCTACTTCACTCGCTCAGGTCGTATCCATACTCGGCGAAATAAGCGATAGTCAGTTCACCTTGCTCAAAGAAGCGGTGCAGGGCCGAAGGTCATTTGACCTAAATGATCAGCAGCGTGAAACATTGAGCGGTTCCCTCGAAATTGGGGAAGATGCAATTGGATATTTAGTCAGCGCACTCGCATTTCTTTATAACCAGTTGGAAGAAAGTAAATTCGAGTCTCAATCGAATTTCGACGCTAAGATTGATTCGATAATGAGCGAACTGGCGCTCGACCGAAGAGACGGCATAGATAAAGCCCTAATGAATACTAGGCTTCGACAGATACTGGAATATTTACCGGCACACGAAACCTATAAAAAAATATCGAGGCTGGAATCTGGCTTCATAGCTAGCGCTATTTCGTTTAACTCGTTTGTAGATTTGCGTCCGAGTTTCAACAAAGACAGAACTGATATAGATGCATTAATTCCAATCATCCAGCTAAATATAATAACTGATTCGACTAGAGACGATGAGAAGAACATTGTGATCCAGTTAAGCGTTGAAAAATTCAAGGAACTCATCGGGCTAATCGGAGACGTAAACAAAAAAATTGATCTTGTGCGCAGCGGTAGACTTTTCATACCTGTACTAGACTCTTCCGGAGAGGCCGAATGAGGGCGGAACATTTGATGCCTCCGAGCTTAGAAGCGCAAAGCATCGGTGCGGACCACGATAAGATAGAAGATAAGCTAAACAGAGATTGGAATGCTTGGCGCCGACTGGGAGTTGCGCACTCACCTGCATACAATCCCAAGGCTGAAAACCTTAGGGATCGGCAGAATCATCATGAACGGGCGCTTGCGGGCTGGAAAACAATATCCAGCGAACCGCGGACAGAGCTCAAATGGACGATTAATCTCGGAAGGTTAGTCGCGACACAACTCAGAGATGTTGAATATATTTCGCCCATACCAGTTGCTATTAATCGTACCATTGAAGCAAGTCGGGTACGCACAATTAAGCCGAGTGATTTACACATATCTGAGGAAACCGAGTCGCACGTTACGGGACAATTGCGACTATGGCAGTCGGAGTCATTTGTTCCATCCAGTTCTCTTATTCAGTTTTGGAAAGACGGAATCTCATTCTACAGGGAAGACGACCTGGACAAGTTCCGGGCAAAAAATCTTTTCTTCGAAAACTCGACGATTAAAAAGGAGTTTTCGACCCAACTAAACGCGTTTTTAATTAGCGAATTTCAGCACATGCGCGGGAGGGAAACGGTATCTTTCTGCCTAATCAATGCCAATGGCGACTTTATATCTTCGATTGAGAGGGATATCGTTGATTTATTTCCTATTAGACCAAAAGATCTAGGATCCTTCTTGACGATACTCTGCAGTGAAATTTTTGCTTTCTTCAAAACTGGCGCAGTTATGAGTGGCGAATGGGGCGAAGTCCGCGCCGTTCGAGACACTGTCGAAGTAAAGTTAAAAGCTGAACCCAAACATTATATACGCACATCTAAAAACGAAGTATTCGATATGGATATCTGATGGATATTTATACGCTGCTACAGGTGTCCGATCTACATCTTTGCATTTCGCCGGCGCGCCGAAATTTCCATTCACTGTTGTCACGCCAGCCTTCGCGATACATTGATACTGCAAAAAGCTTGTTCAGAAACGGTATTGCATCTCTAATGCATCCGGCAAGTTTTCACCCCGAGATGCTAGACGGCCTATCGCGGCACCTGTATTACAACAAAGAAAAATATGACCTTGTGGTGATTTCGGGCGATTTATCAACAAGCGGAACTGCCGTTGATTATAACGTTTGTCATGAATATTTAATCACAGCGCCCAGAGAAAAATGGAGAAATAAACGCAAGCCGGTTTTCTGCGTAGACAAATCGAAAACTATTTTGTGCCCAGGAAACCACGACAACTATTCAGATAATAATGCTAATCCTAACGGGATGCATTTTATGCTAAAATTTTCGGATTTTATGCCTAAATTCGATCTGCGCAGGGTTGGGCAGCGGTTTATTCGCGGGGAAAATAGCACGTTAGGCGTGTTTTACGCAGATTTCGGCTTTCGCAATAAATCTGATGCGTCCAATAGAGCACACCTTTGGGGCGGCGGAAAGGTATACTCAGATACGCTAGCCGAACTTGTCAGGCGAACGCTGACTTTCTTAAACATGCAAGTAGATGAGCGCAAGTCTGTTGCGCTATGGATAGTCCATTTCGCACCTTACGATGACGACGTAAAATCGTATCTCCAGCTCTCTGATTGGCAAGAACTTCTAAAGGCCGCCCGAACTGCAAGAGTAAAGAATATTTTGTGTGGCCATACCCATGAGGCCACCAAGATAACGAAAAAGGGCATAGAGATTTTCTGTGCGGGAGCGGCAACGTCAGTTGATTGCGAGAATGTCATTCATGAAATAACTTTTGATGCACAAGGAGAGACTATCAGCAGAAGCGACCTACGTTGGTCCAGCAAAGACGGTTTATTTGTTTGAGATAAACTGGACGCAAGGTCCCAAAATCCCTCAACTCCCGGAGTCGGAGGGGGACGCCCCGCAGCGATTTCCCAACAAAATCAAACCCCGACATGCTTTTTCATCCCCGCCCATTTTTCCTCCCGTAGACTCAACGCTGTCCCGCCCTCGGATACACCTGACGATGCGATGTCAGGCGAGGCGGGGCCGGCGCCGGGGTGGCGTGCTCTCGCAGGCACAAATCCTCGGCCCGCTGCAACGGTCTCCCTCCGGACGTGGGGCTGGATACGAAGGTGACGGGGTCGGATGCCCCTGATCTGGATACCCCGATCGGAAGGACGTGCCTCAGAGGCACACAGACAAGGCGCCCGTGCCGTCGCGAAGATCCCAGGCGGCGGGGCGAACAGAACGGCGGGGATGAGGGCCGAGGTCGGAAATGACCAGGGCCGCATCCCCCGGGCGAGGGTCCCGGTCGGCATGGTGCACCATCCGACGGGAACCTCCCGGGCCACCGGCCAGGCTCTGGCAGACACTTCTTCGGAAGGACTCTGCCAAAGCCGGACCCGCGCCCGGTCAATCCTCGGTCCTCGGGTCACGCCCGAGGATGACAGAGGACCGTCGCCGCCTTGCCAGAGAGACGCATGCAGCGGGAATAGACGCCGAACGAGGCGCCGGAAGGAGCCACATACATTACTTAGACAGGTTGCTTCTGGCGCCTCGTCCGAGACAAGCATGACCCGACCCGGAGGGAGATGATCCCGGCCGGCGGCGAAGCTTGGGGTTTTTGAAAGTTTGGCGTCCCCTCTCCCCCTTGTGGGAGAGGTTGCAAAATCGAAGGCTTAGGTGAGCGCAAGCCACCTAAACTTCAGATTTTGCTGGTGAGGGGATCCGTGCTGCGGGCAGGAGATAACAGTCCCCTACCGAGGGGGAGATGGGAACCATGCCACCATCACCGATCCCCTCACCAACAAAATCTGAGGTTTAGCCCTGATCGGGCTAAGCCCTCGATTTTGTATCCTCTCCCACAAGGGGAGAGGCACTCACCCACCCCTTCTTTATTTCCCTATTTCGCCAATTCCCGAAACACCGAAAGGATCACCACATGCCAAACCGACAAGCCCAAAACGCCCCCGTCCCCGAACCGCTCACGCTGCGCCTGCTGCGCGCCAGCCTCGACAAAGGCGGAACCCCGCTCCACTGCCCGCGGCGCCAATGTCGGCGCAGCCGCCACTGCAGCGGCGCGGCCCGTCGCCCGGCTGAGCCACTGACCGCAGAGGAATGGCTGCCGCCCTGCTTCGTCGAGGCCGATCCCGCGGCGCGCCGGCTGTCGCTGGATATGGCAGGCCGCACGCTCCCGCCCCTTGAGGATATCCGTGAGCCGCGCGCCTGGCCCGACGACGTGCAGATGGCCACGCACCTTCGCGTGCAGCTGGCGATCATGCAACGCATCCACGCCCGCCCCGGCCCGCATCCGGACCACGAGCGCGCCGCCCTCGCCGCCTGGCTGGCCACAGACCCCGACCCCGAAGCCACCGCCCACTGCCGCCGCCTCTGGCGCCACACAAAGCCCGGTAAGCGGCCGGCCGCCAAAGCGGGGGCTGCTGTCCAGCCCGTGACGCAGACTGCATCCAGCCAGGCGCCCCAGGGTGGCCACGCATGAGGCCGCAAACCCACCTCCCCCTTGATGGGGGAAATCGCCGCAAAGCGGCGGGTGGGGGTGACGCGAGGCTGGGCGACAGCGGAGATCCGGACAAGTGGTCACCCCACCCCGGACCTCCGGTCCGCCCCTCCCCCTCAAGGGGAGGATGGCGCCCCGCCGACAATCCCCTCATGCTGAGGTGGGCACCGCAGCTCCCCACGAAGCACGAAGCCTCCACTCTCCCCGCCGGTGGCGGAGATGTCGGCGCAGCCGACAGAGGGGGGTATGCTGCGGCGAAGGGCAGCCGCAAACAGGACCGCCGGGTTAAGCCCTCCCCCTTGTGGGGAGGGTTTGGGAGGGGAAAAGCCGCCCTACTCCGCCGCCTTCGGCAACTCCTCGGCCTCCACCTCGACAGGCAGCGGCTCCATCTCGTAGGAATAGCCCTCGAGCATGGAATAGGCCCGCTCGATCGCGGCGATCTGCACCTCCGAGGCCTTGATGGCGTCGGTGATCGATTGCGCCCGCGCCCGCAGCATCGAGCCGAGCACGTCGGTGTCCGGCCGGCGGCCGAGCCGGTCGAGATGCTTGCGCACGCGGGCCCGGTGGCGCTCCAGCTCGAGAATGTGGAAGCGGCATTTGAGAATGTCGTCGGTGAGCTTGCGGCGCAGCCCCGCGACCGGATCGAACGAACCCGGCTCGCGCTCGTCGAGGATCATGTCGTTGATCAGCGTTTCCAGCACCATCAACCCCTTGAGGTCGGCGGGCTCGGCGAGCTGCGGATCATAGCCGGTGTCGTCGAACACCCGGCGGCGCACGGGATCCTTGAGCAGCTCGTAGCAGGCGGAGATCTTGGCAAAGGCCTCGGCATCACCGCCGGCATCCGGATGGGCGGTCTTGGCCACCTTGCGATAGGCGGCCTTGATGGCGGCCTCGTCGGCATCGCGGGCCACGCCCAGGAGCTCGTAAGGATCGATCACTGCGGCACCCGTCTTCGCCATACTCATTCACTCCCGCGCCCAGCCACCACTCCCCTAAACCCGCAGCAGGGCGGCATCAAGACGCAACCGCGCGTCGTCCCCGGTCACGATCAGGCGAGCCGGCGGCGCGGGACGGGCCGCCGCGGGTGGCACTGGCAACGATACCACCCATTAATTCTCAAGGATTTCAGCTCGTTGTCGGATTTTTGCGGCCCGGACTGTGACTTTTCATACTTGCCAAGGTTCGGAAATGCCCCTACCTCTTTGGCTGTTCGGGCACCAATGATCCCGGAGACTGGACTGACTTGTATCGACCGCGGCTTGCGGTCCTGGGGGCCTTCTCCCGCCGGTAGACGTTCTTTCCCCGTTATCGCGATCCCTCGACGGTTCCGTTTCGGCGGAACTTTACCTTGCCGCTTCCGGTCCGCCGGCGGTGGCGCAGACGACAACACGGGAACAAGGACTATCCCCATGGCCACCAAGGGCACCGTAAAATTCTTCAACCAGGACAAAGGCTTCGGCTTCATCACCCCGGACGGCGGCGCAAAGGACGTATTCGTCCACATCTCCGCACTCCAGGCTTCGGGTCTGCAGACCCTGAAGGACGGCCAGCAGGTCACCTTCGACACCGAGCCGGACCGCATGGGCAAGGGCCCGAAGGCCGTCAACATCCAGGCTGCCTGATCCAAAGATTTCGAATGGCGTCCCCCCGGGGCGCCATTTTTGCTTCGACGGCAATTCTGACAGGATGGGAAATCGATGTTCCGTCCGGACCGGCGCAAAGCCAAATATCTGCCGGAATGCTGCGCTAGACCTTATTCCGCAGCCGCAGACGTGCTCGAAGCGCCCTGTGTCTTCGGACCGCCGGCAATATCGACCGCCGCAAAGGCCTCGGCGATCAGCTCCGGCGAAACACCCGGCTTCGTCGCCTCCGACGATAGGATCTGCCGGTAACGCCGGGCTCCGGCATAACCCTGGAACAGCCCGACCATATGCCGCGTGACATGGTTGAGCCGCCCGCCCGATGCGATCACCCGCTCAGTATAACCGATCATCGCATCGCGCACCGCATCCCAGTCGACCGGAACCGCCGGCTCGCCATAGATGCGGGCATCGACCTCGGTGAGCAGCGTCGCATTGTGATAGCTCGCCCGCCCGAGCATCACGCCATCCATGACGGCCAGATGCGAAACCGCCTGATCGAGATCAGAGATCCCGCCATTGATACCGATGAAAACATCGGGATTCTCCCGCTTCATCCGGTAGACCAACTCGTAATCCAGCGGCGGAATCTCCCGGTTTTCCTTCGGCGACAGCCCCTTCAGCCAGGCCTTGCGGGCATGGATCCAGACCGCATCCGCCCGCGCCGCGATCATCCGGGCGAGAAAATCCGGAAGCACATCAGCCGGCTCCTGATCGTCCACCCCGATCCGGCACTTGACGGTCACCGGCACCGTCGCCACCTGTTTCATGGCGGCCACACAAGCCTCGACCACCTCGGGCGTCTGCATCAGGCAAGCCCCGAAGGTCCCCGACTGCACCCGGTCCGAGGGGCAGCCGACATTGAGGTTGATCTCGTCATAGCCGTAATCGGCCGCGATCTTCACCGCCTCGACGAGCTTTGCCGGATCAGACCCGCCCAGCTGCAGCGCCACCGGATGTTCGGCCTCGGTGAACGACAAGAGCTTTTCCCGCGGCCCATGAATGATCGCATCGGCCACCACCATCTCGGTATAGAGCAATGCGCGGGCTGACAGCTGCCGATGGAAGAACCGACAATGCCGATCCGTCCAGTCGATCATCGGTGCGACGGCAAAAACGGGAGCATTGAAATAATTGACATTTTGTTGTTTTACAGTCACTTACGGCACTTTCTTCATTGTCTTATTCACGTCTGTTCAGCGCCATTGGCGCCGATTTTGGTACTAGACTTGGTACAATGTACCAATTATCGTTTTTCATGTACCAACTGAGGCACGGTTATGGGCACAATCACCGCACGCAAGCGCAAGGACGGCAGCATCGGCTACATGGCTCGAGTGCGGGTTGTGCGGGATGGCGAAAGCTATCACGAGACCGAGACCTTTGACAGACGTCCTGCCGCCGCAGCCTGGATTTCAAAACGCGAACGGGAACTCTCCAAGCCAGGGGCAGTCGCGAAATCTAGAAATGATGATCCGACGACATTGGCCAAGGTCATCGATCGCTACGTCGAGGAAAGCGTCAAAGGGGTTGGTCGCACCAAAGCGCAGGTGTTGAAAGCCATCAAGGAATACGACATCGCCAATATCCCCTGCTCTTCGATCAAATCGAAAGACATCGTTGAATTCCTGCAGTCACTCACGGCGAAGCCACAAACCGTCGGAAACTACGCCAGCCATCTCGGTGCAATCTTCGCGATCGCGCGGCCGATGTGGGGCTATCGGCTCGACGAGCAGGAGATGAAGGACGCTGTCAAGGTTGCCCGCCGAATGGGTATCATATCTAAGTCAGCGCAACGCGATCGGCGGCCAACTTTGGATGAGCTTGATCGTCTGATTGGCCATTTCACTGAGCGGAGGAAGAAAGCCCCCCAAGGCAATGCCAATGCACACAGTCCTCGCTTTCGCGCTATTTTTGACCCGTCGCCAAGAGGAAATTGCGCGGATCAGATGGAAAGACTTCCAGAGGGAGCACGAGCGCGACCTTGTGCGCGATATGAAGCACCCCGGAGAAAAGATCGGCAATCACACCTGGATAGACCTGCTCGATCAGGCGATCCAGATCATCGGCAGCATGCCGAAGAGCAAGGCAGAGATATTCCCCTACTCCACCGATGTCATCTCCGGGAATTTTACGCGAGACTGCAAGCTCTTGGGCATCAGGATCTCCGCTTCCATGACCTGCGCCACGAGGGCATTTCACGGCGGTTTGAGATGGGGCGGAATATACCCCGTGTGGCTGCAGTCAGCGGGCACCGTTCATGGATCAGCCTCAAGCGATATACGCACATTCGCGAGACGGGCGATAAATATGCGGGCTGGCACAGCCTTCAGTTGGTCATCGACACGAAATAGTTAGCCAACTGCCTACTGTGTCACTGGTGCAAGCGCAGAACCGCTTAGTGTGGAGAAGGAATTGGTTGCGGGGGCCTGATGGCGCAGAAGCTTGTAAGCTCTGAAGCAAACAATCCGCGTAACATCTAGCCAACGTCTCGATTCCCGAGAACACTGAAGAAGCAGGACAGAGACGCCACTTCCAGAGCTCGACGAATGTTACGCCAAAAATCTTGTCAAACGGCAATTCAACGCGCACCACTGACGGTCTGGTGGCCGACCATCTGCCAGCGACCGTCCCGGACGCGCCAGACCGTCATGAAGTTGCTATCGACCTCAACGGTCCTTTCGGAAAGACGAACGCTGCCTTTCATCGTGCCGAGTGCCATCGCAACTCCCGCAGCCAGATCGATGACCTTCTCCACATCGAGGACAAGGCGTTCATAGACGGTTGCGCCCTCCACGATCTTCGTCAGGTAGCTTTCCCGGCTGTCAACGCCGCCCGTTGAATGGCCGTAATGGAGGCTTTCATCCAGCAGATCGCGCAAGGCATCGACATCTCCGGCCAGCATAGCCCTTTGTCGAGCCACCTCCTTATCGATAATGCATTCTGCCGCACTCATCTGCGCCACATGACTCATGGCTTCTTCCTCCACCAACTTCAAATTTCGCATGCGACGATGACGTCTCCAATTGTGTGGGATCGATTCTCGATACGTTTCGAATGGGTTCCATATTGCCGCGCCGCGTAGACGAGCGGTGGTTCATAACGCGAATGGGCATACGTCACCCGTCCAAACAGGAGGGCGAAGTCCATTTGACCGAGCAGCCCGGACCCTTCGACCAATGCGATCGATACCAATGGTGGATCGAGCGAAAGAGACGCAACGGTCGCACTGTGCGCCTTGCCGTCTCTCAGTGCCTATACAATCGTCACCGGCATCGGAGCGCCGGCCATGAGACGCTTGAAACTTCCGGTTCCAAAACGCCCACGGTTTCCTCCAATGTCTAAAGCGCCACCGAGGGATAGTCCCGACCGAGCCAATGAGAGAGTTTCCGACCGAATTCGAGTTGAAATGCCAACGGTCCGGAACGGGCTGTGTATTCCTCTTCAAAGACGGCAATGAACAAAGTCAGGTTGAGGAAGAAATGCGCCCCCATCTCAAAGAGAGCAACATAGTCATGGTTGATCAGGGCCTCGCGCTCTTCCGGCGTAAAGCTGTTGACGGTCGAGATCTCGGCCGACGTCATCATCGGCCCAATGGACTGCTCCCAGGTTTCCACAACGGCGCGCGGGTTTGTCCTGTAGCGCTCAAGAAGGTCCGGATCGCGGTCGATCTGGTAAAGAAACTTGTTCACCCAATATTTGCTCATCAGACGGTCTCCTCAACCCTGGCCGTTGTCACCAATACCGGCTTCTCGCCGTCCGGATACCATGTGAAATAGGCTTCCATCGTGTGGTAGAGATCGAGCGTGTCGGCATAGTCGGCCTTCACCGGCCCGGCCACGCCCATCATCAGGATCATATTGAGGAAGCCCTGTGTGGCATTGCCCGATTGCACCATGGTTTCGAGGGTCACGTTTTTGAAGATCGCCTCGATATCGCCATTGGCGAGCCACTCAACGGCCTTGCGATCAAATTCCGGATCGGGGCCGGAAGGACCGAATTGACGCGGGCCGCCAAGCTCCAGCGAGAGATGGCCCGTGCCGATGGCAGCCACGCGCTTGTCCGAGGGCCATGCCTCAATGACTTTTCGGATGGCACGGCCGAGGTTCCAGAACCGCTTCACCGACGCGAGTGGCGGAACGAAGATGTTGGTGTAAATCGGCACGACCGGCAGGTCGGCGTCTGGCCGCACCGTGATGATCGGGCAGATGATTGAATGATCGATCTTAAGCTCGTGACTGACGGAGAAGTCGAAACCCTCCTCCATGAGCCCCTCATGCAGGAAGCGGGAGAACTCCTCATCCCCTTCCAACACGTATTTTGGAATGCCAAACTCCCGCTCCTCGTTGTAAAAAGTCGCGTCGTAGCGCGGGGCCTTGCCGATGAGAAAGGTTGGATAATTGTCGAGAAAGAACTGATGGAAATGGTCGGAACCGACCATGACTAGAATATCCGGCTTCGCCGCCGTCAGCGTCTCGCGATAAGCTTCGACCTTGCGCTTCCATTCCGAAGCCTGAGGAATCTGTTCTTCTTTCGGCGCTGTCGTCGCCCTTAGGTAAAACGGATGATGGGTCGACGCCAGTGTAGCCACCAGTTTTGCCATATTTTCTCCTCCCTGCCCGGCCCTCCGCCGGAGAAATGCGAAATTGAATTCTATTCGGCCTGGTACGCAAGCTTTTGCGAACCGATGGCCTCCACGTCCTGAGCCGGCGGCCACGCGCCTGGCCTCGTGCGGAGCGCGCTGCGGATGGTTTCGCCGTCCTCATCGAGACGGGGCGCCGCCTTGACCTCATTCTGGCATTCCCCGTCGAAGCGATGCGGAGGGCGCACGGAGAACTCCGCGCCCTCGCGACGTCCCGTCACCGGCACGATCATGCCGAGATGCTTGGCCTGCGGGTCTTCCACGACGTCGGGGATGGTGTTGACTGGTGCGAGGGGTACATCGAAGCCGGCGAAGCGCTCCAGCCACTCCGCCCGGTCGCGACTACGAAAAACGATTGCGAGTTCGCCACGCAGTTCCTCATAATTGTCAATGCGCTTGGTCCGAATGTCGAACCGAGGGTCGCTGGCGAGATGGCTGCACCCGGCCGCTTCCACCAGCGCGTCCCAGAATTTATCGAGCGACGACAGGTGGAAGGCAACAAGCTTGCCATCGCGGCAAGGCACCATGAAGGCCTGAGCCAGACGCGGCCGATCGCTAGAAACGGGAACCTCGCCGAGAGCAAAATAGCCCATGAACGGCTCGACGGCGAAATGCATCATGGCTTCCAGCATGGAGATTTCCACAAGCCGACCCTTACCGGCACGCGCCTTTTCCACCAGTGCTGCGGCAATCCCGAGCGCGGCATAGAGGCCGGTGATCGCATCGGCCAGCGCTGGCCCCATAAATCGTGGGTCCTGCGGGTCGATGATGACACTCAGAAAGCCCGACACCGCCTGGGCAACAGAATCATAGACCGGTCGGTGCGAATACGGTCCGTCTGGTCCGAAACCGCTGATCGAGCAATAGACCAGGCCAGGATTGATCTCTTTGAGCGTATCGTAATCTGCACCGATGCGCGACGCCACGCCCGGCCGGAAGTTCTGGATATAGACGTCTGCACTGCGGATCAGGCCGTGGAAGACCTCGCGGTCTTCATCGCATTTCAAGTCCAAACCGATGGCCCGCTTGTTGCGGTTATAGGCCTGGAAGTGGGCGCTGTAATAGCCGCTCTTGAAGCTGCGATAGGGATCGCCATTACCCGCGCTTTCGACCTTGATGACGTCCGCGCCGAGATCGGCCAGCATCATGCCGCAGCAGGGACCGGTGATGAAGGTACCTTGCTCGACAATGCGAACATCGTTCAGGATTTTCAGCATTCGGCCCTCCTCAATTCTCGTTGGCGACGAAGCCGTCCGGAGCCGGCCCGTCATATTCGATAGCAGCCGCCGCGGCATGCGACATGATGAACCCGATCGGACGGGTCTGTTCCTCAAGCAGATGCCCGATAAGACCTGCCGTTCGCGCCAGCAGGGGAACGCCCTTGAGAGCCAACAGCGGATAGCCAGCATCGAGGAGGATGCAGGGAATAACGCTCGACACGTTCATCATCAGCGCCTTGCCGACAACGGCGGGAAGAACAGCCTCGACGGCCTTGGCAATCTGACAATAAGTGCTGGAAACCTCAGTCTCCTCGGCAAGCGCCAGAAGCCGCTCGGCACGAGGGTCGCGCCCCTTGTGCAGGGGATGACCATAACCGGGAATGGCGCGCCGCTCTGCCCGGTAGGCGCGGACAACGAATTCCGCAGCATCGGCCAGAGAAACGGACTTCTCCTTACTTTCCACGACGATCTCGTGGAAAAAACGGCCGGCGGCCTCGGAAGCGCCGAGAATGACCGAGCCGCAACCCAAAAGGCCCGCGGCGACCGCGCCCTGCATAGCCTCCGGCGATGCCGCAAGCGTCATCCGCGCGGCCTGCACCGACGGAACGAGACCATGCTCGGCGATGGCGACCAGGGTCGCATCAAGAATACGCCGCTGCTTCGCATCGGGAAGAGAACCGGCAACCAGCAGCCATGTATATTCCGTGAACGAAATTGAGCCTATCAGACCGTCCACCAGATCGTGCCCGCGCACGATGATCGTGTCCGGGTTTGATGTGCATATCGATTGATAGGGCGCCGATTGCTTGCCGATCTTCATGCTGCATCCTCAAGACAGATGAGGCCGCATCGCGGATCGCGCGCCAGATGGGGATCGGTGTCTCCCACCCTCCTCCATGCGCTTCGCCACACCAAAAACTGGCGCGATCCGCGTTGCATCCTTCACTTCATTTATTCGCTTAGCGAATTTATATTCGCATATTGAATTGCCACGCCTTGAGATGTCAAGTCCCGCTGCGGCAAAACTTAACGATCAGCTCTGACTATCGATTGCATCGGCTATTTTAGCGTTCCAAGCGCAGGGGTCAGCGAGTGCATAAGCGCAGGCATGCGGCTGAAAAGCTGGGAAATCCGGTTTGCCGCAAGCCTCAATTCGGGCAATCGCTGCTCCAGAAGCTCGTCCGAAGTCAGGCGCGGTGTATAGCCGGAGCTGTTGATGGCACAGACGGTTCGCCCCGTGGCATCCTTCACCGGCACAGCAATCGCTGTAATACCATAATCCAATTGGTCGACGGTGATTGAATAGCCCTTTACCCTGACCTCGGCGAGAATATCTCGAAGCCCGGCCTCCTCGGTGACAGTATAGTCCGTCAATTTAACAGGGCTGAAAGCCCGGAAGTAGCCATCGACATCATCCACCGGCAGCGACGCGAGGAGCACCCTGCCCATGGAGGTCGCGAAGGCGGGGTAAGTCACGCCCAGGCTCGCCGTCCGGCGCGCGCCGCGGCTTTCGGAGATATGGGCGACGTAGAGCACATTCATGCCGTCCAATACCGCCATGTTGGCTGCATCGCCAAACAGTGACGTCAAGCGCTGGAGTTCCGGCATGACTGCTTCCTCGACGCCGAACGCGTTCAGATAAGACGAACCAAGGGAGAGAATGCGGGGAGCGAGCAGGAAATGTTTGTTGTGCCGCCGAATGAAGCCGAGAGCCTCCAATGTCAGAACATTGCGGCGAACGGTAGCGATCGGCATGTCGAGCTTTCGCGAAAGATCCGCGAGTGTCATTTCCGGATCGGCCGCGTCAAAGGCCTCCAGAACCGAAATACCCCGGGCCAGAGCCTCCACAAATTCCGGCGAACTGCGATCTATCATGACAACCGACTCCTCATCTCCTTTTTGGTTCGCATAAGGAATTGACAAGGACAAGATCGCAAGACGCCTCTCTAAGAACTTTATGTTTGCCTAGCGAATTTAAAACTGTGGGAGAGCGGCGATAAAACGGGGCGATCGGACCTCCAGAGTACCACGCCAACGACAGCAACCCATTTTCAGGTGGCAGTCCATAGCGTCAAACCCGCTGATGAAAAACTTGATTGCTTCGTCGCAATCGAAGAAAACTTACTTCCCAAGTGGCATGTTGAACTGAAGCCATACTCGATCGCCGTTTGGCCTGTACTCAGTATCGAATTCGTGTTGCCATTTCAGCGCCACGCCGCCGCCGCCAATGGCGTAGCTAATCTGAGGTCCGATCGCAAAACCCTGCTGACGGAAGCCATCCCCGACAGTCGCACCGGCGACCGTGTCATCGCTAATCTGCTTGATGGCATAACCTTGCAACCCGATTCCCAAATTTGGCAGCGAATCGAACGCCCGGTAGTTTGCGCCCCAATCGAGGAAAAAAACTGTTCCTGATTGATAGTCCGTCGAACGGTTTTTCGTATGGAACTCGGCGCCAAAAGAAACTGAAAGCTCCAGCTTGCTGCTCGGAAACCATGTCAAATTCAGATTTGGCGCAAAGCTGTAAAAGTTGTTTGAAACATCCGTCTTCGTCGGGATGAAGAGATCAACTCCGCCATAGGCGAAGAAGTTTTTCTGCGCGTTGCTCAAACCCAAATACAAAGGCTGCAGTGTAATATCACCGACGGCAAATGCGCTTGAGTGACCGAAATCCGTCCTGATATCGAGGTCGACAAACGGCACGACAACCCCAGAGCTTAACGTGAAGGGACCAAAGGTGCCCTCCCAGGTGTGAAAAATGCGCGTGGCGTTTAGAAACGCATCAGAGTCAAATCCCGGCACCAGGCTGTCTCCGGAACCATCCGAAAAATCTGAAGCACCGTAGTATACAGTATAATTTTGGATCCACGTTTCACCAGGCGCCGGAACGAGGCCATTGACCATCGTATTAACGCCCACCGGATAGGCTGTATTCCCGTTTTCAGTCGCCATCGCTGGAACATTGCTCACCAGCATCGCCGATATCGTCACTACATACGCAGCATATCTTGAATTTACCATGGTCTTACCTCCCCTTTTCACTGTCGGTATTCACGATTTTCCGATTTATTTGCGATCGATACGTTCTCGTTGCGGCCGGTCGAAATCCATATCGCTCGCGAAAAGCCGCTAAGGCCGTATCCTTGACATGCCATCCGCATCCTCATGCGGCTCCCCGTTCCGATGCAGCATCTGTTCGTAAAGGTGGCTATCCCCTTGCCGCTCCCGTGCCGTTTCCAAGTGGTCGATCAATTCGTTAGACGAATTTATATCCGTATTTCAGCCTGCCGCGATTGGATGTGTTGTCGAGCGTTTGGAATGACGCCGGCAACGAACACTCGGCCAGCGAGGCAAGATTGCGTCCACGGATGCACTGCCGGCAACGCCCGCGTCCCCGTCGATACTCTGTCCCTTTGTTTTCAAATCACTCCAGACGCAAACCCACCTCGCACCTTTTGCTGGAATTGCTCTAGATTGGGTTTCGGCTCATGCCCTGTCGGCGGCCTCCTGAGCCTCAGCGGCCGTCAGGAAAGGAGCCAGCATCCGAGGAGCGGTTTCCTTAAGCGCCAAAATGACGAAGAAGCCAAGCACAAGCCCGCCGAGTGCGAGCCACAGGGTGTACTGAATACCGAAATGCTGGGCCACGTAACCGGCAACGATCGGGGCGATACCACCGCCGAAGATTTCGCCGATGCCAACCACCATACCGGATGCGGTCGTCATCAACTGCGGAGGAACCGACTCCGCGCTCAACGGGCCGACGGTGAGGCAGATCATACTGAAATTGAAGAAGCATGTGCCGAAAAGCATCACGAACAGCAGCGTCGGATCTGCGCCGACGTTGATCAGCCCGATCAGAAAGACGATGGCTCCGATGACGCTGACGAGCATCACCGGTTTGCGTCCAAGCCGGTCGGAGAGCGTTGGCATGACGATCGTCCCGGCAGCAGCGCCAAAGCCAATCGCCGAAAGTACGAACCCCATCTGAAGCATGTCGAGGTGGACATAGTCGATCAGATAGCTGGGGAACATCGCGCTCGTGACGATCAGGCAGGTGAGCCAGCAAAACATATTCGCGATGTTCAGGGGAATATTGCGGTACCTGAAGATTTCCTGCCACCGGCCGCTTCCCACCGCCTCGACCGACGTTTGGGTCTTGATCTCGGATAGGACCGGATCGCGCAAAACGCGGAAAAGAAGGAAGGCGATAATCAGGCCTGGAATGGCGAGCAGAAAGAAGATCGTACGCCATTCGATGATCTGGAGCAGCTGCGTAATCAAGATCGGCGCGACAGCCAACCCGAACAAAGGCAAGGCGGCTTGCTGTATCCCCAGATTGCGCCCGTGCCGTTGAGGCGCAGAGGCCTCAAGAGTCGCCACGATGGCGGCAGGAGTATAGGCACCCTCGAAGACGCCCATCAACGCTCGAATGAGAATGAGACTGCCAATACCCGCCGCCAAGCCATGAAAACCAGCCAGCAACGAGAAGATCACCAGAGCCCCGGCAACAACCCTCCGGGGCCCAATCTTATCAGTGATACGACCCATCAGGATCGCTGAAACACCCCAGGTGATCGCCAACGCGCCGGTGATATGGCCGAGGTCCTGATAGTTCAGGCCGAGGTCCTTCACCAGGGCCGGAAACATCGGGATAACCATAAAGCGATCCAGTCCCACCAGGCCAAACCCCAAGGACAACAGCGTGACGGCCTTCCACTCATACCGTGTATCGGGGACACGCCCACTCTCGTTTAACATTTTCCCTCCTCCAAGCATCACCTTTGGGCAATCAGACCTCCCGAATCGCCCCAATGGGTTCAGATCGCACGATGACGCGCCGGGCTTGGTGTTTCTCTCCAGGAGCAACGCTCGAAGCCTTGTGGATGCCGAGATCTCCGAGCAAGTGCTGGAGCATGTCGCGTAGACGGGTCGCATCCCGTGCGACCCCGTAAAGGTAGTAGTCGGGGCGCGCGACAAGACTGCTCAAGCCGTTCGACCTGAAGAATGCTTCGTACTTCCCGGTGATGTCTTGAATCGTGTTCGAAGAGGCGCTGGCAGGGCGCTGCGCATGAACCGCCACGAATTTCGCACCGAGGCTATCCAATTGATCAACCATCTCCTGAGGCAAGGTTTCACGCGGATCGTGTTCCCAGCCCAGAATGGAGAAACCAGCGCCGACGACCGCGTCATAAGAGCCGCTTCTGGTCTCTGTGGAGACCTGTCCATGAACGCCAAGCTGTCCAGCGAAGGGCGACAGATATCCCCGTGGTTTGTAGAGAAGACCGGTCTTGAGGTCCGGGAACTTCGGAGGCGGCGGTGCGAGCCCCGAGAGGAATGTTTGATCTCTCGCCGCTGCTTCTGCCTCGTCGGCGACGCAGATAATCTTTCCAAGTTGAACGGAGAGGTTGATCACTTCCGTCACATGGTCTTTCCGCTCTTCGCTGTAACTGTCGAGGATGGCTATATCGGTCTTCCCCGACAGGACGAGGTCGAGCCTCCAAGTCAGGTTCCAGGCATCCCTCAATCCTGAGCACATGCCCTGCCCCATAAATGGAGGCATCACATGAGCTGCATCCCCTGCAAGAAGAACGCGACCATTCCTCCAGTTCGCTGCAACCCTCGAACGAAATGTATAGAGTGCGTGCCTGATGAGCTGCGCCTCGTGAGGACCGATCCAGGGGGACAACAATGACCAGACCTTTTCCGGCTGTTGCAGTTCCTCCATTGTCTCGCTCGGCAAACGCATGAACTCCCAACGCCGATGTCGACGACCATTTTCAATTCCGCCCGGAACAAAGGTGGTCGGCCGGGAAGGTTTGCAACTCTGACCTGCTTCAGGAACCCGCAGTTCGACACCTTCGTTCGGCAGCACGTCGACGACCAACCAGTCAGCTTGAAAGCCCAAGTCCTGCCATTCGATCCCACTCTGTTCGCGAACTTGGCTGTTGGCTCCGTCTGCACCAATGAGAAACTTTGCTGAAATCGTTTTCGTCTGCTCGGGATTGACGCGCTGGCGTATGCGAAGCGTGATACCATCGCCATCCTGCTCGAAGTCGATCATCTCCCAGCCGGAATTGATCTCGACGTCCGATATGCGGCGAAGCTCGCGATCCATCATCGCTTCAAGCGAGGGCTGATGGAAGAAATAGGCCTCCGGCCCTCCCGAAACCGATTCAACGGTCCAATCGATATCGAGCAGCATCTGGCCTTGCGCACCGAACCACTGGTATCGCGGTGAAGGCGCAGACACCTTTGCGAGTTCGTCGGCAAGTCCAAGGGAATTCATAACCCTTCGTATCTCGTGATCCATACAGACTGCACGCGGGAACGGATAAGGTTCGTCCCACCGTTCAACGATGGACACCGAATATCCCCGCCTGGACAGCATCAGGGCCAAACCCTTGCCGACAGGGCCATAGCCCACAATGGCGACGTCGAAAGTGTCATTTCGCATGTCTTCAAACTCCTCCCACCCGCTGACCGCGGGGAGCTCCTCAAAATCTTGACCAACGATCCTCAAGGCATGACGGTCGCAGACAATGCAAACGTTCGAAGCCTCACAGCCTGATGCCGTTTCAGTCACAGGCGTTGCCACCTGACATTCGTGTCAGGTCAAAACGTTCCCCGCAGCTCTGGTTATCGGCAGATCGTCAAGGGATGACAGGCACGAGCAACCTTGACGGGAACTCCGGTCCCGTATGGACTCGGCAACTACCCTTTTTGAGCGTGTCCCACTGGCGTGTCTCCCCACCTTCCCATTGTCCAGGAATGGACCAGGACTGGACCACGAGACGCAACGTCTCTCCGACCTGAAACTTCGTGCCTGATGGCATCAACGGGACATTCACTTCCGTCACTTGCCCTGGCACCAGTGGAGAAGAGGACGACAAGTCGAGAACGGGGCGCCATTCCGTGGAGCGCGCACGGTTCAGCTTGCGCTTGGAGGCTCGGAGCCAGCCGCGCGTGACCGGGCCGTTTGCATTGCCACCGGAAGCACTGAAGAAATAGACCTTGTTTCCATTGGCATCGATTTTCTCGATGCCGACGAAAATGTCGGCGTCATCGCTGTCCTGAGCCTCGATAAACAGACTCAGCGCCATGTGCCCGACAAGTGTCGTCGGCTTTTCGAACGTCAGATCGAACGAAAGCGAGTTTTGCGGATCGCCAGCATTTGTCGCTGTAATGGGTTTTGTGATGGACGATGCCCCTGGAACAGAGCTTAAAGCGGCTCTTTCCGCGTCAAGATACAAAGTGTCGTAGGACGTGGCAGGGAGCGGCCAGTTGTCAGCAGTGGTAACCTCGTAGTCGAAGCGGCTTTCGTTGATCTCCAGCCGGACAACAGGTTGATTTTGGAATGCGGAGGCATCGCCTTTCAGGAAGCGATCGAGAAACGCCCGCTGATATTCAAGCTCGTTCGTTCCATAGAACGCGCCCCACTTCTGCCGACGATGGCCATAGAGCCACTTGTCCTTGGATGCGATGCGGGTGAATGCGTCGAATGTATCCCAAGTATGCAGCTCCTGATCTGAAAAGCTTGCGCAGATCAAGGCCGGAATGCTGATCTTCGTCGTGTCATATTTCCAATCGAACAGCAGCCGCTCGGGTCCGTGTGCCGCATGATTGACGTTAGGACCAATCCATTGGCTCTTGAGCCAGCCGGGAAACGCGATCTCGGGAATGCCGCCATATCCGCCCGCCGGACCCGATTCGTTAATCCCTTCCCAGGGAATAATTGCCTTGAGAGCGCTTGGCGCTGGGTCTTTCGCCGCGATCCATTGGGTGGCACACAATGCCGAGACCCCGGACATACCAACACTGCCGCTGCACCATGGCTGCTTGACGAGCCACGAGATGATGTCATGCCAGCGCTCCTCCAGCGGCGGATCGAGCGTCGGATTGGATTCAGATCGTCCCATCCCGGGGTGATCGACGAGTACAACCACATAGCCATGCGGCACCCAATAGCCTGGGTCCGGCGCTTCGAACGCCGTATGGTCGGAAATGCGAACGCTGCCGAGGTAGAATCCGCCGCCCGGAACATTCCCCACCGGCGCATCCCTGAAATTGTTCCATTGATCATAATTGTCTTTGCCGTACGGCGTCGACGTGACGATCACTGGTGCAGCCGCCGCCCCGGGTCGCCGAAACACGTTTGCTGCGAGGCGAATACCATCGCGCATGGGAATCAGCACCTCCTCCAGTGTAATGTCACCTGGAAGGGGATATGTCTCCAAGTCGAACGGGTGTTCCTCCAGATAGTTCGGCTCTCTCCGCGCTTCCACAGACGGTGCTACCGTGTTCATTCTTTCCTCCCAGATAGATTCAAATCCGCAAGCTCTGGCTCACTCTGCCCCACGGCCTCCACCGTAGCGCAACAGTAAATTCGCTAGACGAATTAATATTCGCATGTTGAATGAGAACGTATCTTTTGTCAACAAGGTCCGTCCTGAGAAGTGTCGAAAGTGCTGTAGCCGTGAACAACTGTCTCCAGTGTTAATCCACCTTGTCCTCGAGCCCGGCCACCCCTTGAGAGTCGGCGCCTTGCAGACGCTCCAATATGATGGACGAACCGCCCGGCATGATAAGGCGGTGCCAGACCACCGCCAAACAGCTCTGCCCGAAGGCGACATGGCTGTCGTATTGACCGATCAGGCGTGCACCTTGCGGAATGAGTAGATGCGAGGCGATCGGGCTGTCATAAACAGGTTCCGTTACCTCAGCCGTGATCTGGCCGGGCAGATCGGATTTTGATGCCGGTAATCAGGGCCGCTGGAATCACGGAACCTACTTGCACGACATAGGGAGATGCTTTTCCATGAATCCGGTCGGTACTGACGGTGCGCCGGTTGGTCTTGCCGTTGAGGAAGGCGAGCTTGCGGTCCTGCATGTTCTGCGCGGACCCGGTGTCCAGCGGCGGCGTTTCGGACGGACTGGGTATGTCGTTGGCGGGATCGACGGCAGAAGCAGGCGCAATTGTCGATGCGAATGTCTGGTCTGCTTTCGGGTATGAGCGATGACGACACTGACGACCGAATTGAAGGCGCATGGCGGTCATAGCGTTGCAATTGAGAAGAAAGCACTTCGGCTCATCGTAGTTCATTCAAAGAAAGCGAAGATGAGACAGAGAACCGGACCGCAGACATCGACGTCGAGAAGACGATCAAGGCCATCCGCCGCACGACGGGCACGCAGCATTCAGCCGAGAGCCTGTATTCTAGCTGGTCAAAGGAATTCCTTGAAGCGGGTAAGAAGCGATTCGCGGGCGATACCACTCGCTCGGCAACCAGCAACGAAGTAAAAGCGCTGTGTCGTGAACGTCGGGACCTCAAGGAGGCGCTTGCCGACCTCGCCGTCCATGACACCCTGCTAACGATCGCATAATCGGGGATAAGGGCGACGCGCAATGATATCCCACCATTGAAAAACTTCAGATTGTCCGACTGGTCGAGCAGGCCTCCCAGTTTTGAGCCGTCGCTTGTGAAATACGTGTCTGCTTAAAGAGACAGGCTCGATTGGCCTGTCCGCACGCCGGCAAACAGGCAACAGTCCGCTTCCAGCAGTAGCTCTGTGAACAGCTACCGTTCGGCCGCAAGCATCCATCTTCCACGACAGATCAATGGACTTTGACGGCGTTATGGCCCATTTGAAAGCCGCGCCGCTGGCCATGCTCTGCTATCATGTTCTGTCAGCTTCGCTTGTAAAACCCTCGCGAGCACATCGACGAAAGCTCGGATTTGCGGCTGGTGAAGTGCCTGCGGTCGGGTGACCAGATAGATGTCGAGGCTGGGCAAATCCAGCGGACCGAAAGGCTGAACAAGCCCCTCCCCCATCGTGAGCGGTAGTACTGCACATCCCACTCCAGCTTTGACCGCAGCGAATTGTGCAGAAAAGCTCGAAACCCTGAAGACCGTCCTTGAAAAACCCGCTGCACGCGCTGCCCTCAGATGGGGTAACTGATCGAGTGGCGGGAGAAGGTCGACCATGCGGGCATCCTGCGGCTTCGTCAACTCCATGGGCATGTGATCACGGCTTGCAAACAGATCGAAGCGGAGTGATGTAAGACGGCGGTAGATCAGCGACGGCTCGCCCAGATGCACGGTGCGAACTGCAATGTCGGCTGCACCACGTGCGATCTTGACCAAAGCGTTCTCGACCAGAAAGTCGACCGTGCAGGCTGGATTGGCGGACAGAAACGCCGCGCTCGCCTCTGTCACGAGGTCGACGAAGCCGTCGCCTGCAGAAACCGTGACGGAGCCTGAGAGACCGCCTTTCGGGTCCCGGAGATCATTGGCAAGCTCCAGCTCCAGGGCCTTTGCTGTTTCGACCAAGGCGACCCCTCGCGGTGTCAACCTGACACCATCTACGCCCCTCTCGACCAATGGCTCTCCGACCGCGGCCTCGAACTGCGTAATCCGGCGGGACAGCGTCGAGGCCGCAACGCCGAGCATTTCCCCTGCCTGCAGAAAACTGCCACGCCTGGATATTGCCAGCAGCAGCCTTAGGTCGTCCCAGTTAAGCATGGCCGCCCCTTATCCAGCTTTGCGAATTCGCAAACCTGGTCTCAATATATCTCTATATTTAGAAAGTCCAAGCGGCATTAGCGTCTTCCCGTAAGCAACCGGGAGAACACTGATGCTAATTCCCCTCGACTACACGACCAGAGCAACGATCGCCTTTAATACCCGCAAACTCGACGAACTCGCCGCCCTTCTGGCACCCGATTTTGACGATCAGGATCCGATGGGCGCCATGACGGGACGAGATGCGACCCTTGCGCGTGAACAGACGATCTTTGATGCATTTCCGGATGTCTTTGTCGACATGAAGCCCTTTGCGGCGACCGGGGATCGGCTTGCCATGACCGCGGTTCTGCAGGGAACGTTCAAGGGCCCCTTCGTCATGGGCGGACATACGATCCAGCCAAACGGCAGTCCGTTCAGCTTCCGCTTCGCGGCCCTTTTCCAATTCGATGGCAATTACGCCGTTCGGGAAGAGGTCTTTTACGACCGCGCCGAACCCATGCAGGCACTTGGACAAGGCTGGGAGTAAACCGATGCGTTCCGCACCACAAATCGCATTCGTTACCGGCGCAACCGGATTGCTCGGCAACAATCTCGTCCATCTGCTTCTCGACCAGGGAATAAAGGTACGTGGTCTTGCCCGATCGAGGAGCAAGGCGTTGCAGCAATTCGGCACAATCGACGGGCTTGAGATCATTGAGGGTGATATGGAAGATGTCGCGAGCTTTGGCGCAGCACTTGCCGGTTGTGACGCGCTGTTTCACACCGCCGCCTACTTCCGCGACAGCTATGGCGGCGGCAAGCATTGGGAGGCGCTGAAGCGGATCAATGTCGATGGCACCGCCGCTCTCCTGGATGCCGCGTATCAGGCCGGGATCCGCCGTTTTGTCCACACGAGCTCGATTGCGGTGGTCAATGGTCCCCGCGGATCGGTCATTGATGAGAGCATGAAGCGGCGGGTGGACGATGCAGACGACTATTATCGTAGCAAGATCCTGTCGGACGAAGCCGTGCAGGCTTTCCTGGCTCAGCATCCGGATGTCTTCGGCACTTTCGTCATGCCTGGCTGGATGCATGGACCTGGCGATATGGGTCCCACTGCAGCCGGGCAGCTTACCGTCGATTTCCTCAAAAAAGCGCTACCCGGCATTCCTCCATCCACCGTTTCCTTTGTTGATGCCCGCGATGTTGCCCGCATCACTCTGGCGGCGTTGGAAAAGGGGCGCCGGGGAGAGCATTACCTCGCGGCGGGCCGCCACATGCATATGCACGAGGTCATGGACACATACGAGACCGTCACAGGCATTCGAGCACCGCAGCGGAACATTCCTGCCGGCCTCCTGTGGATCATCGCTTACCTGCAGGAGTTCAAGGCGTGGCTGACTGGCAAGCCTGCCCTCCTCAGCGTGGCCACGGTGCGGACAATGCGAAACGAATACGAACGCTCCCGCTTCAGCCACGAAAAGACTTGCCGCGAACTGGGCATTGCTTTCCGTCCCGTGATAGAAACAATCAGCGACGAGGTGGCTTGGTTTAGGGCACAGAGACTGCTGAAACCGTGAGGATTCCGCACAAAATTCAGGCGTAGCCAGATGCCCTCCTTCTTCATTCTGATCACGCATCTTTAGGCGTGTACGCGTTCTACCTTGCCTGCAACCAGACATTTCTCGTGCAGGACGCTGAAACGCATTAGCGACTCCTCACCGCGATACTCGAATACATCCCGGTTGTCCTAAACTCTGTCGGGCTTGCGCCGAAATAGCGTCGAAAGACCTTCGCAAAATAGTTTGGATCTTCAAAACCGGTCATCATGGAGACTTCCTTGACGGAGAGTTGAGGCTCCACGGTGAGGAGTTTGGTGGCCCTCTGCAGGCGCTTCTGCAGAACGAATTCGCCCGGTGGCATCCCTTCGCTTTCTGCGAATACGCGCGAGAAATGCGCCCGGCTGAGGCCGGATAGCTGAGCAAGTTTCGGAACCGGCAGCGGACGATCGAGATTGGCCATGATGTGATCGATCACGTGCTGCATAGCGCGATACTCGTGGCTTACCACGGGATGCGAACCGAAAACGTCGTCGTAAAGCAGCATCGCAGCTTCATAGGCAATGGCCGACGCACTGCCCGGAGCGTCTGCACCGCCTGTGGCCAGCCGCCACGAACAATTCGCCAAACTTTCGACTGTTTCTGGCTTGAGGTTGAGGATGGGCCCGGTCGCCGCCAGGATGGCCTGATGAATCCGCAGCGCCTCCTGCCCATTCATGGAAATCCAGAAAAACTCCCATTTTCCGTCGCGCTCCAGCCAGTAGCGATGATTATGCGGCACGATGACAAGAAGCGTTTCTCCTGGGCCTACCCTGTAGGTTCGATTTTCGTAGCGCAGATTACCGGAGCCTGAGATCGTGTACTGCAACACGGTGAATGGTGTTTGTCCGCGTTTCCGACCATCCCAATCATAATTTGTCCCGGTGCGGATCTCGTAACCCGTACTGGTTGGCATCGTGTGCAGGTTATGCCGTCCCCGTGGCAGGGAAACGGTACGCATGAACGGCCCGCCGTCCATCAGCGCCTTGAGCATAGAATTACCCATAAAAGCACAATACCTCTCTAGTGGCTGAGCCCAATATACGCATAATAACGCTCAACATTGCAAGATGACCGGGTTGGAGCGGCATCTAGGGAGAGGAGGTTGGGATATTAAATCGCATCTGCGATCGAGATCCCGTGCGCTGATTTTACCCTTTGTCGCGATGCCAACCTCCTGAGAAACCACGAGGACAGCATGAGCAGCTTTAAGATTGCCATTATCGGTGCCGGCAGCGTCGGCTTCACCAAGAAACTCTTCACCGACATCCTGTGCGTACCGGAGTTTCGCGATGTCGAATTCGCCCTGACCGATGTCAGCGAGCACAATCTCTCGATGATCAAGGCGATCCTCGACAAGATCGTGCAATCGAACCATCTGCCCGCGAAAGTCACTGCCTCGACCGATCGCCGCGAAGCGATCGCGGGGGCGCGCTACATCATTAGCTGCGTGCGTGTCGGTGGTCTTGAGGCCTATGCGGATGATATCCGCATTCCGCTCAAATACGGCGTCGATCAGTGCGTCGGCGATACGATCTGCGCGGGCGGCATTCTCTACGGTCAGCGCAACATCCCTGTCATCCTGGATTTCTGCAAGGATATTCGCGAACTGGCCGAGCCGGGCGCCAAGTTCCTGAATTATGCCAATCCGATGGCGATGAACACCTGGGCCGCGATCGAATACGGCAAGGTCGACACGATCGGCCTTTGCCACGGGGTCCAGCATGGGGCCGAACAGATCGCTGAAATCCTGGGCGCTGGTGAAGGCGAACTCGACTACATCTGCTCGGGTATCAATCACCAGACGTGGTTCGTGGATGTGCGTCTAAAGGGACGCCGGATTGGCAAGGACGAGCTGGTCGCTGCCTTCGAAGCGCATCCAGTCTTCTCGAAACAGGAAAAACTGCGGATCGACGTGCTGAAGCGTTTCGGTGTGTATTCCACTGAAAGCAATGGTCACTTGTCGGAATATCTGCCTTGGTATCGCAAGCGGCCGGACGAAATCGGTCGCTGGATCGACATGTCCGATTGGATCCATGGCGAAACCGGCGGTTATCTGCGCTACTCGACGGAAACCCGCAATTGGTTCGAGACGGAGTTTCCGCAATTCCTGGAAGATGCCGGAAAGTCCATCGACCCGGCACGTCGGTCCAATGAACATGCCAGCCATATCCTGGAGGCGCTTGAGACGGGGCGTGTCTATCGCGGCCATTTCAACGTGAAGAACAACGGCGTGATCACCAATCTGCCGTCGGACGCGATCATCGAGTCACCCGGTTTCGTCGATCGTTTCGGCATCAACATGGTGGCCGGCATCACGCTGCCGGAAGCCTGTGCGGCAACCTGTATCTCGTCAATCAATGTCCAGCGCATGTCGGTTCATGCGGCAATTTCCGGTGACATTGATCTCCTGAAGCTGGCCGTCCTGCATGATCCGCTGGTCGGTGCAATCTGCACGCCGGAGGAGGTGTGGCAGATGGTCGACGAGATGGTTGTAGCCCAGGCGCAATGGCTCCCGCAATATGCGCATGCCGTTCCTGCTGCAAAGGAAAGGTTGAGCCGGTCGACCGTCAAGACCCGCGACTGGAAGGGCGTGGCCCGTCGCGAGGTGCGGTCCATCGACGAATTGCGGGCCGAGAAGGAAGCTAGAAAGCTGCAGCCGGCGGGCTGAGTCTGGATATGACGTGAAATTCCGACCGGCTTTTTGAGGAGGAGCCGGGTCGGGGAGTTGGGCGAGGTTTCGCCCTCTCCTCCGGTCGGCGGCATGCTGTCGCCAAGCCGGGTGCTTTTTGGAGGAGAGCCGCCCATTCCGGGTGGTCTGGAGCATGAGGGATGACAACGACAATGAAACGTTACCGATATCTGAGATCCACCGCTGCCCTTCTACTGGGCGTATCCAGCTTTGCCATCGGCGCTGTGGCGTCCGAACCGACCGAGGTGCCTGAACCGCCGCCGTTCCCGGCCCAGGGCAAGATCACCTATGTTCCCAGAGATTCCATTCTCGAATTCAAGGCGTTGCCTGAATATCACGAGCCGGACTGGGTGACCGAGAAATTCGTCAAGACGGGCAAGTTGCCCCCGGTTGCGGAACGTTTGCCGAAAGAACCCATGGTCTTCAAGACCGGCAACATGCCGGACGGGGTCGGTGTTTACGGCGACACCCTGCGTCATGTCATCGGCGGACGACCAGAGGGCTGGAATTACTCCGCCGGCCAGACTCAGGGCTGGGGCGGCATCGACATCGCCATGTCCGAATGCCTGACCCGCACGGCTCCCCTGTTCCAGGTCGAAGCCAAGGATGTCGAGCCGCTGCCGAACCTGGCGCGCAGTTGGGAATGGTCCGAAGACGGTCACAAGCTGACTATGCATCTGGTCGAAGGCGCCAAGTGGTCTGACGGCGTCCCCTTCACCTCGGAAGATGTGATGTTCTACTGGGACGACAATGTGGTCGATCCGAACGTATCGCCGCTCAATGGGGCCACGCCCGAAACCTTCGGCGAAGGGACGCAGCTCAAGGCGATCGACGATTATACGGTGGAATGGACCTTCAAGGAGGCTTTCCCCCGGCAGTATCTCTATTCCATGGCCTATGGCACGTTCTGCCCGGGCCCAGCGCATATCCTGAAGACCAAGCATCCGAAATACAACAAGGATGTAACCTACGATCAGTACAAGAACGGCTTCCCGGCCGAGTTCATGAACATTCCGGTCATGGGCGCCTGGGTACCGGTCTCCTATCGGCCCGACGACATCATCGTCCTGCGCCGCAACCCCTATTACTGGAAAGTTGACGAGAACGGCCAGCAGCTGCCCTACATCAACGAAATGCACTACAAGCTGTCGACCTGGGCCGACCGCGACGTGCAGGCAATTGCAGGTTCTGGCGATTTCTCCAATCTTGAGCAGCCTGAAAACTTCGTCGAGTCGCTAAAGCGGGCAGCTCAGGAAACAGCACCGGCACGTCTCGCCTTCGGTGCGCGGCTGATCGGCTACAATCTGCGCATGAACATGTCCGGCAACGGCTGGGGCGACCCGGACGGACGTGCCCAGGCGGTGCGCGAATTGAACCGCAACACGGACTTCCGCAAGGCCGTCACGATGGCGCTCGATCGCAAGAAGATCGGTGACTCCCTGGTCAAGGGGCCGTTCACGGCGATTTATCCGGGCGGCCTGTCCTCGGGGACCAGCTTCTACGACCGCGCGTCGACCGTCTACTATCCCTTCGATCTCGAGGGTGCAAAGGCTCTTCTCGAAAAGGTGGGTCTGAAGGACACGGATGGCAATGGCTTCGTCAATTTCCCCGAGGGGACCGAGGGTGGCAAGGACGTCCAGATCGTATTGCTGAGCAACAGCGATTACGGGACCGACCGCAATCTCGCCGAAGGCGTCATCGGACAGATGGAGCAGCTGGGCCTGAAGGTCACGTTGAATTCGCTCGACGGTGTAAAGAAGGACAATGCGCATTATGCCGGGCAGTTCGACTGGACGATCCGCCGCAACGATCCGGAGCTGACATCCGTCGTGCAGAGCACCACCCAGCTTGCCCCGACCGGGCCACGGACCAGCTGGCATCACCGCGCAGGCACCGACGGTTCCGTTGACCTTCTGCCGTATGAGAAGGACATGGTGACCATCGTCAACAAGTTCATCGCCTCGCAGGACAATGCAGAACGGTCCGACCTGATGAAGCAGTATCAGAAGATCGCGACCGAGAATGTCGATACGGTTGGTCTGACCGAATATCCAGGTGCTCTGATCATCAACAAGCGCTTCTCCAACGTTCCGGTGGGTGCTCCGATCTTCATGTTCAACTGGGCGGAAGACACCGTGATCCGTGAGCGGATGTATGTGGCTGCAGACAAGCAGGGCGATTTCGAGCTCTTCCCGCAGCAGCTTCCCGGCAAGCCGGGCGAGACTGGCCCGATCAACTGATCCACGCCTCCCGTCGGGCCGTGCTTTCGCGCGGCCCGATGTCCCCGAACACACAAGAGAACCCAACAGCCATGTTCCGATTTCTGCTTGTGCGCATCGCGTCAGCCATACCCGTCCTGTTCGTGCTTAGCGTCGTCACCTTTGCAATCATCCAGGCTCCGCCGGGTGACTATAGCGACTACATCCGCTCGCAGATGATCAACCAGGGCGGGGCGTCCTTCGAACAGGCGGATGCCCAGGCACAAGCTTACAGGGTTGCCAACGGGCTCGATAAGCCGATGGTCGTCCAGTATGTAAACTGGGTGACCGGGATACTCACCCGGGGTGATTTCGGCCATAGCCTCTTTTACAACAAGCCGGTATCCGAAGTGGTGGGCGAACGGCTGCCGCGCACGCTGGCACTGGCGCTTGTCTGCCATATCCTAGCCTCCATCATCGGCATCACCTTCGGCATTCTCGCGGCCACGCGCCAATATACCTGGGTCGATACCCTGCTCTCGGGCATATCATTCCTTGGCATGACCGTGCCACGCTTCCTTATGGCGTTGATCATCGTCTACATCCTGGTCTTCCATTTCAACGTGACGGAAATAAACAGCTTCCATTCGGCGAAATACGGCGGTGCGCCGTGGTCTTGGGACAAGTTCGTTGATCTTCTCAAACATGTCTGGCCGGTGATCGCCATCGCCACATTTGGCGGGCTCGCCTACAATATGCGGGTCATGCGCGGCAATCTGCTTGATACGCTGAACGCGCAATATGTCGAGACTGCCCGCGCCAAGGGACTGAGCGAGGGCCGGGTGATCATGCGCCATGCCGTGCCCAACGCGCTGCATCCGCTGGTCATGTATCAGGGCGTTGTCCTGCCTTACATGCTGACGGGCGAAATCGAGACTGCGATCATCTTCGCGCTGCCGACGGTCGGCCCCGCCATTGTCGGGTCCATGTGGGTGGGCGACGTCTATGTCACTGCAACCTTCATGCTGGTTCTTTCGGCCACGCTCATTGTCGGCAACATTATCGCCGACATGCTGCTGGCTCTGCTTGACCCACGTGTTCGTCTGGGTGGGGGAGCGCACGCATGAACGCCAATGTCCGCCCCGCCGCGATCAATACGGCCACCGAAACTCATCACAGCGAAACCTATCAGGCACTTGTATGGCGGCGCCTGAAGCGATCCTGGACCGGGATGACGGGGCTGGTCCTTGTCTGCCTGTTGATGCTGATGACGATTTTCGCCGAGTTCATCTCCCCCGTGGACCCGAAGCTGACAGGTGTTGCATTTGCCGCACCGCAGACGATCAGCATTACGGACCAGGACGGCTCTCTCGTCTGGCCCCGCACGTACAAGCTCGGAGAAGGCACGGAACTCGATCCCATCACCTTCCAGCCGATCATCGGCCCCGATTATGCCAATCCCGTTGATCTCGGTTTCTTCGTCAAGGGTTTTTCCTATAAGCTCCTCGGCCTGATCCCAACCGATCGCCATTTCTTCGGGGCGGTGGACGGCACGCCGGTCAATTTTCTCGGCACCGACAAGTTCGGGCGAGATGTGCTGTCGCGCATCCTGCACGGTTCTCGTGTGTCTCTGATGATCGCACTTACGGTCGTTTTCATCGTGACGATCATCGGGACCACTGTCGGCATGGTGTCGGGCTATTTCGGTGGACGCTTCGACACCTGGATGCAGCGCTTCGTGGAACTGGTGCTCGCCTTCCCGCAACTGCCGCTCTACCTAGCGCTCACCTCACTGATCCCGGTGACAGCGCCCACCCATGTCTTCCTGGCCTTCGTAATCTTCGTGATGTCGGCGCTCGGCTGGGCACAGATGTCACGCGAGGTGCGCGGCAAGACGCTGGCGCTCGCGCGCATCGAATATGTACGGGCCGCCATGGCAATCGGCGCGACCGACAGACGCATCATTTTCCAGCACATCTTTCCGAATGTGATGAGCCACGTGATCGTATCGGTGACGCTCGCGATCCCGAGCGTCGTGCTTCTGGAGTCCTTTCTGGGCTTCCTGGGGTTTGCGGTGAAGCCACCGCTGATGTCCTGGGGCCTCATGTTGCAGGATACTGCCACCTATTCCGTCATCGGGTCCTACCCTTGGATCCTCTCGCCCGTCGCCTTCGTGCTGATCACCGTCTTTGCATTCAATGCGCTGGGTGACGGTCTGCGCGACGCGATCGACCCCTATTGAGGAGCGGACCATGGCACTTGTCGACATTAGCAAACTCGCCCCCGAAGAACGGCATGACCACGCAGCCGTCATCGGCAAACCGATCATCGACGCGCGTCATGTGGCGGTGACATTCAAGGTCGAAAACGGCGAAGTGGAAGCCGTCAAGGACGTGTCGTTCCAGCTCTATCGAGGCGAGACAATCGCCGTGGTGGGCGAGTCCGGCTCGGGCAAATCCGTCACGGCCCGGGCGGTCATGGGGCTCTTGACCAAGCGCGCCTCGATCTCGAAGGCCTCCAGCATCGCCTATGACGGCCAGAACGTGTTGAAATTCTCCGACCGGCAGCGCCGGGCGCTGCGGGGCAACCGGATTTCGATGATCTTTCAGGAGCCGATGAGCTCTCTCAACCCGGTCTACACGATCGGCGCGCAGATCATTGAGGCGATCCGGGTGCATCAGAAAATGAGCCACAGACAAGCCGAGGAACGCACGCTCGAACTGTTGCGCCAGGTGCAGATACCAGACCCGGAATCGCGGATTAACCAGTATCCGCACCAGTTGTCCGGCGGCCAGCGCCAGCGTGTGATGATCGCCATGGCGCTGGCCAACAATCCGGATGTGCTGATCGCGGACGAACCGACAACGGCGCTCGACGTCACGGTGCAGGCGCAGATCCTCAACCTGATCCGGGACTTGCAGAAGACACTCGGCATGGCCGTGATCCTGATCACCCACGACCTGACCGTCGTGCGGCAGTTCTCTGATTATGTCTATGTCATGCAGAGCGGTGAGGTGAAGGAGCACAACACGACAGCCGAGCTCTTCCGCAGTCCTCAGCATCCCTATACGCGCCATCTGCTTTCCTCCGAACCGAGCGGAAAGGCCAATCCGATGCCGGCCGGCTCTGCCACCATTCTGGAGGGGCGGGATGTTCGGGTGTCCTTCATGCTGAAGGCTGGCGGTTTCTTCAAGCCGCAGCTGAAGGAGCTGGTTGCGGTCGACAGCCTCAATCTCAAGCTTCATCGCCACGAAACCTTAGGCCTCGTCGGCGAATCCGGTTCCGGCAAGACGACGTTCGGCCAGGCCCTGGTCCGCCTCCAGGCGGTCGAGGGTGGCGAGATCTTCTTCGACGGTCAGTCGATCGAGACCAGGAGCCGTGAGCAGATGCGACCGCTGCGCTCGCGTATGCAGGTCGTTTTCCAGGATCCGTTCTCGTCGCTCAATCCGCGTATGTCCGTGGGCCAAATCATCGAGGAAGGGCTGATCGTAAATGGGCTCGGCGCCACCCGCAACGAGCGGCTGGACCGGGTACGGGAGGCCTTGGCGAGCGCCGGCCTTCCGACCAATATCCTGGGGCGTTTCCCGCATGAGTTCTCTGGCGGCCAACGCCAGCGCATCGCGATCGCCCGCGCCGTCGCCCTCGAGCCGGAATTCATTCTGCTCGATGAACCGACATCCGCACTGGATCTCTCCGTCCAGGCGCAGATCATCGACCTGCTGCGCAAGCTGCAGGACGAGAAAGGCCTCAGCTATCTCTTCATCTCCCACGATCTAAAGGTCGTGCGTGCACTATGCCACCGCGTCGTGGTCATGCAGCACGGCCGGATCGTCGAAGAAGGACCGGTTGAGGACGTCCTGTCCCATCCCAAGACCGCCTATACCGAACGGCTCGTGAGAGCCGCATTCGAAGTCGCCGCATAATTCACAGACGAGGCATCATTTATGACGAGACAACCCAAAATCACCTTCATCGGCGCCGGTTCGACGGTCTTCATGAAGAATATCATCGGCGACGTTCTGCAGCGTCCGGCACTGTCAGGGGCAAAGATCGCGCTGATGGACATCAATCCGCAGCGCCTGGAGGAGAGCTCGGTCGTTGTCGGGAAGCTGATTTCGACGCTGGGCGTCAAGGCCACCGTCGAGCTGCATTCCGACCAGCGCAAAGCCCTTGAGGGCGCAAATTTCGTCGTCGTGGCTTTCCAGATCGGCGGGTATGAACCGTGCACCGTGACGGACTTCGAGGTTCCCAAGAAATATGGGCTGCGCCAGACGATCGCTGATACGCTCGGTGTCGGTGGCATCATGCGAGGTCTGCGCACGGTGCCGCATCTCTGGCGCATCTGCGAAGACATGATGCAGGTCTGCCCCGAGGCGATCCTGTTGCAATACGTCAATCCGATGGCCATCAACACCTGGGCGATCTCTGAGAAATACCCTGAGATCAAGCAGGTCGGCTTGTGCCACTCCGTGCAGGGGACGGCCATGGAGCTCGCCCATGATCTGGATATTCCCTACGAGGAGATCCGTTACCGCTCTGCCGGCATCAACCACATGGCCTTTTTCCTAAAGTTCGAGCATCGTCAGGCCGACGGCTCCTATCGCGATCTCTATCCGGATCTCCTGCGCGGTTACCGCGAAGGGCGGGCGCCGAAACCTACCTGGAACCCGCGCTGCCCGAACAAGGTGCGCTACGAGATGCTGACCCGGCTCGGCTATTTCGTCACGGAAAGCTCTGAACATTTCGCCGAGTATACGCCCTATTTTATCAAGGAAGGCCGTCCGGACCTGATCGAGAAGTTCGGTATTCCGCTCGATGAATATCCCAAGCGTTGCATCGAGCAGGTTGAAAAATGGGAAGGCCAGGCGGCTGCCTATCGGTCGGCCGACAAGATCGAGGTCACGCAGTCCAAGGAATATGCATCCTCGATCATGAACTCCGTCTGGACCGGCGAACCTTCGGTGATCTACGGTAACCAGCGCAACAATGGCTGCATCACATCGCTGCCGGACAATTGTGCTGCGGAAGTCCCATGCCTGGTCGATGAGAACGGCATCCAGCCGACCTATATCGGCGCCCTGCCGCCGCAGTTGACGGCACTGATGCGCACCAACATCAATGTGCAGGAGCTGACGGTTGCGGCGCTGATGACCGAAAACCGGGAGCATCTTTATCACGCTGCGATGATGGATCCGCACACGGCGGCCGAACTGGATCTCGATCAGATCTGGTCCCTGACGGATGACCTGCTGGCCGCCCATGGCGACTGGATTCCGGAATGGGCTAGGGTGCAGAAGAATGTCCAGGCCGCCTGATCGGCCGATCTGAACCACTCTGAGTTTCTCTTGCAGAAGGGCCCGCCCACCAGGAGGAGCAATTCAGCAGACTACCGGATCGTATCCCACAATTCTGCGTCGCTTGTTGCCACGGCTCATCCCAGAAGGTCGGATAAGTGTCAGCCTGCTGTTGGCAGGCTGACACGCGGATCATCAACCCACTGTTGCGATGGTTTCAACGTTTAGCAACAGGATCGCTGGACAGCTCATTCGGCGTTCTGTTCGAAGAGCAATCCACCGACCAGTCAGACGATGGCATCGTCGTCGGGAAAAATACCGGCGACGACCTCTGTGCGCTGCTTGAGTTTGCCGCCGAGACTTTGGATTGCATTTGGTGCTGTAAAGCTCGTTCCAGCGGCCCTTGGGAAGGTCGTGTAGGCGAGCACGGTCTGCTCGGCGGTCCATGAGACTTTCAAGTTTCGGCACGTTCGGCCTGATCTGGTCGGTGAAATTATGCCACAATGGCTGTGACACGAGCGGTTAAAGCGATCTGATTTCGATCGCGGTTTTGTCGACGGAGAACACATCGACAATTTACCACCCTTCACGCCATAAAACACGTTCTCTGCAAAGGAGATGCGTCGGCCGTCGCAATTCACTTGTATGGCTTGACACTCGGCTCGCTGAAGCGCGAAACGGCAAGATAGGTTCCGTCGTGTCTTGCACCGGACCGACGCCCAGTTTCCACGATGGGCGGCAGACAAATCCGTGATGTTCCCAGAGCGGAGGGCGGGCCGACAGACGTGACGCTTTACGCGGCGTTTTCAAGCCGCGACGATACAGCCCGGTTGACGATAGCGCCAACCGGAAAACGCGGACCGACCCTCGGCGTGGGCTGGCTGTTGAGCTGGCGGCCGAGCGATCAAACTTCTCGGCAGCCATCCAGACACAGGCGAAGCACGGTGAAGACATGGGCGTCAGCGCAGTATCCGACCGTGCGCATGCCACCAGGTCAGAACGGAGGGCCCCAGCACCTCCTGAACCAGCGTTGATCGGTCAAAATGTTTCCTGACGGACCAGGCCACCTGGGGTCCGTCACGACATCTTGGCAACACCGCGCTGGTTTGCCAGCTGGGCTCAGACGGAATGCTTGTAGATGCGATCGATCATCGGGGCAACGGCGAAGACCGCCCGTCCATAGGGAGCGGGACCGGGAATGGCGCGGGTCGAAAAGTCGGGTCGTATGGTCATCGCCGCGCCTTAGCACGCTTTATCATGCAAAGACACTGCTTCGTGGCATTGGAAGCGTGCGATGCGAGACCCGGTGAACCTTTCAGCTGTCCAGGCCGATCACCTTTTCCAGCTTCTCCCACGTATCGTCCATGGCATAGGCGGCAAGGAAGGGAAGGTTGATGTGACCGTAGAGCGGCGAAAGCTGCCATTCGGCCACCTCCTCGTCGACGCCCGCCACCTGCTGCAGGAACATGACGGAGGCAAGTCCCGTCCGGTCCGCACCGGACATGCAGTGCACCAAAATCGGCTGCTGCGCAGTTTCGAGGATGGCGAGCAGTTCCTGGGTTCGCTCGGCCGTCAGGTCCTTCCGGGCGGACATCCCGAAATCGATATGGGTGGCGCCGTGCGCGGCCGTCGCAGCGACCTCGTTGTCGTACCACGCCTTGCCAGCGTTTGCGCCCCGCAGATTGATCACCGTCTTGATCTTGTAACGGTCGATCTCGGCGCCGAGCCGTTCCCCTGACAATTGGGCCGACCGATAAAAGCGGCCCGGGACCACCTCGTGGAAATTGCCGGAGAGAATGAGGATGCCGACATAGGCACCGAACGAAAGCCCCAGAGCGGCAATCGTCAGCCCAACACCGCGCACCAATCTCCACCGGAGAAAGCGTGCGCGCGCCCTCACCTGTCCAGCGTCAGGCAGTCCATCAATTCCAATCAAGAGCAAGCCCCGCCCTTCGGTTACGAGACAGACCTTGCGCAGCGATTCAGGCGTTTGGATGGCGCAGCGATCAAAACGCCAAAGCGAGTTGATCCATGACGGCTTCGTGTGAACCGGCTGTTTCACAGCAGGCCGAGTTCCGCCAGCTCCCGCTTCAGATCGTCAGGCATGTCTTCGATATTGGCGCCGGATGCGGCGAGATCGCGCGGAGCCGTATCCGCATCGAGGTAGCGCCAGCCCTGGAAAGGACGGCGCGGCGCCGGCGCCACTTCGATGACCTCGGGGCCGAGGATCAGCTCACAGCGCGTGATCCCGTCACTGCCGGTGAATGTCTTGATGTCGAGAAGCTTTTGGCGGGCCGAGAGCTGGCCCTTGATGATCCAGTAGAGCGAACCGCCATCGAGCAGTTCTTCCATGCGCTTGGGGACCATGCGGGTCACATGCGAGGAATGCGGCTCAAGCCCCGCTGCGACCGCAACAAGGCAGCGTTCGGCGACCCAGTCGCGCAAATCGTCGATCGAGTCGGCTCCGACGCAGAGCTTGAGGAGATGCAGTGCCATGCCACCGAGATAGCCTGTCCCTGCGACGGGTCAAGGGCCGCTGTGTCGCAGCGCTGATGTGCTCAACAGTTTCGGTGATTTTCTGGACACCGCGTCATCCTCGGGCTTGTCCCGAGGATGACGGCAGAGACGGGTCGGGACAGGGTTAGCCCCTGCCCGCATCAACATTCGACGACGTTGACAGCCAGGCCGCCGAGCGAGGTTTCCTTGTATTTCTCGTTCATGTCGTTGCCGGTCTGGCGCATGGTTTCGATCGCGGCATCGAGCGGGACGAAATGCACGCCGTCACCCTTCAACGCCAGGGACGCGGCGGTGACGGCCTTCACGGCGCCGAGCGCGTTGCGCTCGATGCAGGGCACCTGGACGAGGCCGGCAACCGGGTCGCAGGTCATGCCGAGATGGTGTTCGAGGGCGATTTCCGCCGCGTTTTCAATCTGCTCGGGCGTGCCGCCCATGACGGCGGCGAGACCAGCGGCGGCCATGGCTGAGGCCGAGCCGACCTCGCCCTGACAGCCGACTTCCGCGCCCGAGATCGAGGCATTGTGCTTGATGATCCCGCCGATGGCGGCGGCCGTCAGCAGATAGTCGCGGATGCCGTCCTGGTCGGCGTCGGGATGGAAATGCAGGTAGTAGCGGATCGTCGCCGGAACGACGCCGGCAGCACCATTGGTGGGCGAGGTGACGACCCGTCCGCCGGCGGCGTTTTCCTCGTTGACGGCCATGGCATAGACCGAGAGCCAGTCATTGGCGAGAACAGGGTTGAGGCGATTGGAGCGCCATTCTTCCTGGAGCTTGTCGTGGATAGATTTCGCCCGACGGCGCACTTTCAGACCACCCGGCAACTGACCTTCCTGACGAAGGCCGCGGTCGATACAGCTTGCCATCGCATCCCAGATCCGATCGAGGCCGGCATCCAGGTCCTCCCGCGATCGCACCGCTTCTTCATTCGCCCGCTTCATCTGGGCAATCGTCAGCCCGGAAGAAGCCGCCATGGCGAGCATCTCCTTCGCTGACGCAAAGGGATAAGGCACCTTCTGGCTGGAGGCCTGCTTCTTCTGCTTCTGCATCGCGAGAAGCTCGGTATCGGTCACGACGAAGCCACCGCCGATGGAGTAATAGATCTGGGTCAGCAGGACGCGGCCATCCTTGTCCAGTGCCGAGAGCCGCATGCCGTTGGCATGACCAGACAGCGGCGTCTTCTTGTCGTAGACCAGATCGTCCTTCGGCTGGAAGATATAGGAAGGATGGCCCGGCGGCGTCACGCGGCCAGTCCGTTCGACCTCGGCGATGATCGTCTCCATCCGGTCGGGATCGACACTGTCGGGCGCCTCCCCCATCAGGCCGATGATGACGGCATTGCCAGTGCCGTGACCGATGCCGGTATAGGCGAGCGATCCGTGCAGACTGGCCTTCAACGCCGCGACATGCGCGCCCGCCGGACGGGGCCACTGGTCGGAGAGGATGAGATCGAGAAACCGGTTGGCCGCCGTCATCGGACCCATGGTGTGGGAACTCGAGGGGCCGACGCCGATCTTGAACACGTCGAAAACCGAAAGAAACATGGGGCTCCTCGCATGCGGTCCTGAAAGCCCGGAGGCTAGTGCATCGCGTAACACGAATGCGCCCCGCAATCGACATCGGCTTTCATGGCCGCGACATCACGGATATGGGCCACGGGAGGCTGAAACGCAAACAGCGCGACCGGGACGGCCGCGCTGTTTGAAAGAATTGCATGCAGGATGTCAGATGCTTCCGAAAAGATAGGCCAGGCACAGGACGCCGGCGAAACCCATCAGAGCGCGAAACGTAACACCCCAGCACGACTTCTGGAAACTGCTTTCCATGGAAACTCCAAAGGAAGTCACGTGGTGTTTAAAGCCGTCCCCCGACCGCTTTATGACTTATCATGTATTAAACCCTGGCGCCTTTCGCAACTGCAAAAATGGCAAAAGCATGACGCAATTTGCGACACAGGCATGCGCCAGATGCATGGATATGTGAAATTTCAATAGGATACCAATGCAATTGTTAACACGGCGGGACTTCACGCTGCCTCAATTCGGGCCAAAGGCTTGAGATTGGTTAATTTCCGTTGTGGAGAAGCCGAAGCCCGAGATAATGCCGCCCAGCATCCGAAAGGGGGAATCGTTTCCATGACCGTCGCCGACTATGCCGCCATGACCCTCTTCATCCTTCTGTGGGTTTCCTATTCCTGGATCACCGGCAGCCGGCGCATTCTGTCCCGGACCAGCCTCACCAAGGCCATGGCCGACCGGCGACGAGAATGGATCCTCAACTCGCTCAACCGCGACCTCAAGATGATCGACACCCAGATCATGGGCGGATTGCAGAACGGCACCGCCTTTTTCGCATCAACGACCATCTTCGCCATCGGCGGCTGTTTCGCACTGCTCGGAGCCACCGAACAGGTGGACGCCATTCTCAAGGACATTCCGTTCATCATGCAGGGCGGGCGGGCGACCTTTGAACTCAAGGTGTGCGGGCTGATCGCGCTCTTCGCCTATTCCTTTTTCAAATTTGGCTGGTCCTACCGGCTGTTCAATTATTGTACGATCCTGTTCGGTGCCATTCCGATGGCAGACGAGGCCCGGCAGCACCCCGCCCGCGCCCGGGCTGCCGCCGAACGCACCATCCAGATGAACATCATTGCCGCCAGCCACTTCAACATGGGGCTGAGGGCGATCTTCTATTCGATCGGCTATCTCGGCTGGTTCGTCAGTCCCTGGATCTTCATGCTGTCCTCCACGGTCGTCTTCATCGTCCTGATCCGGCGACAGTTCTTCTCCGAGGCCCGGCTCGCTCTCTTGACCGACCCGGAGGGCTGACCGGGAGACAAGGAAGAGCGGCGAGGACATCGGGGACAAAGGACCAGCGGTCATCAAATCGCCGCCTTTCATCTGGAGGCACCGCCCCTAGCGCAGCCCGCAGACGACGCGGCCGGGAACGACCAGAGAGGATGACGCGTGCCAGACAGCATTCCGGACACCGCCGCTCCGCCGGCAGAGCCTGCCCGAGGCAGGCCACGGCTGCTTTGGCTCGACGCCCTGCGCGGCCTCGCGCTCATCGCCATGGCGACCTATCATTTCAGCTGGGATCTGGAATTCTTCGGCTATCTGGCGCCCGGCACATCAACCGGCGGCTTTCTGCGGCTCTATGCCCGTTCGATTGCCTCGACCTTCCTGTTTCTCGCCGGTTTCAGCCTTGTTCTGGCACATTATCCATCGCTCCGGCTGAACGCCTTCCTGCGTCGCTTCGCCGTAATTCTGGCAGCGGCGCTGGCGATCTCGGCAGCAACCTTGTGGTTCACGCCGGACGCGTGGATCTTCTTCGGCATCCTGCATTCGATCGCCCTGGCGAGCCTGATCGGACTGCTCTTCCTGCGCATGCCGGTCATCGTGACGCTCGCGGCCGCAGCGGGCGCCATTGCCCTGCCGGCGTTCTACCGATCCGCCATTTTCGACACACCGTGGCTCTGGTTCGCCGGATTGTCGGAGCAACTGCCGCGCTCGAACGACTATGTGCCGCTCTTTCCCTGGATCGGAGCGCTGTTGATCGGGATTGCGGTCGCCCGCCTGCTCGTGGACTATGGCCTGCTCGCGCGCCTGTCGCGCCTGCCGGACGGGCCGCGATGGCTGCGCTGGGGTGGACGGCATTCGCTGACCATCTATCTGCTGCATCAGCCCGTCCTGATCGCCCTCGTCTTCGCGGTGAGCCAGATCGTGCCGCCGCCGGCGCCGGATCCGGTGCAATCCTATATCGGCAGCTGTGAACCGGCCTGTGCGCAACAGGGCAATACGCCGGCGCTCTGTCAGGCCTTCTGCAGTTGCACCCTGGAGAAACTGCAGGCCCAGAACCTGTTGGAACCCCTCCAGTCTGGCACAATCTTGCCGGATCAGGATGAGCGTATTCTGACTTTGGCCTCCGAATGCACGGCCAAGGTCCAGACCACGCCGTGACGGGGAAATTCATCATGAATGCCTACCGTGCGAAGCCTCTGCGTTATCCCTGGCCCCCACTGATTTATGGCGGCGCCATCCTGCTTGCGATTACGGCCGAGCGGCTGGTAGCGCCCATGCCGCTCACAGCTGCCAATCCGATGCTGCTGCCGGCCCTCGGATTTGCGCTCGCGCTTTGCGCGGTGAGCCTCGACCTCTGGGCCGTGAAAACCCTGATCGAGCGCCAGACGGCGGTGCTCGGCACGGGATGCGCCCGCCATCTCGTGACCTGCGGCCCCTTCCGCTTTTCGCGCAATCCAATCTATCTGGGTTATACGCTGCTGACGGTATCCGTAGGCCTGATCAGCGCAAGCGCCTGGTTCCTGCCCGCCGCGCTTCTCGCGGCGATAACGGCGCAATGGTCAATCATCCGCTGCGAGGAACAGCACCTCGAGCAACGCTTCGGCTTCGACTACGAGTGTTACTGCAAGCGGACGCGGCGCTGGATTTGAGCGCGACAATCCGGTCAGCTCAGGTGCCGACACCGATCTCGACGAGGCGGGTCAGACAGGCTTCTTCGGCCTGATCGAGTTCCGTCAGGGTTTCGTCGATGTCACGCCGCTTCTGGCGCAATTCCTCGCGCTTCTCGTCGATCTTCTTCATCATCAGCTTGAGCTGACCGATCTCGCCCGGCGGCTCCTTGTAGACATGGACGATTTCGCGGATTTCGTTGATGGTGAAGCCGATGCGCCGACCACGCAGGATTTCCTGCAGGAGCCGGCGATCTGCAGCGCGGTAAAGCCGCGTGCGACCGCGTCGCTCCGGATGGATGAGACCCTCGTCTTCGTAGAAGCGGAGCGTGCGCGTGGAAACGCCGAATTCCCGCGTCAGTTCGGTAATGCTATAATACTTCTTCACGTCCGGTTCGTCCCTGTGCGAACGGACATCATATTGACTTTTACGTACAAGTCAATTTTTGCGACAGCTACATGAACCACCAGGTCGCCAGGCCGAGAAACGACATGAAGCCGGTGGTATCCGTGATGGCGGTGACGAAGACGGCCGAGGAAACGGCCGGATCGGCGCCGGCCCGGCTCAGAATCATCGGGATCATGATGCCTGCCATGGCGGCGGCGAACATGTTGATCAGCATGGCCGTCGTGATCAGCCCGCCGATCGAATAGTCCTGGAACCAGAGCCCGGCGACCAGGCCGACCGTACAGCCGAAGACGACGCCGTTGATCAGACCGACGCCCGCTTCGCGCCGGACGACCCGGAAGGCGTTGTGAATATCGAGATTGCGGGTGGCCAGCGCCCGCACCGTGACAGTCATGGTCTGCGACCCGGCATTGCCGCCCATACCGGCGACGATCGGCATCAGGATGGCAAGCGCCACCACCTGTTCGATGGTGGCCTCGAAGAGGGAAATGACCGAGGCCGAGACGAAGGCCGTGAACAAGTTGACCGCAAGCCAGGGCACGCGCGAGCGCGAAGTCTCGACCACGCTGTCGGAGAGCTCTTCGTCGCCGACGCCGCCAAGGCGCAGTAAGTCCTCCTCCGCCTCTTCCTGGATCACGTCGACCACATCGTCGATGGTGAGCACACCGACCAGCCGCTCGTTTTCATCGACGACGGCAGCCGAGAGAAGGTCGTATTGTTCGAAGAGCTGAGCCGCCTCTTCCTGGTCCATCTCGGCCGGGATCGAGTGGTTCGTCTCATGCATGATGGTTTCGATCTTCACCTGCCGCTTGGTCCGCAGGATCGCGTCGAGATTGACGGCACCGAGCAGCTTGAAGGTCGGGTCGATGACGAAGATCTGGGTAAAGCTCTCCGGCAGATCCTCCTCGTCGCGCATGTAGTCGATGGTCTGGCCGACCGTCCAGAACGGCGGCACGGCGACGAACTCCGTCTGCATGCGCCGGCCAGCCGAGCTTTCGGGATAATCGAGCGCGCGGCGCAGGCGCACCCGCTCGGTAAACGGCAGCTGGGCGAGAATTTCCTCGCGGTCCTCGTCGTCGAGGTCCTCGAGGATGTAGACGGCATCGTCCGAATCGAGATCGCCGATGGCAGCGGCGATCTGCGCATTCGGCATCTGGTCGACGATCTGCATACGGATCGCTTCGTCAACCTCGGTCAGCGCCGTCATGTCGAAATCGTCGCCGAGCAGGCGCACCAGCGCCAGCCGCTGATCGGGCTGGATCGCCTCGATCAGGTCGCCGAGTTCCGATTCGTGCAGCTTGGCCACGTGCTGGCGCAGGAACAGCACGTCGCGGTCGGCGATCGCCGCCCCCACCATGGTCAGGAAGTCGTGGCGGATATAGCCTTCGTCGTCGTAGATATCGGCATTGACCTCGTCGGCCGCCGGGCGATCGAGGATATCCTCATCGGTCTCTGTCATCTGCCCGCCCTCGCCTGCCACAAAGCCTGGTTCGCCGTCGGAGAATGGCGGCAAAAATCCTTATGTCAACAATCAGATAGCCGAAAGGCACAAGGACGGTGCAAAGCCCGACGCTTGCTGCTAGCCTCCGCCGCGAGCCCAGCCCGAGCGCCCGGGCGCCCCCTGCCTTCGAAAGCCCGAGCCCGTGACACTGCTTGCCATCTGCCGCTATCCCCACCCTGCCCTCAAAACGCCGTGCGCGGCCGTCACCCGCTTCGACGCCGCTCTCGCCAAACGGCTCGACGCGCTCTACCAGACGATGAAGGCCGCACCGGGTGTCGGCATCACCGCAGCCCATTGCGGCATCTTCGAGCGCCTCGTGGTCCTCGACCTGCCCGAACTCGGCGGACGGCGCGACTTCGTCAATCCGCAGATCCTGCAGGCGAGCGGCGAAACCATGACCCATGTCGAAGGCAGCGTCTCCATGCCGGGTTTCACCGAAGAGGTGACGCGCCCGCGCGCCATCTCCCTGCGCTACCAGATGGCCGATGGAAGCACCATGACGGAGGATTTCGACGGCTTTCCCGCCATCTGCCTGCAGCACGAGATCGACCAGCTCGACGGCATCTTCTGGATACAGCGTCTGTCCCGGTTGAAACGCGAGCGCCTGTTGAAGAAATGGGAAAAGACTGGCCGCTGACATCGGCGGCACCGAACAAAAACTGAGCCCCGGCGTTGATCCGTCATCTCCAAGATGGAAGGACCCACGCCATGGCCAAGGACGACCGCAAGACCGATTTTTCCACCGAAGAAGAATTCCGCGACGATGATCAGCGCAACATCGCCGACGGCTGGCCCTATGCGGACGGGGAAGGCGCGACGGCCGCCCCCGTTGCCAATCGCGGCTATGGCGAGACCAGTGCCAATTTCGACCAGGACCGCAACCAGGGCTTCCGCATCGATGACGTTGGCGCCGACGGCCTTGAGCCGGTGCCGGCCGCCACCGTGTTGCCGACCACCGAGGGCCGCGAGGACGACGACCAGCTCGAATCGGACATCGCCGAAGCACTCGAAGAGTTCAACGACAGCGTGCTGACCGGCCTGGACGTGCATGTCGACGGCCATGTCGTGACGTTGCGCGGCGCTGTCGACACTGCCGAGGAGCGGCGGATGATCGAACTGAAGGTGCTGAGTGTTGCAGGTGTGAGCAACGTGAAGAACTTTATCACTACATTGGGCGTCGATAGCCATATTCCGGATGCTGATGCCTGACATACCAAGATCGCGATCGTGAAAAACCCGGCGTGACGCCGGGTTTTTGCATCAGGGCGTGACGGCTTTCGGTCCGCACCGACGCCCCCCTACAATCCGGCATAACGAGAAATACGGCACCCAAATATTGTCGGAACGGCACCGCCACCGATCGCAGTACAGTTGCGATCGACAACGCGACAAAACCATCTTTGACTTTAACAAAACCGTCTCATGACTCCGGATCTATATCGGTGTAATCAGAAATTGCGCAATCGGCGCGATTAACGACGGAAAATTATATGCGAACTCTGAACATTATCATCGCCACCGCAATTTCTACATCAGGCATCCTGTGGGCGCCGCCCAGCTACAGCAAGGACATCAAGTTCGGGAAGACCTGCGTCAGCACCACGAACAACGCCAGCAACGTCTGCGTGGCATTCAACGGCAAGAGCGCCACGAGCAGCTACAAACACGAGAAGAAATACCCGACCAAGGGCACACATACCGGATGCACCGCGACGGAAAAGGCAATCAAGTGCACCGGCGGTCGCTGGTCCTCCGGCGGCAATTCCGGCACGATGGGGCCGGTGACGATCAAGCTGTCCAACGGCAAACCCACCTCCATGACCTGGAACAAGTGAACGCCGAACTGACCTAAGAAAGGCGAGCGGTGCGGATGTTGCGCCATCCTCGTTTGACATGACTACATCATTCAACGCCGCGCTGATTTTGCAGTCGTCAACCGAGAGATGAAAACAAAAAACCCGGCGCAAGCGCCGGGTTTTTTTGGTGCGGTCGAGAAGACTCGAACTTCCACGGGTTGCCCCACAGCGACCTCAACGCTGCGCGTCTACCAATTCCGCCACGACCGCATCGTGGTAGGCCGAATTGCTCCGGCGGGGGTGCATGTAGCAAAAGCATTCCGGGTCCACAAGCCCGCCATGACAGATTTTTGAAAAATCGCGACGGGCGGTGGATAACCCTGCGGAAGGCGAGGCCGGAGCGCCCTTGAACTGCGGCTTCTTTCTTGCCAAGTAAAAGGAAAACAAGGCTTTTCGGCCCTTGCCCCTGAAGGCGGATTTCCATGCAGCGCACCGATCTCGACCACAAAATGTTTGCTCGCGACGACTGTCCTCCCGTCCGTTGGCGGGTTTCCGACGGTTTGACCGGTTATGACGAAGCCGTCGCCGAAATGGAGCAGCAGGTCGGACTGATTGCCGATGGAGATGCGGATGAACTCGTCTGGCTGGTGGAACATCCGCCGCTCTATACGGCCGGCACGAGTGCTGATTCCAAGGATCTGATCGAGCCGGACCGATTCCCGGTCTTTGCCACCGGGCGCGGTGGAGAATACACCTATCATGGCCCCGGCCAGCGCGTCGCCTATGTCATGCTCGATCTGAAACGGCGGCGCCAGGACGTGCGTGCCTATGTCGCCGCCCTTGAGGAAGTGGTGATCCGTACGCTCGCGGCGATGAACGTGAAGGGCGAACGACGGGAAGACCGGGTCGGCGTCTGGGTCCGCCGGCCCGAACGTCCGCGGCTGCCCGATGGCTCCATGGCTGAAGACAAGATCGCCGCCCTCGGTATCCGGCTGCGCAAATGGGTGAGCTTTCACGGCCTGTCGATCAATGTGGAGCCGGATCTCGGCCACTTCTCAGGCATCGTCCCCTGCGGCATCTCCGCCTATGGCGTCACCAGTCTCGTCGACCTCGGGCTTCCCGTCATGATGGCGGATGTCGACATGCGGCTGCGCGAGGCGTTTGAAGACGTGTTCGGCCCGACGGTCGCCGACGTCTGAGACGGGAATAGGCTTTCCGTCTCAGGCCCGCCCCATCACGGGTCCGTCGAGATCGCGGCCACCGCCTTCGCCGGCATTCTTTGCCTCGTAGCGATCGATCTGCCGGCTGAGATCGGCGATGAGACGGCCGCATTCCTGATGCGCATCGGTCAGACGCTGCAATTGCAGCCGGAGCGCCTCCAGCGGCAGGTCAGTGGTTTCTTCGACCGGCCCGGAGCCGACGCCCGTCATCAGCCACATCGGTGAAACGCCCAGGATGCCGGCGAGATCGATCAGTCGCGAAGGACGCGGTTCCGCCCGATCCGCCTCCCAGGAGAGAAGGCTCTCCTTGCGAACCCCGACTCGGTTGGCGACATCTGCCAGAGACAGACCAGCGGTGTCGCGCGCGACAGACAGGCGCCCACCCAGGGTGTCGTCACTCGAATCAGTCATGCGGGCGAAAATTCTGCGGGCGCTCATCGGCCATCTCCTCTTCAAAGGCCCGCCGATGGCCGCCGGCCCTCATTCTCGCATCCCGATCGCAGGATATCGCAAAAATTCGGGACTGATCGCCGTCGCCGCGCCAAGAACATGCGTGAAACCGCCGCAGAACCGGGGATCCTGCGGCGGCATCAACAGCCTGAAACGCGGACAGCTCGAGATTGTTCCTGAAAATTTTGACCGTGGAACGTTTTTTCGGCCCCCCGACCCGATGGGCCGCAAAGCCTTGATCGCAAGGACGGGCTGTGCTTGGTGGCGTCTCCTGCTGTAGTACCCCAACCGCACATCCGAGCCAGAAGCCCCTCCATGGCGCCCACACCCCCCAATGCCGTTCGTGGCATGGTCCTCATGGCCAATTGCATGCTGATCCTGCCGATCATGGATGCAATTGCCAAATACATGGCGACTGTCGAGGGCATGTCGCCCGGCCAGGTCACCTTCTACCGCTTCTTCTTCCAGTTGCTCTCGGTGTTACCGCTCCTGCTGCTGTTGAACGGGCGGAGCGCCCTGTCGGCCAAACGGCCCTGGGTCAATCTCCTGCGCGGCGCAATTCACGGCGCAGCGAGCCTGATGTTCTTCATGGCGGTCAAATATATGCCGCTCGCGGATGTGTTTGCCATCTACTTTGTCGAGCCATTCGTTCTGACGGCTCTTTCCGCCGTTTTTCTCAAAGAGAAGGTCGGCTGGCGCCGCTGGCTGGCCATTGCCGTCGGATTCGGCGGCGCGATGATCGTGATCCAGCCTAGTTACCGCATCTTTGGCTTGACGGCACTCTTGCCCGTCGCCTGCGCCTTTCTCTACGCGCTCTACATGTTCCTCAACCGGGCCATCGGAGAAGCCGATTCGCCGATGACCATGCAGACCATGGCCGGTTTCGGCGGCACGCTGTTTATGGGCCTGGCGCTTATCGCGGGAACAGGCCTCGGCGACCCGGATTTTGCCGTCTCACTGCCGACATCGCCGCTGGCCTGGGTTCTGCTGATCCTGCTCGGCGCGATCTCGGGCTATATCCACCTGCTTGTGGTCAGGGCCTTTCGCATGGCGCCGCTCTCGGTGCTTGCCCCGTTCCAGTATTTCGAGATCATCGCCGCCGTCATTCTGGGGTACGTTCTCTTCGACGAATTTCCGACGCTGTCGAAATGGCTGGGTATCCTCATCATCGTTGGCTCCGGTCTCTTCATCCTCTGGCGCGAACGCAACCGCGCGGCCGATGCAAGCCCTCCGGAGCCTGTTCCCTGATGGGCCGACTGCACGTCAAGATCGCCGGCTTTTTAAGCAATATCTAAACCGCATTCTAACGCGGCGCCCCTAGATTGACAGCTCTTCAGGCAATCGGGAGACGGGCATTTGGCGACGCATCAAGCCGCAGCTTTTCTGCTTGCCGTCAATCTCGGCCTCTTGTGGCTGCTGATGGCGGCCCCGCTTGGCCGGCGGACCCTGCGTGTGCGCCAGACGGTGCGCGAGCGCGCGGAAGACGTCTGGAACATCACCCGCCCGGCGGGTGACCTGACGGCATGGCATCCGAGCGTGATCGAGGTGACCCCGGTCGAGGGGCATCCGGATCTTGTCGAATTTGCGTTTCGTCATCCCGATCGCCATGGCCGTCCGAGCCGCCGCACCATGGCGGTTGACCGCGCGTCCATGACGGCAGGCGGCAGCTATTCCTGCGAACTCCGGGTGGTGGCAGACAGCACGCTGGACCAGAATTTCTGGGAGGGGTTCAGCGAGCGGCGCACGGTCGAACGCCTGCCGACCGGCAGTCTCGTGACGATCGAACAGACGGACACCTATCGGGGGCTCGCCTTCTATCTTTTCCGCTTCTTTGTTCTCCGCCGGGAACTGACAGCGCTGCGGGATCACGTGGAGGGCAGGCAAAGCTCGGCCATCGGCCATCTCGAACATCCGCTGTGGCAGACGCTGCTGGTCGTTCTTTCGACGCTGCTGCTTTGGCCTTTCTTTGGCTTCGACAGCGCCGGACTGATGATGTCGGTCTTCCTGACACTGGTGATCGTGCTGCACGAACTCGGCCACATGATCGCCTATCGCGCATTCGGCCATCCGAGCGCACGCATGATCTTCGTGCCCCTGCTGGGCGGCATTGCCGTCGGTGGACGACCGTATAACACGCTGTTTGAAGTGGCGACCTGTGCTCTGATGGGTGCCGGCGTTTCGGCGTTCCTGGTTCCGGTTCTCGTGACGGCCCACGAAGCCGTGCTCGGCCTGCCCCATGCGGCCGGCACGGAAGCGCCGATCCTGATCTTCCTCGTCATTCTCGGCGCCTTCAACCTGCTCAATCTGCTGCCGACATACCGATTCGACGGCGGTCAGGTGCTGCGGCAGGTTTTCGAAAACCAGACACTGCTGGCACTGGCGAGCTTCGGTGTGACCGGGGTAGTATTGTGGACCGGTTGGCGGATCGGCCTCTCGCCGGTCACCTTGATCGTCGGTCTGTGCCTGTTCACCCTGCTCAGTCTCATCCGCACCAAGGGTGCCAAGCCCCGCGACGAACTGGTCGCCATGACACCGGCAGAACGGCTGATGACGGGTTTCGGCTATTATGCAGCCCTCGCCATGCATTCCTATGCCGTCATCTATGCCTGTGGACGGCTCTTCGGCTGAGGTGGCGTGCTTGACACCTCTCGGTCAGCCGCGTCAAGAAGTGCTCATGGATACGCACAGCACCCCCCTGCCCGCCGGCTTTCACGACATTCCCTCGACCATGCTCGCGACGATCGTGACATGCCTCGAGATGACCGCAAAACCGGTGCCACGGTCAAACCCGCCGGCACAGGACCTGGTGGTCGAGCGCTGGGCCTCCCCCACACTCGATGAATACCGTGCCCTCTATCGCCGTGTCGGCGAGGACTGGCTCTGGGTATCACGCGCCGTGATGGATGATGACAAGCTCGACGCCATCATCACGGATCCCGCGGTCGAGATTTACGTCATGGCGCGTGACGGTGAAAATCTCGGTCTACTGGAACTCGATTTCCGCGAGGCCGGGCAATGCGAACTGGCCTTCTTCGGCCTTGACGAGAGCCTGATCGGGACGGGCGCCGGGCGCATCCTGATGAATGTCGCAATCGACAAGGCCTGGGAGAAACCCATTTCGCGATTCTGGGTCCACACCTGCCATCTCGACCATCCGGCCGCCCTCGCCTTCTACCAGCGCTCCGGATTCACACCCTACAAGCGCATGGTCGAGATCTTCGAGGACCCCCGCCAGACCGGGAAGCTGCGGGCGGATGCCGGCCGGCACCATCCGGTCCTCAGAAGCGAATAACGAGAAAAATCAGACTTTTGAGAAAATCCGGCTCGGCCCTTGAGCCGGATGGCGAAGCCGTGCAAAAGTCGCGACCAACGATTTGTCAGGGAGAAAGACCATGGATGTTCGCGCCGCCGTTGCCGTGCAGGCTGGGAAGCCGCTTGAGGTCATGACCGTTCAGCTGGAAGGCCCGCGCGCCGGCGAAGTGCTGATCGAGGTCAAGGCCACGGGGATCTGTCACACCGATGATTTCACCCTCTCGGGCGCCGATCCGGAAGGCCTGTTTCCGGCGATCCTCGGCCATGAGGGTGCGGGCATCGTCGTCGATGTCGGCCCGGGCGTGACCTCAGTGAAGAAGGGCGACCATGTCATTCCGCTCTACACGCCGGAATGCCGCGAATGTTATTCCTGCCTTTCGCGAAAGACCAACCTGTGCACCGCAATCCGCTCGACCCAGGGTCAGGGTCTGATGCCGGATGGCACGAGCCGATTCTCGATCGGCAAGGACAGGATCCACCACTACATGGGCTGCTCGACCTTCGCGAATTACACCGTTCTGCCGGAAATCGCGGTTGCCAAGGTCAACCCCGACGCGCCCTTCGACAAGATCTGCTACATCGGCTGCGGCGTTACGACCGGCGTGGGCGCCGTCATCAACACGGCAAAGGTCGAGATCGGCTCGACCGCGATCGTCTTCGGCCTCGGCGGCATTGGTCTGAACGTGCTGCAGGGTCTCAGGCTCGCCGGCGCCGACATGATCATCGGCGTCGACATCAATCCGGATCGTAAGGCCTGGGGCGAAAAATTCGGCATGACGCATTTCGTCAACCCGAAGGAAGTCGGCGACGACATCGTGCCCTACCTCGTCAACATGACCAAGCGCAACGGCGACCTGATCGGCGGCGCCGACTACACCTTCGACTGCACCGGCAACACCAAGGTGATGCGCCAGGCGCTCGAATCGGCCCATCGCGGCTGGGGCAAGTCGGTCATCATCGGGGTTGCCGGCGCCGGCCAGGAAATCTCCACCCGTCCGTTCCAGCTTGTGACCGGGCGCCAGTGGATGGGCACGGCCTTCGGCGGTGCGCGTGGCCGCACCGATGTGCCGAAGATCGTCGACTGGTACATGGAGGGCAAGATCCAGATCGACCCGATGATCACCCACACCATGCCGCTCGAAGACATCAACAAGGGCTTCGATATGATGCACAAGGGTGAATCGATCCGCGGCGTCGTGGTCTATTGATGTCTGCGCCTTACACGGTCGACGTGCGGAGGCTCGACGAGTTCTCCGCCGTCGATCTCTATGCGATGCTGAAGCTGCGCGTCGATGTTTTCGTCGTCGAGCAGCACTGCCCCTATCCGGAACTGGACGGAAACGATGTCGACTGCCTGCATCTCAGGCTGCTGATGGATGGCGAATTGTTGGCCTGTGCCCGGCTTTGGCGTCCGACACCGGAGCATCATCCCCGGATCGGACGCGTAGCGGTCTCGCCAAACCATCGCGGCAAGCGGCTGGGCGAAGCGTTGATGCGAGAGGCGATTGCAGAGGTGGAGAAATTCTATCCGGCAGAGCCGATCGAGATTTCGGCGCAGAGCCATCTGCAGAAGTTCTATGGATCGCTCGGCTTCGAGGTGATCTCGGAGGAGTATCTGGAGGATGGGATTCCGCATGTGGACATGCTGCGGCGGGGATAGGTTTTCACGGCCTTTTCGACAGATGGCTGGTTATGCGTAGTCATGCTAGACTGCTTTAATCTCCGGGAGTTGACGTCATGAAGCATGACCGTATTGTATTGGACAACAGACAGGCAGCTCTGGTCGAGCGCTTGGTGGAATCGGGTCGGTTCAGCTCAACGAGGGACGTCATTGGCTATAGCCTCGATCTGCTTGAGCAGCGCGAGGCCGAGGCAGCGCAGTTTTTATCTGAACTGGAAGATGAAGCCGCTCGGGGACTGGAGAGCGGCCCAGCGGCCGACATGGAAACTGCGGAGGAACTCATCTCCATGTTTCGCGAGCGGCGTTGAGCCATGGCCCGGATCCGGCGACGACCGCTGTTCGTCGAGGATCTCAATGCTGTCTGGAGATTTGTCGCTGCCGACAACGAAGCGGCCGCCGAGCGACTGTTACGCGAACTCGAAGAACGTACGTGATGCTGGCGGAATGGCCCCTACTCGGCGCGCAACGTTTCCAGAGATACCCGGCTATGCGCCTCTTCCCCTTCCGCCGATACCTGATTATCTATCAGCCACTCGACACCGGGGACGGTATAGAGCTCATCCGTCTCCTGCATGCGGCACGGGACTATCGCAGATTCTTTGACGACTGATCCGATGCCCGAAATCTATGTCGATGCCGATGCCTGTCCGGTGAAGCCGGAGATCCTGAAAGTCGCCGAGCGGCATGATCTGCCGGTGACCTTTGTCGCCAATTCAGGCCTTCGCCCCTCGCGCGACCCGATGGTCAAGAATGTCATCGTCTCCGGCGCCTTCGATGCGGCGGATGACTGGATTGCGGAGCGCTGTGGCGAGGGTGACATCGTCGTCACCGCCGATGTGCCGCTGGCCGGGCGTTGCGTGGCGGCGGGCGCGCTGGTCACCGGGCCGACGGGCCGGATTTTCGACACCGCCAATATCGGCATGGCGACGGCCATGCGCGACCTTGGGGCACATCTCCGCGAGACCGGCGAAAGCAAGGGCTACAATGCCGCCTTTTCGCCGCGCGACCGTTCGGGTTTCCTTGAAACGCTTGACAGGCTCTGCCGCCGGATCAAGAAGTAGGGCCCGTTCAACGGCCAGCAGGGCGGCACGACGCTTTGAAAAATCTGATGAATTCCGTTCTCGATCACCGTTATCGCTCCTTCATGGTGGCGGGTGTGATTGCGCTCACTACCCTGCCCTTTGTCGTGATCTATGAGCCGGATGTCACCATCGAGCTGCCAGCCATTCTGTTTTTCGCCGCCTATCTCACGCTGTCCTTTCTGAGGTTGAGGCGCCTGACGCCGGCTTATCTGAAGCAACGCGCGGATGTCGCGGATGCTCCGGCCTTCGTCATTCTCGGCGTTACAACGCTTGCGATCGTGGCCGCGATCGGCGCACTCTTCCTGGCTCTGAACCGGGAACAGCAGGCAGGTGTGGCTGAGCTGGCGCTTGCCGTTGCCGCCGTCGTGCTCGGCTGGCTGACGATCCACACCATGGCCGCGATGCACTACGCCCATGTCTATTGGCGCCCCTCCCGCGCGAAAGAAAATGGCAGGCGCGGCGGCCTGGAGTTTCCGGACACGCCGGACCCCTGCGGCCATGATTTTCTCTATTTTTCGCTGGTCATCGGCATGACCGCGCAGACCTCGGACGTTGTGATAACCTCAACCGCGATGCGCAAGCTGAACCTCGTGCACGCCACGATCTCCTACTTCTTCAACACCGTGCTGATCGCGGCCGCTGTCAACGCGGCCGTGTCGCTCGCCGGCTGAACCTCTGCAGACAAGGACCTTGCCTATGAACATCCTCTCCCAGAACACCGCCTTCGGCGGCATGCAGGGCGTCTTCTCGCATCAGTCGGAAGCGACCGGCACCGAGATGACCTTCGCCGTCTTCGTTCCGCCCCAGGCAATCGCCGAGAAGCGACCGGTGCTGTGGTATCTCTCGGGGCTGACTTGCACCCATGCCAATGTGATGGAAAAGGGCGAATACCGCCGCATGGCCGCCGAGCTCGGCCTGATCGTGGTGTGCCCGGACACGAGCCCGCGCGGCAATGACGTGCCGGACGAACTGACCAACTGGAAGATGGGCAAGGGTGCGGGCATGTACCTGAATGCCACGGAAAAGCCCTGGGCCGAGCATTTCCAGATGTATTCCTATATCACCGAGGAATTGCCGGCGCTCATCGCCGAGCAGTTCCGCGCCGACATGGACCGCCAGGGCATTTTCGGCCATTCCATGGGCGGCCATGGCGCCATCACGATTGCACTGAAGAACCCCGACCGCTTCAAGAGCTGCTCGGCCTTCGCCCCGATCGTCAATCCGCTGACCGCCGACTGGACGCAGGATGCGTTTGAAAAATATCTCGGTGCCGACCGCGCCAAGTGGCGGGAATACGATGCCTGCGCGCTGGTCGAGGACGGCGCCCGCTTCCCGGAATTCCTTGTGGACCAGGGCAAGGCCGACAGCTTCCTGGAGACAGGCCTCGCGCCGTGGAAGTTCGAGGCGGCGGTCAAGGGAACGGATATCGGCCTGACGCTGCGCATGCATGAGCGCTACGACCACTCTTACTACTTCATCTCGACCTTCATGGACGATCATTTGAGGTGGCATGCGGAACGGCTGGGGTGAACCAAACTTAGCCCCGGATTGGCGATCCAAGGCGTAGCCTGTTCAAATTACCTGCAATGCGTGTATCATCCTCCCTGTTTCTGGGGAGGGTGGAAGACATGAGCAAGAAGCATCTGGTTCTCATCCATGGCCGCGCCATCAAGCCGTCACGGGACGCCATGATCGATTTGTCGCGACGTGCCATCGGCAGCGGGCTGGCACGGGCGAACCGAGGGGCGGCAAAAACGATCTTCGAGAGCGACGAGGTCAAATTCTCATTCTGCTATTTCGGCGACATCAGCAACGCCATCCTGGCGGAGAAGAGCAAGAACGAAGCCGCCAAACTGACCGAGACAGATCCGGAAACCGGCCGGAAAGTTTTCCCGGCAGAACCGCTGCAAGAGGCTTTCGCGCTCACCGACCGGCTGAAGACCTTCGACAAGAGGACCTATACCGAACTTTTGAAAAATGCAGACGACCTGCGAATGCTGGACGATGCGTCGGACATGGTCAGCCTCATCGGTAGCCTCTTCACGGGAGGCATCCTCAACAAATGGGCGATCGACAAAGCCACCGCTGATCTCGGCGCCTATCTCACGTCGCACGACATCGGTTCGGAGATCCGTGGCCGGCTCGGGGAGATCCTGGCCCCGGCTCTCGCGGCGGGGGATGATATATGCCTGGTGGCACACAGCATGGGATGCATGATCTCCTACGACGTGCTGTGGAAATATGCCCATACGAGCGAATATGCGGCCCTGCGGGACAAGAAAAACCCGGTGAGCCTGTGGCTGACGATCGGCAATCCCCTGGGCGAAGACGGGGTCCGCCGAAATCTCCTCGACGGACGTTACGTCGAGGCGGAGAAATATCCGCTCCACCTCGTGACCGAGTGGTCCAACTTTTACGCTCAGGACGACTTCGTCGCCCATGTGGAAAAGATAGCGCCGATCTATCGCAAGATGCCGGCCGCAGGGCGTCCGCGATCCATCACCGACACGCAGATCTTCAACTGCTGGCATTACGAGGATGTCAAACACGGCAGGCTGACATCCAACCCGCACGACCTTTACGGCTACCTGATGCATCAGGCCGTGGGCGGACGCCTGGCCGACTGGCTCGAGACCGGCTGACGTCGATGGGTTCAGCTTTTCGTCATCCTCTTGACCTCGCCGGCCACTAGGTAGAACTGTCTACCTAAACGAGGTCTAGCGAAATGACGGATGCGGGAACTGCGCGGGAACGCCTGTTGCGAGCGGCGGCGGAATTGTTTTACGCCCACGGTGTCGGCGCGACGGGGATCGATACGATCACGGCCCGCGCCGGCGTCGCAAAAATGAGCCTTTATAACAACTTCGCCTCGAAGGCGGACCTCGTTCAGGCCTATCTGCAGAACCGGCTCGACGAATGGCAGCAGCGACTGACGGAAGCCCTCGCATCCGCTTCCACGCCGGAAGAACGCGTCCTCGCCGTATTCGATTCCTATGTCGGTTACGCCGGTCTCGCCTATGAGTGGGGATTCCGCGGCTGCGGGCTCCTCAATGCCGCAGCGGAACTCTCGGCCGGAGATCCGGCCCGCGAGATCGTCTCCTTCCAAAAGGCAGAGGTGGAGCGTCTGTTCCGACGCTATCTCCAGGAGATCGTTCCGGACGACATGGACCGCGTCAACGAGGCTGCCGAACACCTCTCCTTCGTCCTCGAAGGGGCAATGGCGCGGGCAGGACTTGACGGTCACGACGCGCGGCTGAAGACGGCCCGGCGGATCGCGGTATCGTTGCTGAAGGAATTGAAGAGCAGAGCGGCCCGCGGATGACCGAGATTGCTGCACGCGCCGAAAACTCCTCCTCCCGTTATAGGGCGCTCGCCCTTCTTCTCCTCCTCGAAGCCGGATTGATCGTCACCTGGAGCGCCGGCTTCATCGGCGTGCGTTTCGCCAGCGATCATGCACCGATCTTCCTGATCCTGCTCTGGCGAAGCCTTATCTCGGGGTTACTGCTTCTGCCGGCCGCCCTTCTCTTCGGCCCGCCGTTGCGCTGGCGCAATATCTGGCCGCAGATCCTGTTCGGTGCACTCGCGATGTCCGGCTATCTCGCGGGTTTCGCTCTGGCGATTGCTTTCGGGGTGCCGACGGGTCTCGTGGCCCTGATCACCGACATGCTGCCGCTCGCGGTCGCATTGCTATCCTGGCCGATCCTCGGACAGGCCCTGACGGGGCGGCAGTGGATCGGCTCGATGATCGGCTTTGCCGGTGTGCTCATTGCCTCGGCACATTCCCTCGCACTCGGCAATGTGGCGCTCTGGGCCTATGCCCTGCCTGTGCTCGGCACACTGTCCCTGGCAGTGGCGACGCTGCTGCAGAAGCGCAGCCCGAGCATCGGCATGCCGGTACACCAGAGCCTGTGCATCCAGTGCCTTTCAGCGGCCGCGATCTTCTCTCTCTTTGCCTGGCACGAAGGCGGCGTCCTCCCCGTCATGAATGCCGGCTTCATCGGCGGGGTGCTCTGGCTGGCCATCGTCGCGACTCTCGGCTCGTGGTCCCTCTACTACCTAGCGCTCAGACGCTCGTCTCCGGCACGCGTCACGTCGGTGGTCTATCTCAGCCCGCCGGTCACGATGATCTGGGCATGGATGATATTCGGCGAACCGCTCTCGGCCTCGATGGCCCTCGGGCTCGCTGTCTCGCTCGCGGGCGTCATTATCGTGGCGCGGGCGCAGCAGCAGTCCGCACGGGGAACCGGCGGCGGGTTCTGACGATCACCCCCACCGATAGACGAACCGCTCGAAATCCGCCGCCTTGCCGCGTCCCGTGATGTCGAAGCACAACATGCCGGCAAAGGCGCCGGTGAAGGATCCGTGTTCGCCAAAACCGCCTTCGTCGGAGACGACGCCGGCATCGAGGACGGGGCCGACGGCCTGCCAAGCGCCCTCACCCGCGATCCGCCAGAAGAATTGCAGGTCGTTGTCCGTGACCTCCATGGCGAGATCGATGGCACCATCGGGGATCGACTGGCCCATGCCGATGGGGAAGGTGAGATCACCGGAGGGGTAACTGCCGGGGCAGGACAGTATGATCAGCGAGCGGCCGAGCTTTTCGTCGGTGGAAACGCCGAGCGCGTGGAACTTGTAGCGATTGTAGTAATGGGTGAGGCCAGCGACCTGCTGATAGGTTTCGGGCGCAAATTCCAGCCGCGTTTCGGCGCGGAAGCGGTGATGCTCCTGGCGACGGGCGACCAGCGACTGTTCGAACCATGAGCCGATGCTTTCGCGGCCGAAGAGACGCAAGCGCCCTGCCCGCTCGGTCAGGCTGAACAGGCGCTCCGGATGCGGCGTGCGCAGCCACTGGAATTCCATAGGTAAGTCTGCGCTGTCGAACGTCCTGACGATCTCGACCGGTTCTTCGCGTTTGACTGCGCCATGAGGTGCAGGCACCTCGACGGATGGCACGACACCGCCCTGTTCGAGATAAAGCCAGCCGTCTTCCTTCCAGACGCATTTCTGGAGACCCGTTTCGCGGCCCAGCGTGCAGCGGCGTTTGGGCGGCAGGGGTCGGCCGCAGAGATGGGTGTGGTAGACCTGGCCGTCAGGCGTTTCGACATATTGTCCGTGGCCGGCGCGTTGCAGCACGGCTTCCGGATTGTCCTTCGAGGTGATGAGATGCGTGTTCGGGTGCATCTCATAGGGACCCTCGATCGACCGCGCGCGGGCCATGGTCACGACATGGTCGTAGCCGGTGCCGCCTTCGGCTGTGGTCATGTAATACCAGCCATTGCGCTTGAAGAGATGCGGGCCTTCGACCAGGCCCTGTTTGCTGCCTTCGAAGATGTTCTTGATCGGGCCGACGAGCTTCTTCGTCTTCGGGTCCCATTCCTGCAGGAGGATGCCGTCGAACTTCGCATGGCCGATCGTGTTGCGCGCCTCGGGGCGGTGGTTCCACTGCATGTTAAGGAACCACTTGCGCCCGTCGTCATCATGGAAAAGCGACGGGTCGAAGCCGGAGGAATTTACGTAGATCGGATCGGACCAGGGGCCTTCAATGGAAGGCGCCGTGACGATGTAGTTGTGCGCGTCCTTGAAAGAGCCTTCGAAGCGTTTGACGTCGGTATAGACGAGCCAGAAGAGGCCGTCGGCGTAAGACAGGCACGGCGCCCAGACGCCGCAGCTATCCGGGTTGCCGCGCATATCGAGCTGGCTTGCGCGGTTCAGCGGGCGGGTGACGAGCTCCCAGTTCACCAGATCGCGCGAATGATGGATCTGCACGCCCGGATACCATTCGAAGGTGGAGGTGGCGATATAGTAGTCCTCGCCCACACGGCAGATCGAGGGATCCGGATTGAAGCCCGGCAGGATGGGGTTGATGATCATGGTGTTTCTCCAAACGATGCGCGAGGCTACCCCCTCTGGCCTGCCGGCCATCTCCCCCTCAAGGGGGGGGAGATCGACCCCGCGAGCACGACCGCTGCCGACCCTTGACTTGAGGCGCCATTCGGATTTTCCGGCAATCTCCCCCCTTGAGGGGGAGATGTCGGCGTAGCCGACAGAGGGGGGTATCCCCAGTTTCATTTCTCTTCCCCAGCGGGACTTCTCCCCCGCAAGGGGGGAGATGGGTCGCTGGCCGCTGTACCACCTCCCCCTTGAGGGGGGAGGTCGTCGCGAAGCGGCGGGTGGGGGTGATTTCCGCGAGTTTGGAGTTGGCAGATGAAGCCAACCTTTTGCACGTCACCCCACCCCGGAGCTGCGCTCCGACCCTCCCCCTCAAGGGGAGGGTGCTTCGTTACTTCTTCTTCCGCGGCGGGCCCTTGCGCTCCGCAGAGGCTGCCCAGAGGTTGATGTCGGCATCCTTGGCGAAGACGTCGATTTCGGCGAGTTCTTCTGGCGTAAAGTCGGGCGTCTCGATGGCCTTGACGCAATCCTCCACCTGAGAAGGCTTCGACGCACCGATCAGCGCCGTCGTGATGTGGCCGCCGCGCAGCACCCAGGACAGCGCCATCTGCGCCAGCGTCTGGCCGCGCTTCTCGGCGATACGGTTCAAGCCCCGGATATTCTCGAGATTGCGCTCGTTGAGGAAATTGGGGTCGAGCGACTTGTCCTGCGCCGCGCGGGTACCTTCCGGAATACCGTTCAGGTATTTCGAGGTGAGCATCCCCTGGGCGAGCGGCGAGAAGACGATCGAGCCGACGCCGAGTTCTCCCAGCGTGTCGATGAGCCCGTCTTCCTCGATCCAGCGATTGATCATCGAATAGCTGGGCTGGTGGATGAGAAGCGGCGTGCCCAGGCTCTTCAGGATCTCGTAAGCTTCGCGGGTGCGCTTCGAATTGTAGGAGGAAATGCCGACATATTGCGCCCTGCCCGATCGCACGATGTGATCGAGCGCGCCGCAGGTTTCCTCGAGCGGCGTGTCGGGATCGAAGCGGTGCGAATAGAAGATGTCGACATAGTCGAGGCCCATGCGCTTCAGGCTCTGGTCGCAGGAGGCGATGATGTATTTGCGGCTGCCCCATTCGCCGTAGGGGCCGGGCCACATGTTGTAGCCGGCCTTGGAGGAGATGATCAGCTCGTCGCGGTAACCGCGGAAGTCGGTGCGCAGGATCTCGCCGAAGGCTTCCTCGGCCGAGCCGGGAGGCGGGCCGTAATTGTTGGCGAGGTCGAAATGGGTGATGCCAAGGTCGAAGGCCCTCTGGCAGATCGCCCGCTTGGTGGCATGCGGCGTATCATGGCCGAAATTGTGCCAGAGCCCCAGCGAGATCGCCGGCAACTTCAGCCCGCTCTTGCCGCAGCGATTATAGGTCATCCGCTCATAGCGGTTTTCGGCGGGGGTATAGGTCATGGATGGTTCTCTCCCGAATGCATGTGCTCGGCGGATGCAAAGACCCCCTCTGGCCTGCCGGCCATCTCCCCCACAAGGGGGGAGACTGATCGGGGATGCCTCCCAGTTTCCGCCAGCCGCAACTTAGCGGAGGCGGCGAAGAATCCCAGAGGCAGGCGTCGAAAAGCCCCTCCCCCTCGTGGGGAGGGGTTGGGGAGGGGTTCTAGCGAAGCAGAGCCTGCGCTTCGTCGATACCCAGAGCCGCCGGTTGGGTGCAAGTTGTCGACAGGGTTACGAATTCGCCCGTCTCGCCGGACTTCAGGATGGACACCATGACGTCGACGCCGTGCAGGGTGCGCTCCAGCGAGCAGCGGGCGTCTCGACCTTCGAGGATCGCGACCGCCATGTCGGCAAGGCCGGCCGTGCGGTAATTCGCCCGCGGACCTTGCGGGCTTTCCTGGTTGTTGATGCCGAAGGGATGATCCCAGGCTTCCAGCGGCTGGATGTTCTTGTCGCGACCGGAGGCCTCGACGACACCGCCAAAGAAGTTCGGGTCCGGCACGTAGAGCGAGCCTTCGGTGCCGTAGAGTTCCATATTGGCGTGGCGATGGCTCCAGACGTCCCAGCTGGCGGACAGCGTGATCGTCGCGCCGTTCTGGAATTCCAAGAGCGCATGAATGTTGGTGGGGGTCTTGACCGGGATCGTCTCCCCATTGCGCGGCTGGCTGGTGATCGTGCGGGTATCGTTGGCCATCGAGGTGAGAGCAGCGACGCGCTTCACCGGGCCGATCAGGTTGATCAGGTTGGCGATATAGTATGGGCCGAGGTCGAGGATCGGGCCGCCGCCGGGCAGGAAGAAGAAGTCCGGGTTTGGGTGCCACATCTCCATGCCGGGGCTCATGACATGGCAGGTGCCGGAGGTGACCCGACCGATGCCGCCCTTGTCGATATAGGCCCGCGCCAGCTGATGCGCACCGCCAAGGAAGGTATCCGGCGCGCAGCCGACCGACAGACCCTTGGCCTTGGCAATCGCCCGCAGGTCTTCACCCTGTTCGAGCGAGAGCACCAGCGGCTTTTCCGAATAGACGTGCTTGCCGGCTTCGAGGATGCGCTTGGAAACCGGATAATGCGCATCCGGGATCGTCAGGTTGACGACGATGTCGACCTCGTCATTGGCCAGAAGTTCATCGATGGTCTGTGCCTTGACGCCATATTCGGCGGCCCGGGCTTCGGCGGCTGCCGGATTGATGTCGGCGCAGGCGACGACCTTCAGCCCGCGAAACAGCGGCGCCAGCGAAAAATAGGTAGTGGAGATATTGCCGCATCCGATGATGCCGACGCCGAGTTCGCGTGCCATGGATATGTCCTGCTTGCTGCGATGGGTTCAATAGGTGTTGAAGGCGGCGATCGAGCGGGTGATCAGCCGGTCAATGTCTTTCGGATTGTCGTGCTCGACGACGAAATGCTTGACGCGGGTGCTCTTCAGCGCCGCGATCAGGCCCTTCCAGTCGACCGTGCCGTGGCCGACATCCGCCCAGCCATCTTCGTCGGTGTTCTCGCCAGCCGGTGCGATGTCCTTTACGTGCACGGCGCTGATGCGCTTGCCGTAGCTTTCGATCCAGGCGAAGGGATCAGCCTTGCCGCGGATGACCCAGGCGATATCGGCTTCCCAGTCGAGTTCAGGACCCCCGGCGAAGATCTGTTCCTGCGGTGTGGATCCGTCGGGAAGCGCCGCGAATTCGAAGTCGTGATTGTGCCAGCCGAAGACGAGGCCGGCATCGCGCAGCGGCTTGCCGGCGGCCTGCAGGCGCTGACCGAAGGCGAACCAGCCGCTCGCATCCGTCGGGCGCTGATCGGGCATCAGATAGGGGCAGTAGACGGCCTCGATGCCGAGCGTCTTGGCGATCTTGATCACACGGGTCGGATCGGTCTCGATCATGTCGAGGCCGAAATGGGCCGTCGGCATGGTGAGGTTGTTCTGGTCTAGCTCCTTGCGAAAAGCATCGAGTTCGCCATCGGCGAGCGAAGCATAGAGAGCGCCATAACCCTCGACTTCACCGTAGCCGGCAGCCTGAAGCTTCGGATAGATGCCGCTGAAGGGCTGGAAATTGCGGGCGCTGTAAAGCTGGAAGCCGAGCGTGGTCATGGGGGTAGTCTCCTCCTCGTTTGGCACTGGATCGGGCGCCCAGGGCCTTGGATATGATGGCTGTCAGTCCGCCGACTGGCAGGTGTAGAGATCGTAGATCCGGAAATTGGGTACGGTGCCGGCGGGCAGAGCGGTCTCGGGCGTAAAGACGATGCGGCGGCTCTCGCCGGCCGAAAGGTCGAAGGCGTTGTCGGAATAGCGACCGGCAGTCGCGCTTTCGAGCATGACGAAGAGTGCAAGCCCATGGGCCGTGACCGTGATTTCGAAGCCACCGTCTGCGGTCGGGTTAACAGTCGTTTCAAGCCGTGACGGTTCGAGATCGAGCGCTTTGTAGGTACCGTTGAGGAAATGCCCCTCCCCGCTCATGCCATTTGAAGCGATGAAGCTCCAAGCAAGCAGACCGTCGGCAGGGATTTCGCTGGCATCGAGCGTCACCAGAACGTCAGCGGCGTCAGGGCCGCAATCGCCCTGCACGCTCTTTAGCGGAATGCGCTCACCTGACAGCGTCAGCACGAAGAGGTTGACGTCGATCGTGACGGTATCGAGCGTGTCATTGACCATGGAGAGCGCGATCGTCGTGCCGTCCTCGGACGGAATGGCCGCGACGGCGACCGGCTGGAAGAACCGGCGCACCATGTAATGCATGGCCTTCCAGTTGCCGCCGTAATCCAGGCTGGACCAGGAGGCGACGGGCCAGGTGTCGTTGAGCTGCCAGTAGATCGTCCCCATGCAATGGGGCTTCAGCGACCGCCAGTATTCGACGGCTGTCTTGATGGCGAGACCCTGCTGGATCTGGCTCAGATAGACGAAATTGGCGAAATCCTTGGGGAAGCGGAAATAGCGGAACATGGTGCCGGCAATGCGCTCATTGCCGCCGGCATTCTTCTGGTGCAGCTCGATGACGGGCGAGGCGATGTTCATGTCGGCCTTGTCGGCAAAGCTCTCAATGACCGGCAGCGACGTATAGGACTGGAAACCGAATTCCGAGCAGAAGCGCGGTTTGACGGTTCGGTAATTATCGAAACTCTTGTTCTCGTGCCAGACCGACCAGTAATGCATGTCGCCGGAGCCATCGGCATGCCAGGCGTCGCCATAATCGAGATAACCGGAGGCTGGGCTCGACGGCCACCAGATACCCTGGGGAAAGGTCTTCTTGACGCCCTGCTCGATCACCCGGTTCAGACGATCATAGGCGACCAGATAGCGGTCGCGGTTGTCGCGGGATTCCGGGAACCAGGTAAGCGCACCGACGAGCTCATTGTCACCGCACCAGATGACGATGGAGGCATGGCTGGAGAGCCGCTTGACCTGGTATTCGACCTCGAGGGCGACATTGTCGAGGAAGTCGTCCGTGCAAGGGTAGAGATTGCAGGCGAACATGAAGTCCTGCCAGACCATCAGGCCGAGCCGGTCGCAGAGGTCGTAGAACCAGTCGGCCTCGTAGAAGCCACCGCCCCATATGCGGATCATGTTCATATGCGCGGCGACGGCCGAGTTCAGCAGATCGGTCGTCTTCTCCTCCGACGAGCGCGAGAACAGCGCATCCGCCGGGATCCAGTTGGCGCCGCGGCAGAAGATCTCGCGGCCGTTGACCTTGAGCGCAAAGCGGCTGCCGGCCTCGTCCGGATCGGTCAGCAGCTCGACTGTGCGCAGGCCGATCTGGCGGGTGACGGTTTCACTGGGCAGATCGACGGTGAGCACATAGAGCGCCTGCTCGCCGGAGCCGGCCGGCCACCAGAGACGCGGGTTCTCGATTTCGAAGACATGCACGACCTTCGTCTCCCCGGCGGAAATACCGACGTCGAGGCGCACACGGTCACCGTCCAGCGCGAAATGCAGGGGCACAACGGCGGGCTCGGCGGCATAGAGCGTCGCGGTCACCTTGAGATCGACGCGACCATCCGCGTGATGAACCTGTTCGGTCTCGACATGTTCGATGCGCGCGGGGTCGAGCTTTTTCAGCGACAGAGTGCCGTAAACGCCGAAGGGGGCGATCGCGATATTCCAGTCCCAGCCGAAATGGCATTGCGGCTTGCGCAGCATGTTGCCGTTCGGGATCGGGCAATTGCCGGTCGAATAGGGAATGTAAAAGGGCTGCCGCGCCTGACGTTCGGCGCCGGCGGTGATGTTGGAATGAAAGTGGATGCGCACCGTGTTTTCACCCGGCTGCAGCGCATGGCTGACATCGGGACGATAGCGCCGGAAGCAATTGTCGGCGGAGAGCACCGGCACGTCGTTGATGAAGACGACGGCGACCGTGTCGAGATAGTCGATGTCGAGATACCACGAGCCAGACACATTCGGCAGGACGAAGCGCCGCGACAGCGACCAGTCGCGCTCGGCGACCCATTGGACGACTTCCTCGTTGCGGCCGAAATAGGGGTCCGGAATAACGCCGGCGGCATGAAGAGCGGAATGCACATCGCCGGGCACGGCCATCATGGCCTGATGATCCCCCTCGCCTGAGGAAATATCCCACATCCCGTGAAGGTCGATGACGCTGCCGCTTGCCGTCTCGCTCATGCTACCAGTCCTTGCAGAAGAAAAAGACGCCCCGGCCAAGCCGGGACGTGGGGAGTCCGTCAAATACGTTCTTCCGTCTTGGCATCGAACAGAGACGCGACGCTCATGTCGAAACCGAGGCGAACCTTAGCACCGGGGGCATAGCGGCGTGTGCCGCTGATGCGGACCGACAGCGTATGGCCGGCATGTTTCAGCCAGAGCAGGTTGTCGGCACCCATCGGCTCCTCAATGTCGACCGTCGCCTCGTGCAATTCGCCGATGCCGTTTTCCTCGTCGACCTTGATATGCTCGGGGCGGACGCCGAGGATGACCTTGCGACCGCCGCTGAGCGGCTCCTGTGACTCGTAGCCATTCATCGCAAACAGCACATCATGGGTGCGGAAATAGATCTGGCCGCCCTCGTTGATGAGTTCGCCATGCAGGAAGTTCATCGACGGCGAACCGATGAAGCCCGCGACGAAGAGGTTTTTCGGCCGATTGTAGATCGTGCCGGGATCGGCGAGCTGTTGGATGACACCGCTCTTCATGATCGCGATGCGGTCGGCGAGCGTCAGCGCCTCGATCTGGTCATGGGTGACGTAGATCATCGTGTTCTTCAGATTGTGATGCAGGCGCTTGATCTCGACGCGCAATTCCGAGCGAAGTTTGGCGTCGAGGTTGGAAAGCGGCTCGTCAAACAGGAACACATCGACGTCGCGCACCAGTGCACGGCCGATCGCCACGCGCTGACGCTGGCCGCCGGAGAGTGCCGAAGGCTTGCGATCGAGCAGCGGCCCGATCTGCAGGATGTCGGCAGCGCGCTGCACGCGTCTTTCGATCTCGTCCTTCGCCATCTTTGCGACCTGCAGGCCGAAGGAGAGGTTCTTCTTCACCGTCATCTGCGGGTAGAGCGCATAGGACTGGAACACCATGCCGATGCCGCGGTCCTTCGGCTCTTCCCAGGTGACGTTCCGACCCTTGATGAAGATCTGCCCGTCGGTCGGCTCGAGCAGACCGGCGATGCAGTTCAAAAGCGTGGACTTGCCGCAGCCCGACGAGCCGAGCAACACGAGGAACTCCCCTTCGGTGATGTCGAGATTGAGGTTTTCCAGCACCTTGACGGCGCCGAAGCTCAACGAGAGGTCCTTGATCGATACACTGTGCGACATGAGCTTAACCCTTGACTGCGCCGGCGGCGATGCCCCGGACGAAGAGGCGTCCGGAAATGAAGTAGACGATGAGCGGCACGGCGCCGGTCAGAAGTGTTGCGGCCATGTTGACGTTGTATTCCTTCACGCCCTGGACTGAATTGACGATGTTGTTGAGCTGCACCGTCATCGGATAGTATTCGGGCCTCGTGAACACGACGCCGAACAGGAAGTCGTTCCAAATGCCGGTGATCTGCAGGATCATGGCCACGACGAAGATCGGCAGCGACATCGGCAGCATGATGCGGAGATAGATCTGCCAGAACCCTGCCCCGTCGATGCGCGCCGCCTTGAACAGCTCTTCCGGCAACGAGGTGAAATAGTTGCGGAAGAGCAGCGTCAGGATCGGCATGCCGAAGATGGTGTGCACGATGACGAGACCGGTCAGCGTGCCATAGATGCCGAGTTCGCGCAGCACGATGACGATCGGATAGATCATGACCTGATAGGGGATGAAGGCGCCGATGATCAGGATGGTGAAGAACAGCTCCGCACCCTTGAAGCGCCAATTGGCGAGTGCATAGCCATTGACCGAGGCGATCAGGATCGAGATCAGCGTCGACGGTACGGTGATGCGCACCGAATTCCAGAAGCCGCGCGACAGACCATCGCAGTTGAGACCGGTGCAGGCGGTCGCCCAGGCCTTGACCCAGGGCTCGAAGGTGATTTCGACCGGCGGCGAGAAGATATTGCCGAGACGAATCTCCGGCATGCCCTTGAGCGACGTGACGATCATCACGTAGAGCGGCACCAGATAATAGATCGCAAAGAAGATCAGCGACCCATAGAGCATGATGTTGCGCGGCGAAAACGCCCGCTTCGGCTTGGCGCCACGCGGGCCGGAACCGACGCGATCGGAAACGGCGTCGAAACCGGCCGCAGCGGTGTTGAGAGAACCGGGATTAGCCACGCTTCTTTCCTCCGAATTCGAGATAGGCCCAGGGGATGATGACGATGGCAACCGTCAGCAGCATCATGGTGGAGGCGGCGAAGCCCTGTCCGAGGTTCTGCGCCTGGAACATGTAGTCGTAGACATATTTTGCCGGCACTTCAGAGGCGATGCCCGGGCCGCCGCTGGTCTGGGCGACGACGAGGTCGTAGAGGCGCACGATGCCGGATGTGATGATGACGAGCGTGGTGATGAAGACCGGGCGCATCATCGGGATGATGATGAAGAGATAGGTCTTCCACATCGGGATGCCGTCGACGCGCGCCGCCTTCCAGATGTCCTCGTCGATGCCGCGCAAGCCCGCAAGCAGCAGACACATCACGAGGCCCGTGCCCTGCCAGAGGCCGGCGATCAGGATCCCGTAGATGACGATGTCGGAGTTATAGAGCGGGTTGAAGGTGAAGGTCTCCCAGCCAAGGGATCGGACGATGGACTGCACCCCGAAATCCGGGTTCAGGATCCATTGCCAGACAAGACCGGTGACGATGAAGGACAGTGCAAAGGGATAGAGGAAGATGGTCCGGAAGGCGTTCTCGAAGCGGATCTTCTGGTCCATCAGCGCCGCGAGCACAAAACCGATCACCAGGCTGAAGATCAGAGACAGGATGCCGTAGATCGCGAGATTCTGGATCGACATGACCCAACGCGGCGCATCCCACAGGCGATCATATTGATCGAAGCCGACGAATTTCAGCCGCGGCAGGAGCTTCGAATTGGTGAAGGAATAAACGATCGTCCAGATGGTACCCCCGAGGAAAATGACCAGGGCGGTCAGCACCATCGGTATGGAGGCGATCTTGGCGTTGAGATTGCGAAACAGTTTGCTCGGTCGACCGGCATGAGCGGGCGTCGCCATGGGTCAGTCCTCCTCGTCCTGGACACGGGCGGTCGCACCAAGGCCGTCACGCTGACACGCATACGCATCCCGCACAGCCGGCAGACGGGCGTGATGCCCTACCCGGTCGAAAATGGCCAATGACCGGCCGGGGTTGCCCCTGGCCGGTCACATCACCCGCAATCAGTCGGCGGACGCAATGATATCGACGAAGCGCTTCTGCGCATCTTCGACGGTCATGGACGTATTGGCGAAGAATTCGGAGAACAGGTCTTCCTTCTGCTTCTGGCTGTCGGCAGAAAGCAGCTGGTCGGTCCCCTCGATCACGTTCCCCTTGGCGAGGATGTCGAGACCCTTCTTCATGCAGTCGTTGGCAGCGGCCAGATCCACGTCGCCGCGCACCGGAAGCGAACCCTTCTTCAGGTTGAAGGCGACCTGCGTGGCCGGCGCCAGCAGCGTGGCAGCAAGAACGTCCTGAGCCGCCGACTTCGCCTCGTCCTTCAGGACCGGGAAGTAGAAGGCATCGCCACCGGTCGAGATGATCTCGTTCACGCCGAGACCCGGAAGGCAGGTGTAATCCTTGCCGGCGGTCTGGCCGGCGAGCGCGAATTCACCCTGTGCCCAGTCACCCATGATCTGACCGGCGGCCTTGCCGGTGATCACGAGGTTGGTTGCCTGGTTCCAGTCCTGCACATTGGAGCCCTTGGACATCTTGCGGGCATCGTCCGCAGCCTTGAAGACCTTTGCGATCTCCGGGCCTGCGGCTGCTTCCGCATCCTTGTCCTTGAACACCTTGTAGAAGGTGTCCTTGCCTGCGATGGCGACCATCAGCACGTCGAAGGCACCGGCAGACTGCCAAGGCTGGCCACCGACGGCGAGCGGAATGATGCCGGCCTTTTCGAGTGCCGGAGCGGCTGCCACGAACTCGTCCCAGTTCTTCGGCACGGGAACGCCGGCCTTCTCGAAGGCTGGGTTGGACAACCACAGCCACTGCCAGGAATGGATGTTAACAGGCGCGCAATAGATCTTGCCGTCGATCGTGCAGCTGTCGAGCAGGCTGGCCGGCTTGACGATCTCTTTCCACTTTTCCTTTTCGGCAACAGCCGTCAGATCCTTCATCAGACCAGCTTCGACCAGCTCCTCCGCCTGACGGCCGTGGTTGAACTGGGTGGCGCCCATCGGGTCGCCGCCGGTGATGCGGCTGATCATGATCGGACGCGCGGTGCCGCCGGAACCGGCAATAGCACCGTCGACCCACTTGTTGCCGGTGGCATCGAAAGCCTTTGCAAGCTCGGCGACGGCTGCGGCTTCGCCGCCGGACGTCCACCAATGCGTGACTTCAAGATCGGTTGCCTGAGCCGCTGCAAACGGCATGACGACGGTGGCGGCCAAAGCGGCCGCAAAGCTACGGTAATTCATGAGTCTCCTCCCTCACTGAAACGTTGCCGGAAAAACTTATGTCAAAGATTTTTGGAGCGCAACCATGCAACGGATAAAAAATTTTCCGGCCGTGTGATCCGCGTTGATACGTCCTATTCCCTCGTGACCAAGCTACCCCATGAGACAAAATAATGTTGCGCCGCAACCGAGATAATCTCGTTTCCACGCCGACATTTAGGACGCCGATCAGAAAATATTGCTGCAACACAGCAGAACCCGGCCAGACACGGACGACACACCAAGGATACGAATTTGCAAACATCTCAGGTTGCGACGCTTCGCAGCGCAACATAAGAAAACGCTCGACAAATCGACTGTATCGTTTCAGATTTTTTCTCCGCTCGATCGGGAGGAGGTCCGGGACGGCGGGTTTGCAGTCGGAGAAAAGCCAATTATAAGCGTGGCTTATGCTGAAGGCGGGGACACGATGACAGAACAGCAGGGCAGCGGCCTCATGGACCGGGCAGCGACGCCGCGAGAACGACCGACACTGAAGACGATCGCCTTCATGACCGGACTCGGGATCACGACCGTGTCACGCGCGCTCAAGGATGCACCCGATATCGGCGCCGAGACGAAAGAGCGCGTGCGCATGGTGGCCCGGCAACTCGGCTACCAGCCGAACCGGGCGGGTGTGCGCCTGCGGACCGGCAAGACCAATGTCATTGCCCTCGTGCTGGGCATCGACGAGGAAATCCTCGGCTTCTCCAACCAGATGGTTGTCGGGATTTCCGAAGTGCTCTCCGGCACACCCTACCATATCGTGGTCACCCCCCATGCTCATACCAAGGATCCGATGCTGCCGGTTCGGTACATCCTGGAGACGGGATCGGCGGACGGCGTGATTATCTCGCGCACCGAGCCCGAGGACGCGCGGGTGCGATTGCTGATGGAGCAGAACATGCCGTTCGCCACCCATGGGCGGACCAACATGCGTGACGCCCATCCCTATCACGACTTCGACAACGAGGCCTTCGCCTATACCGCCGTCGAGCGATTGGTGAAGAAAGGCAGACGAAGGCTGGCGCTTCTGCCGCCGCCGAGCAAATTGACCTATTACGAGCACACGTTCACGGGATTCATGCGCGGCCTGAAGGCTTTCGGCGCCGAAGAAGTCCCGCTGCATGTCAACCTCGACTCGCCGCTCGAGCAGATCCGCGCCCGGGTTCAGGACCTGATGAGCGGTCCGGACGCGCCCGACGGGATCATTTCGTCGTCAGGCAGCAGCGCGATCGCCGCCAATGCCGGTATCGAGGCGGCCGGGCTGCATGTCGGCCGCGATGTTGATCTTGTCGCCAAGCAGGGCATACCGATACTCAGATGGATCCGGCCGGAAATCATCGTGGCCCAGGAAGACGTCCGCCAGGCCGGCCGCGAATTGGCCAAAGCGGTTATCGCCCGCATCGATGGGGTCGAGCCGCAACTGCTGCAAAGCATCAGCGAACCGCGCTGGGATTGAGGACAGCGCCGTCAAGGATCGCATGAGATCGCCCCTCTTCGCAGGAGCGGTCACGCATAAGACGGGCGGTCGCCCTCGTGCCACACGACGACGGCATTGCGCCCGTTGACCTTGGCCGAATGCAGGGCAGCGTCCGCGCGCTTCAGCAACTCGTCCGGCGTCACCTGCAACGCCCCATGCGCGACACCGACGCTGACGGTTACGCCGACCATAGCGTCGCCGAGGGTGAATATCTGTTGCGCAACGCTCTCGCAGATCACATGGCCGAGCGCCTCCGCCTTCTCCAGGTCACAGAAAGGGATGTAGGCCGCGAATTCCGCGCCGGCGAGGCGGCCGAGCAACGCGTGCTGCGGCAATTCCCGGGCAATCAGATCAGCGCAGGTTTTCAGAACGTGGTCACCGCCGGAATGGCCGAAACGGTCATTGATCCGCTTGACATGGTCGACGTCGACATAGAGGAAGGCGCCCTCGCCGCGCACCTTGACCGACAGGGTCTGTAACATTTCCAGGAAGGTGCCGCGGTTGACCAGTCCAGTCAGCGTATCCGTCGATGCAGCCCAACGGCTTTCCAACTGCAGCCGCTCCTTGACTAGCAGATCGGCTGCGACACCCGCCACGACGCCGTGCAGCAGGAGTTCAGCAGCGAACAATCCGGGCCAGATCGGCTGAACAAGCATCGCACCACCCCCGCCGTTGACGGCCGATGCCAGAGACAATGCGGCAGCAACAAGCGCCACCAAGCCATGGACCAGAAACCACGTCGTGATCATGCGTCGAGCCGGCAGATGCTCTTCCCGCGCAGACAGCCGGTGCTCATGAACGACAAGAGCCGCATAGACCGCCGCAAGAATGCCGAACAAGGCGAGGCAAGCCGCCAGCACTTCATGAAACACCGGCACGATCGTGGTCAGCGCCATCCACAGGAGAGGACCAGCCGAGGCCAGATTGAGGTCGACCGAACGATGATCGAAGCGACGCAGCCCCTGCCAGGAGAGCGCAAAGCTCATCAGCAGTAGACCCGGCCCGATGGTGACGGTGGCGAGAGTGTAGGTGCCGGGATAAAACGCCATGAGGAGGAAGCCGAGCGACGCACTGCCGCACGAGGCCGACCACAGCAGAAACTCCTGACGCTCCGGCTCGACGCGCCAACTGCGCCAGAAAAGTAGGCCCATCGCCGCCTGAACAACGAAACCGCTGAACATGATGGTCGGGATGTTGAGAAAGGACATAGAGAAAGCCTCGATTGCGCACGACCGGATTAACCGCACGACAACGCTAGGGCGCAGATCTTAACCACTTCTCAACGCGATCATTAGGAATCGAGGGAGTTGCAGGTCCTCCACCTAATTTGGGCCCACAAGCAGAACGTGCCACCGGCCCGCTCGTCAGATCTGTCGAACCGTCGGCAAAATGCAGAGAACCCGCCCCAAGGGGCGGGCTCCAAGTCAGCCACGAGAGAGATGGCGAATCAGAACTGCCCGGCCCAGGGACCGTGATGGATGTCCTTGCCGTCGAGACGGTCGAAACCATGCGCGCCGAAGAAGTCGCGCTGCGCCTGGATGAGGTTTGCCGTGCCGCGGCCGCGACGATACGTGTCGAAGTAGGAGAGCGCCGAAGACAGCGCCGGGACCGGCAGTCCGGAAAGGGCCGCATGAGCAACCACGCGACGCAGGGCCCCATCGGTTTCCTTGACCATCGCGGCAAAAGCCGGCGTCACCACGAGGTTCGGCACGTTCGGGTCCTTGGTAAAGGCCGAGGTGATCTCGTCGAGGAACTGCGAGCGAATGATGCAGCCGGCGCGCCAGATCTTGGCAATCGTCGGCATCGGAAGCGACCAGTTGAACTCGTCCGAGGCCGAGGACATCACGGCAAAGCCCTGTGCGTAAGCGGCGATCTTGGCGGCGAGCAAAGCGTTTTCGAGGTCGGCGATGAACGCCGCCTTGTCCTTCGGCGCGTCGGCGAGCGCCGGCAGGCCGAAGAGCTTTTCCGCCGCGATTCGCTCGTCGCGTAGCGAAGAGAGGACGCGACCGGCAACAGCAGCCTCGATGCCGGAGGCCGCGACTGCGAGGTTCTGGGCCTCGATGGCTGACCACTTGCCGGTGCCTTTCTGGCCGGCGGAATCGACGATCACGTCGACCATCGGCTTGCCGGTTTCCGGATCGGTGGCCTTCAGCACCTTCTCGGTAATTTCGATTAGATAGGAGTTCAAACGCCCCTTGTTCCACTCACCGAAGATCTCACCGATTTCGGCAGCCGACATCTTCAGGCCGTCACGCAGGATGCCGTAGATTTCGGCAATCATCTGCATGTCGGCATATTCGATGCCGTTGTGGATCGTCTTGACGAAGTGACCGGCGCCATCGGTACCGAGCCAGGCGACGCAGGGGTCACCGTTGAACTTAGCGGCGATCGAGGTCAGCACGGGTTCGACGCGCTTCCAACTCTCCTCGGTACCACCGACCATGATCGAGGGCCCATGACGGGCACCTTCCTCACCGCCCGACACACCCATGCCGATGAAGGTGACATCGGTTCCGGCGAGCCGGTCGAAACGGGCGACGGTGTCGCGGAAATTGGCATTGCCGGCATCGATCATGATGTCGTTCTTGGCGAGATGCGGCAGAAGAGCCGCCATCTGCTCGTCGACGGCCTCGCCGGCCTTGATCATGATGATGATCGGGCGCGGCGGACGGATGGCCGCGACAAACTCTTCAATCGTGTGGCAACCGATGATGCGGTCGGCGAGGTCGCCGGCTTCGCCGAGAAATTCGTCGGTGCGGGCGGGCGTCCGGTTGAAGACCGCGATCCGATTGCCTTTCTCGGCAATGTTGAGCGCCAGATTGGAGCCCATGACTCCGAGACCGATCAGTCCGATTTCCGCTTGATGCACGATGAAACCTCCGCATTCAAATCGATTAGGAGGCGCTTTGTCGCATCATGAATGCGGTGCGGCAAGAGCAATTCTTGATCAGGCGGTAAACAGACCGTATCACCCGGCGGGATGATCCTCGTCCTCCGTGATGACGCGCCAGGCAGCACCGTCGAGGTCGTCATACTGACCGCTCTTCAGCGACCAGAGGAAAGCAAAGAGTCCGAGCCCGCCGAGAAAGAGCGCAATCGGGATGAGGAAAATGAGCATATTCATGCCGCAAGCCTCTCCCCTGTCGACGGAGCGACGATGCCGGATCCGGTTCCGGACGCACTCGCCGGCACCTCCTCGATGGCCAGCCGATTGAGCCTCAGCGCATTGGCAACGACGATGATCGACGAGGTTGACATGGCGACCGCCGCAATCAGCGGCGTTGCATAGCCCAGGAGCGCGATCGGCACGGCGATGACATTATAGCCGATGGCCAGTGCAAAATTCTCGCGGATGAGACGGCCTGCCCGGCGCGACGCCTCGATGGCAAAGGGCACGGCTTCCAGCCCTTCGCGCATGAAGACGAAATCGGCAGCCTGGCGTCCGACATCGGCAGCGGTGGCGGGCGCCATGGAGACATGCGCGGCGGCCAGTGCCGGTGCATCATTGATGCCATCGCCGACCATCAGAAGCTTGCTGCCCGTGGCTTCCGCTTCAGCGCAGGCCTCGGCCTTCTGGCGCGGCGTGAGCCCCGAACGCCAGCTGTCGATCCCGAGCTCGCGGGCAATCTTTGCCACGACCACAGCGCGGTCGCCCGACAGTATTGCCAGACCGAAACCGGAGGCCTTCAAGGCGTTGATTGAACGCTGGGCGCGCGGACGGATGATGTCCTCGAAGTGGAAGGTTGCGACCTCGATGCCGTCGCGCGACAGGACGACCTCGGAAAAGGGTGTCGCACCGATCTCGGCCCTCTCGTCACCGCAGGCAAACGCGCGGTTGCCGAGCCGCCAGACGCCTTCTGCCGTGACAGCCTCGACGCCTGCGCCGGGGACTTCACGGACGCCATCGAAGCTGCGTGGCTGGAACGTATAGGCATTCCACAACGCCCGCGACAGGGGATGGCGGGAATGGGCGGCAAGGCCGGCGGCAACAGCGAAGGCGTCAGCCTGGACCGGAGGTCCCTCGACGAGCCGGGGACGCCCGAGCGTCAACGTGCCGGTCTTGTCGAAGGCGATCGCGTCGACCTGGGCCAGCCGCTCCATGGCCGAGCCGTCCTTGACCATGATGCCAGCCTTGAACAACCGGCCGGCGGCGACGACCTGGACGACAGGAACGGCGAGGCCGAGCGCACAGGGGCAGGTGATGATCAGGACTGCGATGGCGACCATCATCGCATGCTTCCAGTCACCGTCGTACAGTCCCCAGGTGACGAAGGACGTGATGGCAAGCAGGTGCACCGCGGGCGAATAGAACTGGGCAGCCCGGTCGGCAATTCGCCGGTACCGTGCCCTGCCCCCTTCGGCCGCTTCCATCAGGTGAATGATTTCGGCGAGGAAGGAATTGGTCACGGTCGCAGTCGCTGAAATCGTCAGCGAACCAGTGAGGCTCAGCGTTCCCGCCTGTACGGCACTGCCCACACGGACGGACTGAGGCGCGCTTTCGCCGTTGACGATTGACACGTCGAGATCGCTCTCGCCGGAAATCACGACACCGTCGACGGGAATGCGATCACCGGCAGCGATCGCGATGCGGTCGCCGACCTTGATGTCCTCGACGGCACGATAGTCCTGAACGCCGAATTCGCCGATCACCATGGCGCCCCGCGGGCTCAAGCGCGCGAGGCCGGAAATCGCCGAACGCGCCCGGTCGCGCATGACGTGGTCGAGCGTGCGACCGATCAACAGGAAGAAGAGCAGTGAAGCGGTCGCATCGAAATAGGCATGTTCGCCGTGATGGACCGTCTCCCAAAGGGAGGCGGCATAGGACAAGGTGATGCCGATCGCGATCGGTACATCCATGTTCGTGCGGCCGTGCCTCAGCGCGCTCCAGGCAGACTGGTAGAAGAAGCGGCCTGCATAAATCAACGCGGGGGCGGCTATCATTGCCGAGATCCAGTGAAACAGATCGCGGGTGGCGGCATCCGCCCCCGACCAGACGGACACGGAGAGCAGCATGATGTTGGTGGCAGCAAAACCAGAAACGGCTACCGCCCGGATCAGCTGGTTGCGCAGCGTATCCGAAGCCTCTTCGGCCGCCGTGAAAAGATGCGACTCGTAGCCCGTCGAGGCGATGGCGCGCGGAAGCGACACAGGATCGGTCTCAACCCCATCGACGCTTTCCCTCCAGACGACGGAAACACGTTTGGTCGAGAGATTCACCCGTGCCCGCTCGACCTGCGGCAAGGCTTTGAGCGCATGCTCGACGGTGGTGATGCAGGTGCCGCAATGGACGGCGGGCACGCTGAGATCGACCTGCCACAGGCCGGGTCCGACCGAACGGCTCGACAGCTTCAACTCTTCGGCGGACGGCAGAGCATGCCCTGCCCGCTCGATATCCAGAGCGCCTTCCGATCCCGCTGCACAGCAACTCATGGTCATTCTCCCGAAACGGCGATCCGGTGGGCTTCGTGCATGATCAGCTTGCCATCTTTCTCCGCCTTGATCTCGACGATCCAGCTGCCGGCGAGGATCTCACGCTCGGCGAGATAGATGCCGTCGCCGGCGGGGGTCAGGACCTGTTCGAAATCCTGGTGCTCGCCGACCGGGCGCTTGAAATGGGCAACCACGCTGTCGGCCACGACGGGAACGTTCCCCGGCAGGGTCAGATGGTAGCGAATGCCATCACGCTTGACCGCGAGTTCACCGTTGATACCCGTCGCCAGCATCTGGCGGATCGCCTCGGTCTTGCCGTTAAACTGCTGGCTGGCGACATAGGTGTTCTGCACGACGAGCCCGCTCCAGGTGGAGGTTGCCAGATAAGCCATGGTCACGTTGACGGCGATAATGACGCCGAAGAATGCGACCATGGTGGCCAGCATGTGGCGGCCGGTGAAGGTGAACGACTTGGCTGTCCTGGCGGTCATTTCTTGGCTCCCGGGGCGTTGAAGATGGCGGAATAGGTGTCCTGCTCGACGCTGTCCTTGTCCTTCGCGACAAAGGTGACCTCCTGGGTCGCGGTCGTGGCAAAGGCGGCGGGCAGTGTAACGAAGACTTTCAGTGTGGTCGCCTCGTCCGGTTCAACCGAGACGGTGAAGGTTCGGGCCGGAGGCTCGTTGACGCCGTTGATCTTCATCACCGCCTCAGGAAGGCTGTCGAGCGACACTTCGATCTCGCGCGGCGTGGCGATCATGTTGAGGATACGCACAGTATAGCCGTTGCGGATGGAGCCGTCCGACTCGAGCACGTATTGCGGATTGCGGTCGTGCAACACGTTGATTTCCAGGCGGTCCCGGCCGATCAGGGACACCAGGAGCCCGATGCCGACCGCACTCCAGACGCCCATGTAGAGCAGAGTACGCGCCCGGAAGATCACACGCCAGTCGAAATGGCGAATCTTGTCCGAGAAGCTTCCGTCGGCGTTGCGGACATTCGACGGCTGAACCGGCGTGGTGTTGTCGTTGGTGGCAAGCGCCATGTTGGCCTGATATTCTTCAAGCGTCGCATAGGCGATCAGGCCGCGAGGCTTGCCGATCTTGTCCATGACGCCATCGCAGGCGTCGATGCAGAGTGCACAGGTGATGCATTCCAGCTGCTGCCCGTCGCGGATGTCGATACCCATCGGACAGACGACGACGCAAGCATTGCAATCGACGCAGTCACCCACCGGCTCCCCGGCCGCGATCGCCTTTTTCGCGTGGCGGGTGCGCGGTTCACCGCGCCAGTCATTATAGGTGACGACGAGCGATTTCTCGTCGAGCATCGCGGCCTGGATGCGCGGCCACGGACACATGTAAATGCACACCTGCTCACGCATCAGCCCACCGAAGACATAGGTGGTGGCTGTCAGGATCGCGACGGTGGCATAGGCGACAGGATCGGCATGGCCTGTGAAGAATTCCACGGCCAGCGACGGCGCATCGGCAAAATAGAAGATCCAGGCGCCGCCGGTGGCAACCCCGATCGCGAGCCAGGCCACATGTTTGGTCACCCGCTTCCAGATCTTGTCAAAAGTCCAGGGCGAACCCTCAAGCTTGATCCGTGCGTTGCGATCGCCTTCGATGAAGCGTTCGACGACCAGAAAGAGATCGACCCACACGGTTTGCGGACAGGTGTAGCCACACCAGGCGCGGCCGACCGCGGATGTGATCAGGAAGAGTCCGAAACCCGCCATGACCAAAAGCCCGGCGACATAAATGAATTCCTGAGGCCATATCTCGATGAAGAAGAAATAGAAGCGGCGGTGTGCGATATCGATCAGCACCGCCTGGTCGGGTGCATAGGGACCACGGTCCCAGCGCAGCCACGGTGTCAGGTAGTAGATGCCGAGCGTGATCGCCATGACGATCCATTTGAACTGCCGGAACTGGCCATTGGCGCGCTTGGGGAAAATCTTCTTGCGCGCTTCGTAAAGCGGGCGGCGTGTCTTGGCGGACATGACCGCCTCGGCATCGTGTCTCTCGACGTCCACCGGATCGGCGACCTTGTTCTGATCGGCATGCATGTTCATGGCAGGAGAACCCTCTTCTGATGCTCGCCTTGTCCCACCTCGCCGACTACCCCGCCTTGACTTAAGTCAAGCAGCGGCGAAGCGTCGCAACACATAGGATTTTTAAAATCTATAAACGAAAACGGGCCGCATCGGTGATGCGGCCCGCAATTTGTCCGGAAGCGGAGGTTTATTCACCGCCACCGAGCGAATGGACGAAGACGGTCAGCTGCTTGACGGTGGTGTCGCCAAGGCGCGCGCTCCAGGCCGGCATCGCGCCATGGCGCGGCTGGCGCACCTGCGCCGCAATTCCGGCTTCGCCGTCGACCTTAAGCCAGATGGCATCGGCCAGATTCGGCGCACCAAAGTCGCGTCCGCCCTTGGCATCTTCGCCGTGGCAGGAGGCGCAGTTTTCGGCAAAGACTGTCTTGCCGGGTTCGACCAGGGCAGCATCGCTCGGCGTGCCGGTCAGGCTGATGACATAGGCAGCCACCTGCTTGATCTGATCGGCGTCGAGGATCTCACCGAAGGCCGGCATTTCCGACACGCGGGTATCGGGATCGCCATCGTAGCGAATACCATGCGCGATGGTCGTGTGGATCGATTCGAGATCGCCACCCCACAGCCAATCGTCATCGTTGAGGTTCGGATAGCCGGCACCGCCGGCAGCACCCGATCCGTGGCAGGGCGAGCAGTTCACCTTGAAGGCGGCAGCACCGCCAGCGATGGCAAACTGGTTCAACTCCTTATCGGCAACGATCTGATCGAGCGGCAGGGCCGCGATCTTGTCGAGATAGACCATCTGCGAGGTCTTGGCAGCCGCCAATTCCTGCGCCACCTCGGCGCGGCTGGAATAGCCCAGCAGCCCCTTGGTATTGCTCGTCAGAAGCGGCCAGGCGGGATAGAAGACCGTATAGGCGATCGCCCAGAGGATCGTCGCATAGAAGGTCCAGACCCACCAGCGCGGCATCGGGTTGTTCAGTTCGCGAATGCCGTCCCATTCGTGGCCAGTGGTTTCGACGCCACTGATCTCGTCGATATGTTTCTTGTCTGCCATTTCTTAATCCTCCTTGAGAGGGATGCTGGCCGCGTCGTCGGCCTGCCGTTTGCCGCCCGGGCGGAAGGTGAACAGGACGACGCCGGCGAAGAACAGGGCCATGGCGAGCAGGCCCCAGCTGTCGGCGAAGTGACGCATGGCGGTATAGGTTTCCATGGGTCCCTCCTCAGCGATAACCGGTGGCGTCGTCGTAGGTGGAGAAGTCCACCAGCGTGCCGAGCATCTGCAGATAGGCGATCAGCGCATCCATTTCGGAAAGCTGTGCCGGGTTGCCATCGAAATCACCGACCTTGGCCTTGGGGTAGCGGGCCAGAAGTCCCGACGTATCGGCATTCGGATCGGCCTGGGCGGCGAGATCGGCAGCGGCCAGTTCGACCATTTCATCCGAATAGGGTACGCCGACCATGCGGTTGGCCTTCAGGTCCATCTGGACGCCGGTGACCTTGAGCGGGGTCTCCTTCAGATAGGAATAGCTCGGCATGATCGATTCCGGCACAACGTCGCGCGGTTCGGTCAGGTGCTGAACGTGCCATTCGTTCGAATAGCGGTCGCCGACGCGGGCGAGATCCGGACCGGTACGCTTCGAGCCCCACTGGAACGGATGATCGTACATCGACTCCGCTGCCAGTGAGTAGTGACCGTAGCGCTCGACCTCGTCCTTGAACGGACGGATCATCTGGCTGTGACAGACGTAGCAGCCTTCACGGATGTAGATGTTGCGACCGGCCAGTTCGAGCGGTGAGTAGGGGCGCATGCCCTCCACCTTTTCGATGGTGTTCTCAAGGTAGAAGAGCGGCGCGATCTCGACGATACCGCCGATGGTGACCACCAGAAGCGATCCGAGGAAGAGAAGGCTCGTGTTCTTCTCGAGGATTGCGTGTTTATCAAGAATGGACATGGGAGCCCTCCTCATTCAGCCGGCTGCAGGGCAGCAGGGGCGACCGATCCGGGGATCGGGGCTTCCTGGCGCTCATAGCCGAGGATGGTCATCAGGATGTTGTAGGCCATGATCACGCTGCCCAGCAGGTACATGCCACCGCCGACGGCGCGCAGGACGTAGTAGGGGAACATGGCGGCGACCGACTCGGCGAACGAGTAGACCAGGAAGCCCTGGGCATCATATTCGCGCCACATCAGACCCTGCTGGATACCGGCAACCCAGAGCACGGCGGCATAAACCACGATACCGAGCGTGGCGAGCCAGAAGTGCCAGTTGACCAGACGCAGCGAGTAGAGGCGATTGCGGTTCCAGAGCTTCGGCGTCAGGTAGTAAATTGCGCCGAAGGAGATCATGCCGACCCAGCCGAGCGCACCCGAGTGAACGTGACCGATGGTCCATTCGGTATAGTGGCTGAGCGAGTTGACGGCCTTGATCGACATCATCGGGCCTTCGAAGGTCGACATGCCGTAGAAGGCAATCGCAATGACCATCATGCGGATGATCGGGTCGGTGCGGATCTTGTCCCAGGCGCCAGAGAGCGTCATCAGACCATTGATCATGCCACCCCAGGAGGGCATCCACAGCATGATCGAGAAGACCATACCCAGTGTCTGCGCCCAGTCCGGCAGAGCGGTGTAGTGCAGGTGGTGCGGGCCGGCCCAGATATACATGAAGATCAGGGCCCAGAAGTGGATGATCGACAGGCGGTAGGAATAGACCGGACGACCGGCCTGCTTGGGCACGAAGTAGTACATCATGCCAAGGAAGCCTGCGGTCAGGAAGAAGCCGACGGCGTTATGGCCATACCACCATTGGGTCAATGCATCCTGGACGCCGGAGAAGACCGAGTAGCTCTTCACGCCGAGGAACGACACCGGGATCGCCAGATTGTTGACGATGTGCAGCATGGCGATGGTGACGATGAAGGCGAGATAGAACCAGTTGGCCACATAGATATGGCTTTCCTTCCGGGTCATGATCGTGCCCATGAAGGTGATCAGATAGGCAACCCAGACGACGGTCAGCCAGAGGTCCACATACCATTCCGGCTCGGCATATTCACGGCCCTGGGTGATGCCCAGCAGATAGCCGGTGGCAGCCATGACGATGAAGAACTGGTAGCCCCAGAAGACGAACCAGGCGAGATTGCCGCCGAACAGGCGCTGGCGGGAGGTCCGCTGAACCACGTAGAAAGAAGTCGCAAGAAGTGCGTTTCCGCCGAAGGCGAAAATGACCGCAGAGGTATGCAGCGGACGAAGCCGGCCGAAGTTCAGCCAGGGCTCGATGTTGAGATCGGGAAATGCCAACTGCAGCGCGACCACGACGCCGACGAGAAAGCCGACGACGCCCCAGAAGACCGTGGCAATGACGCCGTAACGCACGACCTCGTCAAAATACTCCGACTGGGAGGCCTTGGCCTGGGCCGCGCCGGAAGCGCCCGCCGTGGTCGGTGCAAATTTCATCCGCCGCAGCATGACGATCGTGCCGGCGGTGAGCACGAAGAAGGCAACCCACATATGGGCTGCGAAGAGGCTGTCCTGGGTGAAAGCCACCCCGAGCAGCGCGGCGAAGGCGAGGACCGCCATCACCAAGGTCTCGACAGTATAGTTCATTGTTGGAATCCCCCAACGGCTTGCTGATCTCATCGCGATGCGTCCGCTCCCGAAGGAGAATCCTCTCGCGTCGTCTGCACCATTCGCATCGGAGGCGGCAGACCACCTTGATCCAGGTCAATGCGGGTTCTCCTAAAATTCGCGACCTTCTGCTTCGCATCCGGGTTTGCGACCTCTCGGACCAGGTTCCGGAGCAATCGCGGAATTGGCCCGGCACGCGTGTCTTGGGAGTGCTGGCGTGCTGCGACCGCGACGCCGTTGGAGAAATCGGACATGCAGACAATTAGGACCACATATTCGGCAGGCCCGACCGAGACGAAGACCGGCAACGCCCGTCTGGACACGGGGCAGCGCACCCTCGAATGGCTCTACCGGGCTCACGAGGAGCAGCTCGCCCTCTGCCAGGAACTCGAAGACATCGCCGACTCCCTGCCGGCAAGCGTCAACCGCCAGAAATGCATCTACGCGGCAAAGGCTCTCGGCCCCCTCATCAAGGGCATCCACCATTACGAGGAAACGGTGCTGTTTCCGTACCTGCAGGCAAGCCCGGACGCCAACGACCATCTTGCCACCACACTCGAGCGCCTGAAATTCGAGCATTGCGAAGACGAGTGTTTTGCCGAGGAACTGACGGACGCCTTGTTGCGGCTGGGTTCGGGCACGCGGGTCAACATGGAAGCCGTGGGCTACATGTTGCGCGGCTTTTTTGAAGGATTGCGGCGCCACATCGCGTTCGAACGCGAGCATCTGCTCATAGGCGTGAGTCTGGACAGCCTGGAAAGAGCGCCGGACACACCGGTCGCCTGACTGATTGGGCTACGACCGGATCTTCACCCGGACTCAGGCGGCCATGCCGCCGATCATCGACTCGCTGTCGCCAAAGGTGAGAACCGCACCGTTGACGAGTCCGCGAGACGCCCTGAGCGGACTGTAGCGTGCGCGCAGGACGATCCGCCCCTCCATACCCGACCGAAACACGGTCGACAAAGCGCCGACGCGACCAGAAAAAGCAAGATCGAGTGCTTCGCGCATGGGTTCGCGCAACTCGGGTTCAAGACGCACTTCGAAGACGCTTTGGCCGATTAGATCCATTTGCGCTGCCCCCAGCATCTCCGCCATTGGCGGATTGGCAAAGAGATAGCGATAGTCGCGCGTCACGACGGCGATCCGCTCCGGCAGGTTGTTGAGGATCGTCTCATTGAGCATTTCGTCGTCGTCCTGGATCGGCGCATCGATTGCAGCCGGTGCCCAGACCGGACCCGCGACCTGCGTGCGGCGGGGTCCGAAATAACGTTCGACCAAGAGGGCCAGTGTCGACGCATGCCGCAAGACGCAGGACCGGTCGTCCGCATCTTCTCTGAGCAAGGTGGTCACCAGCCGCATCTGCAGATAGATATCGTCGGTGTGGCTTGCCCGATAACTGATCAAATCCGCCATGAGCGGATCGATCTCGCGGTCGATCGCCCGAACCAGATCGTCGTTACCGCTGCGAATCGCCTGTTGCAGCTGGCGATTCTTTTGCGACACCGCTTCTGACAACAGGCGCAGATTTGCATCTCGAAATTCGCCAGAAGACATCGCTCACCTCACGCATCCATGTGACGAATACAGGCTAGCCGTCACACATTCCTCTCGGCTGCCGTAACATGAGGTCGCGTCACCTTCAATCTCTGCAGGTATGTCGAAAGTCTCAGCCCAAAAAATGTTGCGTATGAAACGCTTACATTCGCCAAAAATGAGGGGTCAGATCTTGTGTTTGATGTGCCAGCGGTCGTGATACCAGAGCCACTGCTCCGGGAATTGGCGGACCCAGGACTCGACCTTGTCGTTCAGCACCTGCGACGTGGCGTTAACGTCGATCTGTCCCTTGGCGTTGCGCGGCAGGCTGATCGCCGGCTCGATCTCCAAACGGAACCGGTTGCCCGGCAAACGGATGCAGCGCGCGGGATAGACTTCGCATTCGAACTGGCGGGCGAGTTTGGCCAAAAGCGGATTGGTGCGGACCGGATTGTTGAAGAAACTGGTTTCCACGCCTTTCCGGAACTTCTGGTCGACGAGCACCCCCACGCCCCCCCCCTGCTCCAGCTGGCGCGCCAGCGCAAAGGACGATCCGGCATGGGACGGCACGAGCTTGCCCATCCGCTTGCGACGGAAATTGAACACCTTTTCCGCAACATAGGGATTATTGGGCGGCCGGAAGAGAACGGTCACGTAAAGCCCGAAAGCCGCGCCCGCGACGGGCAAAAGCTCGAAGTTTGCAGTGTGGCCGGTAAACACGATGAAGGGCCGCGGATTGTCGCGCAGGTCAAGGAACTGCTCGACACCAGAGACTTCTACCCTGCCCTCGCCCGGCTTTTCCGGATCGAAATCAAACAGACGATCGAGAAAGACATATTCGGCAGCAAGCCGTCCCATATGGCCCCAGCTCGAAAGCGCGATTTCTTCACGCTCGGCTTCGGATTTTTCGGGAAACGCATTCTTCAGATTGACCTGCATCAGGCGATGGCGTCGGGTCTTTGGTCCGACCCAGCGCATCAGTCGGTCGGCGAAATTGATCGCAGCATCCGCAGGCAGGATCTTGAGCAGCGTCAGGAACCCGAAGGCTGCCTGCGCAATGCTCCAGTGATAGGCCTTGCGCAGCGCCAGAACGATGCGGGTGACGAGCATCCGCACGCGATCAGTCCATCTTCAGGATGATCTTGCCGAAGACCTGGCGGCCTTCCATCCGGGCGAGCGCCCGGTCGATATCGTCGAAGGTCACTTCGGTGTCGATAACCGGATGCACGATGCCGCGCGCCATCTTCTGCATGGCATTGGCCATGTTTTCCATGCGGCAGCCGAAGGAACCGAGCAGCTTGAGCTGCTGCTGGAAGAGCATCATCAGGTTCATGTCGGTCGAGACACCAGAGGTCGAACCGCAGGTGACGAGACGGCCACCGCGCTTCAGGCAGAGCATGGAGCCAGCCCAGGTATCCTTGCCGACATGTTCGAAGACGACGTCGACGCCCTTCTTCTTGGTGAGCTTGCGCACGACGCCTTCGAAGCGGTCGGTGCGGTAGTTGATGACGTGATCGGCGCCCAGCGCCTTGGCCGGCTCGATCTTGTCGTCGGACCCGACGGTGGTGATCACTGTGCAGCCGATCTTCTTGGCAAGCTGGATGGCCGCCGTACCGATGCCCGAACCGCCGGCATGCACGAGGATCGTTTCGCCCGGCTCGAGCTTGGCATTGTCGAACAGCATGTGCTCGACGGTGCCGAAGGTGACCGGAGCAAGAGCGGCACCGACTGGATCAACGCCCGGAGGGGCAGGCACCAGCAGACGCGCCGGCAGGTTGATCTTTTCCTGCGCAAAGCCGTCGAGGTGGAAGCCGTGCACGCCGCCGACATGTTCGCAGAGATTGTCACGCCCTTCGCGGCAAGGCTTGCAGAGACCGCAGGTGCGCGCACCATAGACGGCAGCCAGCTGACCCGGCAGGATATTGCCGACGCCGGGACCAATCGCCTCGACCACACCGGAGGCTTCCGCACCGATGACGAGCGGCATCTTGCGCTTGGCAAATGCCATGCCGCGCCAGCCCCAGACGTCGATGTGATTGAGCGCGACGGCCTTGACGCGCAGCGTCACCTCACCCGGACCCGGTGCATCCGGCTCGGGCAGGTCGACGATTTCAAGCTTGCGGTCTTCGACGAGTTGCAATGCGCGCATGACATGTTTCCTTCAGGGCCTGGGGGCGGATGAGACGTCGTCACGCTCTCATCGTCATGCCCGGGTTTGTCCGAGCACCAGCCGACCTTCGTTGTTCTTGCGAGGTTCGCGGATCCTCGGCTGAAAGCCGAGGATGGCGTCTCGAATTGTTGGCGCAGGCCTTAGACCGGTTCCCGCGTCATGACAAGGCTGGCGTTCTGACCGCCGAAACCGAAGGAGTTGGAGAGAACCGCCGAAACAGACGCCTCCCGCTTCACGTTCGGCACCACATCGAGCACGATCGAGGGATCGGGATTGGTGTGGTTGATGGTCGGCGGCAGCGTGCCGGTGAGCATGGTCTGGATCGAGAACACCGCCTCGACCGCGCCAGCGGCCGTCAGCGTGTGGCCGATCATCGACTTGTTCGAGGAGCACGGAATGGCGTCCTTCAGCCGGTCGCCGAAGACCGACAGCATGGCGCCATATTCCATCTTGTCGTTTTCGGGCGTCGAAGTGCCATGGGCATTGATGTAGCCGATGGCCTCCTCCGACAAACCAGCATCCGCAAGGGCTGCCTTGATGGTTGCAATCGCGGGACCCCCATCCGGCGAGGAGCGCGTGCGGTGGAAATGGTCGGCCTTTTCGCCGCATCCCTTGATGATACCGAGCACCTTGGCGCCACGGGCCACCGCTGCTTCGAGCGATTCCAGCACCAGAGTTGCCGCTCCTTCGGCGATGACGAAACCATCGCGTTCCTTGCTGAAAGGCTTCGACGCCTTTTCCGGCGGATCGTTCTGGGTCGAAAGCGCCGAGAGCAGCGAGAAGCGGATGACCGCCTCCGGGCTGATCGAGCCGTCGGTGGCAACCGTCAGCGCACGCTCCGTGCGACCCTGGCGGATCGCCTCGACGCCGAGCTGGATCGCGGTGGCACCGGACGCACAGGCGGTCGACAGAGTCACCGGAAGACCGCGCGTGCCGAACTTGTCGGACAAACGCTCGGAGATCGAGCCGAACTGCACGGCTTCGAGGAAGACCGGGTCCGGCTTTTCCCGCATCGCAGCCAGGAAGCGGTCATAGGCATCGCCCGGCTGGGTGGAGGCCGGAGCCCGTTCGGCAAGCGCAAAACGGTCATGCCATTCCGGCTCGACCGGTGGGGCCGCGAGGAAGAGCGGACCGTTGAAATCGCCATTGATGCCGGCCTGGGCGAGCGCCTCGATGGTCGTCTCGCGGGCCAGCGCATAGGAACGCTCGACGGCATTGTTGGCGGGCACGGCGATGAAATCGACCGTGCCACCGATACGGGTCGACATGCCCTCTGTGTCGAAGCGCTTGATGTAGTGGATGCCGGACTTGCCCGAGGTCAGCTTCGACCAGTTGTCGGAAAGCCCCTGGCCGAGCGACGTGATGACACCCATGCCGGTGACGGCAATGATCGGGCGGCCCAGATGATCCTTGAAACGGCTATCGGTCATGGATCTATCCTCCTCACGCATTCGCCGAGAGTACGGCAAGGCCTTCGCCCCGCACATAGCCGACGGTGGTGATGATGGCATGTTTGGCAGGGTGAGCTTGGGCCGCTTCGCTTGCAGGATCGAAAGCCGGCACCGTCGCACCGGAATCAATCGCAAGGGCGGCAAGCGCCAGACCCGCCGGGAACTGCGCCTCGACCGAGTGACCGATCGAGCCGGCATAACCACGCACCGGCATGCCGGCAAAACGTTCCGCAAGGTGAGCCTTCTCACGTTGCGTGAGCTCGGCCAGACCAGACGCGCCTGAGAAGACGACGGTATCGGCGGCAGACAGGGACGCGGCTTCAGGAACCATGCGGGCCAGGCGCGCTTCGAGCTTGCCCTCGTCGCGATTGCCGCGATCGCCTTCGACGGCGTCGAGCACAGCGTAGATATGCGCGCCACGCGCCTCGGCATGTTCGCGGGATTCGAGCACCAGGAAGGCGCCGACGGTGCCGAGGATCATGCCACCGCCGGAGGAACCATCGCGCGACCAGAGCGGCTGCCAGGGACCGGTCTGATGGGCGCGGATGCCCTCGACCAGCAGCAGGATATCAGGACGTTCGGACACGAAGGCGCCACCGACGAGGGTGTGCGTCGACTGGCCGGCCTTGATACGGGCAAAGGCCGTTTCGATTGCCGAAATGCCGGCGGCCTCTTCGCCCATGAAGGTGCGCGAGGAACCGGTGACCTTGTGGACGATCGAGATATTGCCGGCGAGCAGGTTGGAAAGCTGCGCCAGGAAGAGCGTCGGACGAAGCTCTGTCTTCAGCTTCTCGATCAGGAATTTCTCACGGTCATTGCGCTTCAGCGCCTCGTCGACGATCAGGCTGTCAACGGCGATGTCACGCTCGCCACCACCGGCAGCGACGATCAGGTCCATAGTCCCGCAGGCGTCCGCATCGTCCTTCATGCCGGCGTCGTCAAGTGCAAGGCCGGCTGCGAAGACGCCGAGGCGCTGCCAGTTTTCCATCTGGCGCTGGTCGCCACGCTTGGCGATCTGCTGCGACCAATCGATTTCCGGCAGCCTGTGTACGACGTAAGGCGCGAATTTTTCGGTCTCCAGGACCGGTTCCGGCGCCGTCTTGGCCGAGAGCAGCGCGAGATGCGCGTCCTTGCCGGTGCCGTGGCAGGTGACGATCCCCACACCGGTGATCACCACATCATTCGGTTTCTTGACCATATGCAATCCTCTCGCCGGCGGGCTGGCCAGCGTAAAATGCGGGTTTTCCCGAATAAGGCCCCAAGGTCAATAGGAGATTGCGCGCTTGCGGCCGAATGCGCCTTAAGCCTGGGCGGCCATCGCGGCCATCAGACCGACTTCCTCGGCGCGTTTGCGCACGATCGGCGCGAGCGGCACTTCGGAGAACGGCATGGTGCGCAGCTTCAGCTGCGCGTCGCAGACCTTCTTGCCGCCGCTCGTGATCTTCGCCTTGGTGACAGCAAAGCCCGATCCGTCATGCTCGAGTTCCGCCTCGATATCGAGGACGGCGCCGGGCTCGACGAAGGTGCGCATCTTGGCGCCATCGACGGACATCAGGAAAGGCATCGCCTCGAAGTCCTTGACCGCGAGCAAGAGCATGCCGGAGGCCTGCGCCATGGTTTCGATCAAGAGCACGCCGGGCACCAGCGGCATGCCGGGAAAATGCCCTTCGAACACAGGGCTTTCCATCGGCACCACGGAGGTAGCCTTCAAACGACCAAGGCCGAGATCCACGCTCTCGACCTTGTCAATCATCTGGAAATATTCAAGCAGCATGACGATGTCCGCTCCTTTGGAGACGGGTCAGCCCTTGGCGGCGCGAAGCTCGTCGATCTTGGCGCAGAGGTTCTTGAGAACGAAGTATTCTTCGGTCGAAACCTTGCCTTCGTTCACTTCCTGCGTCCACTGCTCGAGCGGGATCTTGATGCCGAATTCCTTGTCGATCGCAAAGACGATGTCGAGGAAGTCGAGGCTGTCGATGCCGAGGTCATCAATCGTGTGGCTTTCCGGCGTAATCGTCTCGCGGTCGATTTCGCTGGTCTCTGCGATGATGTCGGCAACTTTGTCGAATGTAGCGGTCACGCCCATACCTCATATGTCTCAAATTCTGGGTTCCACATAAGGAAAACACCGTCAAATGCCAATGGTGCTTTTGTGCGACAGCGAAATTTGCGGCTCCAGTGTTGCCTAAACAGCAATCGAATGGCGCCCCTTGCCGTTCGACAGATAGCTGTCGAAGACGGCAGCGATGGTCCTGGCGAAAGGCCGACCGATGTCGGTGATCACGAAACGATCACCATCCAGACGACAGATGTCGTCCTGGTTCGACTGCGCAAAGATCCGGGCTTCGGAAACGATCGCGTCAGCGGCCGGGCCGAATTCGGCCCGCAGGCCGACGAATGACAGCTCGAAACGGCACATGATCTCCTCGATCACCCGGCGGCGCATCCGATCGTCGTCTGTGACGGCAACGCCCCGCACGGCGGCAAGGCCGCCATTGTCGGCCATGCGCTGGTACTCACCCGTGGCCGGCATGTTCTGGACATAACCCTGCGGCAACTGTCCGATCGATGAGGCACCGAGGCCGATCAAAGCCTCGGCAGCATCGACGGTGTAGCCCTGGAAGTTCCGCCGCAGCCGCCCCTCCCGCTGGGCGATCGCCATGCTGTCGGTCGGGAGCGCGAAATGATCGATGCCGATGGCTTCGTAACCGGCGTCCATGAGCATGCGCGCCGCGAGGTTCATCTGAACGAAACGTTCTTCGACCCCCGGCAGCACCTCTTCCTTGATCATCGTCTGATGCTTCTTCATCCACGGCACATGAGCATAGCCGAAGAGGGCGATACGATCCGGCGCCAGAGAGAGAATGTCGCGCACGGTCTCCGCGAGCGTCTCCTCCGTCTGGTGCGGCAGACCATACAGCATGTCGCAATTGACCGAATGCACGCCACGCGCCCTGACGGCGTCGACCACCGATTTCGTGTGATCGAAGGTCTGGATCCGGTTGATCGCACGCTGCACGTCTGGGTGGAAATCCTGAACGCCGAGGCTTGCCCGGGTCATGCCGATCGCCGCAAGCGCATCGTAGCGCGGCTCGTCGAGATCATTCGGGTCCATTTCGACGCTGATCTCAACTTCGTCGGCGAAATGAAAGGCTTCACGGAGCGAAGCCATCAACCCGATCAGATCATCTGGGCGCAGCATGGTCGGCGAACCGCCGCCGAAATGCACTGCCGTCACCTTTGCCCCCCGCGACACCAGGTCGCCGACGGCAGCAATTTCTTTTTTCAACGATTCCAGATAGATCGAAATAGGCTCATATTTCAATGTATGCTTTGTATGGCAGGCACAGAACCAGCAGAGGCGGTCACAATAGGGGATGTGCAGGTAAAGAGAGATCCGTTGTCCACTGCTGATCGACCGCAGCCATCCCGCATAGACCTCTGTATTGACGCCCTCATGGAAATGCGGCGCCGTGGGATAACTCGTGTAGCGCGGCACGGCTCCGGAATAGCGGGATAGGAGTGAATTCTGCATGATGACGGATGTCCCAAACGATCTCGATCTGCGACCAAAGATAGCGATCTGCGACAACGCAGCCTTTGACTTCGATCAATTTGCTGATACATTTCTCAAATAGAGTTCACGGAAACTCAGAGGCCGAAAAGGCCATAGAGGTCGGAATCGGCGCTGATGCGCAATGGCCGGCCTGACGGGGCGGCAGACTATGGACACTCATACCAAGCACCAGCCGGAATGCGAAGCACCGGCCGTTTGTCGCTCGTGCGAGGCAAGACATGGCGGCTTGTGTTCCGTTCTGACGGCGGGCCAGCTGGTCGAGCTCAACCGTCACTCCATGCGTCGACGCATCGATTCGGGCAATGAGGTGATCGGTCAGGGCGAGACCGTCGGCAGCTACAGCAACATTCTGAAGGGCGTGATCAAGCTGTCGAAGATGATGGCGGACGGCCGCCAGCAGATCGTCGGCCTGCAATTTGCACCCGATTTTCTCGGCCGCCCCTTTCTCGGCGAGAGCACGATCACGGCCGAAGCCGCGACCGACACCGAAATCTGCACCTTCCCGCGCAATGTCATTGACCGCATGGTCGGCGAAGTGCCGGACATGGAGCGCAAGCTACACAGCCAGTCGCTGAAGGAACTCGACGAGGCTCGCGACTGGATGCTCACGCTGGGTCGGAAAACCGCCCAGGAGAAGGTCGCAAGCTTCCTCTACCTGATTGCAACCCATATCGACCCCGAGAGCGGCAAGACGCAGACCTTCGATCTGCCGCTGTCCCGCGCGGACATTGCCGATTTTCTCGGCCTCACGATCGAGACCGTCAGCCGTCAGATGACCAAGCTCCGCAAGGACGGCATCATCATCATTGAGAACAACCGCCACGTGATCGTTCCGAAGATCGATCGTCTGCGCGATGCAGCCGGCATCGACTGAGGCGGCAACCGTATTTAATTCGAAATCAGGATTCGCGTGTTGCCCAGCCCGATCTGCCGGGTGAGTGCATAGAATTGCGCCGCATCGTCCGGATGCAGCCGCACGCAGCCATGGGACGCTGGTCGTCCGAGATGCTTGAGATCATAGGTGGCGTGCACGGCATAACCCCCGTTGAAAAAGATCGCATACGGCATGGGCGCATTGTCATATTTCCGGGAGCGGTGATGGAGTGACGCCCATTTCGCCCGCCATGATCCGGTTGGCGTCGCATGCCCCGGACGCCCGGTCGACACCTTCCAGCGATAGCGCACGATCCCGTTCTCGCTGACTGTCATGGTCTGTGCCGACAGGCTGACGCGGGCAACAAGCGAATTCGCCTCCGCCCGTGAAGGCAGTGAGGCCAAGACGATCAATACTGCCACGGCCACGGTTGCACGCATGTTATCCCCCCACATGTACACCCCTTGCAACATGACACTGTAGATGCCCGCCGAGAAAAGGGAATCCGGCAGCGACCTGCGCCCAAAGAGGGTCGCCAGCTTCATCCTGAACGGAAATCGTTAGATGGAGGAAACGAGAGCTAAAATCCCGACCAATGCCGCCATCAGGCTGCAGGCACTATAGAAAACGCCAACCCCGGCATGGATGTCGTTAAGCGTTGCCTGATCTCGTCCGCTCGCATGCATCATCGGTTCGCTCACGCGCACACCACCATACACGCGCGGACCGGCGAGTTGGAGGTCGAGGGCGCCAGCCATGGCCGATTCGGGCCAGCCGGAATTGGGCGAGCGGTGCAGTCCGCTGTCGCGCAGCGCAGCCGACAGGGCGCGGCGCCCGGCAGCAGCGCCGAGCCTGAGACTGGCCGCAAGAGCAATGAGACCTGCAGAGAGCCTTGCCGCCGGCCAGTTCGCGAGATCGTCGAGCCTCGCGGAGGCCCAGCCATAATCGCGGTATCGCTCGTTCTTGTGACCGATCATCGAATCAGCCGTGTTGAGCATCTTGTAGGCGAGCAGTCCGGGCAGTCCGGCGACCGCATACCAGAAGACCGGTGCCACCACGCCGTCAGCAAAGTTCTCCGACAGGCTTTCGATGGCGGCCCTGCAGACGCCCGAACCGTCGAGCGTGTTGGGATCGCGGCCGACGATCATCGCAACAGCCCGCCTTCCGCCTGTAAGTCCATCCTTCTGCAAGCCCTCAGCGACGGCCAAGACGTGATCGGCGAGGCTCTTTTGCGCGAGGAAGACAGCCACGACGACGATCTCGCACGCAAGACCGAAGTAACCGAGCACGTCAGCAAGCCGAGACAAGCCACCCCCGACCAGGGCCGCAAGAGCAAGAAGCGCGACGATTGCGGCGACGCCATTCACACGGCGGCCCATGGCGGTAAAGCTCGGCCGGTTCAGTCGCCGTTCGAACAGGTCGATCCCCTTGCCGAAGATCACCACGGGATGCGGCAGGCGTTGCCAAAGCCAGAGCGGATCGCCCACGAGGCGGTCAAGGATCACCGCAACAAAGAGAAGGACAAGATGGATCATGCGTCGTCCCTGGACCAGGTTGCGAGCGCATCCGCCAGCCGTTGATCCCCGTCGGCATCGGCAGGGAGTCCAAAGCGCAGCCAGTCGCTGCGATAATCGAATTTCCGGGTCAGGATGTGGTTCCGGCAGAGATGTGCATGCAGATCCCCTGCCCGCGCATCCTCGACCAGCGTGAGAAGACCGGCATGACCGCCAATCACCAGGCCTGCACCACGGAGCACACGGTGGAGAGCGGAGCACCGCTGCGCAATGGTGGTCTGGATCGCCGCGACATCGGCGGCCAGAAAATGGCGCGCCAATTCCAGCGCCGGACCGGATACGGCCCATGGACCCAGCCAGTCTGCGAACCGCGCAACGACATCATCCTCCGCAATGACGAATCCGAGCCGGATTCCAGCCAGACCAAAGAACTTCCCGAAGGACCGAAACACAACCAGGTTGGGATGACGTGCCGCCGCCACGCTCAGCTCTGGCAGCACATCCCCGAAGGCTTCGTCAACGACGAGATAGCCGCCGTGAACTGCAAGATCGTCTGCAAGCGCAGCAAGACGTGTCGGCGAATGGGCGCGGCCATTCGGATTGTTGGGATTGACCACCACGACCAGACCATGCGCGGGCGTAACGGCCTCAAGATTGTCGATACGATCGACGCAGAAGCCGGCCTGCTCGAAGACGCGCGGATATTCCCCATAGGTCGGCCAGACGATGGCGACCCGTGCATCGGGTCTGACGAGGCGCGGCAGGAGCTGGATGACCGATTGCGTGCCGGGAACCGGCAAAGGCAGCCTTAGCGCTGATCGATAATAGCGCTGGGCGGCCAGCCGGGCAGAGCGCTCCAACTCCCGGTCGGGCAACCGGTGGAAAGCCCGCGGCGAAATCGCAGGCAGCAGCGGCGGGCATGGATTGATCCCCGTGGAGAGGTCGAGCCAGTCCTCGATCGCCCCGCCGTAGATCTCCGCCGCGGCCGCAAGTCCACCGCCATGCTGGATTGGCGCGCTCATGCCCCCTCTCCGATGCAGTCGATCAGATGCATATACGACCCGCTGGTGGCACCCCGGCGCAATCCAACATGACCCAAGGATTGCCCGAGAGTATCCTGCGCTTCGAACAAACGCTCGGCGGCTCCTTCCGCGACCACCGACGAATAGTGGAACTCGTGCGCCGAAAAGCTGCCGGCAAAAAGATCAGACGCGAGAGAGCGGACCCGCCGGTAGCCGAGGTGGCGCGTGCGGACCGCAAACGTCGTGACGACGGGCAGCAGACCTAACATCGCATGCTGCTCGCCTCCGGCGTCGACAAGCCCCTCCCCCAGCACCATGTAGCCGCCGCATTCGCCATAAACCTTCGCTCCGCGAGCGGCAGCGGCTGCCATACCGGCCTTGAACGTCTCCGCAGCTGCGATGCGGCCGGCATGCAGCTCAGGATACCCCCCGGGCAGATAGACAGCGCCTGCGTCCGACGAGGGCGCCTCATCTGCAAGCGGTGAGAAGAAGGAAATCTCCGCGCCCTGGCGGCGCCATCCGTCGATCAGATGGGGATACGAGAAGGCAAAGGCGATGTCGCGTGCTATGGCAATGTGCCGGGCGAGCGGCGGTATGGATCGGGAGTTTGCGGCTGCCGTACCGACCGAAGACGCGGCAGCGATGGCCAGCAAGGCCGTCATGTCGCACCCCGTCTCGACGGCCTCGGCGGCCGCTTCGATAAAGGCTTCAAGACCGGCATGTTCATCGGCCTGCACGAGACCAAGATGCCGCTCTGGCAATACGAGCGCGGCGTTCGATCGCAACACGCCGAGCACCGGCAGACCTGTCTCAACAAGCGCATCGCGCAGCATCGCCTCGTGGCGCGCGCTCCCGACCTTGTTGAGAATGACGCCCGCCACATGCACGCCCGGGCGAAACCGGGCAAATCCCGAGGCGATCGCCGCAACCGACTGTGACATCCGGCCGCAATCGATCACAAGCACGACGGGCAGCGACAGCAGCGCGGCGAGATCGGCGGCACTTCCGGTTCCGTCAGCCGCCCCGTCGAACAGACCCATCATCGCTTCAATGATCAGAATGCCCTCCCGCGAGGATCGATCCGCGAGGTCGTGCAGCAAAAGCGAGCGCATGGCCCAGGGGTCGAAATTGAAGCAAGGCCGGCCGCATGCGGCGGCATGGAAGGCTGGATCGATGTAATCGGGTCCGGCTTTGCCCGGTGAAACCGTGATATCGCGGCGCTTCAACGCCCGCATCAGGCCGAGTGTCACCACCGTCTTGCCGGAACCGGAGGACGGAGCAGCGATCAAAAGCCCGCTCATGCCGTGTCTTTCTGCCCCACGGCAAAGGGGTCTGACTGCAACTTTCGGCCGGACAGTGCTCCCAGCCAGTCGAGCGAGGGGCGCAACCGCACGACTTCCCCGATCACGACAATGGCCGGCGGCTCTATGCCGGCAACTATCATATCCGCTTCAGCGCGACCAAGCGTCGTCTCGAGCACCGACTGTTCCGTCGTTGCGGCATTGCAGACGAAGGCCACAGGCTCGTCAGGGCCACGCCCTGCGGCCATCAGATTGGCGGCGATCTGCCCGATATGCTTCATCGCCATGTACATGACGATGACGGGCGAACCGCGTCCGATCGCCGCCCAGTCGATGCGATCCGGCACCACACCGGACGAATCATGGCCGGTCAGAAACGTGACCGCGTGGTTGACCTCGCGATGGGTGACCGGAATCCCGGCATAGGCGAGCCCGCCAATGCCAGCGGTGATGCCGGGCACGATACGGAACGGTACGCTATGCTCGACCAACGTCAGGGCTTCCTCTCCACCACGCCCGAAGACGAAAGGATCGCCCCCCTTCAGGCGCAGCACCCGATGCCCGGCCTTGGCGAGTTCGACGAGGCGCAGGGAAATATCGCGCTGTTTCGCAGAGGGCTTGCCGCCGCGCTTGCCTGCATATTCGAGAATCGCCCCGGTGCGGGCCAGTTTCAGGCAATCCTCATTGACCAGCGCGTCGTGAACGATGACATCGGCCTGGGCGAGCCCCTGGGCGGCGAGCAGGGTCAGAAGCCCCGGATCACCCGGTCCCGCACCCGCAAGCCATACATGGCCTGGCTCGATCGCCGGCAGGTGCATGGGCAGGGTTAGACGCGTCGTGTCACTCATACTCATGGTCTAGGCTCCGGGCCTGCAAATTGCAATTCCGACAAGACGGCTTTCCGCCGCCCCGCGATCATACCTACCTTTCCCGTCGCAGGACGCTCGCCTATAAACGCCCCATGAGCAAAGCGGATGACCAGCGGGAACGACCGGAAGGCAAGCGGGTGGAAAAGCCCGACAGCACCGCTTTGCGCACCGGCTGGACGACCGGCGCCTGCGCCACGGCGGCCACAAAGGCTGCTTACACGGCCTTGCTGACCGGCGAGTTTCCCGACCCGGTCACGATCACGCTCCCTCGGGGAGAGACACCTGCTTTCGCCCTTGCCACCGAAGGTGTCGAGGATGGAGCGTGCTATGCCGGCATCGTCAAGGATGCCGGTGATGATCCGGATGTGACCCATGGCGCAACGGTAGTCGCGACGGTCCGGCGCCTCACCCCCGGAAGCGGCATCCGCTTTGTGGCGGGCGACGGCGTTGGCACCGTGACCAAGGCCGGTCTGCCGATCGGCGTCGGAGAGGCCGCGATCAATCCGGTACCGCGCGCCATGATGACGGCAGAAATAGAAAACCTGTCCGACAAGCATGGCGTATCGCCGGATGTCGAGATCACCATCTCGGTTCCCGGCGGAGAGGTCCTTGCCAGGGACACCTGGAATCCGCGCCTCGGCATTCTCGGCGGCATATCCATTCTGGGCACGACGGGTGTCGTGCATCCCTTCTCCTGCGCCGCCTGGATTCACTCCATTCATCGCGGCATCGACGTCGCCCGTGCCGAGGGACTGACCCACGTGCTCGGAGCCACCGGCTCGACGTCGGAAAAAGCGGCGCAATCCTTCCACGGCCTGCCGGACGGGGCCTTGCTGGACATGGGCGACTTTGCCGGCGGCCTGCTCAAATATCTACGCGCCCATCCGGTGCCGAGACTGACGATTGCCGGCGGATTTGCGAAGATGGCAAAACTCGCCCAAGGGGCGCTCGACCTCCACTCGGGGCGCAGCCAGATCGATAATCTTCGTTTTCTATCATTACCTTGCGCCAAAAACCTGACTCAACCTGACCGCGAGCGGATTCAAAACGCGAACACGGCGATGGAAGTCCTTGGGATTATGAATGAACTTGGCATCGACGTGGCATCGGAGATCGCGAAACGCGCGCGCCAGACTGCGCTCTCTGTCTTGCGCGAGGCGCCGGTGGAAACCGACGTGATCATTATCGACCGCAGCGGGAAAATCATTGCCCATGCCAAGTGACGAGCCGCAGGAGAGCCGCCCACCGGCCAAGAACTCGACGTCACGGGACCGCGTCCTGATTCTCGGGGGAACCGCCGAGGCGCGCGATCTCGCCGCCCGTCTTGTGGCAGAGGGCCATGCCGTCACCACGTCACTGGCAGGGCGGACCCAGGATCCGATACTGCCCGCAGGAGCAGTCCGCATCGGGGGGTTCGGTGGAGCGGAAGGGCTGGCGCAGTACATTGTCGATGAGGGATATGACCGCATTATCGATGCCACCCATCCCTTCGCGCGGCGCATCAGCGAAAACGCGATCAAGGCCGCCGCCATCACGGGCATACCGCTCGAGCAGAGTGTAAGACCCCGCTGGCGCAAACAACCGGGCGACCGCTGGCAGGCGGTTCGGTCTTTGGAAGAGGCCGCGAAGGCCCTGCCCCCGAACGCGACGGTCTTCCTTGCTCTCGGTCGACAATATCTCGATGCCTTCTCGACCCGCCCGGACTGTCGCTTCGTCATTCGCATGGTTGACCCGCCAGTCTTGCCATTAAGCATGGGCGACCATGTGCTGGTGTTGGGAAAACCCGCGAGCGACCCCGCGCGGGAGGCCGACCTTTTCACCGCCCACGGCGTGACACACCTGGTCTGCCGCAACTCGGGCGGTCCCGCCGGTTATGCCAAGCTGATTGCCGCTCGACATCTTGGCCTGCCGGTCATCATGCTGGAACGGGATTGAGACGCGGGCTGCTCAGCGGAACTCGAAAATCTGCCGGAACACACCGGGCGCGATAATGGACAGCGGATTGATGACAAGGTTTGGCTTGGCGCTTGCCCCGGTCAGCTTGAAGGTAATGCCAAGAAGGCCACGATCGCGTCCGTTGCCGAGGATCGCGCCGATGACCGGCAATTCGCCGAACAGCCTGTTGAGCCCATAAGCCGGCATGAAAGTACCGGTGAGATCGATGCGGCCCGACCGGTCGCGAACGATGCCCTGGAACGTGGCGCCGATCTGATCGCCGCGCACGATCCCGTTCTCGACGCTCAGGGTCCCGTCCACCAGGGCAATCCGCGCAAAGGCCCGCTGGAAACGCGCCGAACTGACGTCGATATCACGGCGGACGGCACTGTTGAGGCTCCGCCCATCGGCACCGGCAGGGGTCGACACGATGGACTGCAGCCGCTCCTCGTTATTGACCTGCACATTGCGCACGTCGAGGTTCCCGCTCCACGAGCCGTCGCGGATTTCCGTCAGTCGCAAATTGGCGAGGCCGCCGGCGAGGCGGTTGTAGATATCGAGGAAACGCACGACAGCGCCGAGATCACTGCTGGTGAAAGCGAGTTCGCGCGGGCCATCCGGCGAGCGCAGCTTGGCAACCACGGCCTGACCGCTGCCCGTGACCCCGGAGAAATCGACGGCATTGACCCGCCCCTTGCTGCCGGAATAGAGGATCGACACACCCGAAAGCGCTTCGTTGCCGAAGCCCACCAAGCGGTCGACCTGGGCTTCGATACGAAGCGGCGCGCCCGAGGCGGCCCCACCCCCGCCACTGCCATCACCGCCACCCGGCTGCTTCAAGGTCGAGATCAGGGACCGTGCGTCGAAGGCGCTGCCGCTTGCCTTGACGGAATACACACCCTTCGTATTGCGGACCGTCAGCGCGACATTGTCATCGGGCGCCAGTCGAACCTTGTTGAAATTGGCGGCGGACAGGCCATCACGGCTAAACGAAAGATCGCCCGAGGCCCCGAACCCATCGCCGGCAAGGACGAAGTTTTCCGCGAGCGATTGTCCGTCTTCACCGCTTGTCAGGTCGAATTTGGCTGTCGCTCCGATCCCCTGCCCCTTGCTCCAGCCGAGCCAGGGCACCGTGAGCGTGGCAGACCGAAGGTCGACAGAAACGCCCTGCTTTCGCTCGCCGAGCCAGGTGAGTTCAACCGAGACCGGTCCGTCGAGGATGCTGCCCAGTCCGGGCGCCAGTTTGTTGCGCGCGGCGTTGTCGAGTTTGGCGGAGATCACCCGCTCTCGCGGCACCGCGTCGGCGCCTTTGCGCACGGGCTCCGTGACACGCAGATCCATCGGAACGCCCTCGACCTTGGCCTTCCCCTCAAGACGCGCAGCCTCCGGATCAACCTTGAGCGTGCCGGAGATATCGGTGACGTTGCGGCCATCGAACGGTTTCTTCACGTCGACGCCATCGAGATCAACCGATGCCGACCATACTGGGGCAGGCGGCGACTGGTCCTGAATGAGACCGAAACGCGCTTCGGCATGGCCTTTCACCGGGCCAGCGAGATCGGCAGGCGTAAATTCGGTGCGCTGCAGGGCTTGGATCGGTTTTGCAGAAACAAGTTCAGCGATGGCGTCCGCATCCCCACTGACATTCACGGAGAGATCGGCCATCAGCGGCTTGTCATAGGCTTTAGCCAGCACAAGGCTCCCGCCATCCAGCTTCACGACCCGACCAGAGGGAAAATAGGAGCCTGCAGACTTGATCTGCACCTCGACACGTTCACCGATCATGTCGAAGCGGCCATACACGTCCCGCAGTGGCGGGATCTCGCCGGTCAGGTTCATCCGCGCATCATCGATGTCGAAGCCGATACGCAACTCGTCATCACCGAGACGAACCGGCTGCGGTTCGAGCGAGAGGCGGTTTTGCGGGATGAAAACGTCGATCGTGCCACGCGGGATGACGCCACCAAAGATATTCTCCAGCACCCAGCGGCGCGGCTTGGAGGCGATCCAGTAGGGCCATAGCTGCTTCAAAGCCGAGGTCTTGAGGTTCTCCACGACGGCATTGAAGCGGATTTCCGGGCCGGTACCGCCAAAACGCATCTGCAGCTTGCCGACAAGATTTCCATTCGGCGTCGACGCGTCAACGGTGTCGAGCTGCAGCAGCTTCTCGTTGACCAGGAACCGGCCGTAACCCTTGAGGGAAAATGGAAACGGCGCCTCTCCCGCATCTGGCACGTCAGCGCGCCCACCGGAAACCAGCAGGTCGATCCCAAACCCCTTGCCGAATTCGGCCCCTTCGGGCAGTCGATCAAGGTCGATCAGCCCACCGGAAATCGGCAGGATTGTCTTGCCCAGTTGCGCGTTGGAATTGATAATCTCAACTGTATCTTTGCTGAAGTCATAGGCGAAGTTCAGGTCAGCCCTCGTAATCTCCTGCGGCTGGCCGTCGGAGAAGAAGGTACTGCCGCCTTGCATATTGACGCCAAGCGTCAGCGCACGCGGTTCCGTGCCCCCGTCACGCTTGGCTGACAGCAGCAATTCCGCCGATCCATCAATGCCCTGCCGCGGATCGCCATTCATCGAACGTCGCAACAGGAAAGGCGTAAGCCGGAAGTCAGCCACGCGCATTGTCAGCGATTGAGCCCGCCCGCCGGCATTCGTGGTCAGTGCCGTGAGCTCCGTCTGCTGTCCGTTGACGGATATGGCACCGAAGATCGACAGCGAGTCGTCCGCGCCCCGCTCCATTGCAATGTCGTCGACGGCAAGCGTCAGCGGCCGCCCGCTGGCGCTGGTCGCCGAGACCTCCAGCCCCCCGATCCGCATCCGGTCCAGCCCGCCCCGGGCAAAGAACCCCTGAATTCGGTCCACCTCGTCAAAGGCCGAGGCGAGGAAGTCCGGCATCGAATCGATCCGCAGCTCGTTCAGATCCAGAGGCTCGCGTTTCGGCAGAAGCCGTGCATCGAGACTGATCCCTTCGCTGACGACCTCGCGCACCGCAAATCGGCCGCCTAGCAAAGCCAGAGGCTCGACGATGAACTTTACCGACTTGGTAAGTGCCACCTGCCGGCCCAGACCAGCCTCAGTCAGCGTCACGTCATGGGCTTCGACCGCCAACTCCATGTTGGCCGAGAAGCGCACTTCGGTGGAGCCGACAACGGCCTTGAAATGCGGCGCAACGGCTTCCGCCAGCACCGCCTGGGCTCGGCGGGCGAGAGCCTGATCCAGCGCACCGCTTTCGACGACGGCATAGACCCCCGTCAGCACCACCAGCCAAAGGGCGGAGATACCGCCAAGCACACGAAAGACACGCCGCAGGACGGACCGGCGCGGCGGTGGCGTATGCACGATAAGGGGATCCTCGACCTGCGCGGACGGGAGGGCATGCAGCGGCACGATGTCCCGCTTGCGAAACCGTAGCTTTTCGCCCCGGATCTCCGACATGTCCTGGTGATTGTCTCCGTCGATCGATGCCGCTATCAAGTCGCTCTGGACGACTTCGGAGCGGACTATATATCGAGTGCGCCGACAATCACCCACAAAACAGGCAAAAGAAAGGTTATCCCATGACGGAATTGACTGCCGGGGACAACGCCCCCGACTTCGCCCTGCCCGCCAGTGGTGGCGCCACCGTTTCGCTGTCGCAATTCTCCGGTAAGCCGCTCGTCCTCTACTTCTATCCCAAGGACGACACCAGCGGCTGCACGGTGGAAGCCGTCGACTTCACCAAGCTCTCTGCCGACTTTGCCGCCATCGGTGCGACAGTCGTCGGCGTCTCGCCCGATTCGGTGAAGAGCCACGACAAGTTCGCCGCCAAGCACAGTCTTTCGGTCCTGCTCGCGGCCGACGAAGAGCATGCGGCTCTCGAAGCCTATGGGGTCTGGAAGGAAAAGAGCATGTATGGCAAGACCTATATGGGGGTAGAACGTTCCACCTTCCTCATCGATGGTTCGGGCAAGATTGCCCAGGTCTGGCGCAAGGTGAAGGTACCCGGCCATGCTGAAGCCGTACTGAAGGCAGCCCAGGCGCTGTGATGTCCGATACACTGCCCCAGCCGGCCACTCCGTTTCATTCGCTGCGCGGGGCAGCCACGCTCGCCATCCTGAGCGCCGACCTCGACGAGAAGACGGCGCTCGCTCAAGCCGCCGCTCTGCGCTGGCAGGAGCGACGTCTGTCGCTGCGTTCACCGCTCGACCCGGCTCTTCCCGATCGGCCGGGCCGACCGTCAAAGCCCGAACTGGTCCCGCCCAAGGCTGTGGAGAAGCGGTCGCTGCACACCCTGCCCGGCCGGATCGCACTGCTCCATGCGCTGGCCCATATCGAACTCAATGCCGTCGACCTTGCGCTCGACATCGTCGCGCGGTTCGCCAGTGAACCCGTGCCGCATTCCTTTTTCGACGGCTGGATGAAGGTGGCCTTCGAGGAGGCCAAGCATTTCAGGATGGTCCGCGACCGGCTGAGGACGTTGGGGGCCGACTATGGCGACATGCCCGCCCATGACGGCCTCTGGCAGGCGGCGCATTCCACCCGCAATGACCTGACGGCACGCCTTGCCGTTGTGCCGCTGATCCTCGAGGCCCGCGGACTCGACGTGACACCGTCCCTGCAGGACAAGATGCGGCAGACGGGTGACCTCGAAAGCGCCGAAGTGCTGCGGGTGATCTATGAGGACGAGAAAGGCCACGTTGCCGTCGGCGCCAAATGGTTCCGCTTTCTCTGCGCTCGCGAAAGACGTGATCCGGCAGCCACGTTCCAGGATCTTGTCCGGGCGAATTTTCGTGGGCAACTGAAAGCGCCATTCAACGATGTCGCCCGAGCCGAGGCCGGTTTGACGCCGTCTTTTTATCGCGTCCTTTCTTCCAAGAACAACTCTTGAACCCGCTCGCCGAGCCGGCCCGTTGAATGTTTGTTAACCCTAATAATGCGTAATCAGCCAAGCGAGTCTGAACCAGTAAGCTCGCGATCAGGCAGCCCCGTGACAGTCATTGTCGAACGGCTGCACGCAGAGGGAAACGGGCGTGGCGACGGGATCGAACAACCAGGTTTTCGGCAGACGCAAAGAGCAGCATGTCGTCATTCTGGCCAGTGGTGACCGCATCCGGCACATGACCATCAGGCCGTGGATGACCCTGCTCGCGATCTGCTTTATTGGCACCCTGGCACTCGGCTATCTCGGCGCGACCACCTATCTCGTGCTGCGCGACAACCTGATCGGCGCGACCATGGCCCGTCAGGCCCGCATGCAGCATGAATATGAGGACCGGATCGCGGCCCTCCGCGCCCAGGTGGATCGGGTCACATCGAGACAATTGCTCGACCAGCAGGTCGTCGAAGACAAGGTCGAAAAGCTGCTCGAACAGCAGATGGCGCTGACCTCACGCCATGGCCGCATCGGCGCCTTGCTGGAGGCAGCAGGTGAGACGGCTCTGCCCGGCGACGAAGGTCCTGTGCCCGCTCAAAAGCCGAAGACTGACGGCGATGAAGCGGCTGTGCACAGCGGAGCAGCTCCGGCCTTTGCTGCATTGCTCGGCAAGACGTCGCCGCAAGACACCGCATCGCACTCGAGCCTCGCCCTCGGTTACGTGCCGATGACAGAGGAGAACGTCGCAGACCGAGCCGATCGACTGTTTTCCCACATGACATTGTCTCTCAAGGAAATCGAGGCCGAACAACTGGAGCGCATCGACCAACTGGCAACCGGGGCATCGGCGACGGCAGACGAAATCGCCGGGATCCTGAAGCGCCAGGGCGTTCCGGTGGAAGATCAGGCGGAAACTGACGCGCAGGATGCCGTCGGCGGGCCCTATCTGGCGCCCCGCTCCGAGCGGGATTTCAACGCCTCGCTCAATCAACTGGATGTCGCCCTCTCACGACTTGAATCCGTGCGGGACACGGCACGCCGCCTGCCCTTTGCCAATCCGGCACCGGGGCGCGACATCACCAGCCGCTTCGGCAACCGTCCCGATCCCTTCTTCGGCGGGCTCGCCATGCATGCCGGCATCGATTTCCGCGCCCCGACCGGCACAGAAATCCGCACGACCGGCACCGGCAAAGTGGTGGCGGCGGGCTTGTCCGGCGGTTACGGAAACATGGTCGAGATCGACCACGGTTTCGGCATCTCGACGCGCTATGGCCATATGTCACGCGTTCTGGTGAAGGTCGGCGACGAGGTGGCGACGGGCGACGTCATTGGTCTCTCGGGATCGACCGGACGCTCCACCGGGCCGCATCTGCATTATGAAGTGCGGCGCAACGGCGATGCCGTCGACCCCATGCAGTTCCTGAATGCCGGGATGAAGTTGACCCCGCTGATCAATTGACCCGAACGGCCTTTGTCTCCAGGCTCCACGCAACCGGAGATGCCCGATGGATTCTGCTTCACTGCTCGCCTTTGCACTGGCTTTCTTCGTCTTCGCTGCGAGCCCCGGCCCCGACAACATGACCATCGTGGCCCGGACGCTGTCGCATGGCCCGGCCTATGGCTTCGCTTACGGCGCGGGCACGCTTGCGGGCATCCTGATCTATCTCGCTCTGGCAGCCTTCGGCCTGTCTATTGTCGCGCAGGAAATGAGCCTGGTCATGGTGATGCTGCGCTATGCGGGGGCGGCCTATCTGATCTACATGGCTTACCGGCTCTGGACGGAGACGCCCGTGATCCCCGAAACGGCTCGCAAGGCCGACAGCCGGGGCCTGTCGACGACATTCCTGACAGCCATCGCGCTCAACCTCGGCAACCCGAAGATGCCCTTGTTTTATCTTGCTCTTCTGCCCGGCTTCGTCGGCTCGACCTTCGGCATCGACGACTATCTCGCCCTTGCCTTCGTGATTGTCATAACGGAGATCGTGGTGGTCGGCGGGCATGTCTGGATTGCCGGCCGCGCGCGCTCGCTGATGCGCATCCCGACCATCATTCGACGCGTCAACCGCATCGCCGGAACGGCGATCGGCCTCGCCGGCATCCAGATCCTCTGGACAACCCGGACGAATTAATCATGCGCTTTAAGCCTTTGTAGGGTTAGATCCGGCGGTTTCCTTGACTTTCCGGCCGTTTCCCACTATTCGCCGCAACCATTCGAGCCCGCATCAAGGGCGACTCATGGATGTTCGCGAGAACAGGAACGGAAACTACTTCCCTTTGACAACTTTTGCTGACCTTGGCCTGAGCCAGAAAGTCCTATCAGCCGTTACCGATGCCGGTTACACGGTTCCCACTCCGATCCAGGCAGGCGCGATCCCGCCGGCCCTTCAGCGGCGTGACATCTGCGGCATCGCACAGACGGGCACCGGCAAGACTGCGTCCTTCGTTCTCCCCATGCTGACACTGCTAGAGACGGGTCGCGCCCGTGCCCGCATGCCGCGCACGCTGATCCTGGAGCCAACACGCGAACTGGCAGCACAGGTCGCCGAAAACTTCGAGAAATACGGCAAGAACCACAAGCTGAACGTAGCCCTCCTGATCGGCGGCGTCTCCTTCGAGGAACAGAACCGCAAGCTGGAACGTGGCGCCGACGTCCTGATCTGCACCCCCGGCCGCCTGCTCGACCATTGCGAGCGCGGCAAACTGCTGATGACCGGCGTCGAAATCCTGGTCATCGACGAAGCCGACCGCATGCTCGACATGGGCTTTATCCCGGACATCGAGCGTATCGCCAAGATGATCCCGTTCACCCGCCAGACGCTGTTCTTCTCGGCGACTATGCCGCCGGAAATCCAGAAGCTGGCCGACCGCTTCCTGCAAAACCCGGAGCGCGTCGAAGTCGCAAAGCCGTCTTCGACAGCACTCACCGTGACGCAGCGCCTCGTCGCCTGCCACAACAAGGACTACGAGAAGCGCGCCAAGCTGCGCGAACTGATCGGCCTCCAGACGGACCTGAAGAACGGCATCATCTTCTGCAACCGCAAGAAGGACGTCGCCGATCTCTATCGTTCGCTGGAACGCCACGGCTTCTCGGTGGGCGCGCTGCACGGTGACATGGACCAGCGGTCGCGCACCAACATGCTGGCCGGCTTCAAGGACAACCAGATCACGCTTCTGGTCGCCTCTGACGTGGCCGCCCGCGGCCTCGACATCCCCGATGTCAGCCACGTCTTCAATTTCGACGTGCCCATCCATGCGGAGGATTACGTCCACCGCATCGGCCGCACCGGTCGTGCCGGTCGTTCGGGCGCAGCCTTTACCCTGGTGACGCGCAGCGACACCAAATTCCTCGACGCCATCGAAAAACTGACAGGTCAGAAGATCGAATGGCATGACGGCGACATCTCCGCCCTTCCGGCCCCGGCCGAAAGCCATGACGAAAGCCGTGGAAAACGCGGCCGCGACAAGGGACGCGAGCGGCGCGGCGGTCACAAATCGGATACGCGCAGCGAGTATACCAAACCGGTAGAGGATGAAGTGGTGGAAGCAGCAGTGAAGGTTGAGGCGGTAAAGGTGGCAGAACCGATGAAGGCCGAGCCCGTGGCAAACGACCGCCGCAGCGACGATCGTCGGGGCGACAAGCGCCACGGCAACAATCCGCGCAACAATCGGGGCGGCCAGGCACCGGCGAATGACGACAACCGCGATCGCCGCCGCAACCGTTACCACGACCATGACGACGGTCCGACCCCTGTTGGATTCGGCGATGACATCCCCGCTTTCATGCTCGTCGTGGCAGCTGCCAAGGCGTGATTGCATGGGCCTTCCCGGCATTGATTTTCCAGGTCTCGGCGTCGGTCTTGCCATCCTTCGGGATGGCAAACTGCTTTTGTGCAGACGCATGAAGGCGCCGGAAGCCGACCACTGGAACATCGTCGGCGGCAAGGTCGATCACATGGAGCCGGCAGAAGAAGCGGCCCGTCGTGAGGCCGAAGAAGAAACGGGCCTGGCCATAGGCCCGATCACTTATCTCGGCGTGACCGAACAGATCATAGAGACCGATGGCCAGCACTGGGTTTCGCTGCTTTACAAGGCGACGGAAACCCAGGGTGAGCCGCAACTGACCGAACCGGACAAGCTGTCGGAGATCGGCTTTTTCGAACTCGATAACCTGCCCCAGCCGCTCTCTGTCTTCACCCGCGCAGTTCTTCCCTATTTGCGCTGATCGGCTGCCGTAACTCTGACAGCCGCCTCGAAGGCGAGCCGGGCCCATTTCGCCATCATGTCAGGATCATCATAGGCCTCGTCCGGCACGGTCCAGTAAGGCATGGCAACGGGTTTGCCGCCTTTGCCCTCGTAGACCCATCGCTTCGCGCCGGCCGCCTCCAGCAAGGGCGCGCTCTCTGCATCACCCTTCAGCATGATCTCGTCATAGAGTTCGAGCGCAAAGATGATGCCGTGGTGATAAATGCCCTTCCCGCCGAACATGCGTCGAATGCTGACCGGGCCAACCGCCTCGAACATTTCCTCGATTGCTGCATTGTCCATCATCAGTCCCCCAGGCGTCCACCGGCGGCGATCACAGCCTCCGGCGTGTCGACATCGAGCCGTGCGGCGGCCCCGATCTCCAAGTCAACAACGGGAATCCCCGCCGTTTCAATCACCGCCCTCGCCCCGATATCCCCCTCCAGTGCCTTCAGCGCTTCGAAGGTATGAGCTGGCAGGATCACGGGATTGCCGCGCTGGCCGTCTGCAACGGCACGGATGATGGCCGGGGCCTCGGCTTTGCGCAAGCCCTTTGCCAGAAGCTGAATGTCCTCTTTGGCGACATTGGGCATGTCGGCCAGAAGCACCATGATCGCCGGCAGACCATCCGCCTCCGCCGCCATCAGACCCGCTCGCAGCGAACTCGCCATTCCCGTTGCATAATCCTTGTTGTGGACGAGCTCGATATCAAGACCCGTCAGGGCCTGCGCGATCTCGTCTGACCGGTACCCGGTCACCACAAACACAGGCCCGCACTCCGCTTCAAGCGCCTGTCGCACCACGCGGCGCACCAGGATCTCGCCATCAAAACGCGCAAGGAGTTTGTGCGGTCCGCTCGTTCCCATACGGCTCGCACGGCCTGCGGCGAGCACCACAATGCCGAGATCGGGCTTTTGATCCGAAGGGGCCGGACTAGTGGCGAGGCGCGGTAGAGGCCGGCTCGGGATTTCCATCAGCAAGCCACCCACGCCCCAGCCAGCCATCTCATTCGAGTTCGGCGGCTTGCCCGCCAAAATGCCGTTCAGCACCCAGTCGAAACCGTTCTCCCGGGGCGAGCGGGCGCAGCCTGGAGCGCCGATCACAGCCACGTCACCGAGACGACCAAGGACAAGAAGATTGCCGGGATCGACCGGCAGCCCGACCCGCTCTACCTCTCCGCCAGCAAGCCGGATCGCCTGGGGAATGACGTCCTCGGCATCACAGACGGCCGAGGCTCCGAAAATCACAAGCAGTGGCGGCCCGTCAGAGGGTTTTCCCGCCCCGTCGGCGAGAGCCTGCACCAAGGCCGCGGCCACAGCCTGTGCATCGTGACGAACGCGACGCTCTGCGATGAGGCGGCTACTCGAGCGCGCAAGCCGGTCGACAAGGACCCGCGCCGTCTTGTCCATGACGGAAGGTTTCAGCGACGGCAGTTCGGTCGCAATGAGATGGACGGCATGAGCCCGATAGGCGCGAACCGAGAAAGCCTCTTGCTCATCGAGCGCCTTCTTCGCCAACGCGAGGCTGTCTGCGGAAACGGCGAGCGGAATGATCTTGATCGTCGCTACGAGGTCACCGGGCCGCACATCGGTCCGGTCGGCGAGACAGGCGAGTGTGATCGCCGGATCCACCCGGTTGAAAGTGTCAACCACGGTTTTGTCCGCGACAAACAGACCATAGGTGGAGGCATAGAAATTGACGCGGCCCGTCGCCGCCGCTCCGCGCTCGATCCCCGCCCCGCAGATCATTGTTGCGAGCAAATCAGCGGCCTCGTCTTCGGTCCGGTCGCCGACCTCGAGGCGGCGCACGATCACCCGCTCGATCCCTTCGGCACGCAGACGCTCGATGTCCGATTTCGTTAGCCGGCAACCTTTTGCCAGCTTTCCGGATTGGAGCGGTATGGAATGTGCCAGAATGGCACCCAAGGCGTCGTCGAGCGGCAACGACCCGAAGCTCATTCGACGCCCCCCGCGTGATCGGTCAGCGGCCGGCGGCGCAGAGCCTGAATGATGTCGGCGAGGACGGCAACGGCAATCTCCGCAGGCGTCGCCGCGCCGATGTCGAGACCGATCGGCGCCGAGATGCGGTCCGTATCCTTGGCCGAGAACCCAGCGGCCAAAAGCCTTTCCAGGCGCTTGGCGTGGGTTTTGCGGCTGCCGAGCGCGCCGATATAGAAGCAGTCCGCCTTCAGGGCGGCCATGATGCCGGGATCATCGATCTTCGGATCATGGGTCACCGCAACCAGCGCCGTGAACCGGTCGAGCGGTTGCCTTTCCAGTTCATCCTGCGGCCATTCCGCGATCAGCTCGATATCCCCGAAGCGTTCGGGTGTCGCAAAGGCCGTGCGGGGGTCGATAATCTTGACGCTATATCCGGCAAGTGCAGCCATGGGTGCGAGGACCTGGCTGATATGGACTGCGCCGATCACGACGATCCGCGGTGGCGGCAGGTGGGAATTGAAAAACCACGACCGGTCGTCGACCGTGACGAGGCCGGACTTGCCAGAGCGCAGGCGCGCAGCGATCTCATCGGACACCCTCCCCTCCAGCGCATCACCCTCGACGGTCAGAAGGCTGCGTCCAGTCTCGAGATCGGTGGCGACGACAGCGGCCCGGCGGTCTTGCCGCGCGGCATTCAACGCCTTGAGCAGCGCAATCTCCATCAGCCCAGCCTTTCGACATAGACGCGGATCCGCCCACCGCACGAGAGACCAACGCGCCAGGCGGTGTCATCCGCCACGCCGAATTCCAGCATCCTCGGCGTGCCACTTTCCAGAACCTCAAGCGCTTCGGTAATTACCGAACCCTCTACACAACCTCCCGACACGGATCCCTCGAAATTGCCGTCCGCATCGATCACCAGATGGCTCCCCACCGGGCGCGGGGCGGAACCCCAGGTCTCGATAACGGTCGCCAGCGCGACATGACGTCCCTCGGCCTGCCAGTTTTCGGCCAATATCAACGGGTCTCGGCGGGGTATCGAATGGCTCATGACGTTCTCCTTCCCGGCGGTGCGACGCGGCCGGTCGCAAGCAGACGACGCGGATCGCAGTCCCGGTCGGGCGGGGCCGAGAGCGATGCCACGAGATCGCCAAGCGCGTTCAGATTGTGCACCGACCGCAATTCGTCGACATGCGGCAACATGGCCCGCACACCGCGGGCTCGCGCCTCGAAACCGGCAAAGCGCAAAAGCGGATTGAGCCACACGAGGCGCCGGCAGCTGCGATGCAGCCGATCCGTTTCTGTCGCAAGCAGCTCGACGTCATCGCGCTCCAGCCCGTCGGTGATCAGGAGCACGATGGCGCCCTGCCCGAGCACGCGCCGCCCCCATTGACGGTTGAACAGCCTGAGCGTATCTCCGATCCGGGTGCCACCCGACCAGTCCGCGACCGCCTCGCTGCATTGGGCGATCGCCTCATCCGGATCGCGATGGCGCAATTGCCGGGTGACATTTGTGAGCCGCGTGCCGAAGAGAAAGGTGTGCACGCGCCGGCGCTTCTCAGTCAGAACATGCAGGAAATGCAGGAAGATGCGTGTGTATTGGCTCATCGATCCGGAAATGTCGGCGAGCACCACGAGTGGTGGCGGGCGTTCCCGATGCATTCGGAAACGCGGCAGCATCAGGTCGCCGCCGGAGCGCAGGGACTGACGCATGGTGGCGCGGGCATCGAAGATCCGCCCCCGGTTGGAGGGATGAAAGCGCCGTGTCCGGACAGCGTCGTCGGGCATCACCAGCCGATCGATGGCCCGTCTGGCTTCGGCAAACTCCGCAGCGGTCATCTGGCCGAAATCGAGACGGCGAAAGACTTCTTGGCCTGAGACTGTGAGCCGCGCATCGATCTCCACGTCCGGTTCGTCACGTGGTGGCGGTTGGCGGCTCTTTTCTGCGAAAAGCGCATCGCTGACCCGGGCGACGCCGGTCTTCGGCTTCTGCCGCTCGCCGATCGCCGCCACCGGCGACATCAGTGCGATCATCTTGCCGACCAGGTCCCGCGAGCGCCAGAAGATCGAAAAAGCCTCGTCGAAGACCGGTTGATCCTCGTGTCGCGTGACGAAGATGGCCGAAAGCGCGGCGTGAAACTCGATGCGCGAGCCGATGCTGATCGCATCGACGGCAGCGATCGCGTCAATGACCGCGCCGGGTCCGGGCTTCAGTCCCGCCCTGCGCAGCACCCGGGCGAAATGCAGGATATTGTCGGCGAGCCTGCCGTTGCCAAGCACCGGAGGCGGGACGATGATGCCATCCTGAACCTGCCTCGTGGTCATGATCACACCGCCGCGGCGAGCAGGTCGGCCTTGACCTCCGAAAGCAGCGCCTGGCCCTCGCTGCCCTGAATGCGGGCGATGTCTTCCTGATATTTCAGGAGCGTGCCGAGCGTGTCGCCGATCGTTTCCGGATCCAGCGCCAGCCGGTCAAGCTCGGTCAGCGCGGTCGCCCAGTCGATAGCCTCGGCGATGCCGGGATTCTTGAACAGATCGATCGTGCGGAGCTTCTGCACATAGGCCACGATCTGCCGCGAAAGCTGCTCGTTGCAGCCCGGCACCTTGCGCCGGATGATCGCCAGTTCGTCAGCCGCCGCCGGATAGTCCACCCAGTGATAGAGACAGCGCCGCTTCAAGGCGTCATGGACTTCGCGGGTGCGGTTCGACGTCACGATGACAATGGGCGGCTCCGCTGCCTTGACCGTTCCAAATTCGGGAATGGTCACCTGGAAATCGGAAAGCACCTCCAGCAGGAAGGCCTCGAAGGCTTCATCGGTCCGGTCAAGTTCGTCGATGAGAAAAACCGGCGCGCGCCCAGAAGTCGTTTCCAGCGCCTGCAAGACCGGGCGGCGGATGAGGTAACGCTCAGAAAAGATGTCGCCTTCCAGGCGTGATCGGTCCGACAGTCCCGAGGCCTCGGCCATGCGGATCTCAAGCATCTGCGCGGGATAATTCCACTCGTAGACCGCAGAGGCGATATCGAGACCTTCATAGCATTGCAGTCGAATGAGCGGCCTATCGAGGGCCTTCGCCAGCACCTTGGCGACTTCGGTCTTGCCGACCCCCGCTTCCCCCTCCAGAAAGAGCGGCCGCTTCATCCTGAGCGCGAGGAAGAGCACTGTCGCGAGTGGCCGACCGGCCAGATAATCCTCCGCAGACAACAGATCGATGACGCCATCGATTGTCTGCGGCAGTCCCGTTTCCGGGCTTTCTGCCGAGCTTTCTTCCATGTCTCCTCCTCTTGTGGGAAAAGCTTACAGCGTGTGAAAGCCCCGGTCCAGATAGATGAGCGCCGGCTGTTTGGGTCCGAAATGCAACGCCACGACCTCGCCGAAGAGAACGGTGTGGGTCGCCGTTACCTTGCGGTCCACCACCTTGCAATCGAAGGCGGCGAGCGCATCGTCGAGTACCGGCGCACCGGTTTTGAGCGCATGCCAGTGACCGAGAGCGAAGCGCTCCTCGGAAGTCAGCTTGCCGAAGCCCGCAAAGGCCGATGCCAGTGCTTCATGTTGGGCAGCGAGCGAATTGAGTGCGAAGGATCCGCTCTCGAACATGACGTCATTGTTCGGATTGCTGTTGTTGAGGCAGACGAGCACGGTCGCCGGATTGTCGGACACGGAGCAGGCGGCGGTAATCGTCACACCCCGACGCTTGCCCTGATATTCCGTCGTCACGACCTGCACATGACCGGCATAATGGCTCATCGCCTCGCGGTACGAGACCGGATCCAGACCTTCACTGCGCAAATCGCCACTCCCCTGCATTTGCATGCAACATCCTCTTCGCCCGCGAATATGGGCGCCAAGCCTTACCTTTTCCACAACGGCGGCACCGAATCTCGAAAAACCGTGGCCTTTCGCCGGAAAGCCTGCATTTCCAAGGCCTAAGCTTTGCTCTAGGATGACTGCAAGCAATGTGGAACCCATCATGAGACGACTTTTGCCAGCAGGTGTCCTGGTCGCCCTCGCCTATACACCGGCCGTTGCCGACCCCCTGACTCTGGCCGTTGTCGCACCGGATCGCGGCCTGTTCGACGTTCTGGGCGAACAGGTTCGCCAGGGCGCGCATCTGGCAGCCGATCGCCTGTCGATTTCCCTCGTCGAGATCAACGAGAGCTGCACGCAGGGCAGCGGACCCGAGATTGCCGAACAGATCCGCAAAGCGGGCGCAAAAGCCGCGATCGGTTTCCTCTGCAGCGAAAGCCTGGTCGACGGCTTGCCGGCACTCGCGGAAGCGGGCATCCCCGCGCTCACCCTGTCGGTCCGCTGGAAGGGTCTGATGGAAGATGCTGCCAAACAGGGATGGCCCTTTTTCCGCCTGGCACCCGACAGCGATGCAGAGGCGGAAAAGCTGTCGGACGTGATCCTGCGGGATTGGGCGGGCGCCGCCGTGGCACTGCTCGACGACGGAACCATTCGAGGAAGAGAACTGACAGACCAGATCCGCACCAGCCTTGAGAATGGCGGCCTGAAGCCGATCTTTACCGACACATTCCGGCCCGGCCAGGAACAGCAGGTCGCCCTCGTCCGCCGCCTCCAGAAGGCCGGAGCGTCCCATGTCTTCATCGGGGGGGACCGCAACGACGTCGCCGTCATCGCCCGGGATGCAAAATCTGAAAACCTTGCGCTCAGCTTTCTCGGTGGCGATGCCATGCGCGCCGCCGACGCGCCGGTGCCGCTGCAAGAGGGTGTGCTCGCCGTCGCGCTCGATGACACGCCAAGAGCGCCGGCAGCGGAGGGCTTGGCAGCAGAACTGGCCGAGAAGAAGATCGCGGGTGAAGGCTACGTCCTTCCGGCCCATGCCGCCGTGACCATCGTCGCAGATGCCGCCGGCATTTCATCGGCCATGGGAATGCCGCTTGCCGACGCCATGGTCGGCACCCCTTTCGAAACAGCGGTCGGCCCCGTCATCTTCGGCGAAGATCACGAACTTACCGACAATCCCTACCGGCTGCTCGAATGGAGGAATGGCGCCTTCGTGTCGGTCGCTGGCCGGACGCAATAGGGCCACCAGGACCACCACTCAGTCGCGATAGGGCCAGAAGGCCTGCGTGAACACACCGCCGTCGACCCAGATGGTCTGTCCGGTGACAAACGACGCCTGTTCGGAGCATAAGAACAGAACAGGCCCGGCGATGTCGTCTGGCGTGCCGACGCGCCGGAGCGGCGTCACGTCACCCCAGGTCTTGGCATAGTCGGGCGCTTCGGCTTGAGTCCTTGCCGTTTCGATCGCCCCCGGCGCAATGCAGTTGACACGAATGCCTTCCGGGCCGAGTTCGACGGCAGAAACCTTTGTCAGCTGTTCGATCCCGCCCTTCGAGGCCGTGTAGTCGACGAGTTTGGGGAAGGCGAGCTTGTTGCAGCCCGAGCCGAGATTGACGATCGAGCCGGCCTTGCCCGACGCCACCATGCGCCGCGCCACCCGTTGGGTGTTGAGGAACGTGCCCTTGAGATTGGTGCTGATCACGGCGTCCCAACGCTCTTCGGACAGTTCGAGCAACGAGGCCCAGGTCTGGATGCCGGCATTGTTGATCAGCACGTCCGGCGCCTGCCCCGCCCAGGCGATCACCTCGTCAAGGAAGGCCTCGATCGCGGCAGCTCCGGCCACCTCGCATTCGCGGCCGATCGCGCGTCCGCCCAGAGCCGCAGCCTCCGCTTCAACGGCTGCAGCCTGATCCGGCTGGCCGAGATGGGTGAAGGCGACATCATAGCCGGCCTTGACGAAGGACGAGACGAGATGCCGACCGATGCCGGAGCTGCCGCCGGTGATGATTGCGAATTTGGCCATGTCGTCCTCCCAGACCTCAGCTTGCTGTCTGGCCAGAGGGATGGACGCCGAAACAGGAGCCGTCAAGCGCCGATGCGTCTCATCCCAAGGCATGGTTGCCGCAGGAGACCGCCGATGCTATGCGGACGTCCAACGACTGCCATCAGGCTGCATGCATCGGACACCGGCAAACACCGGCCGCCATGCGGTCGCGCTGCCGAGGAACAGCCCATGACACGCCCCCTGCTGATTTCGCCCTCCATTCTCGCCGCCGACTTTTCCCGCCTCGGCCAGGAAGTCTCCGATGTCGTCGAGGCCGGCGCTGAATGGGTGCATCTGGATGTGATGGACGGCCACTTCGTGCCGAACATTTCTTTCGGCCCGGCGATCATCAAGGCGCTGCGTCCTTACACGGAGGCGGTCTTCGACTGCCATTTGATGATCGCGCCGGCCGATCCCTATCTCGCCGCTTTCGCCGATGCCGGCTGCGACATCATCACGGTGCATGCGGAAGCCGGACCGCATCTTCACCGCTCGCTGCAGACCATTCGGGCGCTCGGCAAGAAGGCCGGCGTCTCGCTGAACCCGGCCACGCCGCTCTCGGCCATCGAGCATGTTATGGATGATCTCGATCTGATCCTGATCATGAGCGTCAATCCCGGCTTCGGCGGTCAGAAATACATTCCCGCCATGACAGACAAAATCGCCAAGGCCCATGCGATGATCGGCAACCGCCCCATCCATCTGGAGGTGGATGGCGGGGTCACGGCCGACAATGCCGCCGAAATCACAAAGGCTGGGGCCAATGCGCTGGTCGCGGGTTCGGCCATCTTCAAGGGCGAGGGCGTGGACGACTACCGCAAGACGGTCGACGCCCTGCGCACGGCTGCCGAAGGAGGGCGCCGGTGAAGTCATCCTTCTTTGCCGCAATCAGCCTGCTCCTCGCGGCCTCCTCCGCAAGCGCTGGTGATGTGGCAGAGATGCGGCCGCTGGGCTTTTCTCCGGACGGAAAGTTTTTTGCCTTCGAGCAGTTTGGCGAGCAGGATGGATCGGGGTTTCCCTACGCGGAGATACAGATCATCGACACCGCCGCAGACACCTATGTCGAGGGTGCGCCGATCAACGTCATCATCCGACGCGAAGAGGCATCTATCGGCGAAGCAAGGCAGGAAAGCCTGAGCCAGGCAAAGGCCCTGCTCGAGGCCCGAAAGATCGGTGATGACCCCGGCCATCTCGTCGCCTTCTCCCCGATTGGCGAACTTACAGAAAAGCCGCACGAGTTGCGGTACCAGGCCTTCCCGAGTTTCTACGTTTCGGACGGGGTCTATCGGCTGTCTCTGCAGCAATTCGATGCGAAGGGCGCGGAACTCTGCGGCAAGATGAATGTCGACGTTCGCGGATTTGCGCTGTCTATCGCTGATGACGCCAGACCCGACGCAAAACGGGAGGCCTACCGGGACAAAAGCGTGCCGAAGAGCCGCAACTGTCCGAGCGCCTATGCGATCGGCGGTGTCGTCACACCGGGGCCGCGGTCTCAGGCGCCGCACATGGTCATGGTCCAGGTCGTTTCGCTCGGCTTCGAAGGCAGCAATCTCCGCTGGCTCGCCATTCCGGTGAAACCTTGACCCGGCGCCTGCGGCTCCCGTCCCTGTATTTGTGGAGCCTCGGCGCGCTGGCTTGGGGCCTGACCATGGCCTTGTGCTTTCTGCTTTCCATCCATGTCTTCGGACGCGCAAGCGGCAGCCACGATATGGCTCTTGCCGCCATCTATGCGGGAGGCGGCATGCTCGGCTGGCTGGTCGCGCTTCCGCTGGTACAGGTCAGCGTTGATGGGCGGGAGGTACCGAAGATCTTCGCGGCCTGGTTCCTCCTGCTCGGGCTCGCGACCATGGCCGCAACGGCCGGCTTGTTTGCTCTGCAATACCGGTTCTTCTACGCTCATTGGCACGCGCCCTTCCCGTCCCGCATTTGGGCCTACCAGTTTGTCTTCACCTCCGCTTCGGCGCTCTACCAGTTCGCCGTTCTGGGCCTGCGCCACTTCCTCCCAACGGCCTTCCTGATTTTGCTGCTGCTCGCCGTCCTCATGGCCCGCCGCAGCCGTTGAGCTTGCCGCCCCACTTTGCTAAGGGGGGCCAGAAATTCCGTTCCAACGAAAGACGAGCCCGATGATCCCGCGTTACTCCCGGCCGGAAATGGTCGCCATCTGGTCCCCCGAAACCAAGTTCCGCATCTGGTTCGAGATCGAGGCCCATGCCTGCGACGCTCTCGCCGAACTTGGCGTGATCCCGAAGGAATCCGCCCGGATGATCTGGGAAAAAGGTGGCGCGGCAGAATTCGATGTTGCCCGCATCGACGAAATCGAAGCCGTGACCAAGCACGACGTCATCGCCTTCCTCACCCATCTCGCCGAGTTCATCGGCCCTGACAGCCGCTTTGTCCACCAGGGCATGACCTCGTCCGACGTTCTGGACACGACGCTGAACATCCAGCTCGTGCGCGCCGCCGACATCCTGCTCGCCGACATGGACCGCGTGCTGGCGGCCCTCAAGGCCCGCGCCTTCGAGCACAAAGACACTGTTCGTATCGGCCGCAGTCATGGCATTCACGCCGAACCGACGACCATGGGCCTGACATTCGCCCGCTTCTATGCCGAGATGGCGCGGAACCGCGCGCGTCTCGTCAATGCTCGCGCAGAGATTGCGACCGGCGCAATCTCCGGCGCCGTCGGCACCTTTGCCAATATCGACCCGCGCGTCGAGGAACATGTCTGCGAGAAGCTCGGCCTTGTCGCTGAGCCGATCTCGACCCAGGTCATCCCGCGCGACCGCCACGCGATGTTCTTTGCGACCCTCGGCGTTATCGCGTCGTCGATCGAAAACGTCGCGATCGAAATCCGCCATATGCAGCGCACGGAAGTGCTGGAAGCCGAAGAATTTTTCTCGCCCGGCCAGAAGGGTTCGTCCGCCATGCCGCACAAGCGCAACCCTGTTCTGACGGAAAACCTGACCGGCCTTGCCCGCCTAGTGCGCATGTCGGTCACCCCGGCGCTCGAAAACGTGGCCCTCTGGCATGAGCGCGACATCAGCCATTCGAGCGTCGAGCGCGCCATCGGCCCTGATACGACGATCACCCTTGATTTCGCGCTGAACCGTTTGGCCGGCGTCATCGAGAAGCTGGTGATCTACCCTGAGAACATGTTGAAGAACATGAACAAGTTCAAGGGTCTGGTGATGAGCCAGCGCGTGCTTCTGGCGCTGACACAGGCCGGCGTTTCGCGTGAAGACAGTTACCGTCTGGTCCAGCGCAACGCGATGAAGGTCTGGGAAAAGGGCGCCGATTTCCTCGAAGAACTGCTGGGTGACGCGGAAGTTCGCGCGGCACTCTCCGAAGAAGAGATCCGCGAGAAATTCGATCTCGGCTATCACACCAAACACGTCGATACGATCTTCAAGCGCGTGTTCGCCTGAGGCCAGTCCCTAGGAACGACCATGCAAGGCCCGGCGGTAACGTCGGGCCTTGTTGTATGGATGGGTCAGACGCGCGGGCGTGCCACCACCAGCTTGCGATAGAGGTGCCAGGTGGCGTGGCCAAGCACCGGCACGATTACGACCAGCCCGACCATGAGCGTCGCCATGCCGATGGCCAGGAGACCGGCGACCAACAATCCCCAGAGGGCAACCGGCACCGGATTGGCAAGACTCGCCCGGATCGACGTCACGACCGCCGTCACCGCACCGACATCCCGGTCAAGCAGAAGCGGGAACGCGACGATGCTGACGACGAGCGCGACCAACGCCAGCAAGAAGCCGAGCCCGTTGCTCCAGATCAGGAAGGGGACGGCATTCGGATGGTTCAAAATTCCGGACATGAAGTTGAACACGCCGGGTGCGAGATTGTCGCTGACCATCGTGTCGTAGAGACCACGCGCCAGGAACAGCCAGACCATGAAGATGAGGAGCAGGCCGATGCTCATCATCAGCAGCGAAGGCAAGGAGGGCGATTTGAAGATCGCCGGAACCTCGGCCCAACTCGCGTCCTCGCCCCGCTCGCGTCTGCGGCTGATATCCATCAGGCCGAGCGCGAGAAGAGGGCCAAGCAGGGCAAAGCCCGTCAGCAACGGATAGACCAACGGCAACAACTCGGCACCGGCACTCCAGGCGATCATGATCGCGCCTGCAAGGGGATAGATCAGCGCGACGAAGGCATAATGGGACGGCTTCTCGCGAAAGTCGGAATAGCCCTCTGCAAGGGCATCAAAGACATCGGACACCGTGATCCGGCGGATATCCGGCCGCTCCAGAATTCCGGCAGGGCCGGTCAAAACATGAAAGGTCGACATTCTCACTCCTCCTCGAATTCCCGGGAATTGCAAACTGCAAAGTGAAATGCACGAAAGGAGCATCCTCCCGATGCCCCTCAAAGCCGCAGCCGGTTATGAAACTTCAAACCCCGGAATCTGACGGCTTTGTCGGGTGCCCGACGTCTCGCACGAGCATCCGAAACCACCATACCACCCCTGCTCCCGGATGTCCCGGAGATTGCCAGCAAGCACCGCATCGTGATGCCGACAGGCACGGAAAAGCACTCGCCTCAGCCGGATTATTTCGCTGTCCGGGGACACGAAACCTTGACGGGACGCATCGTCAAACGCAGATAGGCGCTATGAAAGCATCAGATGTCGATATCCTGATCGTCCCCGGCTACACCAATTCCGGTCCCGACCATTGGCAGAGCCGGTGGGAGGCGAAACTGTCGACGGCGCGGCGCGTCGAACAGGCCGAATGGTCGAAACCGGTCCGCGAGGACTGGGTCGCACGGGTGGTCGAAGAGGTGAACGCCTCCACCCGCCCCGTTGTTCTTGTTGCCCATTCGCTAGGCGTCCCCACCGTCGTGCATGCGATCCCCGAAATGAAGCAGAAGGTGGCTGGCGCTTTCTTCGTCGCTCCGCCCGATGTCGCCAATCCGGAAATCAGGCCGAAGCACCTGATGACCTTTGGCCCGTATCCGCGCGAGCGCCTGCCCTTCCCGACGATCACCATTGCCAGCCGGAACGACCCTTTCGGGGAATATGCTCATGCGGAGGACATCACCAATGCCTGGGGTTCGCTGCTGATCGATGCGGGAGAGTCCGGACACATCAATGCCGATTCCGGTCACGGGCCCTGGCCGGAGGGCACGATGGTATTTGCCCAGTTCCTCAGCCGCCTGTGACGTGAACAAGACTTGGCGTGCCGGACGTTAACAACGGGTTGACGCAGGCCAAAAGCTACAAGAGGAACAGGTTAAGCGCTTCTTAAGTCGGGCGGACTAAGATTTGGGCAGCTCCCGTGTCCAGAGTACGATCTTGTCCAACAACGCTGCAGCCCCTGCACAACCCACAGTCAAGCGTAGCCTGGCCCTGTCGAACCTTCCCTGGCCCTCGGCTTTGCTCGACACCGATGGCCTGATCCTCGACTGCAATTCTACATTCAACGATCTATTCGGGGACACCGGGAGTGAAGCCGGGTGGATCGCCACCTGCCTTGACGCCAATGAAGCGACCGCTCTCAACGCAGCCGTTGAGAGACTTCGGCTAGCCGGAGAAGCCTCGCAGGTCGAACTTCGACTGTCCTGCGGGACCACGACACGCCATTTCATCGCCTCACTCTCTAACGCGACAGACACAGCCACCGATGACACGGTCCTGCTGCAACTCGCAGACATCACGCGCTTGAAGAGCGAAATGGCGGACCTTGCCATCAGGGAGAGCCGTTGGAACCTTGCTCTCGTCTCGTCCGCGTCCGGCGTCTGGGATCAGCGGATGAACGGCGACTATTATTATTCGGAGATCTGGCGCCGTATCCGCGGCCTCGGACCTGACGATCCCATCCCCCCGACCACAGAGGCATGGCTGGAATGGGTTCACCCGCATGACAGAGAGCATGTTCTCCATTGCATCGAGCGGCAGAATTCTGGCGATCCCGGTTACCTGACTTTCCAGTATCGTGAACGCCATAAAGACGGTCACTATATCTGGATCGAATGCCGCGGCGCCTCCATAGAAACGGACGATCATGGTCGGGCCGTGCGGATTACCGGCACGGATACCGATGTAACCGCGCGCAAAGCCCAGGAGGAGTGGCAGGAAGGCCTGTCGCGGCGCCTTCGGCTGGCGCTCGACATTTCGAGGATCGGCGTGTTCGAGACAGATTTCGAAGCCGGCGTCAGCGTCTGGGATGATGCAATGCGTCGGATCTTCGAAGCCGATAAACCCGACGAAATCAGGATCGGGGAGTTCTGGGAACAGAAACTGCATCCAGACGACCGCGATCGTGTCCTGGCCAATGTCAACCGACGAATTGAACTGCGCGAACCGTTCACCGACGACTATCGCATCATCGCCCGCGATGGCGGCATCCGCTACATTCGCGCCAACAGCCTTCCCTATGTCGATCACGACGGACGCCTGAAGATGATTGGCGTCAACTGGGATGTGACCGAAGACAGGCGCTTGCGAGAAGAGCTGGAACGCCAGAAAACTCTGGCCGAAGCGCGGAACGAAGAGCTTGAGCGAACGCGCTTGGCCGCCGAACACTCCGCTCTGCACGACTACCTGACCGGCCTGCCGAACCGCCGCTTTCTCGAGCAACGGATCGATGCCTGGCGCTCCACGAACGAAAGCGACAAGCAAGGCATCGCTATTCTGCATATCGATCTCGATCGGTTCAAACAGATCAACGACACGCTGGGTCACAGCGCAGGCGACGCCATGCTGAAGCATGCGGCCCACATTCTTAAGGACAGCATCCGCCCGGACGACTTTGCTGCCCGCATCGGCGGTGATGAATTTGTCCTCCTCGTCGCCGACACCGGCACGCCTGCGGTGCTATCCGATATTGCAACACGCATCATCGACAGCATGCGCCAGCCGATCTGGTTTAACGGCCACGAATGCCGATTCGGCGCCAGCATCGGCATCGCACATTCGACCGACCGTTTGGTGGATCCCCGCCAGCTCCTGCAGAATGCGGACATCGCCCTCTACAATGCGAAGAACCTCGGGCGGAACCGCTACGAGTTCTACAAGCCGGCAAGCCGCAGCATGCTGGTCGATGCGCACAAGCTGTCTGACGAGCTTCTGCGCGGCCTGGAGCGGGACGAGATCATTCCGTTTTACCAGCTGCAATTCGACGCTCGCACGCGCGAAATCACCGGCGCGGAATGCCTCGCTCGTTGGCAGCATCCCGAGCACGGTCTTCTCGGACCGGACCGCTTTCTGGCGGTTGCCGAAGACTGCGGCGTGATCGGCCAAGTCGACCGCATCATTCTGGAGAAGGCACTCGCCGATGTCGCACGCTGGAAGAACCTTGGCCTTGATGTGCCCAAGATTTCCGTGAATGTTTCCGCCCGGCGGTTGAATGACCCGGACCTCGCGCAAGGCCTGGCAAAACTCGATATCAAGCCGGGTAAGGTATCGTTCGAACTTCTCGAAAGCGTCTTCCTCGATCGCCAGGACGAAGTGGTCCGCGCCAATCTCGAAACGCTCCGCCGTCTTTCAATCGGCATCGAGATCGATGATTTCGGCACCGGCCACGCGTCAATAGTCGGCTTGCTCAATCTGAAACCGGGCACCCTGAAGATCGATCGTCAGTTAATTGAGCACCTGCCGGAAAGCCAGGAGCAGCGCGTTCTGGTGATGTCGATCATCCAGATCGCCCGCTCGCTCAAGATCAAGGTGGTTGCCGAAGGTGTTGAAACCGAGGAGCACGCCCGCATCCTCAAACGTCTCGGCTGCGACGTCTTGCAGGGGTATGGCCTTGCCAGGCCGAGCGATTTCGAACGCACGACGCTGCGGCTGATGGAACAAAGAAAATCCGCCCGAGCCGGTTAGGCTGGGCGGATCGAGATGCGGATGGTTTTTCCGGTGATCAGGAATTCTGGATCTGTTCGATCGCCTGGCCCAGGAACTCGACCATCTTCCCACGCAGTTCTTCATCGGTGATCGAGACGCCGCCAGCCGAAAGGTCCGCCTTCAACTTACGAATGACGTCCTCGTCACCGGCTTCTTCGAAATCCGAAGCGACCACTTCCTTGGCGTAGGCATCCGCATCGGCCTTGCCGAGCAAGCCGGCGGCCCAGAGCCCGATCAGCTTGTTGCGACGCGCTTCCGCCTTGAAGCGAAGCTCTTGATCATGTGCGAACTTGTTTTCGAACGCCTTTTCGCGATCACTCATGCCGCTCATCTGAATCTCCCGTATTGTGCCGTCGTTGTGCGGTGACGTTTCCCCATTAATCAAAAGGGAGTACAAAGTGCAATGCAAAGTTCCGCGATTCCGACGGAGACTCCGACGGCGCGACGTTTTGGCAGGAAGGGGAGAACTGCGCATTGTGAAAACCGAGGTTTTCCGTTAAGGGACCGCTTCAAAGACCGATCCACTGCATCCGCGCTCATAGCGCCGGGATGCCAACCACAGAGAAATCCGCTCATGAACCGTCGCCGCCGCGTTTACGAGGGCAAGGCAAAGATCCTCTATGAAGGTCCGGAGCCGGGCACGCTGATCCAATTCTTCAAGGATGATGCAACCGCTTTCAACAAGAAGAAACATGAAGTCATCGACGGAAAAGGCGTTTTGAACAACCGCATCTCCGAATATGTCTTCACGCATCTGAACAAGATCGGCATCCCCACCCATTTCATCCGCCGCATGAACATGCGCGAACAGCTGATCAAGGAAGTCGAGATCATTCCGCTCGAGATCGTCGTCCGCAATGTCGCCGCCGGCTCGCTCTCGACCCGGCTGGGCATTGAGGAAGGCGTTGTTCTTCCCCGGTCGATCATAGAGTTCTACTACAAGTCGGACGCTCTCGGCGACCCGATGGTTTCCGAAGAGCACATCACGGCCTTCGGTTGGGCCAATCCGGCCGAACTCGATGACATCATGGCCCTCGCCATTCGTGTGAACGACTTCCTGTCAGGCCTTTTCCTCGGCATCGGCATTCAGCTCGTCGACTTCAAGATCGAATGCGGGCGTCTGTTCGAGGGCGACATGATGCGCATCATCCTTGCCGACGAGATTTCGCCGGACAGCTGCCGCCTCTGGGACATCGAAACCCGCGAGAAGCTCGACAAGGACCGCTTCCGCCACGATATGGGCGGGCTGCTGGAAGCCTACCAGGAAGTGGCCAAGCGCCTCGGCATCATCAACGAAAACGAGCCCCTGCGCGGCACGGGCCCGGTTCTGGTCAAGTAATTTTGGAGAGACTACAAGTGATCAAGGCACGCGTCACCGTCACCCTGAAGAACGGCGTCCTCGACCCCCAGGGCAAGGCCATAGAAGGCGCCCTCGGCGCACTCGGCTTCGACGGAGTAGGCCAGGTCCGCCAGGGCAAGGTCTTCGATCTCGAACTCGCCGGCGACGACAAGGCCAAGGCAGAGACCGAGCTGAAGGCCATGTGCGAAAAGCTCCTCGCCAACACGGTCATCGAGAACTATACTATCTCCATCGCCTGAGGGTTGTAGGAGATGCGCGATGGCTGAGGTCACCAGCGAATTGATGTTCGAGCTTCTGAAGCGAGTTCACGCAGATATTGCGGACATCAAGCTGGGGCAGCGGGAGTTGCGCTCCGAAATGAACGCGATACGCGGGACGCTCGTCTCCGTGCATCAGGACATTCACAACATCCATACGACGTTGGCGCGTCACGAGACACGCCTGGATCGGATTGAAAATCGTCTGGAACTGCGCGAGTTCCAAGAAGCCCAGCTAAGGTTTGAGCCACAGCCATGAAATCAGCCGTCGTCCAGCTCCCAGGCCTCAACCGTGACCGTGACATGATCGCGGCGCTGACCAAGATCTCCGGCAATGCCCCGGTCACGATCTGGCAGACCGAAACCGAGATCCCGGATGTCGACCTGATCGTTATCCCCGGTGGCTTTTCCTATGGGGACTATCTGCGCTGCGGTGCGATTGCCGCCCGCATGCCGGTCATGCAGGCGATCAAGGAAAAGGCCGAGAAGGGCGTGAAGGTCATCGGCGTCTGCAACGGCTTTCAGATCCTCGTCGAAGCCGGCATGCTACCGGGCGCACTGATGCGCAATCAGTCGCTCAAGTTCGTGTGCAAGGAAATCAAGCTCGAGGTCGTCAACGCCGACACGGACTTCACCCGCGCCTATGCCAAGGGCCAAATCATCCGATGCCCGGTCGCCCATCACGATGGCAACTACTTTGCTGATGCCGAGACCCTGAAAACAATCGAAGGCAATGGCCAGATAGTCTTCCGTTACGCGGACGGCACCAATCCGAACGGCTCGATGAACAACATCGCCGGCGTGATCAATGCCAAGGGCAACGTGCTTGGCATGATGCCGCATCCGGAAAACTTGATCGAGGCCGCGCATGGTGGCAACGACGGTCGCGGTATCTTCGCCTCGGCGCTCGACGTCATCGCTGCCTAAGGTAAGCTTCGCTTAACCCTAAAAATGTAGAGAGGCGGCACACAGCCGAAAGATCGCCATGGGCCGCCTCAGATTTTCCCTCGCCATGATTGCAGTTGCAGCGCTTTCCGCCTGCAAGCCAGATGCACCGACACCGCGGCCGGCCTCCGGTCAGTCGGCCCTGGACGTGATGGAACTGGTGGCCGTCGGGGCCAATCGCTGCTGGTTCAAATCGGGCGATCCGGCCTTCAAGTCCTATGCACTGGCCCCGGAACTCACATCCTTCTCCGGCCGTCCCCGCATCCTCCTCGTCCGCAAGGGATCGAGCGACATCCGGCCGCTGCTGGTCGTTCAAGCCGAAGGCAAGCCGGCGCGGCTCGATGCCTTTGGGCCGATGATGGGTGAAGCGCTCGCGCCGCGCATTCGAGCCGATGTCGTCCGTTGGGCCAAGGGTTCGAAAGACTGCTGATCAAAGCGGCGGCAAACCCGCCCCGTCCAGCCGAACCATCACACTGCGCCGCGCTTCCCGCCGCGCCTCGTGCGCGCTGATCCCGATGTCGCGCAACTGATCATCCGTCAACTCCGCAAGGGTCTGTCTCGACCGCGAGCGGCGCATCCAAGAGACCACAAGACTAACAGCGACGCCAAAGGCAGAGGCCATGCGCAGCTGGCGCTTTTCCGATGCTTGTGTGTCCGGCGAAGAAATTGTATCGATTGTCATAACAAACCTCGAAGCAGACTGAGAGATACCTGCGACGTGAGGTATGAATTGACTCTTTTACGGTGACAATATAGAGAATTGTCCTTATGACAAACTGGCTTCCATCCCTCACGACCGGTCACGGCCCCCTCTATCTGCGCATCGCGGATGATGCCGAAAGAGCAATTAAATCAGGGGCACTGCCGCAGGGTACCAAATTACCTCCGCAGCGGGATCTCGCCTATGACGTAGGGGTGACAATAGGGACAATCTCGAGGGCATACGCCCTCCTCCGGGAAAGAGGTCTGGTTAGCGGCGAGGTCGGCCGCGGCACATATGTGCAGACAGACACGACCGGACCCGCCGCCGGACCGCGCGACCCGGTTACACTCAATTACGGCGGTACCCGCTCCATGACACCGCCACCCGGGAAGCTCCGCTTCGACACGACAGCGGCAATCGACGTGGGACAGGCAGCCGTCGTCGGGCGCATCATGACGGAGATCGCCCTTGAACATCCGTCCGAGATATCAAGCTACACCCGCACACTCTCTCCCGACTGGCAGGAAGCAGGAAGGCGCTGGCTTTCAAACGGCAGCTGGTCACCGGACGCCACACAGGTGCTGCCGCAGCTGGGCGTGCATGCGGGGATCAATGCTGTCATCGCGGCCGTGACCGGGACGGGAGACCGTGTGGTCTGCGAACACCTGACCTATTCGCAGGTATCTCGCAGCGCCATGCTGATGGGCCGGCAAATCGCACTGGTCGAGTCGGATGCCGATGGCATCCTTCCCGAGGACTTCGAGCGGGTCTGCGCGCGCGAGCACCCAAAGGCAGCCTTCCTCATGTCGTCCGGCCAGAACCCGACCCTGGCTTGTCTGCCGCTGTCGAGGCGCAAGGACATCGTCGCGATCGCCCGCAAATACAATGTCTGGCTGATCGAGGACTACCTCTACGGCGGCATGATCGCCGATGGGATTCCGCTGCTCGCCGAACTCGCCCCCGACCGGACCTTTCTCCTCAATGGATTGTCGAAGTCCGTCGCTGCAGGCGTGCGCGGAGGATGGGTCGCCTGTCCGCCCCACATGAGCCAGCGCGTGCGCGTGACGCAGAAGATGGTCAGCGGCGGCCTACCTTTCCTGCTCGCGGAAGTCTCGGCCCGTCTGGTGCTTTCCGGCGCGGCGGCCGAGATCCGCAGCCAGGTGTTGAGCGAGATCGCAGCCCGCGAGGCTGTGGTGCGCCAGCTCTTCCAGGGCCACGAGTTCCGCTCTCACCCCAGACTGCCGTTTGTCTGGCTCAAACTGCCAGAACCCTGGCTCTCCGGCACATTCAAGCAGGCCGTGCTTGATGCAGACATCCTCATCGACGACGAGGATGAATTCAAGCCGGCTCGCTCGTCACGCACCTTCCACCATGTCCGCATCGGCTTCAGCGAGGGACGTGATCGCGCGATTTCGACCCAGGGTCTGGCCGCTGTCCGCCGCGTTCTGGACCAGAGCCCGCTCGGCACCAGTGCCTTCGTATGACAGCCGGTCGCAAGCTCCGGGGCCTGCCGACGAAAGCCGCGTGAATCAGGGCCTTCGGCGCATTTTCCAGTCGCGCCGGGCGCAGGCTTGGGTTATAGCCTGCCTCGAAACCGATCTCCCCCAGATCTCCCATTGCCCTGAGAGCCAGATGACCGTTTCCAACTCCCGTCCCATCACCGCAGAACTGATCGCAAGCCACGGCCTGAAGCCGGACGAATACGATCGCATCCTGAACCTGATCGGACGCGAGCCGACCTTCACCGAGCTCGGGATCTTCTCGGCGATGTGGAACGAGCACTGCTCCTACAAGTCTTCCAAGAAGTGGCTGAAGACGCTGCCGACCAAGGGCCCGCGCGTCATCCAGGGACCGGGCGAAAACGCCGGCGTCGTCGACATCGATGACGGCGATGTCGTCGTCTTCAAGATGGAGAGCCACAACCACCCGTCCTACATCGAGCCCTATCAGGGAGCGGCAACCGGCGTTGGCGGTATTTTGCGCGACGTCTTTACCATGGGCGCCCGTCCGGTCGCGGCTATGAACGCCCTGCGCTTCGGCGCGCCGGATCACCCGAAGACCAAGCATCTGGTGGCTGGTGTCGTTGCGGGTGTCGGCGGCTATGGCAATTCCTTCGGTGTTCCGACGGTCGGCGGTGAAGTCGAATTCGACGCCCGCTACAACGGCAATATTCTGGTCAACGCATTCGCTGCCGGCCTTGCCAAGGCGGATGGCATCTTCCTCTCGGAAGCCAAGGGCGTCGGCCTGCCGGTCGTCTATCTCGGTGCCAAGACCGGCCGCGACGGCGTCGGCGGTGCGACCATGGCATCGGCCGAATTCGACGAGTCGATCGAAGAGAAGCGCCCGACCGTTCAGGTCGGCGACCCCTTCACCGAAAAATGCCTGCTGGAAGCCTGCCTCGAGCTGATGAAAACCGGCGCCGTCATCGCCATTCAGGACATGGGCGCTGCCGGCCTGACCTGCTCGGCCGTCGAAATGGGCGCCAAGGGCGACCTCGGCATCGAGCTGCATCTCGACAAGGTGCCGGTGCGCGAAGAGCGCATGACGGCCTATGAAATGATGCTGTCGGAAAGCCAGGAGCGCATGCTCATGGTGCTCGAGCCCTCCAAGGAAGAGGTCGCCAAGGCGATTTTCGTCAAGTGGGGCCTCGACTTCGCCATCGTCGGCTACACCACCGACGACCTGCGCTTCCGCGTCATCCATCAGGGCGAGGAAGTCGCGAACCTGCCGATCAAGGAACTCGGCGACGAGGCTCCGGAATACGACCGTCCGTGGATCGAGCCGAAGACCCCTGCCCCGCTGACCGAGAACGAGATTCCGGCTGGCGACGTCGCGGACGCGCTCGTGAAGCTCGTCGGCTCAGCCAACAACTCCTCGCGCCGCTGGGTCTACGAACAGTATGACACGCTGATCCAGGGCAATTCGCTGCAGCTTCCGGGCGGCGATGCCGGCGTGATCCGCGTCGAGGGCCATGCCTCCAAGGCACTCGCCTTCTCCTCCGACGTCACCCCGCGCTACGTCGAGGCCGACCCGTTCGAAGGCGGCAAGCAGGCAGTGGCCGAATGCTGGCGCAACATCACCGCGACCGGCGCGCTGCCGCTGGCCGCCACCGACAACCTGAACTTCGGCAATCCCGAGCGCCCCGAGATCATGGGCCAGTTCGTCTTTGCGATCAAAGGCATTGGCGAGGCCTGCAAGGCCCTCGACTTCCCGATCGTCTCGGGCAACGTCTCGCTCTACAACGAGACCAACGGCCAGGCCATCCTGCCGACCCCGACGATCGCCGGCGTCGGCCTGATGAAGGACTGGAAGAAGATGGCTCGCATCCGCTTTGCCGCTCAGGGCGAAGCAATCCTGCTCGCCGGCGCACCGTCCGGCTGGGGCACCCATCTCGGTCAGTCCGCCTACCTTCGCGACATTCACGGCCGCACCGATGGTCCCGCACCGCATGTCGATCTCGAACACGAGAAGAAGGTCGGCGACTTTGTTCGTGGCCTGACCGAAGACGGCCTGGCAACCGCGGTGCATGACTGCTCGTCCGGCGGTCTCGCGCTGGCTGTGGCGGAAATGGCCATGGCCTCGGGCATCGGCGCCCACATCAACGCCCTGACCGACGCCAATCCGGTTGCCGTCTTCTACGGCGAAGACCAGGGCCGCTACGTGCTGACCGTCAAGGAAGCCGATGTCGACCAGGTGCAGGTCCGCGCCGAAGCCGCTGGCGTCTTCTGCCCGTGGATCGGTCGCACCGGCGGCTCGAACGTCGTGCTTGGCGATGCGAAGCCGGTGGCCGTCGAGGACCTGAAGAAGGCCCACGAAGGCTGGTTCCCGGCCCTGATGGATGGCGAACTCGCCTGATTGCGGATGCCACGTCCCTGTGGAGGATGGGGCAGCCTGATGCTGCCCCATTGAAAGACCCCGGCGAATGGAAGATAGTCTGCCTTATTGCTGATTTGCATGAGGGACCCATTACATGCCGATGAAACCAGGCGACATCGAAGACATGATCAAGGCCGGCATTCCGGGAGCGAAGGTCGTCATCCGCGACCTCGCTGGTGACGGAGATCATTACGCCGCCGAGGTCGTCGCCGAGGCATTCCGCGGCAAGAGCCGCGTTCAGCAACACCAGATGGTCTACGATGCCCTGAAGGGAAATATGGGGGGCGTCCTGCATGCGCTGGCATTGCAGACCAGCATTCCCGAATAGCCACCGGCAGCGAATGAATGTGCGAAAGCCCGCCGTAGCAACGGTGGGCTTTTTTGTATCACAGTCTCAGAACACCGGCGCGTGCGCGGAGTGAAGCATGGAGAACGACAGCGCCGGCAGCGGGCCGGCGGTCATGAGCGTGAAATCGAAACCGCTCTTGAGGTCGGGACCCAGCACATATTGCCGGTGCATGCGCAGGAAATCGCGCCGGTTCTTCTGGTAGCGTTCTTCCGACATCGCATGTTTGAAGCGGACGAAAACAAGTTTCGGCTGCGGCGCATCGGGATGTCCGGACAGCGCAACCGTATGACATTTATAGAGATGGATCGGATCGGTCAGGCACTGGATGTCGAACCAGTCAATTTCGGAATGGCGCGCAACCAGTCCGATCCGACGTCGAAGAGTGCGCGCGCTGGACAGCAGGCTGCATTGCAGGGCCGCACCGCCCAGTGTGACAAAGGTGATGCGCCGCCCGGCAAAGACCGGGGAGTTCCGCTCCACCAGACGACCGATCACCGAAAGCGCGAGACTTGCACCCATGCTGTGGGAGGTGACGAGGATCTCATCTGCGGAGCGCGTTAGCGCCCGCTCGGCCCGATCTGTCTCCCGCTCGATCCAGGCAGCCACGTGCGGACGGTTTTCGGCAATCGCGACCGCCAACCGCCAGTCCGCAAGCAGATGCAACACATGATAGCGATCCGAAAGCCGCATCCAGCCATAGCGGAACATGGCATAGCCGACCGGTATCGATGGGATGAGCCAAAGCGGATGGAGATGGATCGCCAGTGGAAAGGCAGCCACGGCAAGACCCAACGCCATACCGAGCGTGATGAAGAGATAGGGAAAGAGGAAAAACAGCCCGAAACGCCAGGCGTAACGAAAATAAGCGAATGCCGCCCCCTGGCGGAGGATCGCCGCACCGGCACCGAAGCCTGCCGCCATTTGCCGCCAGACGCTTCCCTGACGTAGGCTTGCGATCAGATCGTTGTGGTCGTGGATGTGGATCTCGCTCCGAGTGGCCCAGGCCTCGCCGCCCGCATCAACCAGGAAATGCACGTCGTCAGGCGCGCCGAGCATCGCGCCGACATCGAAGCGGCTTTCCCAGACGCGTGCCGCCTGGGCTGCGGATCTCGTGTAGCGCTGACGGTGCGCCTCGGCATCCAGGGGTTCGAAACCCGGAAAATGCAGGACGACTCGACGTTGGATCATGATAGCGGTCACTCGTTTCACTGCAGATCGACCGCAGGCAGCGCTTGCTAGACGAGAATTCCGCTGATTTAAAGGGGAAACAACAGGGAAAGCGCATCAGGACGGGAGGATGAACGCGAATGGCTGATCTGGTCTCCGACATCGTCAAGAATGTCGTCGAAGGCGTGCTCAAGGAAATCCTGAAGAAACCGGCAAGCAAGCGGACGGGTCGCCGCAAGCAGCAGACACGCTCGGGCACGACGGGCCGTTTCGTGAAAAAGAAGGTCAGGCGAGCGCCTGCAAAGAAACAACAGAGCCGTCGGCGGACGGCAGCCAAGCGCAGCCGCCAGCGCAGATCCTGACAAACCGTCGCCTGACGGCACTGGCAAAACCGGCTTGCCCTTGCTATCTGTAGCGCATGCGAACCTGCCGCCTTGACCGGCATGTGAAAGGAAAAGACATGAGCGCCCACGATTTCATCGACAACGAAGTAAAGACCAATGACGTGGTCCTGTTTATGAAGGGCAGCCCGCAGTTCCCGCAATGTGGCTTCTCGGGCCAGGTGGTGCAGATTCTCGATTATCTCGGCGTCGACTACAAGGGCGTCAACGTGCTTGCCGACATGGAAATCCGTGAGGGAATCAAGCAGTATTCCAACTGGCCGACCATTCCGCAGCTCTATATCAAGGGCGAGTTCATCGGCGGTTGCGATATCGTCCGCGAGATGTTCCAGGCCGGCGAGTTGCAGAAGCATTTTGAAGACCAGGGCATCGCCGTTCGCGGCGCCGCCTGACCGACACGCCGCAAGGCATTTCATTCCAAGGCTGACAAGGCGTCGCCCCCGGCGACGCCTTTTGGCCGTCTAAAGGTATTTCCCCGTGACAGATTCCCTCCACTCCCCGCAAAAGGCGCTGGGCAAGATGGGCCGCGCCGAATTCATCGCGCTGATGGCCTTTCTCATGGCGCTGAATGCGCTCGCCATCGACATCATGCTTCCCGGTCTCCAGGAGATCGGGGCCGCACTCAATGTGGAAAATGAAAACCACCGCCAATATGTCGTCTCCGCCTATTTGATTGGCTTCGGTCTGGCGCAGCTCTTCTACGGCCCGATCGCAGACCGCCTCGGTCGACGCATACCGATGATCGTGGGCCTCGGCATTTATGTCGTCTCCTCGCTTGCGGTTGTCTTCGTGCCTTCCTTCGGAATGCTGCTCGTCCTCCGCTTCATCCAGGGCATCGGTTCGGCAGCCACCCGCGTCATCACGGTCTCCATTGTCCGCGACGTCTTCGGCGGGCGCCAGATGGCCGAAGTCATGTCCCTGATCATGATGGTCTTCATGGTCATCCCGGTCGTTGCCCCCGGCACAGGCCAGGTCATCATGCTCTTCGGTGACTGGCACTGGATCTTCGTGTTCATGGCTGCCATCGCGCTGATCGTCGGCCTGTGGATGTATGTTCGTCTGCCGGAAACGCTGGCACCGGAAGACGTCCGAGCCTTTACCCCGAAGGTCATTCTGGATGGCTTCCGCATCGTTTTGACCAACCGCGTCGCGCTCTGTTACACGCTGGCGAGCACCTTCATTTTCGGGGCACTGTTCGGCTTCATCAACTCGGCCCAGCAGATCTATGTTGGGATTTACGGGCTCGGTGTCTGGTTCCCGGTCGCCTTTGCGGCGGTCGCGCTTTTCATGGCCCTCTCCTCCTTCGTCAATTCCAGACTGGTCGGACGCTTCGGCATGCGGAAGCTGTCTCACGCGTCGCTGCTCGGTTTCATTGCGATCAACGCCCTGTGGCTGCTCATCCAGGTGCTTGGGCCGCAGCCCATGCCCTTTGCGCTGTTCCTGAGCTTCTTTGCTCTTGCGATGTTCCAGTTCGGATGGATCGGCTCGAACTTCAACTCGCTGGCGATGGAACCGCTCGGCCATGTCGCAGGAACGGCATCCTCCGTCCTCGGCTTCATGGGCACGATCGGCGGCTCGCTGATCGGGGCTGCGATCGGTCAGGCCTTCGACGGCACCGCGCTGCCGATGGTCACCGGCTTCTTCGTGGTGGGCTTCATCGGCCTGATCTTCGTCCTGATCGGCGAAAAGGGCCGCCTCTTCCACGCGCAGAACAAACCGGTCTGACCGCCACCTGAGTCCCAAGATGAAAAAAACCCGGTCGTCGCCGGGCTTTTTTCGTTTCAGACAGTGAAGATCTTTTCGCGCAATTCCTGCCAGGCGTCGATGTCGGAAGCAACCAGCAATCCGCCGTCGGTGTGATGCGGCAGATAGGCGGAACCGTCGAAGCGCGCCACATGCGCACCCGCTTCCTGCATCATCAGGGCGCCAGCGAGGTGGTCCCAGGGCATCAGTTTGTTATACATGGCGAAATCCATGTGCCCCTGACCCAGCAGGCGATATTCGTGCGCGGCACAGCGGTAGCTGGTGAAGAGGCGCACCTCGGCAAGATTGGACAAAATCCTGCGGCGGGTCTCGATGTCGAAGAAACCGGTATTGGCAATGCCGATCATCTGCGAAAGCGAACCACTCGGGCGCACGAACATCTGTTCCTGCGAGCCGTCCGGTCTGCAAAGCCAGGATCCAGACCCCTTTTCGACCAGCGCCCAGTCGTTACCGATAGGGTCGTAGATCACGCCGGCAACCGTCTCACCCTTGCTCACGACCGCCAGCATGACGCCGAACAGCGTAAGGCCGGCGGCGAAATTGAAGGTCCCGTCGATCGGATCGACGACGACCGCGAGATCGGCACCGGCCAAGTTCCCGAGCAGCGTCGGATCGGCCGCGACCGCCTCCTCGCCGATGAACAGGGCGTCCGGGAGAAGGGCCGTAACACCTTTGCGGATCAGACGTTCGGCGGCCTCGTCAGCCTCGGTGACGAGATCGATCGCCTCGGTCTTCATGCGGACGTCGCCTTCGCCGAGGTTGCGAAAACGCGGCAGAATTTCCTCCACAGCCGCCTCCTGCAGAAGGTTGGCCAAGGCGGCAATGTCGATCGCAGCAGTCATCAAATCTCTCCAGTCCGGCCGGTTCTCTCAGCCAATTTCCCACCCCGCTCCAACGCCGTTCTTGTAAACGCAAGCAAGACACAAAGTACAGCTGGAAAGCCCGCGGTTCCGGTTGCTTGCGATCCGGAAAAATGCATGATTTCCAGTTCACCCTTATCGGAGCGCTCAGTTTCCATGATTTCCAGACGGTCTCTGCTGGCGGCAGCGTCAGCACTCTTCATCACCTCCACCTTGCCCACGGAAGCAGCGCTCAAGTCCAAACCGAAGCCGAAAACCGGACAGGTCTATTTGATCCGTGGCTTCGCCAATATCTTCTCCACCGGGCTCGATACGCTTGGCAAGCAATTGGCGGCAGATGGTGTAAAGGCCGAAGTCCTATCCCTGCCGAACACGGATCTCTTTGCCCGAAAAATCGCAGAGAAGTATCGGGCATCGAAAGACGCACGGCCGATCGTGCTCGTGGGCCATTCGCTGGGTGCGGACATGACATTCGCCCTCGCCCGCGCTCTGGAGCCCATGAAGATCCCGGTCGCGTTGATCATCAGCTTCGACCCGACCGGCAAGGGTCCGGTGCCTGGTAATGTCAAAAAGGCGCTGAACTTCTACACCGGCGGCGAAAACCTGTGGTCACCGGTAACACCCATGCCAAGCTTCAAGGGCGACCTTGCCAATATCAACCTGCGCCAGGGTGACACTGCCATCAAGGGTATCGGGCATTTCAACATCGACAAAAATCCCGGACTGCACGAGCGCACGATCAAGGAGATCAAGACGGCGCTGCGCGCCCGCTGAGCCTCAAAAGACGCCCGGAACGAGCCGCTTCGTGCGGGCGCAATAGGCGTCGTATTCGGCGCCGAAGGTCTGGCGCATCATCGCCTCTTCGCGCGACTGCCTGACGGCATAGAGCGCGACGACGGCAGCAAGCCCAGCAAGACCGGCGATCCAGTTGGGGATCAGGAACGCTTGCGCCAGTCCCCACAGCAAGAACGAGGCATACATCGGGTGCCGGACATAGGCGTAGACGCCGCCCGTCACCAATTGGTGCCCCTCGCGCACCTCAAGCGTCACCGACCAATTGCGCCCGAGATCTTTGTGGCTGCGGCGGAAGAGCCACAGGAATACGACACCTGTCACAACACCCGCCAGCAGGATGCCGATCGATTGGGTACGATCGGCAAAATCCGGCACGAGGTCTAGCCGCCAGGCAATCGGCATCACGACGAGACCGAAGACACAGAGCGTCAGCAGGGAAATATCGAGGGTGGTCCTGTTGTCTACACGCGTCTTCTGCCGCCGGGCCCGGCGCATGGCGGGATAACGCATGGCGCACCAGACCAGGAGCATCACGCCCCAAGCAATGAAGGAAATCCGGATCATGCATCAACCTTTGTCTGTTCCGCGACGGGCGGGCCGGCAACCAGGCTGCCGGGACCGACCTCCTCGAGCCGCCGCGTGCCACAGCAGATCATGAAGAAGTCATAGAAATAACGGCGGCTGTTGGCCGAAATGAACTGATAATGGACCCGGAAGAAATTCCGCTTGATCCGTTTGTAGCTCTCGGGAATCAGCATCTCCCGAAACCGCACCTGGAACATACGCGGAAAGGCGTCGTCTCGCTGGTGGGTCAGGCCGGCGAGGCGATAGGGATCGCATTTGTAGAAGTTGATGATGTCGGTCAGCGACTGGAATTCGCTCCAGCGCAAGCCACCGTGAAGCGCGAGGTTTTCGAGCCGCCGCCGCGCCCGCTCCGCTGCCGGATGCAGACAGACCTTGAGCGAGGTTGAGCCGACCGTGAGCAGGGTGAAGTCGACCACCTGTCCCTCATCGGTCAGCCGCTCCGCCACCAGATGAGCAAGGTCGAGGATCAGCGCGCCGCCGGTCGAATGGCCAACGAGCAGGACTTCGTCATACCCGTCTTGCCGGATGCGGTCGACAATCAGTCGCGACCAGGCATCGAGACGCTGATCCATGTCCGGACGACGGCAGCGCAGATGCTCGCGGCTGAAGGACCAGAGATCCATCAGATGAAAGACGAAATAGCGTCGTCCGGTGAAGCGTCCCAGCCCATAGGCAACGAGTGCTCCGAGGACGCCCGCAACAAGGGGACTGCCGTAAAAGTTCGCAGGCGAGAGGATGCGATAAACAGCATATCCGGCACCGGCAAAGGCCGCGAGCGCCACGGCCGGATAGAGGAAATAGAGCGCGAAACGCCAGTTGGTCGCGAAGAAGCGGAACATCGTACCGCTGAACACGTAGTCCAGGAAGGAAATCAGATAGACCCAGAGCCGCACCACGAAAGGCCGGGCCCCGTCGCGTTTGACGATATCGTCGAAACTCAGAAAGGTCAGGTCGCTGACGCAGTCGCCGTCTTGCCCATGGTAGAGGATCTGGGCCGTCGCAGCGATACCGTCGGTTTGCGGTTGCGGATCCTCCATCCGCGCGGACGTGCCCCAGCACTGATTGAACCGGGCCATCTCGCGACCAATGCGGCGAAAAAACCCGGCCGAATCGTTGCGCTCGTACCCGCCGACGAGAAAGACGGCACGCCGCGCAACCGACGCCTGAGATACCTCAGTCATCTGTACTCCCACACTCAATTACCCTGGCCGATCCAAACGAACGAACCGGCCCCTCACCACTTTCTAAAGTGCAAGTGCGCTGAAAGACAGTCTGGAACGCACGCAAAGCCGGGGAAATCGGGCGTGAGGCGAAAATATTGTGCACAGCACACGTCCGCCCGACGCCAATCGCCATCAATCTCGGGGACTGGCTGCCAGGCCGGCAAAGTCGAAGAGCTTTGGATCGAGCAGGTGCGACGGGTCGACATGGGCCAGCGCCCGCAGCATGGCGTCCTTGCGGCCGGGCATCTTCGCCTCGATGCCCGCCAGCATCTCCTTAATCGCATTGCGCTGCAATCCGTCCTGTGATCCGCAGAGGTCGCAGGGGATGATCGGGAATGCCATGGCTTCGGCAAATTTCACCATGTCGTCTTCGCCAGCATAGGCCAGCGGCCGCAACACGAAGAGATCCTTTTCATCGTTGAGCAGCTTGGCGGGCATGGCGGACAGACGCCCTCCATGGAAGAAGTTCATGAAGAACGTCTCCAGGATATCCTCGCGGTGATGGCCGAGCACCAGCGCATCACACCCTTCTTCGCGGGCGATGCGATAAAGATTGCCGCGACGCAGCCGGGAACAGAGAGAGCAGTAGGTCGCGCCGTGTGGCACCTTCTCCTTCACGATCGAATAGGTATCGCGATATTCGATCCGGTGCTTCACCCCGATCGATGCCAGATAGTCCGGCAGGATGTGCTTCGGGAAATTCGGCTGTCCCTGGTCGAGATTGCAGGCGACGAGCTCCACCGGCAACAGGCCGCGCCATTGCAGGTCCAGCAGGATGGCGAGCAGCCCATAACTGTCTTTGCCGCCTGAGAGGCCGACGAGCCAGCGCTTCTGCCCTTTCAGCATATCGAAATCGGCGATCGCCTGACGGACCTGGCGGATCAGACGCTTGCGCAGCTTGTTGAACGAGACCGACTGCGGTGCGGATGCAAAAACCGGATGAATGCCGGAGACGTCGAGATCCTCGTCCGAGCCCAGGGGGCTCGCGGCATCTGCGTCAAGGGGCGTTGCAAGGTTCATCACGGGCTCCGGGCATCCGTTCGGGAGAAGCCTGTGCAATGCCCCGGAAGTGCGGCAAGATCAAGCCCCGAACACCGACCAGCCCGTGCGGGTGGCGAGCATTTCGAGCGCCGCCGAGCCCAGTGCGGAATTCCCGACCTTGTTGAGACCCGGCGACCAGACAGCGATCGAGGCCTTGCCGGGAGCAACCGCCAGAATGCCGCCGCCGACGCCCGACTTGCCGGGAAGACCAACCTGATAGGCAAAGTCACCCGACCCGTCGTAATGGCCGCACATCAGCATCAGCGCATTGATACGCCGCGCCCGCTTCGGCGAAACGACCGAAAAGCCGGTCAGTGGATTGGTGCCGCGATTGGCAAGAAACAGACCCGCATGCGAAAGCTGCACGCAGGAGAGAGCCAGGGCGCATTGGTGGAAATAGACCCCGAGCGTGTGTTCGACCGGATGTTCGAGATTGCCGAAACCGCGCATGAAATTGGCGAGCGCGAAATTGCGATAACCGGTCTTCTGCTCCGACTGCGCCACCTTTTCGTCGATCGACAGGCTCTCGTCATCCGCCAGATAACGCATGAAGCGGAGATATTCGCCAATCGCCTCGCGTGGCTTATGACCGGCCAACACCATGTCGGTCACGACGATCGCGCCGGCGTTGATGAAGGGATTGCGCGGGATTCCGTGCTCGTGCTCCAGCTGAACGATCGAGTTGAAGGAAGAGCCTGACGGCTCGCGACCGACGCGCTTCCAGATGGCCTCGCCCGCCTTGCCGAGGGCGAGTGTAAGCATGAAGACCTTGGAGATGCTCTGGATGGAAAAGGATGTCTCCGCATCACCCGCCTTGAAGGTCTCACCCTCGACCGTCGTGATCGCGATACCGAACTGCTTCGGATCGACACGGGCGAGTTCAGGGATGTAATCGGCCACCTTGCCCTCGCCAAGCCGCGGCTCAAGCACCTGCACGATCTCGTCGATGATCTGCTGAAGATCCATGCCTCTTTATCCCTTGCCTTGACCCTTGGCCATCATCGCGGCTCGATCCCGCACTGCAAACAAAAAAAGCCGCCCCGAAGGGCGGCTTTCCACAAATCCGTCTCGCTTAGGATTAACGCGAGTAGAATTCGACGACCAGGTTCGGTTCCATGATGACGGCGTAAGGAACGTCCGACAGGGTCGGAACGCGGGCAAACGTCGCAACCATCTTGTTGTGGTCGACTTCGATGTAGTCGGGAACGTCACGCTCGGCGAGCTGGACGGATTCCAGAACGACAACGAGCTGCTTCGACTTCTGGCGAACTTCGATGACGTCGCCAGCCTTGCAGCGGTACGAACCGATGTTGACGCGAACGCCGTTGACCGTAACGTGGCCGTGGTTGACGAACTGGCGGGCAGCGAAGATCGTCGGAACGAACTTGGCGCGGTAGACGATGGCGTCCAGACGCGACTCGAGCAGGCCGATCAGGTTTTCGCCGGTGTCGCCCTTGCGACGGTTGGCTTCATCGTAGGCAGCGCGGAACTGCTTCTCGCTGATATCGCCGTAGTAGCCCTTGAGCTTCTGCTTGGCGCGCAGCTGCACACCGAAGTCCGAGAGCTTGCCCTTGCGGCGCTGGCCATGCTGGCCCGGGCCGTATTCGCGGCGGTTCACCGGGGACTTCGGACGGCCCCAGATGTTTTCGCCCATACGGCGATCGATTTTGTACTTGGATGATGCGCGCTTGCTCATCGTATTTCCTTCTCAACAAGTTAGGACGGCTTGTTGCCAAACCGCCTCAAGGAAACACGCCCTCCTCTGAGCTTCCTTTTTCGAAGCTCTGACAGGATTCTCACGTTAGCGAACGGAGAAAACCACGGGACATGTTAAAACAAACACCGGGCGTTTCGGCCCGGCGTTGGCGCGTCATTAGAGGGCGCCGCGAAAAATGTCAACATAGAGACTTGAAACGGGCCGGAACAAAACCATCTTTGTGAAACGCAGCACCGGGCCCCTCTGACGCGAGCGCCGGATTCCCGTGATGTCGGAGCTGCGAACCTCAACTATCCGGCAAGGGAAACCCCGTCGTGGATTTTCTTTGGATTGATTTTCTGGGCAAGCCTGCCTGGATGTGGCTCACTTTCGTCGTCGTCGTCCTCTTTCTCCTCGCTCTCGATCTCGGGGTCCTGCATAAGGATAGCCGCGAGATCGGCATCAAGGAGAGTTTTGCGCTTTCCGCCTTCTATATCACCCTCGGCCTCGCCTTTGGCGGCTGGCTCTGGTACCAGAGCGGCGAGCAGGCCGGCCTCGAATACCTGACCGGTTTCGTGGTCGAAAAAAGCCTCGCGATGGACAATATTTTCGTCATCGCGATGATCTTCAGCTACTTCTCCATCCCCCGAGCCTATCAGCATCGTGTTCTGCTCTGGGGTATCCTGGGCGTCATCATCCTGCGCGGCATCATGATTGCGGCAGGTGCAGCGATCGTCGAGAACTACAGCTGGGTTCTCTACCTCTTCGCGGCCTTCCTGATCGGCACCGGCATCAAGATGCTGCTCACCGCCGACCAGGAATATGATGTGTCCACCAACCCGGTTCTGAAAATCCTGCGGCGCAAGCTGCCGGTGACGGATGGATTGCGCAAGGAGCACTTCTTCGTCCGCGAACCGGACGAGAAGACAGGCAAGCTGAAGACCTTCATCACGCCGCTCTTCCTGGCGCTGGTGATGGTGGAACTGGCCGACGTCATTTTCGCCGTCGACTCGATCCCCGCGATCTTCGCGATCACCACCGATCCCTACATTGTCTACACCTCGAACATCTTCGCGATCCTCGGCCTGCGCGCCCTCTACTTTGCGCTGTCCGCCCTGATCCACCGCTTCGCCTACCTCAAATATGCGTTGTCGGTCGTGCTGATCTTTATTGGCTCGAAGATCTTCCTGGCCGACATGCTGGGGCTGGCCAAGATCCCGCCGGTCGTCTCGCTCACGGTCACGCTCGGCATCCTGGCCGCCGGCATCCTGGGTTCGCTCTGGGCCACCCGGAACACGCTTCCGGAAAAGCACGAGCCTGCCCCGAAACTGGGCCAGGAAGGCTGACAAAACCGATCAAGGGCGGCCCGAAGGTCGCCCTTTTTCGTTCCACATCCCGGTTTTGCCCAGACAATCCCTATTCCACCGGGGAACATGTGCTGACAGGCGGTTCGAACTTCGTTATCCCGTGGGTCCCGCCACCAACCTGTGTCCCACGATGATCCTGCGTCTGCCTCACCTCTGCCTGCTCGCTTTGCTTTGTTTTGCCCTGCCGAACGCCGCCAACAGTAGCCAAGCGACCCATGCCAATATTCTGATCGATGCCGGGACGGGCGAAGTGCTGGAGGCGATGAACGCGGATGCACTCACCTATCCTGCGTCGCTCACCAAGATGATGACGCTGTACCTGACCTTCGAGGCACTCCATGCGGGCCGGCTTTCCTGGGACCAGAGGCTGGTCGTCTCGCAGAACGCCAACGACAAGGAGCCCTACAAATTCGCCATCGGGGCCGGAAACACGATCAGTGTGCGGGAAGCCGTCATGGGCATGGTGGTGCTGTCGGCGAATGATGCAGCGACCGCCGTTGCCGAGACGCTAGCCGGATCGGAGGCCGCCTTCGGCGTCGTGATGACAGTCAAGGCCCACAAGCTCGGCATGAACGACACGGTCTTCACCAATCCTTCGGGCCTGCCCGATCCGGCGCAGGTGACGACCGCCGCCGATATGGCCCGCCTCGGCCTCGCCCTGATTCGCGACTATCCTGAAGAATACAAACTGTTCGCCTCGCGGGGCATGACCTTTCGCGGTATGAAGTTGCGTGGCCACAACGCGTTCCTGGTGCGCTATCCCGGCGCTGACGGGATCAAGACCGGCTACACCAAGGCTGCCGGCTACAATATCGTGACCTCGGCTACCAATGGCGAACGCAGGCTCGTTGGCGTGGTTCTCGGAGCACGCAGCAACGATGCCCGGAACACGGAAATCATTGGCCTGTTCGACAAGCATCTGGCGACCACGCCGGTGAAGGCCAGCCAGACGTCCACACAGATCCAGGGACAGACACCATGAGCGATACCGTCCTCGACCGTTTTCTCCGTTATGTCGTCATCGACACCCAGTCGGACCCTTCTTCCGACACCCAGCCGTCGACGGAAAAGCAGAAGGATCTCGGCCGACTGCTGACGACCGAACTGCTGGCGCTCGGGCTGTCGGACGCTCACCTGGATGAACACGGCAACGTCTATGCGACCATCCCGTCCAATACGGACAAAGACGTCCCGGTCATCTGCTTCTGCAGCCACATGGATACGGCACCGGATTTCACCGGCGCAAATGTCCGACCACAGATTGTCCGCAACTATCAAGGCGGCGATATCACGTTGACCGGCGACACGAGCCAGGTGATTCGCGTCGACGCCCATCCGCAACTCCTCAATCAGATCGGCAACGATATCGTCACCACCGACGGCACGACGCTGCTCGGCGCCGACGACAAGGCCGGCGTCGCCGAGATCATGACGGCCGCTGCCCATCTAGTGGCAAACCCCGACATCAGACATGGCACGATCAAGATCCTCTTCACGACCGACGAGGAAATCGGCCGCGGCGCAGACAAGGTGGATCTCGAAAAGCTCGGCGCCCGCTTCGCCTACACGCTCGACGGCTCGACCGTCGGCGAAATCGAAAACGAGACCTTCTCCGCCGATGGCGTGGTGATCGAGATCACGGGCGTGGCCATGCATCCGGGGTATGCCAAGGGCAAGATGGAGAATGCGATAAAGGCAGCGAGCGATATCGTTGCCCGCCTCCCCCGCGACATCGCCCCTGAAACCACGGACGGACGCCACGGCTTCATCCACCCGGTCGACATCTCCGGCAGCATGGAAGCAGCGAAGCTGCAGTTGATTGTCAGAGACTTCACAGAGGCCGGCCTGAAGGAGAAGGAAGAACTCCTGGACAAGATCACTCGAGACGTGATGGCGTCCTATCCGGGGTCGAGCCATAGCATCACGGTCAAACACCAGTACCGCAACATGAAGGAAGTCCTCGATCGCCATCCCGAGATCATGGACAATCTGGAGGAAGCCGTGCGCCGGGTCGGTCTTAAGCCGGTGCGTCACAGCATTCGTGGCGGCACGGACGGCTCGCGCCTGTCCTTCATGGGCCTGCCCTGCCCCAATATCTATACCGGCGGCCATGCCTATCACTCCCCGCTCGAATGGGTGAGCGTACAGGACATGGAAAAGTCCGTAGAATCCATCGTGGCATTGGCCAAAGTATGGGAAGAGCGGGCGGCCTGAAAGGCAAGGGGCAGCCTGGCAACGCCTCTTCTTAAATATCAGATGAAATACGTATTTTCCTAATATAGATAATTCTATACTTGAAGAAAGGATCACTGACTTCCAAGAAGTGGAAGTGATTTTGACTTATTTTCAATCTTTCCTGCCTACCCAAAGAAGAATGCATTGCTGAATCGCATTTTTCTTCGGGATGGGACCAATGATTACGGACTATCTGTTTCGCTCGCTGCGCGGCCGCTTCACGTTTCTAGCCGTTGTGGGTTTTGCCCTGGGCTTGGGCGCCGTTGCACTCGTTGGTGCGGCCTTCATGGAAAGCGCCATGCGGCAGGAGGCCGAAAAGGCGGCTCGCGGCCTGCTGATGCAATATGCCAACGACATACGCGCGGACATTTCTCGCACCTCTGCGGTATTGCAAGGGGTAAGTCAGACGGCGGAAGCGGTGGCCGCGACGGAAAGGCCGGACCGCGATCTGCTGGGCACTCTTCTCGATCGTACGGTCAGCGCGGAAAAAGGCCTTCTCGGCGTGACCCTCGTCTTCGAGCCCGAGAAACTGGACGGCGAGGACGAGAAGTTCGTCGACCACCCCAATTCCGAGCTGCATAGCGGTCGATTCGCCACCTATCTCTATCGTACGGGTGGCCAGAACGTTGCGATCGAGAAACTCGACATGGCCGACCAGGCGACAGAGATCTGGTATGTCGCACCGATGAAAGCGGGAATACCGCAGATCACACCGGCCTATACCGATCTGATTGACAACGTCGAGACGATGATCACCTCGATCACCTCGCCGATCCGCCGCGGGAACGAGGTGATCGGTCTGGCGGGCGCCGACTTCAATCTGAGCGACATTTCGCGCCGCGTCGGAGAGCTGAAGCCGTTCGGCACGGGATCGGTCTATCTCGCCGATGCGTCCGGTGTCTGGCTGGCGCACACCGACAAGTCACTCCTGGCCAAACCAGCGCAAGACAGTACCTTCCTCAACCTCGGCCAGACCGCGTCTGCAGCAAATGTGGCAGACATTACGGATGAAAACGGTATCTACCACGCTGCGGTCAAAATCAGCTTTCCGGGGCTGGAGCAGCAATGGACCCTCATGCTCTCCGCCCCGAGCGCAGATATGGTCGTTGCCGCCCACCACGCGAGAGACCGGATGTTGATGTTCGGCGGTGCCGTCGCTCTTGTCGCCATGGCACTCGCCGCCATTGCGGCAACCCGCTTCATCGGCCCGATCTCGACCATGACCAACGTCATGAACAGGCTCGCCGCAGGCGACTACGGCGTGATCATACCATTTACCCAGCGAAAGGACGAAATCGGCGCCATGGCCGGTTCCATCGCCATCTTCCAGTCGGCGGGCATTCGCAACCAACAGTTGGAGAAGGAAGCGGAAGAAGCCCGCGAACGGATGGAACAGGAGCGGCTGCGCGCCCAGGCACAGGCAGAGGCAGAAGCCGCAGAAAAGCTCCGCACGGCCACATCCGGCCTGGCGGCGGGCCTGAAGCGCCTGTCCACCGGTGATCTGGCCTTCAGCCTGACAGAGCCGTTTGCACCGGATTTCGAAGCCCTGCGCCATGACTTCAATCATTCGATCGCGCAACTGGCGGAAACGCTGATCGCCATCATCGACGGTGTCGCCTCCATCGACGAAGGTGCAAACTCCATCAACGAAGGTGCAAACGCCCTTTCCAAGCGCACCGAGCAACAGGCCTCTGCCCTGGAGCAGACTGCTGCTGCAATCGAAGAGATTACCACCAACGTCAAGAACGCGTCGCAGCTGACGGAAGAGGCCCGCCGCGTTGCACGCGAAGCCAATGACGACGCCAGCCGCTCCGGCGTCATTGTCAGCAAGGCGGAAGACGCCATGAAAGCGATCGAAGCCAGCTCGTCAAAGATCTCCAGCATCATCGGCGTGATCGATGAGATCGCCTTCCAGACGAACCTTCTGGCACTCAATGCCGGCGTCGAGGCGGCACGGGCCGGCGAAGCGGGCAAGGGCTTCGCGGTGGTCGCCCAGGAAGTGCGCGAACTGGCTCAGCGCTCGGCCAATGCAGCCAAGGAAATCAAGGCGCTGATCTCCACCTCGAGCAAACAGATCGGCGAGGGCGTGGATCTCGTCCGCCAGACAGGCACTTCACTGACCGAGATCTCAAACTATATCGGCCAGATGAACGAACACATGGAATCGATTTCCACATCGTCGCGGGAACAGTTCATCGGGCTTGCCGAAGTCAATTCCGCCATCAACGAACTGGATCAGACGACCCAGCGCAACGCCGCGATGGTCGAGGAGACGACGGCATCCGTCGGTTCGCTGGCAAACGAATCGGATCATCTTCAGTCCCTGGTGCGCCGGTTTACCCTGCCGCAACAGGTCCGGATGCGCCGTGCGGCCTGATCATTCGGCGGCATGCCGATCTGCCGCGGAGGCGAGAGGCTCGTCGTCGACTGCATCCGGGGCTCCAGGGGCGGTTTGCGCGTCGAGATCCGGGAAGGCAACGATGCGGTTGCCTCCGAAGTCGGAATGAACCACGATCAGGTTCTGCTCCTCGAAATACCCGAGGAGACGGCGCGCACGGCGTGCCGAATGCGTGCCATAGGCGCGGGCGATGCGATGATCGGAGGGACAGGGTTCTGTCCGCAGCGCCGCCTTGGCGAGCAGCAGGAACACACCCTGCAAGTCGTCAGAAACCCGCACCGACAGGGACAAGGCCGTCTGCCACCCTTCGCTTGCAGCCGTTTCCTCATCCACACCCGCACGGGTGATCGCGACCCGACGACGAAATTCGCCCATCGGCATGGGCGGACCTGAGATGCGGCGCATGCGCGCCCGCACGAGGAACTCCTGGTAAAGAACGCTGTCGGTCCGATAGGCCGCCTGGGGGTCACCGAGAATTTCTGCGAGAACGCCGGAAAGTCGCTCCTCGCGCTCCTCGGGCGACATTTCGGAACTGCGGCTCGGGATTTCGCTCGGAGCCGGCGTGCTGGACGCCGGCGTCGAGCGGGAAAGCTCCGCGAGGATGTCCGTGGTCGGCCGGGGCGCCGGCGGAGCCCGGCGCACGATCGGTCGGGTGAACTCTTCCGGATCCGGCGTGAAGATCAGATCCTCGACATCCACGGGTGCATCGGGCAGCGGCATGAGCATCGGTGACGAGGACCGCGCCGAAGTCTCGACGGTGCCGATCACGATCGGCAGCGGCCGACGCGAAAGGGCGGGGCCGAGCGCGACGAAATTGCCGCGCTGCAGGTCGCGGAACATCTCGGCCTGACGCCGGTCCATGCCGAGCAGATCTGCCGCGCGCGCCATGTCGATATCGAGGAAGGTGCGCCCCATCAGGAAGTTCGAGGCCTCGGCGGCCACGTTCTTGGCGAGCTTTGCGAGACGCTGCGTGGCGATGACGCCGGCAAGACCGCGCTTTCGACCACGGCACATCAGGTTGGTCATGGCGCCGAGCGACACCTTGCGCGCGTCTTCCGAAACGTCACCGCCGACGGCAGGTGCAAACATCTGCGCTTCGTCGACGACGACCAGCACCGGATACCAAAACTCGCGGTCGGCGTCGAAGAGGCCATTGAGGAAGGCACCTGCCGCGCGCATCTGCTGCTCGACATCAAGCCCTTCCAGCGTCAGGACGCAGGAGACCCGGTGGCGTCGGATACGATCGGCAATGCCGATCAATTCCGCCTCAGTGCGCTCACCGTCGACGACGACGTGGCCGTATTTGTCCGACAGCGTGACGAAATCACCTTCCGGATCGATAATGACCTGCTGCACCCAAGGTGCCGACTGTTCGAGCAGCCGCCGCAGCAGATGCGACTTGCCGGAGCCGGAATTGCCCTGCACCAGCAAACGGGTCGCGAGAAGCTCCTCGATATCGAGCTTGGCAGGCTGACCGCCCTGCACCGTTCCCATATCGATTCCGACCTTCAATGGCGGCATCCTCAAATCAATGTGTTGATCGACTGTCTCTAACAGACTTGCGGGGGCTCGTGTCACCGCGATCGTCAAAACCCACAGGGAATAGCGCTTGTTCAGCCCTGATGGCGACGATCGAGCAGCCCGGCGAGAAGCATGCTGACCACCAGCGGCGGCAACAGCATGGCGAGACCGCCGCGAAGACCCGTCAATTCGGCGACCAAGCCGATCAAGGGCGGGCCGACGAGGAAGCCGAGCAGCGCGATGAAACTGAGGATGGCGACGTTCTCGGCCGCCGGCCGGTCGCCGAGATCGGCCGACGCCGTCACCGCAAGCGGGAACCCGACCGACACGCCGAAGCCGACAAGCGCCAGCCCGAGGTAGACCAAGGCCGTCACGGGCGCCGTGACCACCAGGGATAGACCGAGAAGCGAGGAGGAGAGGCATATCCGCGCCAGGACGACCGGCCCCAGCCGCGATTTGGCAGCGTCCCCCAGAAAGCGCCCGACGGAGACCAGCATGGCGAAGACGACATAACCCATGCCGGTAGCCATGCCCGTCGTATTGAAGACGTCCTTAAGATAGACCGCCGACCAGTCCGCGACAGCGCCCTCGGTCATGGTGATCCCGAAGACGAAGAGGCTGATGCCCAGGATTGCCGGACTCGGCAGTCGCCAGGAGGAACGCCCCTCACCTTCAACGGCCGGCACCTCGACGTGTGGCAGGGCCCGGCACACCAGGAAAGCGATCGGCATCAGCAACACCGCGAGCGACACGATGGCGACAAAGGGAGCCACATGGACCGAGAGGAAAGCCGCGCCCAACAGGCTGCCGGTCATGATGCCGAGGCTCCAGAAGCCATGGCAGCGATTCATGATCGACGTGGTCCCACGTTTCTCGATGATGTCGGCCTCCACGTTCAGACCAAGCTCGATGGTCGATAGGCCAATCCCGAGCAAGAGCAGCAGGAAGAAGAGCGAAACGATGTCCGGGGCGACGACCGGCCAAGGCACCAGCGCGAGAAACAGCGGAAAACCCCAGAGCAGCGTATTGCGGCTGCCGATCCGCGCGACGAGCCGGCCTGCGAAAGGCAAGGTGATCAGAATGCCGACGGGCAGCCCAAGCAAGGCGAAGGCGAGCTCCGCCGGTCCCAGCGACAGCCGCTCCTGTACGCCCGGGATCTGCGGCAGCCAGCTGCCAAATGCGATCGGCTGCAGGAAAAACGCGCTCATGATGGCGGACTTGGGCGGCATTGCGAATCCATGCGAGTTCAAATGGCGGGAATCAATGTCGTCGACTGTTCGTCAGCCAGCGGGATTTGCAAAGCAGACCACTCGGTCGAATGGTCTGCAAACCGGAAAAAAGCCGTTCGGGCGCAGGTCGTGCGCCCGAACGGCTCCTCTTACACACGGATGTCCCAGAGTGTCGGCCTTTGAGGGAAGACGATGTCTTCTTCCGGAAGCCCGATATCGCGCCGCATCTGCGGCGACAGATTGGACGCCAGATTGCGCATCTGCCTCCGCCTCAGGCTCGCGCCGACGAGCGCGGCGACCAGCGGCAGCAGACCGAAGCGATCCAGGAGCTCGTCCATATGCCGGGGCAAGGTATTTTCAACTATAGATTGATTTCTTTGCATGACTTGTCCGTCCCGGAACGCGCGAGCGCCCAGGTCCTTTCGATGATGAAAAGCGACGTGAGCCAGGCGAACGGACGCGTTTACACGCGCAGACGGCAAGTCACGTCAGGATGATTGAAAACGCCGGAAGCAGCTGGAAAGACGACTGGTTAGACAGTCATCGGGTGTATCGGGAGGTTGCCGGGAACGCCGGGCATACCGTCGATACAGATCCGCCAGAGAGGCGCATAAGCACGAAAAAATGAGTCATTTGGGCCTCCTGTTGTTTGAGTTGCGGATAGCTCCATCCATGACACGCAAAGCAGGCCGCCGCAATCCCGCAATTCGGGATTGCAAAACAAACCTCTTGGCGTTGCACATATGCAACAAATTGTCGCAGCCAGAAGCCGGAGCGCTGATCAGGGCTCGGAAGCGATGCTTCTCGAAACGAGCAGTTTGTCGATCCGTCGTCCGTCGAGGTCGACGACCTCGAACCGCCACCCACCTTTTTCGAAACTCTCTCCGAGCTCCGGAATGCGCTTCATTTCGTCGAGCACGAAACCTGCAACGGTGGTGTAGTCGAGATCGGGATCGACGGGCACGCGGATCACGTCGATAAATTCGTCGATCGGCGTCCAGCCGGCGACAAGATAGGAACCGTCTTCGCGCTGGAAAAGCGCCTGCTCCTCGGATGCATCCTGCTGGAAGGCGCCGGTGATGGCTTCGAGCACGTCCCCAGACGTGACGATCCCTTCGAAGTGGCCGTATTCGTCATAAACCAGCACCATGTGCAACGGCGTTCGGCGCAGCGCCTCAATGATGTCTGTCGCCTTGGCAAGATCGGAGACGACAGGCACGTCCGAAACCAGGCTCGCGAGATCGGCAGCCTCTCCCATGGCCAGCCGCTCGTAGAGGGTCTTGGCAAGGAGAACGCCGATGATCTCGTCGGAATCGCCCCGGCGCACCGGGATGCGCGAATGCGGACTGTCGCGCAGAACCTCGCGCACGTCGTCGATCGTGTCCTCGACATCGAGGATGAGCACGTCGCGACGCGGCGTCATGAGACCACGCGCCGTACGGTCGGCCAGCCGCATGACGCCCGAAAGCATCGCGGACTCGCCCGCCTCGATGACGCCGGCACTATGCGCTTCGGCCAGCACCGTGCGGATTTCTTCGTCCGTGACCTTTCCGCCGCCATCACCGCTCTGTCCGAGCAGGGACAGCACGAGCTTGCCAGAGCCATCGAGCAGCCAGACCAGCGGCGCTGCGACCTTCGAAAGGATCGACATCGGCGCCGCCATCCGGGCGGCAACGGCCTCGGCATTGCGCAGCGCCACCTGCTTGGGCACCAGTTCGCCGACGATCAGGGACAGATAGGTGATGAGCATAACCACGGAACCGACGCCCAGCGCATCGGCAGCCGTCTCCGAAAGCCCCTGGGTTGCGAGCCATGAAGACAGGCGCGCGCCGAGCGTAGCACCGGAAAAAGCACCGGACAGAACGCCAACGAGCGTAATGCCGATCTGCACGGTGGACAGGAAGCGACCCGGATCGGAAGCGAGCCGCAGCGCGGTTTCGGCGCCGCGACTGCCCTGCTCGGCGAGTACCTTCAGACGGGCAGGACGCGCGGAAACGACGGCAAGCTCCGACATGGCGAGAATGCCGTTGAGAACGGTCAGGAAAAAGACGATTGAAATCTCGATGAACAAAACGCTGAGCAAGGCTCCTCTACACCGGCGCCTGGGCCGGCTATCAGCCCACAGCTACTAGCACGGTGAACACCGGCGAAAAAGCCGAAACGCAATTTTGAACCGTGTACGGTGCTTCAGCCGGGCGAACCAACGGGTTCCTCCGAAACCGTAAGCCCCATGCCCTGCATCAGGCGGCGCGTGGAGAAATCCTGGCGCCCGGATGTGAAGACGGCAAAGTCGAACCCGTCGGGATGTTCCGCCCCCTCGACAAGAGGCACCAGCCGCCGCGCCTGGCGGGCAATCGCCTCCGCCGGATCGAGCCAGTCGACCGGCCAGGGTGCGAGCCGACGGAAGACATTGGCGAGGAAGGGATAATGCGTGCAGGCCAGCACGATGATGTCGGTTCTGGTCCCATCCTTCTCGACAAAACAGGGGGCAATCTCCGCAAGGACGGCCGCATCGTCCAGCGTCTCACCCCGAATATAGGCTTCCGCCATGCGAGCAAGGTTTTCGGACCCCACCAATCGAACGTGGCATTGCGAAGCAAAGGACTGGATGAGATCGCGCGTATAGGCGCGGCGCACCGTGCCAGGTGTTGCAAGCACGGAAACGAGTCCTGATCGAGTCCTCTCTGCAGCCGGTTTGATTGCGGGAACGGTGCCAATGAAGCGCATGGCCGGAAAGGCTTCGCGCAGTTCGGCTCCCGCCAGCGTGAAGGCGGTGTTGCAGGCGACGATCACGGCTTCGGGATCGTAACGGTCCAGCAGTCGGCGGAAGAGCTCGATGATGCGCGCCTTCAGAGGCCCCTCTTCCCACCCGCCATAGGGGAAGCCCGCATCGTCGGCGATATAGATGAAGCCCCGTTCGGGCATCAGGAGCCTCGCCTCGCGCAGCACGGTCAACCCACCGATGCCGGAATCGAAAACGAGGATGGGCTTCAGTTCATTCGCCGCTGGCGTCGTCATCTCTGTTCGCGTCCTCGTCACCCGCCACCGGTACGGCCGGCGCAATCTGCCCCCGCCGGGAAAAGCGGTCGAGCGATGAGATCACGCCGCGCATCACATGAATTTCAGGCGTGGTGAAAGCGCGCCGGCTCAGCACCGCTCTCAGATTCTCGACCATCCTGGCTTTTTTATGCGGCGGATGGAAATAGCCGCGCGCATCGAGCGCATCCTCCACGTGATCGAAGAGGCCGACCAGTTCCTCCTTCGTGGCAAGCGGCTGTTCGGGCGCATCGAAGGGCACGGCATGCAGGTCGTCCATGCCGCACTTCATCCATTCATAGGACATCAGCAGCACGGCCTGGGCAATGTTGAGCGAGGCAAAGGCCGGATTGACCGGAAAAGTGACGATCTCGTCGGCCAGCGCCACGTCCTCGTTCGACAGGCCGGATTTCTCCCGGCCGAACAGGATGCCGGTCTTCTCGCCCGCCTTGAACTTGCGGCGCAGCGTCTCGGCAGCCGTGACCGGGGAGCGCACCGGCTTGAAGCCGTCCCGCGACCGCGCGGTGGTTGCATAGACGAAATTGAGGTCGGCGATCGCCTCTTCCAGCGTTTCGTAAACCACGGCACCGTCGATCACATGATCGGCCTTTGAGGCGGCCGCCCGTGCCTTGTCGGAAGGCCAGCCGTCACGCGGCTTGACGAGACGCAGTTCCACCAGGCCGAAATTCGCCATCGCGCGCGCCACCATGCCGATATTCTCGCCCAGCTGCGGCTCTACGAGAATGATGGCCGGCCCCTCGGCCAGCATGATGCGCTCGCTGTTCGTTCCCGCCATGACCTGCCTTTCTCGAAACAATGCGGGCTCCCATTGGCACAAAATCACTGCGCCGCAAAGGCCCGGTCACTGCTTCGGCCAGGATCCGGTCACCAGAAAGTCGAGATAGGCATGGGTAAGCGCGGCGTATTCCGCCTTGACGGACGTCGCGATATTGCCGCCGTCGTAGTCGCGGTTCCAGAAGTTGTCGATCACATAGCGACCGTCCTGCTGGACGACATGGAAAATTGTGCCGGGCTCCTTCAGGTTCGGCGCATGACCGAAGCAGGATGAAGCGTCGAAGTAAACAGCCACCGGCGTCACCGCACCGACGGGGGCACGCGTTTCGAACCGGACATCTTTCAAAGGGCAGGAATCCTGGCCGCCGATGACTTCGTCGTAACCGGTCATATAGCCCTGCCCGTCCTGCAATTCGTCCACCTTCTGGGCCAGACGATAGACCTCGACAAAGCTCGAACTGTAAATCGTGCCGAGAAGGCTTTCGTCGAAATAGCCCGACGCCTCGACGGTGGGCTGGCCCTCGCCTTGCCACCCGGCAACCGCCATCACCGTTCTAACGGGATCGGCAGGGTCTGAGGCAAATGCCGGCAACGAGAAGAGTACCGACGCGAAAGTGAGGAGGAAGAGACCACGGATACGCATCACCCCCCCGTCACTCGCCGCCCTGCGCCTTCAATTCCTGCTTGATCGAATTGCCGGAATTGCCGTCGATCACAGGATAGATGTCATCGATGACGGCGCGACCGTTTTCCGTTGCGACGTGGAAGATGAGAACCGTATCGGCCGCATCCCCGCTGTCCTGAAAGCAGCTGCGGTTGTTGAACAGTGCCGTGACCTGCCCGTCCCCGTCGTCCTCGATCCGAATATTCTTGAAGGGACAGCCGTCTTGCCCCTGGGCGATCGGGTCATAGTCGAAGGGGAAGCCCGTCGTCTCGCCTTCCGGAATATCATAAGGCGGGTTCTTGGAAGCCGCGTGGAAGGCTGCGGCGAAATCGGCGCTGAAGAGCCGCTTGAGGCGATCCTCGCTGAAGACCTCCTCTTCGCTGCCGCTCGATCCCTCTTCCCAGTTGCGGGCCGTCGCCTCGACGACCTCGCGCACCGGCGCCGTCATATCGATTGCAAGCGCTGGCAAGGCGACGACCATCGCCGCAAACATGATCAGCCCCGTCTTTATAGCCTTCATGCACTCAACTTTCCTGGTTTCAATCATGCTGGCCAGTCGCCGGCATCGCGCTCTCGTTTTTCATAACGCGAATCGGCCGGAGAGACCCGGTCCAAGTTTGGGAAGATGCGCGTTCTCCGCCGAAAGTCGACGGTCCAGATTCTGCCCGAAAGCCCCCGTGACTGTTTGCCTTGCGATGAGAGAATGTTATAGGCAGCCATTGGCGCAGCGCCCCTCCCCTTGGCCTGCGCGTCAGGCAAACCCGTGAGGATATTCATGACCAAGATCAAGGTAGCCAACCCGGTCGTCGATCTCGACGGCGACGAGATGACCCGCATCATCTGGCAGTTCATCAAGGAAAAACTGATCCTGCCCTACCTGGATCTACAGATCGAATATTACGACCTCTCCGTCGAAAACCGCGACGCCACCAACGACCAAGTGACGGTCGACGCCGCCCACGCGATCAAGAAGCACGGCGTCGGCATCAAGTGCGCGACCATCACCCCGGACGAAGCCCGCGTGAAGGAGTTCAACCTCAAGGAAATGTGGAAGAGCCCGAACGGCACGATCCGCAATATCCTCGGCGGCGTCATCTTCCGCGAGCCGATCATCTGCAAGAACGTGCCGCGCCTCGTTCCCGGCTGGACCAAGCCGATCGTTGTCGGTCGTCACGCTTTCGGCGACCAGTACAAGGCAACCGACTTCAAGTTCCCCGGCAAGGGCAAGCTGACCATCAAGTTCGTCGGCGAAGACGGCGAAGTGATCGAAAAGGAAGTCTACAACGCGCCGGGCGCTGGCGTGGCGCTTGCCATGTACAACCTCGACGAATCGATCCGCGAATTCGCCCGCGCCTCGATGATGTACGGCCTGATGCGCAAGTGGCCGGTCTACCTGTCGACGAAGAACACCATCCTGAAGGCCTATGACGGCCGCTTCAAGGACATCTTCGAAGAAGTCTACCAGACCGAGTTCAAGGCAAAGTTCGACGAGATCGGCATCGTCTACGAACACCGCCTGATCGACGACATGGTCGCTTCCGCGCTGAAGTGGTCCGGCGGTTACGTCTGGGCCTGCAAGAACTATGACGGCGACGTCCAGTCCGACACGGTTGCCCAGGGCTTTGGCTCTCTCGGCCTGATGACCTCGGTTCTTCTGTCGCCCGATGGCCGCACGGTTGAAGCCGAAGCCGCCCACGGCACCGTGACGCGCCACTATCGCCAGCACCAGAAGGGTCAGGAAACCTCGACCAACTCGATCGCCTCGATCTTCGCCTGGACCCGTGGCCTCGCCCACCGCGCCAAGCTCGACGACAATGCCGAACTGGCCAAGTTCGCAACGACGCTCGAAAAGGTCTGCATCGACACCGTCGAAGCCGGTTACATGACCAAGGACCTGGCGCTGCTCATCGGCCCGGATCAGCCGTGGCTGTCGACCACCGCCTTCCTCGACAAGGTCGACGAAAACCTGAAGAAGGCCATGGCTGCCTGATCGGCATTCAAGCCAAGCAATCCATCGACCCGGCCAGCAATGGCCGGGTTTTTTCATGCCTCTTCAAGCGCCTCCTCCCCGACATTTTCGGCGTCGATCCGGGCAAATCGCTCCCGAATGCGGTTCGCGAGGCGAACGCTGGAAACGCTCAATCCGCTCAAGAGAAGGTCGGCCACATGCTCCACCTCCGGGGCCTCCTCGTCGAGATAACGGAAGCGCATGAATGTCTGTCGCCCCGTGCGACGCTGCTCGAACTCGACGATGGTGTCCCATGCGATCCGGGTGTCGCTTCGGTAATCGACAATTTCCTCGTCGTTCAGTTCAAGCGCCGGCTTGAGCGCGCCGGCGATCCGCCGGAAGCTACGGTGCAATCCGACAAAGCTGACCGCCAGCACGACGATGTAGAAAAGATTGGTCAGCGATGCGAAGCCGCCGCCGAGCACCTGCGCCAGAACACCGCCGAAAGCGACCGCGAACACGATGGTGAGCAGCGTGACGCCGAGAAGTGGGACGGCGCGCGCCGGATAGGCGACGAGGAGGAAAGGTCTGTTGTCATTGGCCATGGAAAAACTGTAATCACAAGGTGGAGGCCGGACAACCGCAGCAGGTCATGACTGCGGTCATGTCCGGGGATAAAGGCAGCAGATGGGAGAATGGCCATGACGGATCTGCATTTCTACACGCATCCCCTCTCGCGCGGACGCACGCCCGCTGGATGCTGGAGGAACTCGGCCAGCCTTATGAGGCCCATGTCATCAACTACGGCCCAGAGATGAAAGCTGAAGCCTATCGCCGCATCAACCCGATGGGCAAGGTGCCGGCAATTCGTCACGGCGAGACAGTGGTGACCGAATGCGCCGCCATCTGCGCCTATCTAGCCGACGCCTTTCCTGCTGCCGGCCTCGCGCCGGCCCTCGGAGATCGCGCGACTACTATCGCTGGATGTTCTTTGCCGCGGGTCCGTTGGAGGCTGCCGTCACCAATCGAAGCCTGAATGTCGAGGTTCCGAAGGAGCGGAAAGGCATGGTCGGTTACGGTTCCTTTGAAACGGTCATGGACACGCTCGAATCGGCACTTTCGGGTCGACAGTTCGTCGCTGGCGACCGCTTTTCCGCTGCCGATGTCTATGTCGGCTCCCATATCGGCTGGGGTCTGCAATTCGGGTCGATAGAGAAGCGTCCGGCCTTCGAAGACTATTTTGCCGCCCTCGCCGCCCGCCCTGCCCATCAGCGAGCCCGCGCGCTTGATGACGCCGCGGCTGCAGAACTGCAAAAGGCTGCACCCTGACCGCGTTGACAAGCGGTTGAGAGAAGAACTCCGAATTGAAGCCGGTTGGCCGATTGCAAGACGCAATAGACTCAGGTCCTATGATCTCGGAACCCCTGACCTTGGGTAGCCTCATGCCCGAAGCTTCGCATCCGACGCCATGAAAGAAGACCTTCTCCCGAAGACCGTCAGTGTGTTCCGGGAGGGCTACGATGTTGCGCGGCTAAAGGCCGATGCCCTTGCCGGTCTGACCGTCGCCATCGTCGCGCTTCCCCTATCCATGGCGATTGCAATTGCCTCGGGGGTGACGCCCGATCGCGGTCTCTACACGGCGATCGTCGGCGGTTTCATTGTGTCGGCCCTCGGAGGCAGCCGGCACCAGATCGGCGGCCCGGCCGGAGCCTTCATCGTGCTCGTGGCAGCGACCGTCAGCCGCCATGGCATCGACGGACTGCTCCTGGCGACCGCGATCGCGGGACTGATGCTGGTCGCTGCCGGCGTGTTGCGGCTCGGAGACTACATCAAGTTCATCCCCTATCCCGTCACCATCGGCTTCACAGCGGGCATTGCGGTGATCATCTTTGCAAGCCAGATCGGCGAGCTTCTCGGCTTGACCTTTGCGGGCGGGGAACCCGGGCCCTTGCTCGACAAAATCCCGGCGATCCTGTCCGCCCTGCCCGGCTTTTCCCTGTCGGCCGCGGCCGTCGCCGGTCTGACCATCGCTGTCATTCTCCTCCTCCGCCGCCTTCGGCCGACCTGGCCCGGCTTGCTCATTGCCGTGATCACCGCGTCGGCTGCCGCTTCTCTCCTGCATCTGCCGGTGTCGACCATCGGCTCGAAGTTCGGCGGCATTCCCTCGGGCCTCCCCATGCCGAGCATGCCACAACTGTCGCCGGAGCGGATTGTCTCTGTCTTGCCGGACGCCGTAGCCTTTGCCCTTCTCGGTGCGATTGAATCACTTCTGTCGGCCGTGGTCGCCGATGGCATGACCGGACGACGCCATCGTTCGAATATGGAACTTGTGGCGCAGGGGATCGCAAATATCGGTTCCGCAGCTTTTGGCGGCATCTGCGTCACCGGCACGATCGCCCGGACCGCCACCAACGTAAGAGCCGGAGCAACAAGCCCCATCTCCGGGATGCTTCACGCGGTGTTTCTGCTGTTCTTCATGCTGGTTGCCGCACCGCTTGCCGCCTACATCCCGCTGGCAAGCCTCGCCGGCGTTCTGGCTGTCGTGTCCTGGAACATGGTGGAACGCTCCGCAATCGTCGCGCTGATACGCACCTCGCGCGGAGAAACGCTGGTGCTGGCGGTCACGTTCCTCCTGGTCATTTTCCGCGACCTCACCGAAGGCATACTCGTCGGCGTGTCGCTCGCGGCGCTGCAGTTCATCCGCCACATGGCGAAAAGCCTCAGAATAACCGCCCAGGAGGATGAACTCCCCCTCGACAACAGTGATGCCGACACGGTGGTCTACCGGCTCGACGGCGCCTTCTTTTTCGGCGCCGTTGCTGCGGCAAGCGCCGTGCTCGACCGGATTGCGGCCGGTCACCGCAATCTCGTCCTCGATTGCAGCGGCATTCAGTTTATCGATACGTCAGGGGCCAATTTGCTCGCAGGCGTCATCAAGAAGGCCCAGCGATCCGGGGTCAAGGTCTATGTCGTCAGTGAACGCCCGGAGATACGCCTGATGCTGGCCCACCACGAATTGCCCATGAAGGACATCGTCTTCACCACGACACTCACGCAGGCCCGCTGGGCCATCCGCGGCGATAGCATCTGACGTGACTGACGTTGGAAGCGATCAAGCAGCCGGACGCGCCGGTTCAAGCGTCTCGCCGCTCGGTCGGGGCTGTAGCGCCTGCAACGGCACGGTCGACGACGGCATTACATCGAAATCAGACCAGCTCAACTTGTCACGGCCGCCTTTCTTGGAGGCATAGAGAGCCCGGTCTGCGGCCGCGAGCGCCATCTGCAGATCGACATCTCCGGCTGCGAGGCGCACGGCACCGAGGCTGATCGTCACCGGTAGTGGCGTCTCCCCCTGGCGAATATCGAGCCGTCCGACAGCGACCCGCAAACTCTCCAGGAGATCGGGCTCGTGTTCCACCTGAGGTGACGGCAGATAGATGCCGAACTCCTCGCCGCCCAATCGGCCGAAGACGCCCCCCTTCGGAAGCCGCCCCGACAAGAAGGCCGCAAGGGCCACCAGCACCGCATCGCCCGCGGCATGACCATGCGTGTCATTGATCGATTTGAAATGATCCGCATCGACCAGCGCAAGAATGGCGCCTGCCGAAGCGCCCTCGGGTTTCTGCCGACTGCTTTCGACCGCCAGAAGGAAGGCGCGGCGGTTCGGCACCGCGGTGAGGAAATCGATTTCCGAGGCCAGCTTATGGGCACGCAGCGTCCGCTCATAGACCATGGCGAAGATCGCGAGCACGCCGACCAGTCCCTGCACGAAAAAGATGAACATCATCAGCCCGAACCAGAGCGGCCCGTAGCCAGCCGAAAGCGTCACTGGTTCGACCAGTGGCATCGGTACGCGGATCAGATAGACAAGCCCATGACCGCCGAAGGCGAAGATGGCCAGGCGCCGTGCCGCCATCGGATCCTGTCGATAACCCCGCCATATGGCCGACGTGACCATGAGAGACGCAAGACAGAAGAGCACGGAACAGACAACGATCCGCATGTTGAGATCGGCGGCAAAGCGCGGCCACAGCGCAAAGCAGACCAGCCAGATCGCGCCGCATGAGAAGGCTTTGACTGCCGGAAAACGGATCTCCAGCCGGTCGAAGGCGATGCAGCCGAGCCAGATGAGACCAAGGCTCCACAGGCTGAAGGCATTGCCAAAGCCGAGCGCCACAACCGGTGGCGCGACATCACGAAGAGCGAGAAGCCCGAGCCCGCCACAGCCCGCCCAAAGACCGAGTGACCAGAATGCCAGCGCCCGATTGCCTCTGTCCTCGTGCCACAACACCGTCACAAACACCGACACGGTGATGCAGACCGCTGACAGGCAGAGGCTAAGCGTCGGTATATGAAAAATCTGGTCCAAGTCCAAACCTCGCGAACGGCGGGACCATGGCAGCGAAAATTGAAGAAAACCCAAAACGCTTCGGTAAATTCACCGATGTATCCACGAAAACTGGGGGGACCATCTGCGGCAAAACGGCTTGCACCGGCGTTCTCCCGTCGCGAATGAGCCACAAAGCAAAAGAGCCGGCACGAATGGCCGGCCCTCTGTCGTTCTTTTCAAGTCCGCTTCAGACGAGCGCGGCTTCGACGGCGGCAATCGCCGCCTCGGCCTGGCCACCGTCCGGACCGCCCGCCTGGGCCATGTCCGGGCGGCCGCCGCCGCCTTTACCACCGAGTGCCGCGGACGCGACACGCACCAGATCCACGGCGCTCAGCCGTTCCGTCAGGTTCGGCGTCACTGAAACCACCGCGCTGGCCTTGCCGTCATCCGACACGGCGATCAGCAGGACGACGGCCTGCTCCAGCCCGACCTTGGCTTCGTCGGCCATACCCTTCAGGTCTTTGGCGTCAACACCGTGCAACACCCGCCCGACAAAGCTGATGCCGTTCACGACCTTTGGTGCTTCGGCGCCGCCGCTCGCGCCGCCGCCCATGGCGAGTTTGCGCTTGGCATCCGCCAGCTCCTTTTCGAGCTTGCGGCGCTCGTCGATCAGGGTTTCAACGCGACCGACCACATCGGCCGGCTGAACCTTAAGCGAAGCAGCCAGCGCCTTCACACGCTCATCCTGCTCGGCGAGATAGGCACGCGCCGCATCCCCGGTCAGCGCCTCGATCCGGCGAACCCCGGCACCAACGGCACTTTCTCCGACGAGGCGGACAAGACCGATGTCACCGGTTGCACTCACGTGCGTACCGCCGCACAGCTCGGTGGAATAAGACTTGCCGGCTTTTTCGCCGCGCAGCGCCGTTCCCATCGAGACCACACGCACTTCGTCACCGTATTTTTCGCCGAAAAGCGCCATTGCGCCTTCGGCGATCGCGTCATCCACTGCCATCAACCGGGTGGTAACCGGAGAATTCTGCAGGATGATCTCGTTCGCCATTTCCTCGACGACCTTCAACTCCTCGGCGGTAATCGGCTTGGGATGCGAAATATCGAAACGGAGACGCTCGGGCGCCACCAGCGAGCCCTTCTGAGCCACATGCGTGCCGAGGATTTCGCGCAGCGCTTCGTGCAGCAAATGCGTGGCGGAATGGTTGGAGCGCAGACGCGAGCGGCGTGCATGGTCGACATTAAGCTGCACTGCGTCACCAGCCTTGACGATACCGTTCTGGACGGCCGCGACGTGCACGAAGACGCCTTCGCCCTTCTTCTGGGTGTCGCTCACAGACAGCGAGAAACCTTCACCGACGATCTCACCGGTATCCCCCATCTGGCCACCGGACTCGCCGTAGAAAGGCGTCTGGTTGACGACGATTTGAACCTCTTCGCCGGCGCTCGCCTGGTCGACGACCTTGCCATCCTTCACGATGGCGAGAACCTGCCCCTCTGCGGTCTCGGCGCTGTAACCGAGGAACTCGGTTGCCCCAAACTTTTCCTTGAGTTCGAACCAGACAGTCTCCTGCGCCTTGTCGCCAGAACCCGCCCAGCTGGCGCGGGCTTCGGCCTTCTGGCGCTGCATGGCGTCGTTGAAGCCTGTGAGGTCAACACCGATGCCCCGGCCGCGCAAGGCGTCCTGGGTCAGGTCAAGCGGGAAGCCATAGGTGTCATAGAGCTTGAAGGCGGTTTCGCCATCGAGGCTGTCGCCCTTGTCGAGCGAGGCGGTGGCGTCGGAGAGCAGCGTCAGACCGCGCTCGAGCGTCTTGCGGAAGCGGGTTTCCTCCAGCTTCAGAGTCTCCGAGATTAAAGCTTCGGCGCGCACCAGTTCCGGATAAGCCCGGCCCATCTGCTGCACGAGGACCGGCAGCAGCTTGTAGATGATCGGATCCTTGGCGCCGAGAAGCTGCGCATGGCGCATGGCGCGGCGCATGATACGGCGAAGGACATAGCCGCGGCCTTCGTTCGACGGCAGCACGCCATCGGCGATCAGAAAGGCAGACGAGCGCAGATGGTCGGCAATAACGCGATGGCTGGCGCGACGCTCACCCTCGGCCTTGACACCGGTGAGGTCGACGGAAGCGTCGATCAGGGCACGGAACAGGTCAATGTCGTAATTGTCGTGCTTGCCCTGCAGCAGCGCGGCGATGCGCTCGAGACCCATGCCAGTATCGATCGAGGGACGCGGAAGGTTGATGCGCTCTTCCTTCGTGATCTGCTCGTACTGCATGAAGACGAGGTTCCAGATCTCGATGAAGCGGTCGCCGTCTTCCTCGGGCGAACCCGGAGGGCCACCCCAGATATGGTCGCCATGGTCGTAGAAGATTTCCGAACAGGGACCGCACGGACCAGTATCACCCATGGCCCAGAAATTGTCGCTGGTCGGAATGCGGATGATCTTGTCGTCCGAAAGGCCGGCGATCTTCTTCCACAGACCGTGAGCCTCGTCGTCGGTGTGGTAGACGGTGACCAGCAACCGGTTGCGGTCGATGCCGAATTCCTTGGTGATCAGGTTCCAGGCGAGTTCGATGGCGCGTTCCTTGAAATAGTCGCCAAAGGAGAAATTCCCCAGCATTTCAAAGAAGGTATGATGGCGGGCGGTATAGCCGACATTGTCGAGGTCATTGTGCTTGCCGCCGGCGCGCACGCATTTCTGCGCGGTCGCAGCCGTCGAATAGGGGCGCTGTTCGAGACCGGTGAAGACGTTCTTGAACTGAACCATGCCGGCATTGGTGAACATCAGCGTCGGGTCGTTGCGCGGCACCAGAGGACTGGAGGAAACAACCTCGTGACCGTTCGTCTTGAAGTAATCGAGGAAAGTCGACCGGATGTCGTTTACACCGCTCATGTCACGCCCTTCATTCAGGCCGGGAACCCGGCCAATTCGCAAAATCAATGGCTTTTATCGCCCGCCATGCCCCCTGTCCAGCGGCGTATCCGCACGCGCAAACGAAAACCGGCCGCGCTTCTGACGAAACGCGGCCGGTGAAAATCAAAGCGAGCCTTGGGCCTTAGATGTCGTCGGCACCATCACCATCATTGGCGTCCGGACCACCGTTCTGCAGGAAACGCTCGGCAATCAGCCCGGCGTTCTGGCGCAGCGCCATTTCAATCTCCTGGGCAACGGCTGGATTGTCGCGCAGGAAGAGCTTGGCATTCTCGCGGCCCTGTCCCAGACGCTGGCTGTTGTAGGAGAACCAGGCGCCGGACTTTTCGACAATGCCGGCCTTGACGCCGAGATCGACAAGTTCGCCCGTCTTCGAAACACCTTCGCCATACATGATGTCGAATTCGACCTGCTTGAAGGGAGGCGCCATCTTGTTCTTGACGACCTTCACGCGGGTCTGGTTACCGACGACCTCTTCGCGATCCTTCACCGCGCCAATACGGCGGATGTCGAGACGAACCGAGGCGTAGAACTTCAGAGCGTTACCGCCCGTCGTCGTTTCCGGCGAACCGAACATCACGCCGATCTTCATGCGGATCTGGTTGATGAAGATGACCATGGTCTTCGAGCGCGAGATGGAGGCTGTCAGCTTGCGCAGCGCCTGGCTCATCAGACGGGCCTGCATGCCCGGCAGGCTGTCGCCCATCTCACCTTCGATTTCAGCGCGCGGCGTAAGCGCGGCAACCGAGTCGACGACCAGCACGTCGATGGCACCGGAGCGCACCAGCGTGTCCGTGATTTCGAGCGCCTGTTCGCCGGTATCCGGCTGCGAGATCAGGAGGTTCTGCAGATCGACGCCCAGCTTGCGGGCATAGACCGGATCGAGCGCGTGTTCGGCATCGACAAAGGCGCAGATGCCGCCCTTCTTCTGGGCTTCCGCGATGGTCTGCAGAGCCAGCGTCGTCTTACCCGAGCTTTCCGGGCCATAAACTTCAATGATACGGCCCTTCGGCAGACCGCCGATGCCAAGCGCGATGTCGAGGCTGAGCGAGCCCGTCGAGACCGTCTCGACTTCGACCACGCTCTCGTTCGCACCGAGTTTCATGATCGAGCCCTTGCCGAACGACCGTTCGATCTGCGAGAGCGCCGCTTCCAATGCCTTGCTTTTATCCACCGATTTGTCCTCTACAAGCCGCAAAGAATTCTGTGCCATTCGATCCACCTTTAGGTTATTGAGGCCGCATAGGCAATGAAGCCGCCGATGGACATCATGTACTCTATTTGTTCTCATTTCGCAAGAGCAATCGAAGTCTTTATTCAGAAAGGCTTTTTGGATGCGTGTTCGAATTTTGTTCCGGGCGGACGCATCGGTGCCGGGGCCCGAGCCGTTGCGGTCGGATCGCTCCCAAAAGCGCGCTCTCCGATTCGTCTTCGCAGCCGGCTGGAGACGATGTCATGAGTATCGAAATCCTGGCCGTCGGAGGCGCTCATATTGACCGGCGCGCCCGCATCTCCGGCGAGACAAGACCGGGTGCGAGCAATCCCGGATCGTGGTTCGAAGAACCCGGCGGCGGTGTCTTCAACGCGGCCCGCAATCTGGCCCGTGTCGGACGCTCCGTGCGCCTGATCGCGCCACGCGGCGGGGATGCAGCCGGCCTGGCGGTCGCCGAGGCGGCAGAACGGGCAGGCATCGATGACTGGCCTGTCCTGTTTTTGGACCGGGCGACCCCGAGTTATACCGCCATCCTGGAAAATGACGGCAATCTCGTCATCGCGCTGGCCGACATGGCGCTTTACGACGCTTTCGTCGCACGACGCCTTCGAGCTCGCTCCATGCGCGACAGCCTCGCTGCTGCGGCTCACGTCCTCTGCGATGCCAATCTCCCTGCAGAGACCCTGGCGGCACTTGCGGCCCTGTCCGCAGCCGGCGGGAAGACGGTTTCGGCTATTGCGATTTCGCCGGCGAAGGTCGTGCGCCTGCGCGGCGCATTTCCCCATCTCCATCACCTCTTCATGAATGGTGCCGAGGCCGAAGCCATCGCCGGCAAGAGACCGGACCGGGCCGAAGACTGGCCGGATCTGCTGCGCGCCAGCGGTCTGCGCGGCGGTTCGGTAACCTCCGGCGGTGGCTTGACTGTCGCCTTCGACGCCGATCGCATCGCTGTTATAGAACCCGCCCCGATCAAGGCGATCGGCGACGTTACCGGCGCCGGCGATGCCTTTGCTGCGGGTTTCCTGCATGCCCGGATCGCGGGCCTGGACCTTTGCCAGGCGCTGCGTCGGGGCACGGCCTGCGCCGCGATCACCCTCGCCTCCCCCCATGCGACGGATGAAAATCTGTCCGCCGCCCGGCTCGACACGCAGTTGTCACTTGTCCCTGAGGCCCGTTTCCTGCCATGACGAGCCGCTCCAGCTTGAAAGATCTCCCATGACGCGTTCCATCTCCCCCCTCCTGCCGATCGCCTATTCCAGCGAAGTCACAGCCGCCAAGCAGCGCGGCGCGGCTATCGTCGCGCTCGAATCCACCATCATCACCCATGGCATGCCTTATCCCGGCAACCTGGAAATGGCGCGCAGCGTGGAAAACATCATCCGCCAGCAGGGCGCCGTGCCCGCGACAATCGCGGTCATCAAGGGCGTGCTGCATATCGGCCTTGAGCCGGCGCAACTCGAAGAATTGGCCCAGATGCAGCATGTGATGAAGCTGTCGCGTGCCGACCTCGCCTTTGCCATCGCTGAACGCCGCAATGGCGCAACTACGGTTGCTGCCACCATGATCGCCGCCTATCGCGCCGGCATCCATGTCTTTGCCACCGGCGGCATCGGTGGCGTGCATCGCGGGGCGGAAGAGAGCTTCGACATATCCGCCGACCTTGAAGAACTCGCCCGCACCGGCGTCATCGTCGTCTCCGCCGGCCCGAAGGCGATCCTCGACATCCCGAAGACGCTCGAAGTTCTGGAAACCCGGGGCGTGCCGGTCGTGACCTATGACAGCGAGGATTTCCCCGCCTTTTGGTCGCGCAGTTCCGGCCTCAAGAGCCCGCTCAGCCTGCCGAGCCCGGCGGCAATTGCCAACTTCCAGAAGATGCGTGACGAACTCGGCATTGCCGGTGGCATGTTGATTGCCAACCCGGTTCCGGAAGCCGACGAAATCCCGCGCGAAGAGATGGAAATCTATATCAGCCGCTCGCTAGCCAATGCCGAACGCGACGAGATCGTCGGCAAGGCCGTCACGCCTTACCTGCTGGACAACCTCTTCCACCTGACCGGCGGCCGCAGCCTCAAGACCAACATCGCGCTTGTCGAGAACAATGCGCGGCTGGCGGCCGAGATCGCCGTTGCCCTCAACGGCTGACGTCTCCTAGACAAAAAGCAGAAACAAGAGAACCCGCCGGATCGCTCCGGCGGGTTCTCTTTTATCGGATTGAGGACGTTCCGGCTCAGCCTTCACCGTCCAGCATTTCGCGCACGGCGACCGCCAACTGCTTCAGCGAGAAGGGTTTAGGCAGGAAGCCGAAGGTCGCATCGGCCGGCAGATTGCGGGCAAAGGCATCCTCGGCATAACCCGAGACGAAAATGAACTTCAGATCCGGATATTTTTTGCGCAGTTCCGTCAGCAGGGTCGGTCCGTCCATCTCGGGCATCACGACGTCGGAGACAACAATGTCGACCTCGCCGTTGAGTTCGTCCATGATGTCGAGCGCCTCGACGCCGGATCCGGCCTCGTGCACCGTATAGCCGCGCGTCTCAAGCATGCGCTTGCCGCCACGCCGTACGGCCTCCTCGTCCTCGACGAGAAGCACAACGGCCGATTTGCCGGTCAGATCTTTGCCATCGTTGGCCGGGTCGACGGCCGCCGCAGGCGTCGCCGGCGGCAGGCTGCCGGCCTCATCGCTGCCCGCCGTGGCTTTGGCATCCATGGGCGCCGCGACAACGTCTGGAATGTGGCGCGGCAGGAAAATGCGGAAGGCGGTTCCCTTGCCGACTTCCGATTCCGGATAGATGTAGCCGCCCGATTGCTTGACGATGCCGTAAACCATGGCGAGCCCGAGCCCGGTGCCCTTGCCCACCTCCTTGGTGGTGAAGAAGGGTTCGAAGATCTTGTCCATGATCTCCGGCGCAATGCCTGTCCCCGTATCCGCGACCTCGATCAGAACCATGTCTTCCGACGGCAATCCGCGATAGCCGAATTCGCCGGCCTCGTCGCCGCTGACATTGCGCGTCGAGACGGTGATCGTTCCACCTTGCGGCATGGCATCCCGTGCATTGACGCAGAGATTGATCAGCACCTGCTCGAACTGCGACAGGTCGGTTTTCACCGGCCAGAGATCGCGGCCATATTCGACCTTCAGCTTGACATTGGACCCGGATATCAGCCGGTCGACCAACATCCGCAGATCCCCGATCACGTCGGTGAGGTTCAAAACGGACGGACGCATCGTCTGCTTGCGCGAGAAGGCGAGCAACTGCCTGACGAGTACGGCGGCACGATTGGCATTGCGCTTGATTTCCATCAGGTCGGCGAAGCTCGCATCCGACGGCCTTGCCTGTAGCAGCAGATGGTCGGAAGAGAGAAGGATGGCGGTCAGCACGTTGTTGAAATCGTGCGCGATCCCGCCCGCAAGCGTCCCCACCGCATTCATCTTCTGCGTCTGCGCCATTTGCGCCTCAAGCGCCTTCTGGTCGGTTACATCGACCGCATAGACGATCGCCGCCTCTTCGGGCGCTTCGTCGCTCTGGTCGATCACGGCATTCACATAGAAGCGGAAATGCCTGATGTCATTGGTCGGATGCCGACTGTCGATCGGCGCGATGTCGACCTGCCGGTCCATGGCGGCGGCCAGAGCCTGACGGAAGCCCTCACGTTCGTTCTCGTGCAGGACGACTTCGATCAGTCCGTGCCGCTCGATTTCGTCACGTGAGATGATATCGGCAAAGAGCTTCATGAATGGCGCATTGGTTCTGAGGATGCGCCCCTCGCCATCCACCGATGCGATCGCCATCGGCGTATTGTTGAAGAAACGGGTGAACCGCATCGAGGCAACGGAGTCGGACTGGTCGGCCCCTTCTCCCTGCTGACGGGCGAGCACGATCGAACGGCTCTCGCCCGGCGCTCCGTCACGTGCGGCCTTCACCCTGTGCACCAGGCGCACCGGCAGGCTCTGACCGTTCACCCGACGCAGATCGAGATCGAGCGTTTCCGTCCGCGCCTGGCCGGGCTCCGCCTGCACCGAATTAATCAGCGCCATACCCTCGCCGGCGACCAGATCGCCGATCGACATGGAGCCCGGGCTGAATTGCGTGAGATCGACGCCGAGCCATTCGGCCAGCGTTGCGTTGAGATAATAAATCTCTCCCTTGCGGCCGGCAGAGAAGAAGCCGGCAGGCGCATGATCGAGATAATCGATTGCGTGTTGCAACTCCTTGAAGAAGCGCTCCTGATCGTCCCGCTCCGAAGTGATGTCGGAGATCTGCCAAACGTGAAGACCCCGTCCTCGACCTTCGCCCGGCAGAAGCCGCGCTTTGAGCCGGTACCAGTGTGCCCCCGACCCGTTGGCAGTCAGGCTGCCGATCGGCTTCAACAGACGAAATTCCTCGTAGCTTTCACGCCCTTCGCGCAGCCCGTTCGTCAGACGGTAAAGCGCTTCGCTGGATTCGCGATAACGTGAGAGCAGCGCCTCCAGCGTCTGGACCTCGGTCGCCTTGCGCGCGCCGGTCATGGCCCCGTATGCGGCATTGGCAAATACGATCCGCCCCTCAGCGTCCGTGATGAGCGTGCCATCGGGCTGGCTCGCAAGAAAGCGGCGGGCGAGACTGTCGCCTTGCGGCTGAGGCATCACCTCGACAAAGCCGATGACGGCCGCGACGATGAAGAAGATCCCCATCATCGCCAGGATGCCGAGGACACCGAGCACGATCTGGTTGTCGAGCTGGTCTCGGAAGAAGACGAAAGCAGCGGCGGCAGCAAGCAATGCAAGCGCCAGCAACAGGATGCGCAGCGCGGCACCAATGCCGCCGCGGCGATCAACCAGGGGGCTGTCTCCGTCGCCGTCGTTCAGCTGTCGTGTCATGAATGCCTCTTGCCTGTAAACGCACCGCCGCCCGGTCAATTCCGCCAGAATCGGTGCAGCATCCTGTTTAACAATTTGCCCGGACGGCAAAAAGCGAAGAAAGCCCGCAATGTCCCGCTGCGTCCACTATCCCACAGGATTGCCGCATTCTGGACTGATAGCATGGCGCGGCTGTCGCGTCCTCAACATCGACGGGACAAAAACCTCGCATTGCAGACAGCGACGTCTTCTGCCAAAAAGCCTGCAAAGGGAGCGTTTAAGATGCTGGACGAACTGATTTCCGCCTATGGCAGCAACTTCCTGGTGGCGGCACTCGGGGTTAGTCTGGGGCTTCTGTGCCTCTTCATCGTGCTGTGGATCCTGCGCAACCGTGCGCCATCGCCTTTCGTCCGCGGTGGCCGCAACCGTCAGCCCCGCCTGCAGGTATTGGACGCAGCAGCCATCGACACGCGCCGTCGCATCGTCCTGATCCGTCGCGACAATGTCGAGCATCTCGTGATGATCGGCGGCCCGACGGACCTCGTGATCGAATCCGGGATCGGCGACGAGCGCCACTACCTCACGGCACGCGCGCTGCAGACAGCCGCTGCGGAGGATGCAGTGCGGCTCGCCCCGCAGATTGCGCCGCAGGGTCTGTCTGCGCCGCCGGCGAGCGCGCCGACCGCTCCGGTCGCGGCACCATCGGTTTCGGGATCGAACGACGCGAAAGCGATTCAGCAGCCGACATCTGCGGAGCGCGAACCGGCAAGAGCCGCGCAGTCCCCTGTTGCTGACCCCATAACCGCTCGCGCATCGGCCCCGGTTGCGAAAGCCGCCGAGAGCGCGGCCGAGCCTTTCGCCCCTCGCAGCGCTCAAATGAGCGAGCGCCGGAGCGAGGCCCCTGTGAAAGCCGAGGCTTCTGCGGCGATCCCATCAAAGACCGTCCAGTCGCCGCATACGGCGGAGACCCCAGCCCCGGTTCTCCCGGCCGCGCCGGTACTACCAGTTCCCTCGCCAGCAGCAGCGACGAGCCCGTCCATGATGACAGGCACTGCAGCGCCCGCAGCCGCTGTCGCGGCGGTGTTGGCACCGGTCCCATCTGCCACGTCCACGGCGCCATCCATCGAGCCGCCAGCGCGTTCTGCAGCACCAGTCGACGTTTCGGCCGCACGCCTTATTGAGGAACCGGAGCCGGTTGTCGCAGAAGCCCCCTCCGTCGAGACGCCGTATCCAGATTCCATGTCCGCAAAGCCGGGCCCCGTGGGATCGGAACCGCCGCAGATTGCGCCGAGGGTCGAACTGCTCGTTGAGCCGGCGATCGCCACGGCCTCACCTGCCACAGTAGGGAGCGTGCCCGCAGTGGAGCCTCCGACCCATGCGGAGTTCGCCGCGACCTCGCAGCCTGTCCCTGGGATGAACGCCGAAGACGTGTTGGACGCCGCCCGCTCCCATGTGCTGTCTTCATCAAGCGCCAGCCAATACGACGCTGAGCGTTTCATGCCCGTAGAGCAGGGACCCGTTCGACCCGAAGAGCCGCAGACGGCACCGGTGTCCGGGCGCGACCTCAGCGACTTCGAACGTGTTTTGGAAGAAGAAATGGCGCTGCACATCGCGGCAGATCCGGGACCATCACGGCAACAGACCACGTCTGCGACGCCGATCCCGGCCTTATTGCCAGAAACCCGTGCCGACCGCCCACGGCCGCCGATCGGTCCGCTCGTCAGCGACCCGCGGCTCACGTCTCCCGCCTCGCCGGCAAATCCGGCAGCAACATCGGCGCCCACAACGGAAGAGCCGAATCTGCAGAACGAGATCGCCCGGATTTTCGGCGAGATGTCGGCCAGTCGCAACCCGTGAGCTTCGGCGGTGACGCCGCCGTAAAAGCGAGGGTGGACAGCGCACGCCGTGCCACCCTCGTCCGCAAGCACACAAAACAAAAAACCCGCACGAAGCGGGTTTTCGACACGATGTCGCCAGACTGACCAAGTTACAGGCCAGAGGCCCGTTGTCACTCGTCGCGATAGACCTTTTCGCGACGCTCGTGGCGTTCTTGCGCCTCGATCGAAAGGGTCGCGATCGGACGCGCATCCAGCCGCTTCAGGCCGATCGGCTCACCCGTTTCCTCGCAATAGCCATAAGTGCCGTCTTCGATCCGCTGCAGGGCTGCATCGATCTTCGAGATCAGCTTGCGCTGGCGATCGCGGGCTCTCAGTTCGATGGCTCGGTCGGTTTCGGAGGAAGCCCGGTCGGCGAGGTCCGGGTGGTTGGCGCTTTCTTCTGCGAGATGTTCGAGCGTCTCGCGCGCCTCACGGAGAATGTCGTTCTTCCAGGCGATCAGCTTTGCCCTGAAGTAGGCCCGCTGGTTCGCGTTCATGAACTCATCGTCTTCCGAGAGTACATAATTGCTAAGATTGATCTTCTCACTCAACGCGATTCTCCTGAAGAACATCTCAATGGGCGGCTGTATATCCTTTCAAGGCAACCGGTTCAAGCCTTCTGAATGTTTCCAGAGCATTTTTAAGTCTGTTATAATTTTGAGCTAAATTTCTATTTTTTAAGCATAAATTCGATTCGACCGCGCACTCGTCGCGGAAGTCTCCGCAACGGAAGGCTGCTGAACCGGCCCCTCGCACACCGGTTGACGGCGACCGCCAAGACCCGCTAGTTCAGTAGTCTGGATGATCTCGCGCCGAAAGCTCTACGGATGACGCCTTCCAACCTGGTTCCCAAACGCATCTATCTGCTTCGGCACGCAAAATCCGGCTGGGCTGAGCCGGGCGGCCGGGACTTCGACCGCAGCCTCTCGGATGCGGGCTTTGCCGAGGCCGAGTTGCTGGCAGAGACCGCGGCGGACCGAAACTACAGACCCGATCTCGTCATCGCCTCGACGGCAAAGCGCTGCCGGCAGACGGCGGATGCCCTGAAACGCGTCTTTTCCGGCCTTGTCGATTTCCGCTATGTCGACGAACTCTACAACGCACCCGCCGAGACCTATCTCGAAATTCTCACGTCAACGCCGGACGTACCGGCCCTGATGCTGGTCGGGCATAACCCTGCGATAGAAGAGGTTTTTGCCAACTTGTGCGGCAACGATGTTGTCGCGCGTACCGTCCCCGAAGGCTATCCGACCGCCGGACTTGCGGTGATTGATGCTGCGGAAGAAAGCTGGCGCCTGCACGACTTCCTCGTCGGCTGAGCGACGCTGTCGCGGCGCGGTAGCAGGTAAGCAGCACGCCACGGTCTTTTTTGCCGATGGAGCCAACCCTATATGCCGAGTGGCGGCTTCGCGCATCCCCGCGCGGCGTGCCAGGACTCGCCAGCGCAGGATCTCGAATGCCCCCTTCCCTCACCAGCCTGACCGATGAAGCGGCAATCGCCTTCGACAACATCGCGGATCGGGCGGCCAATCTGGTCAATCCGACGATCCGCCTCGGCGTCACCGGCCTCTCGCGGGCTGGCAAGACGGTCTTCATCTCGTCCCTCGTCCACAACCTGCTGCATGGTGGCCGCCTGCCCGTGTTCGAGCCACTTCGCGCCGGCCGCATCACTGCGACGTCCCTGCAGGAACAGCCGGACGATGCCGTACCGCGCTTCCAATATGAGGACCACATCCGCGCCCTGGTCGAGGACCGGATCTGGCCGGATTCAACCCGCGCAATTTCCGAACTGCGGCTGACGATCGAGTACCGCAGCGCCAGTGCATGGAGCCGCATGCTCTCACCCGGCCGACTGTCGATCGATATCGTCGACTATCCCGGTGAGTGGCTCCTCGACCTGCCCCTACTCGGTCAGGACTATCGCGGCTTTTCGGAAGCAACGACTGCGCTCGCAGCAACCGGCATTCGGGCCGAACTCTCACGCCCCTGGTTGGAACTTGCCAGCGGAATCGATCCGGACGCGCCGGCCGACGAGATGACCGCCCGACGGCTGGCCGAGGTATTCACGGATTACCTACGCCACTGCAAGTCGGACGAGCGCTCGCTATCGACCCTTCCTCCCGGCCGCTTTCTCATGCCGGGCGACCTCGAAGGCTCGCCCGCCCTAACCTTCGCACCGCTCCCAGTCTTGGCGGACGGACGGGCACCAAAGGGCTCACTGAGGGCCATGATGGAACGTCGCTTCGAGGCCTACAAATCGGTGGTCGTCAAACCCTTTTTCCGCGAGCATTTCGCGCGGCTGGACCGTCAGATCGTGCTGGTCGATGCACTCCAGGCGATCAATCGCGGGCCGGAGGCCGTCCAGGACCTGGAGCGTGCTCTAGGCGAAGTTCTGGCCTGCTTCAGAGCGGGTTCGAACTCGTTCCTGACATCCCTCGTCCGTCGGCGCATCGATCGCGTACTCGTCGCAGCCACCAAGGCGGACCACCTGCATCACGAAAGCCACGACCGGCTCGAGACGCTGACACGCCGCCTGGTCAACCGTGCGATCCGCAGCATCGACATGAACGGCGCCGGCATCGAGGTCATGGCGCTGGCCTCGGTGCGCGCGACGCGGGAAGCCAATGTCAAGCAGGACGGCCACGACCTGCCGGTCATCGTGGGCACACCCATGGCCGGCGAGCGCATCGGCACGGAAATATTCGACGGCAACCGCAAAACGGCGGTCTTTCCGGGCGACCTGCCCGAGGATCCGGAAGCCTATTTCCGCTCGCTCGATCAAGGTCATGCATCCGCCGCGCTTCCGGATCTGAGCATCGTCCGCTTCCGCCCGCCGCATCTGGATGAGAAGGGAGGCGTCACCTTGTCCGTGCCGCATATCCGCCTGGACCGCGCGCTGCAATTCCTCCTGGGAGACCGCCTCACATGACCAAGAAGATCGGACAGGACGAACCGCCTCGCACCCCATCCCCCAGCCGCAGACCAACTGCATTCGCCGTGGAGACGGACGCGCCGCGCCGCGAAAAACCGCACCCGGAACAGGCAGGGCGAACGCCGCGCAGCTTTGCAGGCGAGATCGAAATCGTCCCGGACGAACACGATCCCTTCGCAGGCGTCATCAGCGATGCCGACGTCGTGCCCGTCGCCGCCCCGCGCCCGCGCGGCATATCTTTCGCTCGCATCGCGATGGGCGCTTTCGGTTTTCTGCTATCGCTGGCCGTCGGCCTTTGGGTCGACCGCCTGATCCGTGACCTCTTCTCCCGTGCCGATTGGCTCGGCTACACCGCGATCGCAGTCCTCACCATCGGCCTCTTGGCGCTGCTGATCGCTGTGGGCCGGGAGGTGGCGGGCCTTTACCGGCTCGACGCGGTGCAGAACCTGAAGGCCGATGCGCAGACGGCAGCTGCAAGCATGAAACGGGCGGATGCCGCAGCCGTCGTGCGTCGCCTTTCCGGCCTAGTGGCCCACCGGCCGGAAACGGCCCGCGGGCGCAAAACGCTTGATTCGGTCGAGGACGACATTATCGATGCGCCCCAACTGATCGAACTGGCCGAAAGGGAGCTGCTCGCCCCCCTGGACGCCAAGGCTCGAGCGCTGATCCTCGGCTCCTCGAAGCGGGTGTCGGTCGTGACCGCCGTCAGCCCCCGTGCCGTGGTCGATCTGGCCTATGTCCTCTTCGAAGTCGTCCGCCTCGTGCGCGCAATGGCCGAACTTTATGGCGGCCGCCCCGGCTCTCTCGGCATGCTGCGCTTGCTGAAGGATGTCTTTGCCCATCTCGCCGTCACCGGCTCCATCGCCATCGGCGATGGTCTGGCCCAGCAAGTTCTCGGCCATGGCCTCGCCGCGCGCCTCTCAAGCCGCCTCGGCGAAGGCGTGATCAACGGCCTGATGACGGCCCGCATCGGCATCGCGGCGATGGACCTCTGCCGGCCATTGCCGTTCCGTGCCGCCAAACGCCCCGGGATTGGCGATTTCATCGGCGACCTTACTCCAAGCATGACCGGCAGAAGCGACGAGAGGACAGCCTGAGTCTTTTCGGCCACACCGCGATGTCGAGTGCTGTTTGCCGATTGTCGAAAAGCCGAAATGAGGCTATTGGCAAGGATGCATTAACCATTATTCCGCTAGGGTTCTTGCGGGGTTTCTGGTTTCTCGTACCAAGGTAAATCGATGTCTGCTCGCTTTTCGACAGTCGGCCGCTGCGCCGCAATTCTCGCTGCCGCAATGCTGCTGCCTGTCGCAGCCGCTGATGCTGGGTCGCGCGACAAGCGCTTCTTCGAATCGGTCGCCGGCGTCTGGAAAGGCCCCGGCGAGATCGTTGCCGGCAAATACAAGGGCACGAAGTTCACCTGCAACCTCACCGGTCTGCCGGCAGAGGGCAAGGAGACCGGCCTGAAGCTTGACGGTACCTGCCGTGTGGGCGTCTTCAGCCAGCCGATGTCCGCCGTGATCTCTCAGGCAGGCGGCTCCTACAAGGGCCAGTTCCTCGACGGCGCAGACGGCAAGGGCCTCGACATTGTTTCGGGTACCGTCACCGGCAACCGCGCCGTCATGGGCATCAACCGCGCCAAGTTGAACGGCGCCATGGTCGCCCGCCTGGAGCAGGACGACGCCATGAACATCACCATTTCGGTGAAAGTCGAAGATCGCATGATCCCCGTGATCGGCCTGAAGCTGAACCGCCAGGCAACGGCTATGGCCGAGACAGCCGACAACGAGTGAGCTCGTTGCTCAGGCGTGAAGCCTAACTCAGCAATAGCCCTCAGCCGCGCCACCAGGCGCGGTTTTCGTTTGCGACAGCGATCCCCGCTCCATCCGCCTCGGCGAGCCAGTCCATGACGGTGCGTCCCTGAACCACCAGCTCGCCGGCAAAGTCCGCGAGCGGCATCAGAACGAAAGCGCGCTCCGTCATGCGCGGATGCGGGACCGTCAGGTGGTCCTCATCAAGCATCATCGAGCCAAAGGTCAGGATGTCGATGTCGATCGTGCGTGGTCCCCAGCGCTCGATGCGGACCCGTTTCATGTCTCTTTCGATCTCAAGGCAGGCGGCCAGCAGCGCCTGCGGCCCGAGCCGCGTCTCCACGGCCGCGCAGCAATTGTAGAAGTCGGCCTGGTCGGTCTTGCCCCACGGCGGCGTGCGATAGAGACGCGAGACCTCCGTCACCCGACAGTCGTCGCGCGCATCAAGACGCCGCAGCGCCTCGGCCATCGCGGCCTGCGGATCACCGACATTGCCCCCGAGACCTAGCGTGGCGACCTGCCAGGCATCACTGTCTGAATTGTTCAACGCTCACCTGTACATGGTCGAGGATCCCCGCAATCGGGGCACTTGGCTTGCGCACGCTAATCCGACAGCGCGTGATTTCCGGGAAGCGGTCGAGAAGCCCGCGCGCGATTGCCAGCGCCAGCGCCTCGATCAATTGCCGACGGCTGCCGGTGACGATCTCCTGGATGACTTCGAAGGCAATGCCGTAATGCACCGTACCCTCAAGCGTATCAGTTTCGGCCGCCTGCAGGGCATCCACATCAAACTCGGCATCAACGAAGAACCGTTGCCCGAGCACCCCTTCTTCCGGAAAGACGCCGTGATGGGCGAAGAAGGCGCAGTTCTTAAGCGTGATGGTGAAGATACCGCTCATATCCGCCCACTCCCTGCAGCCTCGATGCGTTGTTGCGTCGAGACCATAGCATCGGCCACCGCGAGCGCGTCGCGGTTGATCGCGACATTGTGGACCCGAAAAACGGAAGCGCCTTTCAACCGGAGCGCCACAGTCGTCGCAGCCGTTGCGGCATCGCGCTCCGGGGCATCCCGTCCCGTGATGGAGCCGAGAAACCGCTTGCGCGAGGTTCCCACGAGAAGGGGAAAACCGAGTTCGTGCAGCTCTTCGAGCCGCGCCAGCAGTTCCATGTTTTCCTCCGGCGTTTCCTTGGCAAAGCCGAAACCCGGATCGAGCATGATTGTTTCCGGCAAGACACCGGCAGCCTTGGCGATAGAGAGAGACTGCCCGAAAAAGAACCGCTGGTCGTCGATCGGGTCGGCACGCTTTTCCCGTCCACGCCCGGTATGCATAATGCAAAGACCCGCGCTGAAACGGGCCGCGACCTCTGCGATCTCGGGTTCGCGCTGAAGACCATACACGTCGTTGATAATATGCGCACCCGCTCCGACCGCAGCCTGCGCCGTCTCCGCCCGATAAGTGTCGATGGAGATCAAGGCTTCGGTTCGGGCGGACAAGGCGGAGATGACGGGAAGGACCCGCGCCATCTCTGCAGCGGCACTCACGGGTGCGGCACCCGGCCGGGTCGACTCCCCGCCGATATCGAGAATCTGGGCTCCCTCATCGACACAGGCCAGAGCGTGAGCAACTGCCCGCTCCGTACTGTCGTGCAATCCGCCATCCGAAAAGGAATCGGGCGTCACGTTGATGATCGCCATTAGAGCTCCGCGCTCCGTCACGTCGAGTGCGCGACCATGCGCCACACGCCAAATTGTCCGCTTGCCGGTCACCAACTGAACCCTGTCCCCTCGACGGAAATCTGCGAAGCTGCGATAGTGCAGCCGCGTTGGCTATGCCCCATGGGCGTGGCGAACACAACATCGCGCCATGAGAACATCGCGGATAGAAGCATGACATCATTCAGCCGTCTGTGGGCAACGCTCTTCCTTGGCGCCCTGACCGGCCTTTCCCCGAACGCGGCGCAATCCGAAACCATCGTTCGCAAATCAATCAGCTATTTCCAGATCGGCGGCAGGACGGCGGCCGATCTCGATGATGAACTGGCGCGCAAAGGCCCGTTTACGGAAGCAACCGGCAATCGCCACCCCGGCGCCACCCAGATCCGCTTCGGCGGCGACCTGACCTATACCAAGCGCGGCACGCGCTGCGCCGTCGAGGATGCGACAGTCACGCTGGAAACGAAGATCATCCTGCCGCGCTGGAAGAATCGCAAGCGCGCCAGCCCCGAGATGGCCATGATCTGGGACGCTTTGTCAGCCGACATAAAGCGCCATGAAGAGCGCCATGCGGAGATTGCCCGCCAGCACGCCAAGCTTCTCGAAAAGCGGCTGTTGAAACTGAGGCCGGAGCGGGATTGCGATCGCCTCCAGGCAAAGGTGACCAAAGTGACCGACGAAGTGACCCGCGCCCATGACATGGCCCAGGTCGAGTTCGACCGGATCGAGTCGCACAATTTCGAGGACCGCATGCTGCGCATCCTGCGTCACCGCGCCGGAAAGGCGTCGAACTAGCAGCAATCACCACTAAATTTTGACAGGTGCGTTGGCAGGCTTGCCACGCCTTGCCCGAAACTTACGACACGGCCTGTGAATAACCGGCGATTTCTGCGCGTGGCCCTTGATACAAATCTGAAATATAAGTGTCATCGAAAACGTTGATTAAGCGTTCCCGATTTTTCCCTGTTCTCCCGGCGCGTCCTGTTGCCACAGGTGCTTCCTCCCTCGCCTGTTTGGCGATGCGCCCGCTTGCCCCGTCGACCGGTTACCGGGAGACGGGGCTTTTTTTTACAACGCAGGCGCTGGCTCAGCCCTGACGTTCCGGAACGTGAACCACGAGGCCGTCGAGCGCCGGGGCAACCTTGATCTGACAGGAAAGGCGCGACGTCGGACGGACGTCGACGGCAAAGTCAAGCATGTCTTCTTCCATGGCGGACGGTGTGCCGACCTTTTCCGTCCAGGCGTCGTCGACATAGACATGACAGGTCGCACAGGCACAGGCACCGCCGCATTCCGCATCGATACCCGGCACCGAATTACGCACAGCGTTCTCCATGACCGTAGAACCGTCCTGCGCCGCGATGTCGAAACGCGTGCCGTCGAATGCGATGATGCTGATTTGTGTCATGATGTGCGGGTCCAGACTTCGCCTTGTGTAAAAATCGGCGAAGTCTTCTCGCAATTTCAGGGTCCAGTCAACTCACGGAGAGGCGAGAGAACGGGCCGCAAGCGGCACGACGCGAGAGACGTCAGCGTGCCAGCTTCAGGATGAAATGTTCGGCTTCGAGCACTGCGCTCGCAACCGTCGCTAGGGTGTCGGCATCCACTCCCTTGGTGTCGACGAGCTCGGCAGCGCTGGCAACCCGCAGCGCACCGACTGCGATGGCCGCATTGCGCAGGCGCTGGGCGGCAGCCTTGGCTTCCGTCTTCCCGGCCTTCTTCGACAATGCCTGGAGGCAACCGCGTGCCTGGCGGGCAAACATCTGCAGGATCTCGATTTCGACGGCCTTGTCGCCCTTGGTCTGTGTTGCAAGGTAGACGAGATCGATCGGTCGCTCATGGGACGGCGCACGTCCATGATGCGTTTCGGGAGCTTCGAATGCGATATTGACGGCTACGGCCATGCCAAAGAACCTTCTTTTCTTTTTATTGGTCCGTCGAGCGTGGCATCTGGAAGTGGCAATCCTGTTAAATCCGCCCGCTCGCACCCCAAAAAGCTCGGATCATGGTTAACGGAATTTAAACCCCCGCAAAAATTGGCTTTTGAGCCTAAATCTAGATTGAAATACTGTTAACAAGCACAAGGCGCCACGGCGTGCTGCACCTGCGTTAATTGTAACGGAGGGGCAAATGTGTCAGTACGATACGGTTGATTGGTCCAAAGGCTGAGAACTTTGACCTCGGGCAAGTCGGTGCTAGAACGATGGGCAATGTTCGCCCCAGTGTGAAGCAGGCTGCTCGGTTTCGAGAACGCGCTTCGTGTGACGTGGCGGCACGCGGAGTGTGATTGTACGGCAGGAAACCGATGGAGCGACGTGGCAGGCGGCCAGTCTCTCTCACGAGCCAGCCGAGCGTAAGTTGTAACGAGGCGTAATCCGATGGCGAACAAGAAGTCCGACTCGATTGACGAGAACGCGTTCCAGGCACTCGAGGCGGCCCTGAGTATTGATTTCGACGGTGACGAAGCGCCTGCGGCTGCCAAGCCCCGGTCGCAAACGCGCGGACCGGAGGCCCCTTTGTCGGACAACTCGCAGCGCCCAGTTTCCAAAAAGCCCATTGACCGCCGATCGGCACGCGCCGCAGAACTCGGACCCGAGCCGGCCCCTCCGCAGCCGCGTTCCCCGTCCCTCGCCCCGGCCAATGACGGCTCGCGCCGCGCACCGTCCGCGATGCTGAAATCGCTGGAAGCCGCGTCCCTGAAGACCGCCTTGCGCAATGCCTCGATCGTGTCCGTCCTCTGGATCCTCGGGGCAGTCGGTCTTTCGCAGCTTCTCTATGGTACGGCCATCTGGCAGGCCCCATCCGTGGCCGATATCGTCGCCATGCCCGGCGTGGTCGCGATCTTCGTCGGGACCTTGCTCCCGATCATGCTCTTCTTCGCCTTTGCCATCATGATGGCCCGGGCGCATGACCTGCGGAATGCTGCCCGCTCCATGGCCGAAGTCGCCCTTCGGCTGGCGGAACCCGAGACGATCGCATCCGAACGCATCATGACCGTCGGCCAGGCGGTTCGCCGCGAAGTCTCGGCCATGAACGAAGGCATCGAGCGTACGATTGCACGTGCGACCGAACTGGAGACGCTGGTTCATTCCGAAGTCACCGCGCTTGAACGAAGCTATACCGACAACGAATTGCGCGTCCGCGGCCTCGTTCACGAACTGGGCTCGGAACGCGATGCGATCGTCAACCATGCCGAACGCATCCGCTCGTCGATCGTCGGTGCCCATGAGCAGCTCAAGGAAGAACTGTCGCTCGCGACGGAAGAAATCTCCGTTCGCCTGCAGACATCGGGCGAAGCCTTCGCATCGATGATCGATATGCGCGCAGCAACGCTGATGGAGAAGTCGGATGCTGCGGTGACCGCACTCGGTTCCCTGCTCGCCCACAAGACCGATTCGATGGTCCAGACGCTGGCTGCCTCGGGCATCTCGCTTTCCACCGAATTCGATTCACAGCTCAAGACTTTGACCTCGACGCTGAACCAGCGCGGTCGGGAACTGCTGGGTGAATTCGAGACACGCGCCTCGACGCTCGACGCCAACACCGAAAAGCTGAATGCCGCGCTGAACGAGCGTGCCCGTCAGCTGAATGAAACGCTGGTCGAGCGGACCCGCGACATCGCCGAAAGCCTGAAGGGCGGCGAAAACGCGATCACGTCCTCTCTGGACGACGTCCTGTCACGACTGAACACTTCGCTCGAAGAGCGCAGCCGGCATTTCCGCCAGAGCCTCCAGGCCAGCGCAGACGATGCCATTGTCGACCTTGATCTCCGGTCCGGCCTGTTTGAGGATCGTTTCCAGACGACGATCGGCCAGATCAACTCCACCTTCGACGAGCGCGTCGCGGAATTCGCCAGCGCCTTCGACCAGCGCGCAGGTACGCTCGACAGCAAGTTGATGGAGAGCCTTGCGCGCATCAACGAAACGGTCAACGGCGGCTCGGATTCGATCAACGGTATCCTCACCTCGAGCATCGAACGCCTCGGCTCCACGCTCAGCGACCAGTCCCTGGCGCTCGCTGTCACCTTGAGTTCCGGCCAGGAGATCCTCGACGATGCCCTCGCCGGTCGCGCCCAGGAAATCGCCGATGCCATGTCGGCCCGCGCGGCAGCGCTGACCGAAAGCCTTGACGCTGCACAGAAGCGCATCGATAGCGTGATGGAAGAGCGCTCGGGCGCGCTGTACGGCGCCCTGACGGATCACCAGTCGCGCTTCGAGCAAAGCCTGTCGAGCCGTGCGGAACACATCATCAACGCGTTGGAGGCCAACCAGGATCGTCTCGCCGAGACGCTGGATCAGAAGGTCGGCGGCATCGCCACGATCCTTGAAGCCAAGAGCGACGATCTGATCGACACGCTCAACACCAAGAGCCTGGAACTCGACCTGACGCTGACCGCCCGTAGCCAGGATCTGGCGGAAACGCTGAGCGACAGCCAGCGCCGCATCGACGAGACGCTGAGCCAGCGCGCCTCCGCCATCATCGACACCGTGGCAGACGCCGATCGCCGGATCGACCAGGCCTTCTCGGAAAAAGCCGAGGCCATCCGCACGGCCTATGGAGACAACCAGGAACGGCTGGAAATGTCACTGGCCGGCCACACGTCCTATCTGGCGTCGACGCTGGAAGAAGCATCCGCCGACATCGAACGCACATTGGGGACGGCTTCCAGCGCGATCTCCACATCGCTCAACACCGGCGTCAGCGACATCGACGGCAAGCTCGTCGAAACCGCCGACCGTCTGCGTGCCAACCTCGACGATGCCACGCGCAACCTTGCAGAAACGCTCGGCGCGACCTCCGGCACCATCGCAGCCTCGTTGACCTCGGGAATCAACGAGATCGATGGAAAGCTGGCGGGCACAGCCGAACGTCTGCGCATGACGCTCGACGATGCAACCGGGGTCCTGGCCGATACGCTCGGGGAGAACGTCGCCAAGATCGCCGGAACCGTCAACGACGGCGTCCGCGACATCGACACACGCCTTGTCGACACGCACGAACGCATCCGCTCGACGCTCGATGACCGCACCCAGGCGATCACCCTCAGCCTTGGCGAGGCCCGGTCTGCTCTGGAAACCACCCTCACCGAACATGCGACCTCACTCGGCACTTCGCTTGCTGCCAGCGCGGGCATGTTGGAGATGAGCCTCGAAGATCACGAAGAGGGTCTGCGCAAGGCCATTGACGAGAGCAGCCGCGCGCTGGACGAACGGTTGCGCGGCACGGCCGGCGCTCTGACCGAACAGATCCGCGATGCCGCCAGCGACATTACCCGTTCGGCACAGGATTTTTCCGGCACGGTCGAGCAGTCCGTCAGCGGCATGACCATGCGGCTCGACGAGACCAGCACGCGCATTGAACAGAGCCTCGGAACGCTGGAAGATCGCCTTCGCAATGGCCTCGACGGTGTCGACGCCCGCGTCAACGACGCTGGTGAAAAATTCGCCGCCCGCCTCGACGAGAAAGTGTCCACCATCGAGCGCGTCGGCGACGAAGCGTCGATGCGCGTCGCTCAGGCGCTTGACGAAGGGACGAACCGGGTTGCCGAAACCTTCGACAGCCGGACCGCCCTGATCGATGAGCGCCTGTCGACCATGGACCGCGCTTTGAGTGTCGGGCTGGAAAACGTCAACCGCACCATCGAGGGCAAAGCCGCAGGTCTTGCCACGGCCCTGCGCGGCGCCGTCGCCGATGCAGCGCGCGACATCGACGCCGAGGCACAGCGCTCGCTCGAGCGTCTGACCGAGACGAGCACCAGCTTCGTCGGCCAGATCGACGAACGCAGCACCGAACTAAACCGTACGCTCGAGCAGCGCTCCGCAGAATTGGCCAGCAGGCTTTCGGACACCAATGCCCTGGTCAGCGCACAGGTGGCCAACCTTACCGGCACCATTTCTCAGGCAAGCTCGACGCTCTCCGGCACGATTGTCGACGCGAACACGACGATCTCCGGGGCGATCTCCGAGGTCAACACGACGCTTGAACAGCGCGCGGCTGCCATCCGCGACGCCATCTCCGGCAACACCCAGGAACTGGCCGTGACGATGAGCGCGGTCGAAAAGGCGCTCGAAGCGCGCGGCAACTCGATCCGCACGGTGCTCGACGACCGGACCCGGGAACTCAACTCGATGTTGTCGAACCGGTCGGCGGAACTTTCGCGCCTCATTGACGAGAAGGCAGCTCCCGTCGTGGCATCCTATGCCGAGACCGGCCGGCTTGCGGCAGAACAAATCACATCCGCAGCGGCAGAGAGCGCCGAGCGGCTGCGGGCGGAGAATGCCGCCCTCGTCGGTGCGATCAGCGAGCGGACGGAACGGGCGGTCGCCCATCTGGGGGCAGCCGAACAGAACCTCGCGGCCAGCGCGTCGCAGTTGATCGAGCGCCTCGGCGAAAGCAATTCCGGCATCTCGGCCGTCATCGAAGAGGCCATGCAGAGCATCGGTGCTCTAGACAGCCGTCTCGGCTCGACCGCATCCCGCTTCACCGAAACGGCGACGCAGGCAACCGACATGCTGTCGACCTCCAATCGCCTGCTGGAAGACAAGCTCGGTCGCCTGACGGCCGTCTCCGGCGAGACCTTGCAGCAGGTCTCCTCGATCGTCAGCCGCTTCGGAGATCACACAAAGGTCCTCGGAAAAGCCTCGGAACTCCTGTCCGCAGCACAGTCCAACCTCGTCGGCACGCTCGAAGAACGCCAGCAGGCGCTTCGGGATCTCTCCATCGGTCTGGTCAAGCGCTCGGAGGAAATCGAGACGACGATGCAGGGCCTCGGCAAGATGGTCGAGACCGCTTTCGACCGCGCCGAACAGCGCTCCGGTCAGATGGCCGGCAATCTCCGTCAGAGCGTCCAGGCCTCGTTCAACGATATCGGCCAGATTCTCGGCGAGACAGAGAAGCGTGCCCAGTCGACGGCCGCGACCATGCGGGAAAGCGTGCAGTCGTCCTTCACCGACATCGGTCAGGTTCTGAGCGAGACCGAGAAGAAGGCACAGCTCACGGCCGCGAATATGCGGGATGCGCTGCTGTCGGCCGAACGCGAAGCGCAGCAGTCCATCGACAATACGCTGACGGAAGCCGAAAAGCGTTCGGGCGAACTTGCCAACCGTCTGCGGGGTGGTCTCGCCGTATCTCTGTCGGATATCGATCGCCTGCTCGGCGAAGCCGGCCGCAAGTCGGAAGGCGCCGCCGCCGCTCTCAAACAGGCGATGCAGGGCGCGGTCGAGGAAGCCGTCAGCCGCTTCTCCGGCGCAACCGACGAGATCCGCCGCTCGGCAACCGACATCCGCAAGGAGCTCGACCTCACCCGCAACGAGTTGAAGCGCGGTGCCTTCGATCTGCCCGAAGAAGCCAAGGAAAGCGCCGCCGCGATGCGTCGCGCCGTGGCCGAACAGATCAAGGCGCTCCAGGACATCTCGCAACTCGTCGGGCGCACCAGCCAGACGCTGGAAATCTCCGAACCGGTCGCCCGCCGCCTGGCTGAGGCGCAGGTCGAGCAACCCCGCCGCGCGCAGCCCGCTCCAACGCCAGTCGCAGCCGCGCCTCAGCCGGCTCGTCCCGCCCCGGATTATGCGCTGCGTGGCAGCCTGAGCGCGACGGAAGCCTACGCGCCCCAGACGCCGAGCCGAACCGAAGGCGGTGGCTGGATCAGCGACCTCCTGCGAGGTGCTTCGCGCGAGGAGCCGACGACTGAAGCCGCAACCGCTCGCTCGGCATCGGCATCGGCACCAGCCCCGGCCCAGGGACGCCCTGCCCCGGATGCTGCGGCCGCAACGCGCCAGGGTGACAATCGCAATCCCCGCCACATGGTGGAATCGCTGAACTCGCTGTCGGTCGACATCGCCCGTGCCATTGACCACGATGCCTCGGTCGACCTGTGGCGTCGCTACCAGCGCGGCGAACGCGACATCTTCACCCGTCGCCTCTATACGCTGAAGGGCCAGCAGACCTTTGACGAAATCAAGCGCAAGTATGACCGCGAACCGGAATTCCGCGTCGCCGTCGACCGTTACATCGCCGATTTCGAGAAGCTGCTGTCGGACGTCGCGCGCACCGATCGCGACAAGTCGATCACCCAATCCTATCTGACATCCGACACCGGCAAGGTCTACACCATGCTCGCCCATGCGGCAGGCCGCTTTAGCTGAAGCCGCAAAGGCGGAACGGACGCCGAAAACAGAAGACGGAATGAAAAAGAACCCCGGATCCTCCGCAGGATCCGGGGTTTTGTCTGTCAGTGGACCGGAGGTCGTCTTTCGGTTGAACTGACCGCCCACTCCTCGATGATAACAGTCAAAGCTGCTGGAGCGTCCAGGCGACAATCTCGCCGGTCACCCGACCGAAGGCCTGATCAAGCGCCGCCACATAGGCGCTGCTGCTGCTGCCAGACGAAGACGCCTCGGCTCGAAATACCTTCTGCGCCTTCACAGTCCCGTTGCGGTCGTTGAGCAGCTTGACCGAGATCTCCACAACGCCGCGATCCCCGTTACCAGTCGCAATCTCGAACGCGCGCACGTCGCTGATGAGCTGATAGTCGATCGCAAGTCCCTGCCCCGGTTTTCCGACGCCTCCGAGACGTCCGGTGTCCTCGAACGCTTCAACCAGTTTGGATTGCACCACGCGGGTCAGTTTGTCGCTCCACTGCGACTTGCTCAGATAGCGGACTTCGGAGCCGGAGACGCGCACCAGGATCTGTTCGCTGTCCAGGGCCTTGAGGGCAGAGGGATCCGCGACCAGCAATTGCCTGTTGCGAGCACTTGCCGTTGTTGGCACCGGTGTAGCGACCGCAGAGAGGTCGAACGTGTCATTCGGTGCCGTGCCACAGCCGGTCAGCACAGCCAGCATCATCGGCAAAGCAAGCCCACAGCCGAGAACAGAGCGGCGGGTCGGGGCCACCATGCGCTTGCGTCTGGAAAGATCACCCACCAAGTCCATCGGCTCATCCATGCTGGCTTGAGAGCTCATCGGCGCGTCCTTCCGTCGAATTCCTTGACCGTGTCGCCGCCGAACAGCAGGCGCTGCGGATTCTGGTCGAAATTGGTGATGGCATCGTTCAGGCCCCGCACAGTCTGCCGCGTGTCCGTGACGAGCGTCTGGATGTCGCGCAGCCCGGAGCTTGAGAAGCGCTGCAGGTTCTCGGCGATCGGACCGATGCGCGCATTGAGATTTTCGGCCGTCATGCGGATCGATTCCAGCGTCTTGCGGGCCTCGACGCTCAAGGAGTTGGCATCGCCGGAGCCAAGGAAGGCATCGACCTTCTTCAGGATGCCGTCGACCTGGGTCGAAGCGTTGTTGAGACGGTTCGCCAGTTGCGTGAAGTCGTCGATCGCCTTGTCGATATCGTCCTTGCGGCCGGTGATGCTGTTCGACAGGTCGCGGAAGCCTGCGATCGCCTGGCGCGCATCGGCCGAGGCGACGGATACGTCGTCGACCACCTTGCCGACCTTCTGGCTGTCGACGGCATCAATGAGTTTGGAAACCTTTGTCAGGGTCTGGTCCGCATTCTTGCCGAAAGCCTGGAAGGTATCCGCCGTGGAACGGAAGCTGTCGATGGCCGGCCCGATCTTGTCGGAAGCATCTGCGAAGCTCGCCGTCGCCCGTTCTGTGTTGCCGAGAATTTTCTCGATCTTGTCCGAATTCAGCGCCTTGAACAGATCTTCGGCGGCCGCCAACGTTCCATCGATGCGGCCGGAAAGACCAGAGACGGAATCGGACAATGCACTGACACTCTTCAGGAACTCGTCAATGCCCTTGGCATTGTCGGCCAGCGACTTCGAGAAAGTCTCGGCGTTGCGGACTGTGTTGGTGAGCGGCGCCCGGGCATCGACAATGAAGCCCTGAAGTTCGCCGATCGCGTCGTCCGCCCGCTTGAGGATGCGGTCGGCGGTCGACAGAAGGTTCGTCACGCTGGACTGATCGGCGGTCAGGATGGCAGGCTCACCCGTGTCGATCGCCCGCTTCAGGATCTGCTCGCCACTTCCGCTGCCGCCTCCGGACAGTTCGATATAGGCCGCGCCAGTCAGGCCCTGGATTTCGAGTACAGCCCGCGTGCCCGAGGTCACAGGCGCGTCGGCCCGCACCTCCGTGAAGGCGACGGAGAACTCCGGATCTTCATTGTCGATATAGAGATTGCGCACCGAGCCGACGGCAATCCCGTTGAAGCGGACCGGTGACCCGATGCTCAAGCCGTTCGCGGATCCGGGGATACGGATGGCGAGCGGGGCCATCGGCCCGCCGCGGCCATATTCCGCCATCCAGTAGACGAAGCCGAAGGCAGCCCCGATGACCAGGATCGTGAAGAAGCCGACGATGGCATAATTGGCTTTGGTTTCCATATGACTACTCTACCGGCTGCGCGGCGCTTGTCTCCGCGCGGGGAATGGAACGGGCACGCTTGCCCCTGAAATAGGATTGCACCCAGGGATCATCATAGGCGAGCATGTCGTCGAGCGACCCTTCAACCATGACTTTCTTCTGGCCGAGCACGGCGATACGGTCGCAGACGGAGAAGAGACTGTCGAGGTCATGGGTGACCATGTAGACCGTCAATCCAAGGGTATCGCGCAATTGAGCGATGAGTTCATCGAATTCTGCCGCACCGATTGGGTCCAGTCCCGAGGTCGGTTCGTCGAGGAACACAAGATCGGGATCAAGCGCGAGTGCGCGTGCGAGCGCCGCGCGCTTGATCATGCCCCCGGAAAGCTCAGAGGGATATTTGTCCGCCGCATCGGGTTTCAGGCCGACGAGTTCAAGCTTCAGAAAAGCGAGTTCGTCCATCAGCCATTGCGGCAGATCCAGGTATTCGCGCATCGGCAGCTGAATGTTCTCCTTGACGGTCAAGGCTGAAAATAGGGCGCCGTGCTGGAAAAGCACCCCCAGCCGCGTATCGAGCGCCATGCGCTCGACATCGCTGACCGCATCGTAATCGGCGCCGAGAATCTCGATCGTCCCGGCCCTTCGCGGCAGGAGCCGAAGCACGGTGCGCATCAGCACAGACTTGCCTGCACCGGAGGCCCCGACAAAACCGAGAATCTCGCCGCGATAGATGTCGAGATTCAACTTGTCGAGCACGATCTTGTCGCCAAAGCCGACCGTCAGGTCCTTGACCGACAGGACAGCTTCGCGGGGGCGGGATGAGGAAGGCGTCTGATCGGACATTCCGGCTCCTCAAAAATCGATCGCTGCGTAGAACATGGCAAAGAGCCCGTCCACGAGGATGACCACGAAAATGGATTTGACCACCGAGGCGGTGACGTGGCGACCGAGCGATTCGGCGCTGCCGCCCACCTTCATGCCTTCGACGGCGGCGATAATACCGATGATCAGTGCCATGAACGGCGCTTTGATCATGCCGGTCGCAAGCGTTGAATAATCGACGGCGTCGTGCAGTCGGGTGATGAAGACCTCGAAGGTGATGCCGGAATAGGCCCAGGAGACCACGGCCGCCCCATAGAGCGCGGCGAAATTGGCGACGATGGTCAGCAGCGGCAACGCGATCGTCAACGCCACCAGACGCGGGAAGATGAGGACACCGATCGGATTGAGACCGATCACCTTCAACGCGTCGATCTCCTCGCGCATCTTCATCGAGCCGATTTCGGCAGTGATCGCGCTGCCCGAACGGCCGGCAATCATGATGGCAGTCAACAGCACGCCGATTTCGCGGAGCTGCAAGATGCCGACGAGATCGACCACGAAGACTTCCGCGCCGAAATAGCGCAACTGAAAGGCACCTTGCTGGGCAATGATTGCGCCGATCAGGAAAGACATCAGGACGATGATCGGCACGGCGCGAACGCCCATGTGGTCGAGTTGGTTGACCACCGAGGCGGGCGAGACCCCGGCGCCGCGCCCGAGTTTCGTCTGAGCACCGCGCACGGCCGAACCCAGCACGAACATCATCGCGACCGCATCCTCCCACAGACCGACCGTCAGGCGACCGATCGGGTCGAAGATGCGTTCGAAACGGCTGCGCGTGTCGGGCTTGTGCTCGGGTGGCTCAACGCGTTCCGGCAGCGCTTCGATCAGTTCGCGCATCTGCGGATCGCCACCGGACAAATCGATCTGCCGCCCGCGTGCCCGTCTCTGGGTCATGAACCGGCGGATCAGCCAGGCGCCCGCCGTATCCATGGCGTTGACACCATCAATGTCGATGACCTCGGGCCGCGTGCCGTCATCCTCGACAAGGGGGCCTGCAGACTTGATCATGTCCGAAAGGCTGGTGTTCTTCCAGCTGCCGCTGAGCCGAATCACGTCGTAGTCGACATGCGCGTTGCGGTCGATCTCGATATGGGCGTTCTCAGACTGAACCGACTTCAAGGGCGCGACAACTTCCAAACCTGCGCCGGCCGAATCCCGGTCCGCAAATCACGTGATTGAATGTCGCGCACTATAACGGCCGACGAGCGGGATGTAATCCTTGCTGAAGCGTTAATTGCGACACGTCCAGCTGATTGCAACGCGCGATGGCGCCTTTGCAACAGCCCACGGCGTCACGCGGCGCGAACACCCTCGCTCTTGGCGGCGTCGAGCGACGGGATCATCACGGGAACCATCTGGGGGACAGCCTTCGGGGCACCTGCGGCACTGATCTTGTGCGCCCAGGAGATAAGCTCGAGGCGACCGTCCGGATGTTCCGCGACCGCCGTGCAACTCTCCACCCAGTCGCCGGTATTGACGTAGTGAATGCCGTCAATGTCCTGCATCAGCGCGTGATGGATGTGACCGCAGATGACACCGTCCACCTCATTACGCCGCGCCTCTTCGGCGACCACCCGCTGGAACTCACCAATAAAGTTGACCGCATGTTTGACCTGCAGCTTGGCCCAGGCCGAAAACGACCAGTAGGGCATGCCGAGTTTGCGCCGGATCGCAGCGAGCATGACGTTGATGGCGATCGCGGTGTCATAGGCCCAGTCACCGAGATAAGCGAGCAGGCGGGCATTGCGCACCACCACGTCGAACTCGTCGCCATGCAGCACCAGATAGCGCTTTCCGTCGGCCATCTCGTGGATCATTCGTTCTGCGACTTCGATCCCGCCGAAATGCATGCCGGGGAAGTCCCGCAGGAATTCGTCGTGATTGCCGGGGATGTAGACGATCCGCGTGCCCTTGCGCGCCTTGCGCAGGAGCTTCTGCACAACGTCGTTGCAGGGCTGCGGCCAGTACCAGCTCCGCTTGAGGCGCCATCCGTCAACAATATCGCCGACCAGAATGATGGTGTCTGCCTCGTGCGTGCGAAGGAAGTCGAGCAGGAAATCGGTCTTTGCAGCCTTCGAACCCAAATGGACGTCCGAGATGAAAAGGGTCCTGAAATGGCGAATTTCGCTTGCGTCTTCCACGGCGCTATCCTCTTGCACTGACTGCGCAAGGCTAAATCAGACTCGTGTTTCAGGATGATGACACGGGCTCAGCCGCCATCGCGCGTGATTTTGCGGGACGTCTGCGGCAGGCGGTTTCAACTAAGGTCTACCACTCGAGGCCGTTTCGTGTATGAGGGGAACAGACCAATTTGTGACAAGACTTGCCGGTGACCCGATGACTTCCCACGATAAGAACAAGACCGAAGCGGCTCCGAAGACGGCCGATCTCGACGAACAGGCGCTCTTCTATCATCGCTATCCGCGTCCCGGGAAACTCGAGATCCAGGCCACCAAACCGCTCGGCAACCAGCGCGATCTGGCCCTTGCCTACTCACCCGGCGTTGCCGCCCCCTGCCTTGCGATCAAGGACGATCCGGCCGCAGCGGATCATTATACCGCCCGCTCCAATCTGGTGGCCGTGATCTCCAACGGCACGGCGGTGCTTGGCCTCGGCAATATCGGGCCCCTGGCATCCAAGCCGGTGATGGAAGGCAAGGCCGTCCTGTTCAAAAAATTCGCCGGCATCGACGTCTTCGACATCGAGATCGAGGCGCCGACCGTCGAACAGATGGTCTCCAGCATCTCGGCCCTCGAACCGACCTTCGGCGGCATCAATCTTGAGGACATCAAGGCGCCGGAATGCTTCCAGGTGGAAGACCAGCTGCGCGCGAAGATGAACATCCCCGTCTTCCATGACGACCAGCATGGGACCGCGATCATCGTCGCTGCCGCGATCCTCAACGGGCTTGAACTGGCCGGCAAGAAGATCGAGGACGTCAAGATCGTCGCCTCGGGTGCCGGTGCTGCAGCCCTCGCCTGCCTCAACCTGCTCGTCATTCTCGGTGCAAAGCGCGAGAATATCTGGGTCCACGACATCGAAGGTCTCGTCTACAAGGGCCGCAACGAGTTGATGGATCCGTGGAAGGAAGTCTACGCCCAGGAGACAGACAAGCGGTCGCTGTCCGAAAGCATCGACGACGCCGACGTTTTCCTCGGCCTTTCCGCTGCTGGGGTCCTGAAGCCGGAACTGCTTGCCCGCATGGCGCCGAGCCCGTTGATCATGGCGCTCGCCAACCCGAAGCCGGAAATTATGCCGGAGGAGGCGCGGGCCGCCCGTCCGGACGCAATGATCTGCACCGGACGCTCCGACTTCCCCAACCAGGTCAACAACGTCCTCTGTTTCCCCTACATCTTCAGGGGCGCCCTCGATTGCGGCGCGACGACGATCAACGAAGAGATGAAGATGGCCGCCGTGCGCGCCATCGCGGCCCTCGCCCGCGAGGAAGTCTCCGAAGTGGCCGCCCGTGCCTATACCGGTGAGACGCCGACATTCGGCCCGGACTATCTGATCCCCTCTCCGTTCGATCCGCGCCTGATCCTGCGCATCGCCCCGGCCGTGGCCAAGGCGGCCGCCGAAAGCGGCGTCGCCCGCCGTCCAATCGCCGATTACGACACCTATCTCGACCAGCTCAACCGTTTCGTCTTCCGCTCCGGCTTCGTGATGAAGCCGATCTTCGCCGCTGCAAAGGCGGCCGCCAAGAAGCGCGTGATCTTTGCGGAAGGTGAAGACGAACGCGTGCTGCGCGCCGCTCAGGTGCTGCTCGAAGATGGCATCGGCGAGCCGATCCTGATCGGGCGCCCGCAGATCATCGAGACGCGCCTGAAGCGCTACGGGCTGCGCATTCGCCCCGGGGTCGACTTTCAGCTGGTCAACCCGGAAGACGATCCGCGTTATCGCGACTACGTTGACGACTATTTCGCGCTCGTCGGACGTGCCGGCATCAACCCGGAAGCCGCACGAACCATCGTGCGCACCAACACGACGGTGATCGGCGCGCTCGCCGTCAAGCGCGGCGAAGCCGATGCGCTGATCTGCGGTGTCGAAGGCCGTTTCGATCGGCACCTGCGCGATGTTCGGCAGATTATCGGCAAGCGACCGGGCGTACGCGACTTCTCGGGCCTGAGCCTGCTGATCTCCCAGCGCGGTGCGATCTTCTTCACCGACACATTCGTCACGGACGATCCGTGTGCCGAGGAGATCGCCGAAATGACGATCCTAGCCGCGGAAGAAATCCGCCGATTCGGCATCAGCCCGAAAGCGGCACTCCTGTCCCACTCGAACTTCGGCTCCCGTCCGTCTGCCAGCGCCTCGAAGATGCGCCAGGCCCTCGAAATCATTCGCAAGGCAGCGCCTGATCTCGAGGTTGATGGCGAAATGCAAGGTGGCTCGGCCTTGTCGGAAGCCTTGCGCAAGCGCGCCATGCCGGACAGCACCCTGACAGGTGAAGCCAATCTCCTGGTCTTCCCCAATCTCGACGCAGCCAACATCTCGCTTGGCATCGTTCGCACGATGATGGACGCGCTGCATGTCGGCCCGATCCTGCTTGGCGCCGCTCTGCCTGCCCACGTGCTGTCGACCTCCGTCACATCGCGCGGCGTGGTCAACATGGCAGCCTTGGCCGTCGTTGAGGCCTCCCAGCCGGAGGCCTGAGGCGGTCAGGACAGGCTTCCCGCTCGGAAGCCAGGCCCTGAAACTCGGAGTGTTCGAATGGAGAGTATCGAAACGCCCCGCCTCACCTTAAGGAATTTTCGGGTGGAGGATGCCGAGGATCTCTTTGCCTATCTGCAGGAACCGTCGGTCAGTTGTTTCCTGTCCATGAAACTTGACGACATGGGCACCGCGAAGGCGGAGGCGGAAAGTCGGAGCCAAAGCGACGAATACATTGCGGTTTGCCTAAGCGGAACGGATAAGCTTATCGGCGATCTGTTCGCGGTACCGGAGGACGACACGGTCTCGGTTGGATGGAACTTCAATCCGGCCTTTTCCGGAACAGGTCTTGCGTCCGAGGCCGCGCGCGCACTGTTTCAATGGCTTTTCTCGGTCAAGCAGGCGCGCAGGCTCTATGCCTATGTGGAGGATAACAACATCCCATCCCAGCGCCTGTGTGAGCGGCTGGGCATGCGCCGCGAAGGCCTGTTCATGGAATACGTGTCTTTCCGAAACGGGGATGACGGTCTCCCGATTTACGAAAACACCATGCAATACGCGATCCTGCGAAAAGAGTGGGACGCCCGAATTGGATCTGTCGCTGGGTGAGAAAGCCAGTCAATCGAAACGGGGCCCAAGGCCGCTGACAGTTTGACGCCACACGAGGCGCGCCCGAAAAAATCAACAACGGGAAGCGCGCAGATTTGACGCTGGACAAGTCAGAGCTGTAACCCTGAAATTGTATCCCTGAGAATCTAGGGTCATTCGATGGGGCAAGAGGGCGTGTATTTCGACCTAGTGAACTGGCTCGACCAACAGGAGCAGTTCGAACCGTCCACATTTCTGCAAAAGCTTCAGGCCAGTTATCAAACCGGCGCCGTGATCTATGTCGACGGTGTGATCGGCTCCGAACGGCTGAAACTGAACAGACTGGTTCACAGCAGGCCGAGCGACGCCAAAAGGACCGCGCGGCTCCTCATGGAACGCCCATTGCGCGACCAGCTCTTGTACGTCTTTTCCGAAATCGAACCGGTTCAAATCGATCTGGCAGCCCTATCAGCGCCTCATCCAAGCGGCCGGTTCAGCTTAGGAGATAACACACGGATCGGCGTGGGCTATCCGCTGCTGTCGCATCCTGGACGCCGCGCCTGCCTTCTTGTCCAGGCAGAGGACGAGAAGGACAGATGGGGTGACTGGCGTCGCGTGAATGACCGCGATGTCTCAAGCCTTGCGGGGCGACTGCATGCGCGGCTCGCCAAGTCGACCACACGAAAGCCGCAGCGACGCCGCAGTAAGACGCTGCTGACACGCCGTGAGACCGAGACACTGGCCTGGATCGCCGCCGGCAAGAGTTATTGGGAGGCCGCGATCATACTCGGCATCACGGAGCGTACCGTACGTTACTTTATGGCCAATGCTCGCGACAAATTGGAAGTCGTCAACAATGCCCAGGCGGTCGCCGAAGCCGTCTGGCAAGGGATTATTCCCCGCCTCTCCGACCGCACGCCCAACTGACGGAAGTCGGGACGATCCATCATATCATAGATTGCAATCCGTGAAGCTGGCGCCACCGCCAGTTTCAGGAATTTCCTATGAACTCCATGTTGTCCGCTCCGACGGTCTTCAAGGAGTTCAGCATGATCAGGATCATCAACGGCGCACGACGCCAGCAGTTTCCCGCCGATATCGACGCCATGCATCGGTTGCGTAAGCGTGTCTTCCATGACCTGCTCGGCTGGGACGTGCAGGTGCGCGACGCCTGGGAAATCGACAACTATGACCGCGCGAACCCGCTCTACGTCCTGTCCTACGGTGAAAGCGGGGCGCTGCGCGGGGCTCTGCGGCTGCTTCCCACGCTTGGTCCGAACATGCTCGACGACACCTTCCCCCAACTGCTAGGGCCGGGCCCCGAAATACGCAGCGCCGCGATCTGGGAATCGAGCCGCTTCTGCATCGATCCGGAAATCTCCCAGGATCGCGCTAGCAACCAGGTGACGATTGCTGCAGCAGAGCTCATGTGCGGTGTCGGCGAACTTGGACTTGCCTCGGGTCTCAGCCACATCGTCACGGTCACGGATGTCTTCCTCGAGCGGATGTTCAAGCGCATGGGTTGCCCCGGCGAACGCATCGCCGACCCCCAGCGCATCGGAACGGTCCAGGCGGTGGCTGTCTCCTGGGAGGTTAGCCACGATCTGCTCAATCGGATGAAAGCCGTTGCCGCGATCGATGGCACCGTCTTGGAGCAACCGATGACGCTGGCTTCCGCGCGCGCTGCATGACGCACGGGGAGCGGTTGCCTTGCCAGGCCGCAGCCGCTCTCTCACCCGTCATTTTACTTTGGCGCCAACTGCCTTATGGTGTCTCCGGAAACACAAAACCGTTGTGTACCGCCAGGCACCCCGGTCGGAGCCATGAAACCACTGACCAGACTGCTCGCCCCCCTGATGGCCATCGCCTGCCTTGCAGCCACCCTGCAGGACGCCAGAGCCACGTCGCTGGCATGCGAGAGGCTGCGAGAACGACTTGTTTCGGCGCGGTCCACGGTCTCGTCCGATGACATCAACCGCTATGCCGGAGCCATTGCGCAGCAAAATCTCGAACTGCGCAAAGCTCGGCAGGACCAGCGGCGGCTGCGCTGCCTCACCTCGTCGATCACTACGATCCGCGCCGATGGCGGCAGTGACTGTGGCGATCTCGCCAAGGCACTTGAACGCATGGAGCGCAACAGGGAGATCCTGACCAGCAAGCTCGTCGAGCTGCGCGAGGGACTGGGCGAAGCTGAAACGGCGCGGCTTGAGCAGGCGCTCGCCGATCATGGCTGCGATAGCGGAAGCACCGTCGTCTCTGCGCCTGAAGAGCCCGAACGAGTTCCATATCTCGACACGCTGGCTGAACCCTATCGACCGGATCGCGCAGCTGAAGCGGCCCTCTCCTTCCGACCGTCGATCGGCATGCTGCCGACCGGCGATGTCCGCACACTCTGCGTGCGAACCTGCGACGGTGGCTTTTTCCCGATTTCCTCACGCACGTCCGCCATCAACTTTGCCCGGGACGCCGCGCAATGCCAGCAGATGTGTCCCGGTGTCGAAACCGAACTCTTCTTCCATTCGGCCAGTTCCGGCGAAACCTCCGACATGGTATCCGCCGCGACCGGACAGCCCTATCGCGACATGCCCAATGCCTTCGTCTATCGCACACGCCGGCCGGCGGAGGATCCGCAATGCCAGTGCGATTTCGGACGTTACCACCAGAGGATGACCCCGCGCCCGGCCGTGCCGGACTATCAGTCGTCAATCCTTACCGTGAAGCCGCAAGACGCGCCGGCAGCCCGGGTCGACGCAGTGATCCCCGCGCCAGTACGAGAGCTCGACGCGGCAGCGCTCAACGTCCGTCGTGTCGGCCCGGTCTTCCTGCCTCCGCAAACCGGCAGCATCGACCTGACGAAGCCCGCAGCTCCCGGTCCGCAGCCTTTGCAGGAATAGCGTTTCTTACGTAAGTTCGTCGGAGCCCGCGCACGCCGGCCATTGCTCCTCGAAGATCAGATCGTCGAGGGCGAGGCGCCTTCGCCACCCCTTCACCTCCAGCTCGGGCCGATCGTAGAGTTCCGCGACGTAACCAAGACAAAGATAGCCAATGATCTCGACGCGCTCCGGAATGCCGAGGATCTCTTTGGCGTCTGCCTCGTGAAAGATGCTGACCCAACCGACACCGACCCCTTCGGCACGGGCGGCAAGCCAAAGATTTTGAATGGCGCACACGGTCGAATAGGCATCCATGCGCGGATTGTGGGTCCGACCAAGCACGACGGGCCCGGCCCGATCCGGGTCGCAGGTGATGCAGATGTTGAGAGGCGCCTTGCGGATACCCTCCAGTTTCAGCGCCCGGTACGCGCTGCGACGTTCATCCGGAAACATCGCCTCCGCCTCTTCGTTCGCGCGTCTGAACGCCTGCCAAATCGCCTCTCGCTGAGCTGCACTGCGAATTAGCAGAAAGCTCCAGGGCTGCATGAAGCCCACGGAAGGCGCGGCATGGGCGGCTCCCAACAGGCGGCGCACGAGATCGTCCGGCAGCGGATCGGGAAGGAACTGATCGCGCACATCGCGGCGCGTATGGATGGCGCGGTAGACGGCGTCCTTGTCTGGCTCGGCAAAGGGCGCTGTCCGGACGAGAAACTCGTTCGGTTTGTCGTGCATCGTAATCCCCACAATGCGCAACCACCCGCCGTCCACGCGGGTTCGGTCTATCTCGCCAGGCCGGTCTTCTGACTGAGCATCATCCGCGACGTGCGCCTTCCCGGATTCCTCCAGTGGCTGGGTTTCCCCTGACACGTCACATCCGCCTCACAGCGTTGGGCACGTGCCGGATTTTCACCGGCTTCCCGATTCTCCCGCCTTGCGGCAGGCACCTGACACAGGTGTTCTACTTGACGGAGATTGCGGAGGACAGACCAAAAGCGACAGCGTCACTCAGGCTGGGGGAAATAGCGCACGAAGGCGAAGGCCGTTCCGTCCGGAGCCCAGTTCGGCACATTGATCGATCCCTGCCCGCCGAAGAACTCGATGAGCGTCTCGACATTCCCGCCATCGGCATCCATCAGACGCAGCCGAACCTGCTTGTCACGCGGGTGCCCTGTCACGTCGGCATCATAGGAGAGGAACAGCACCTTCTTCCCATCTGGCGACGGATGCGGGAACCAGTCGCCATAGTCGTCGGAGGTGAGCTGCTGCAGGTCGCTACCATCCGTGCGCATCCGCCAGATCTGCATAGTGCCGGTGCGGCTGGAATTGAAATAGATCCACTGGCCGTCAGTCGAATAGTCGGGACCGTCATTGTGCCCCTCGCCCTGCGTCAGCCGCCGCTCTGGCCCGCCTTTTGTCGGGATCGTGTAGATGTCGAAGACACCGCCGCGATCGCCGCAATAGGCAAGTTCCTTTCCGTCCGGCGACCAGCCATGCCAGTAGGACGGCATCTTGTCAGTGACCTGGCGCGGTTCGTCGTCCCCGTCACCCAACATATAGATGCAGGACTTGCCGAAGAGCGTATGGTCCGAGAAGGCGATCGAGGCACCGTCCGGGGAGATCCCGTGGTCGTTGTTCAGCCGAACAGCAAAACCGGTATCGATCAATTCCGGCTCCGGATCCTCCTCATCGAGCGGCAGGGCATAGAGCAGCCCGTCGCCGTTCACGACGAGGAACTCGCCGTCCCGCGACCAGTTCGGCGCCTCGACGAGGTCTTCCGTCTGCCAGACGACCTCGCATTCGCGGGTGTTGATGTCAAAGATTTCGACGGAACTGCGCATGCTGCTTCCTCTCGCCCGTTCCGGATCACTCAGCGATCACGGAATCGGTTCGTGATCGGATAGCGACGATCGCGTCCGAAATTCTTCTTGGTGATCTTCACGCCCGGTGCCGACTGGCGGCGCTTGTATTCGGCGAGATAGAGCAGGTGCTCGACCCGGTGCACGGTTGCGATGTCGTGACCGCGTGCGACGATCTCGTCGACACCCATTTCCTTCTCGACCAGGCATTCGAGAATGTCGTCGAGAACAGGATAGGGCGGCAGTGAATCCTGGTCGGTCTGGTTCGGCCGAAGCTCCGCAGACGGGGCCTTTGACAGGATGTTGGCAGGGATCACCTCGCCCGAGGGACCGAGTGCACCCGGGGGAACGTTGGCATTGCGCCAGGCCGACAGCGCATAGACCTGCATCTTGTAGAGGTCCTTGATCGGGTTAAAGCCGCCGTTCATGTCGCCGTAGAGCGTCGCATAGCCGACCGACATTTCCGACTTGTTGCCGGTTGTCACCACCATCGAGCCGAACTTGTTGGAGATCGCCATGAGGATCGTGCCGCGCGTGCGGCTCTGCAGGTTCTCCTCGGTGATGCCGCTCTCGGTCCCCTCAAACATGTCCGAGAGCGACGAAAGGAAGCCCTCGACCGGGTCCTGGATCGGCACGATGTCATAGTGGCAGCCGAGCGCCTTGGCGCAGGCCTCGGCGTCGGCAAAACTTTCCTGCGAGGTATAGCGGTAGGGCAGCATGATCGTGCGCACACGCTCTTCGCCCAGCGCATCGACGGCGATCGCTGCACAGATAGCCGAATCGATACCGCCCGAGAGACCGAGCACCACGCTCTTGAAGCCGTTCTTGTTGACGTAATCGCGGAAACCGAGCACGCAGGCGCGGTAGTCAGCCTCTTCCTTCTCAGGGATCCGCGACATCGGCCCCTGATCGCAGCGCCAGCCTTCGGCCGTGCGTCGCCAGGTCGTGACTGACAGGGTCTCCTCGAACTGGCTCATCTGGAAGGCGAGAGACTTGTCACCGTTGAAGGCAAAGCTCGCGCCGTCGAAGACCAGTTCGTCCTGTCCGCCGAGCTGGTTGGCGAAAATCAGCGGCAGGCCCGTCTCGATCACTTGGCGCAGCGCCACCTGATGACGCACATCCACCTTGCCGCGATAATAGGGCGAGCCATTCGGCACGAGCAGGATCTCCGCACCCGTCTCGGCCAGCGTCTCGCAGACGCCGAGATCGTTCCAGATCTCTTCGCAGATCGGAACGCCGATCCGAACACCCCGGAAGTTGACCGGCCCCGGCATCTCGCCTTCGACAAAGACGCGCTTTTCGTCAAACTCGCCATAGTTTGGCAAATCGATCTTGTCGCGGAAGCCGAGAATCTTGCCACCATCCAGGATCGCCACGGAATTGTGCCGCCCCTTCTCGCCCTGCCGCGGGAAGCCGACGATCACGCCTGGCCCGCCGTCAGCGGTATCGGCCGCAAGCGTCTCGACGGCCTGGAGGCAGGCTTTCAGAAAAGCCGGTTTCAAAACCAGATCTTCCGGCGGATAGCCGGAAATGAAGAGCTCCGTCAGAAGCAGGAGATCGGCCCCCTGCCCGGCCGCTTCGGCGCGCGCCGCGCGCGCTTTGGCAAGGTTGCCAGTCACGTCGCCAACCGTCGGATTGAACTGTGCCACTGCTATACGCAGGACGTCGGAGATCTTCTTTGCATCGCTCATGACACCGATTTAGCCGCTCGTCCGCCCGATCGCAATGTCGCTTTGCTCTCCAGGCGAACCACAGCCCCCGGCCGCGCTAACCAAACCACCGGAAATTCTGGGAACAAAGCTTTCTCGATCACGGTTCATGTAGCATTCATGACACTTATGTGACACCTATGCGAACCTTTGACGACATCTGCCCAAGACCCGGAGTTCGAAGTGGTCCAGTCCAGCCCGAAATCGCTTGTCGCGAACATCTTTAGCGCTTTCGGCGCGACACGCGAGCGAGAGCTCGGAAGCTCCTGGGTTGTCCAGCTTCTCGTCCAATGGATCAACACGGCGCTGATTGCCGCCTCCATCGTTTTACTGAGCGAGATCCTGGCCCGCGGCAGCATGATCGACGTCGTGGAATACATGACCTCAACTAGCCGCCCCGGACTGGTCGCGGTAGGCATCGTCTTCCTCATTCTCGCCTTCACCGATGCGATCATCGGCAAGGCCTACCAGTCGACGCTCTTCATCGGCCCGCTCCTGCTCCTCCCCGCCTTCTTCTCCGGGCAGAAGCAGCTATTCCTGTCGGATCCGCTGTTTCCGAGCGACCTGCTCTTCGGTCGTCAGATCATGGAACTTCTGCCGGCCATGGTAGCAGCGGAACCCATGAAGGCAGTGGGTCTGGCGGTCGGGAGCCTGGCCTTCATCGTCGCCCTGATCACGCTCATCTGGAAAAGCCGCAAGGTGTTCCCACGCCTCAACCTCGTCGGTCGCGGTGCGCGCCTCGTGGTCTCCTTTCCGCTGCTCGCCGGCTTCATCTCGCTCATGGATCCGATGGCGTTCTCGGCCTTTCGTGACCGGTTGAACATCGTGCCCATGATGTGGGACCAGAAGGAGAACTATCGCCACAATGGCTTCCTGATGGCCTTTGCCTTCAATGTGCCCATGGCCCGTGTCAGCGCGCCGGATGGCTACAGCCAGCCCGCAATCACCGACATCCCGTCCGACCGTGTACCCGCCTCCTTCTTCTCGGGACGCCAGGCCGATGTGATCGTCGTGATGAGCGAGAGCCTCTGGGATCCGACGCGACTGACCAGCGTCCGCTATTCCGAGGATCCGATGCCGACAATCCGTGCGGCATCCTCTGGCAACAACATGTTCTCCCCCGAGTTCGGCGGCATGACCGCGAATGTGGAATTCGAGGCCTTGACCGGCTTCTCGAACGCCTTCCTGCCTTACGGCAGCATCCCTTACCAGCAATACATCCGCCGCCCGCTTCCGTCGCTCGCCACCTTCTTCGAATCCAAGGGCTATGTGACGAAAGCCTTCCACCCCTTCCAGAGCTGGTTCTGGAACCGACAGAACGTCTATCAGGCACTCGGTTTCCAGCAGTTCCGTTCGGAAGAGAACATGCCGGCGATGGACAAGCGCGGCATCTTTGCCTCAGACGACGCGCTGACGCGGTACATCATCAAGGAAGCAGACAATACGGAAGCACCGTTCTTCTTCTTCGCGGTCACGCTCCAGGGCCATGGCCCTTACGAGGAGCACCGCTACGCAAAGAACACGGTCGAGGTTGATGCTCCCACGCTGTCGGATGCTCCGACCAAAACGCTCGCGACCTATACGCAGGGCGTCAAGGAAGCCGACCAAAGCCTGAAGATGTTGATGGACTGGGCAAAGAAGCGCCGCCGCGAAACCATCATCGTGATGTTTGGCGACCACCTTCCCCCGCTCGGCGACGTCTACACCGAAAGCGGCTACATGCCGAATGTGGTGGCGACCCGCAAAGCGTCCGTCCCGACGATGAAACGCGAGCACGAAACCCCGCTGGTCGTCTGGTCGTCCAAGCGCGGCGTGCAGAAGGACATCGGCTCGGTCAGCCCCTCGCAGCTGCCACACGTGGTCGTGCGCCTCGCCGGATATCGCCACCCCTACTACACCGGCGTGCTCGGTCGCGTCGGAGAACGCTATACGGTCGTCGACAGGCATCAGCTGATTGGCCGCAATGCCAAGTCTCAGGCCGATTGGGCTCAGGCGGGCGCCGTGGACCCGCTGATCCGAGACTACCGACTGCTGCAGCATGACGTCATGTTCGGTGAAGGTTATGGCATAGACCGGTTCTTCCCCGAACAGGCGTTCCGCTTGCAGCCCAACAGCTGACGCGGGGCGGCAGAGATCGCCCCAACAAGTTGTTACCGATACTGGATGATTTGATCGCGTGGATATCTTGCGACCCTTCAAGATTTGCGGCATAGACTTTTTTTGTTCAGTCGTTCGCAGCGCTTGACAGTATTCGATCAGATTTCTGCGATCCTTGAGACCGGACAGCCGCATTCTTTAGTGACAATAGTCAAAAAGTACGAAGCAGAGCTGTGCAATGCCGCCCATGACGCGTGCTGAAATTGCGGCCCATCCGCTATTTCCCTCGATCGAAAAACAGATCGCTCGACACCTGATTGGAATCCATCTGCAGACACCGCGAATGTCGCGGCTGAAGGCGTCGCATCGCAAGTGGCTGATGACGCAGTCGTTGTTTGCGCTCGCACTGCGCCGGACGCCGGACGATCCGCTGTCCGGTCTGACGGCAACCCGGTTCGTCGAAACCGTCATGCGGCTCGGAGCCGCGAGCCGTAACACGGCGACGGGATATCTGGCCGAACTGGTGGCATACAAATTCCTGCGCGATGTCCCCGATGTGCCGGACCGACGCGTGCGCGTTCTGGAAGCAACGGAGCTCAGCCTCGGCGGCATGCGCAGCTGGTTCAACGGCCATATGGCCTGCCTTGACCGCCTCGATGGCGGCAGGCGAGAACAGACATCGATCGATCACGAAGCGATTTTCATTCTGGCACAGCCGCTGGCCGCCGACATGCTCGTCGATGATCCCGTGTGGCGCGATCCGGCGGACTCGATCGGCCATTTCCTATGGTCCGACCTCGGCGGTATGGTCCTGCACGATCTCGTATCGCGCCTGAATGACGTGGACCGCCAGGCGGCGCGCCATCTTGCCGGCCCTGTGACCCTGGCCGAACTGAGCGAAGTTTATCAGGTGTCGGCAACCAATCTGAAGCGGATGTTCAAGAAAGCGGAAACGGACGGCCTTCTCGGCTGGGAACTGCCGCGCCGTCGCGGCAGCCTGTGGCTGGGCAAGGTCTTTCTCGAAGACTATTTCACCTGGCAGTCCGCAAAATTCGCAGCTCTCGATATCGCCTATCACCAGGCCTGCGATCAACTCGGCATCGCGCCGATGGCCAATGTCGTTGCGGCTTGATCAATGCACTGCTGTCAGCTCTGGCTGGCGGCATATTGGGGCAACCCATCGTTGATCTCGTAGAAATCAGCCTTGTCGTCACAATAGATGTGATAGCCGCCTTTCAGACCCGTGGGAACGTCGAACAGTCCCGCCATCAGCGAGATCGTCTCCTCGCCATCCCCCTTCCAGAATAGCGCGGAGCCGCAGATGCGGCAGAAAGCGCGATCTGCGTCAGGGCTTGCGCGATATCGAGCGATATGCTCTTCCCCCGAAATCGAAACGTCGCCGATCGAGGCATTCGTAGTGGCGTAATAGAGCCCGGTCTGGCGCCGACACTGACTGCAGTGACAGTATCCGACCGCTCCGATTTCGCCCGCAACGGTAATCGTGACAGCGCCGCACAGGCATTTTCCCAGGTGTTGTCCGGCCATGACCTTCTCCTCGACAAACGATTTCGGGCGAGCTTCGTTGAAGCCCGCCCGATCGTCAAACTCTGAAAACTGAAGTTTGGTTTCAGCCGTTCGCAACCATCATGCGCTTTTCGTCCCGGCCGCCCTTCATCCGCTCGGCGAGCAGGAAGGCAAGTTCCAGCGCCTGGTCGGCATTGAGGCGCGGGTCGCAATGGGTGTGGTAGCGATCCTGCAGATCCTCGGCCGATACGGCGCGGGCACCACCGGTGCATTCCGTAACATCCTTGCCGGTCATCTCGATATGAATTCCACCCGGATGCGAACCCTCGGCACGATGGATCTGGAAGAAGCTCTCCACTTCCGACAGGACCCGCTCGAACGGACGGGTCTTGTAGTTGTTGAGCGTGATCGTGTTGCCATGCATCGGATCGCAGGACCATACCACCTTGCGGCCTTCGCGCTCGACGGCTCGGATGAGGCGCGGCAGGTGCTCGGCAACCTTGTCGTGGCCGAAGCGGCAGATCAGGGTCAGACGACCAGCTTCGTTCTGCGGGTTCAGGATGTCGATCAGGTTCAGAAGGTCGTCCGCCTGCAACGACGGGCCGCATTTCAGACCGATCGGGTTCTTGATACCGCGGCAGTATTCGAGATGCGCGTGGTCGGCCTGGCGCGTGCGGTCGCCGATCCAGATCATGTGGCCAGACGTGGCGTACCAGTCACCGGACGTGGAATCCACACGGGTCAGCGCCTCTTCATAGCCAAGCAGCAGCGCTTCGTGGCTGGTGAAGAAATCGGTCTCACGCAGGCTCGGATTGTTGTCCGACGTGATGCCGATCGCCTTCATGAAGTCCATGGTTTCGGAGATGCGGTCGGCGAGCTTCCGGTACCGCTCGGCCTGCGGGCTGTCCTTGATGAAGCCCAGCATCCACTGGTGCACGTTGTCGAGGTTGGCATAGCCACCCATCGCGAAGGCGCGCAGCAGGTTGAGCGTCGCGGCCGACTGGCGATAGGCCATCAGCTGGCGCTCGGGGTTCGGGATGCGAGCCTCTTCGGTGAACTCGATGCCGTTGATGATGTCACCGCGATAGCTCGGCAGTTCGACGTCACCGATCTTTTCCATGTCGGAAGACCGCGGCTTGGCGAACTGGCCGGCGATACGGCCGACCTTGACCACCGGCAGCTGTGCACCGAAGGTCAGGACGACGGCCATCTGCAGGAAGGCGCGGAAGAAGTCGCGGATATTGTCGGCGCCGTGCTCGGCGAAGCTTTCGGCGCAGTCGCCGCCCTGCAGCAGGAAGGCATTGCCTTCCGCGACCTGCGCAAGCGACTTCTTCAGGCGGCGGGCTTCACCGGCAAAGACAAGCGGCGGATAGGATGCAAGCTGCTCTTCAGCAGCCTTCAATGCATTCTGGTCCGGATACGCCGGAACCTGCTTGATCGGCTTCTGCCGCCAGCTGCTCGGGGTCCAATTCTGCGCCATTGTCGTCACCTGTCTCGTACTGGAACTGCGGCAACCTCCCGGCCGCAAGGGATGGGGGCTTATAAACGGTTATCTAAGGGTTGGAAAGCCGAAGTTTAAGGGCTTTCGAACACTTCCGTCGCAGAACGGGAAGAAGAGACAATCGGCATTTTAGCAGGTCACTGGGTGGGGGCTGAAGACACCATGCTTGTATTGACCAATACGTAAAAGTAATATGTCGCAGTCTGCGATGGGAGGATCCGGATGACAGAGCAAGATGCCGCGCCGACGCCCGAACGGCGTGACGTGGCAATCACCACGGCGGATGGTTTTTCGTTAGCCTCGACAGTGTTTGGCGGGAGAGGTGACGGTCCGCTCGCGCTGATCTCCTCGGCGGCAGCCGTGCCGCGCGGCTTTTATGCGCGGTTCGCCGAGCATCTCGTAAAACATCACGGGTTTCGCGCCGCCCTCACCTATGATTATCGCGGCGTGTCAGGGTCCATGGCACCGCCTGGCTGGCGCAGACCTATGCTGATGCGCGACTGGGCCCATTTCGACATGCCGGCGGCTTTGAAGACGCTGGAGGCGCAGGCACCGGGTCACCCCGTCGTCGGCATCGGTCAGTCCTTCGGCGGGCAAGTCCTCGCCCTCGGTGGCTGTGCGGACCACTTTTGCCGCTACCTGATGGTCGCGACCATGACTGGATACTGGGGCAACACGAAACCTCGTTACCGTGTGTTCAGCCAGATGAACCTGATTGGCGTGCCGCTCGCGCTGTTGCTGGGCAAAGTCCCCGGACGTATCGGGCTCGGACAAACCTTGCCGGGAACCATCTTCCGCGAATGGGCGCGCTGGGGACGTCATCCCGACTATTTCTTCGCCGATCCGACAATGGACGCCGTGCGACGTTTCGCCGAGGTCCGCACACCCATTCTCGCCCTCGGCATGACTGACGACCCCTGGGGCACACCCCGCGCGCAGCACGCCCTGCTGAAACATTACACTCAGGCACCCACCGAGATCCGCTGGCTGTCGCCCGATGAGGCTGGAGGGCCCATCGGCCATTTGGGTTTCTTCCGCCAGCAATTCCGCGACACCCTCTGGCAGCCGGCCATCAACTGGTTGCAAGATATCTGATTGCTGCGGCGCACACGGGTTACCCACAGTTTCCACAGCCAGGCGCCTTGTGCTGGCAAGACCCGATCTTGCCCCCAATCCGGGTGAGTCGCATCATCGCAACTCTCCTGATACCGCAGCCCGGTCGTGCATCGACTGACTACGGAAAGCTTCACGCAAGCCTCGCTCTCTACCTGCTCGGGTGGGGGCAGTGCAGTGAGTTGGGAAGCCTATGGCTTCTCACGTTGATCATGAGGATCATTGTGATGGCGTATGATTGGAGTGGCGTACAAACCCGTCGGAACCGCAGATTGCGGCTCGCATTGTTGACCCTGGTGGCCGTGGTGGTCTTCACCGCACCGATCGTTGCCACCGAACTGATCAAGATCTTCTGATTGCACTTACAGGCCGGAGCCTCATGGGGCCGGCCGCGATAAACAGATGCCCGCCCGATTGAGAGCAGGCGGGCACCCAAAATTCTCCTTAGACGCGTTCGCCGTTTCTCACCCGGTAGGTCGGGCTGTACATGGTGACGAGTTCTTCCGCAGCCGTCGGATGCACCGCCATGGTGCGATCGAAATCATCCTTTGTGCAACCGGCCTTCAGGGTGATCCCCAGGAGCTGGGCCATCTCGCCGGCGTCGTGTCCCAGGATATGGGCACCGACCACCTTGCGATCGGCCGCGTTGACGATCAACTTCATGATCATCCTTTCCGCCCGGCCGGACAGCGTCGCCTTCATCGGCCGGAACTGCGCCCGGTAAACCTCGATTTCGTCGAACTTCTTCGCCGCCTGTTCTTCCGAAAGCCCGACCGTTCCGACCTCCGGCTGCGAGAAGACCGCCGTCGCGATCAGATCATGATCGGGTGAGGTCGGGTTGTTCTTGTACTCCGTCTCGATGAAGCACATGGCCTCGTGAATCGCGACCGGCGTCAACTGAACGCGATCAGTCACGTCTCCGAGGGCGAATATGCTGGGGACATTGGTTCGCGAATAGCGATCGACGACGACCGCACCCCGCTCGTTGACCTCGACACCGGCAGCCTCAAGTCCCAGTCCCGTGGTGTTCGGATCGCGCCCCAGCGCCAGCATTACCGTCTCGACCACCAGAACGCCGTTCTTCATCGTGTCCACGGCAAGACTGCCCGCCGGGCTCTTCTCGACCTTCTGGATGTGGTCGTGGCAAAGGATGCGGATTCCCTTTGCCTCCATGGCTTCGTGCAATCCCCGCCGGATGTCCTGATCGAAGCGGCTCAGGATCTCGGCCCCGCGGTAGATCAGCGTGGTTTCCACGCCAAGCCCATGGAAGATGTTGGCGAACTCGACGGCGATATAACCACCGCCGGCAATCAGGATCGAGCGCGGCAGCTTCTCGAGGTGGAACGCCTCATTGGACGAGATGCACAGCTCGTGTCCCGGCAGCGAGGCATGCGGATTGGGCGCGCCGCCGACGGCAATGACGATCCGCTCGGCCGTCACCTCCTTTCCGGTCGCGACAAGCCGCACGCTATGCGGGCCGGTGAGTTCCGCGCGGGTCTGCAGGATCTCGGCCCCCGCCCCTTCCAGCCCCTTGCGGTAAAGCCCCTCCAGCCGGTCGATTTCCTTGTCCTTCGCCGCGACAAGCGCATGCCAATCGAACCGGCTCTCCCCGACCGTCCAGCCGAAACCGGCGGCATCCTCGAAATGCTCGTGAAACTGCGAGGCGTAGACGAAAAGCTTCTTCGGAACGCAGCCTCGGATCACGCAGGTTCCGCCGAAACGGTATTCCTCTGCGATCGCCACCTTCTTGCCCATAGCCGCTGTCAGGCGCGCGCTGCGCACACCGCCGGAACCGCCCCCGATTACGAACAGATCATAGTCGAACTGGGTCATGCATCTTGCTCCTGCGCTGTGCGGCTTCGCCGAATTTCAGCCTGATATAGGAGGCCGCGCCCCAAAAAGAAAAGCCCGGGACGGGTCCCGGGCTCGATAATTCAACAGGCAAGCAATCAGGGCTTGGGCGCCTCGGCCGCAGGCTGTGCTGCCTGCACTTCCTTCAGAAGCGCATCGTTGGCCTGCTTTTCCAGGTCGCGGGCCATGCCGGAGGTCCAGATATCGGCCGCCTTCAGCAATTCGCGCGTGGCAATTGGCCCGTCCTTCAGCAACTTCTTGCCGGCTTCGCTCGAATAGAAGGTGGTGATGGCCTGCAGTTCTTCAGGCGTGAAGGCCTTCGCATAGACGAGGGCGGCTTCGCGCTCGAGATCGGCGCGGCGAGCCGCAAGCTTCAGAGCCTCGGCCTCGACGGTCGACGAAATCTGGTCCTGCAGATTCGGATACGCCTGGATGAGCTGCACCGTCAGACGGTCCATAATGTTCGGCAGGATGGCATCGAAACGATCGGTGACGCCGAGTGCATCAATCGCGGCCCGGGCGGCCTGCAGATGCTCGGGAGCAACGTCCTGAGCCTTGGCGGACAACGCACCCAGCATGACGCTGCCGGCGATGACGGCGATCGAGGCGAAACGGCCCATACCCGAAATGCTGATCATGTAATTCTATGCTCCTGTTAGTTTTTCGGCTCCATCACGCGCGCTCCCGCCGGACCGGCGATGATCGCGAGGGATGCCAAGTTTATGAATAGACCGTGTTCCACGACGCCGGGGATCGCATTGAGCTGTTCCGCCAACGCGTCTGCATCAGGAATGCGGCCAAAAGATGCGTCCAGAATGAGGTGACCGCCATCGGTCGTGTAGAGGCTGTCGTCGCTGCGCTTGCGCAAGGCGAGCGTCCCGGAAAGACCGAGCTTCGAAGCAAGCGCCTCGACGGCGATCTGTGTCGACACCTGGCCGAACGGGTTGATCTCGATCGGCAACGGAAAGGCACCCAGTGTGTCGACGATCTTGGTTTCGTCGGCAATCACGATCATGCGGCTGGAAGCCGAGGCCACGATCTTCTCGCGCAGCAATGCCCCGCCGCCGCCCTTGATCAGCCGCAGCTGCGGGTCGATTTCGTCGGCGCCGTCGATCGTGAGATCGAGCTCGGGCAACTCGTCGAGCGAGCGCAGTTGCACGCCGAGTTCGAGGCAGAGGCGCGCAGTGCGTTCGGACGTGGGAACGCCTTCGACCTTCAGGCCGCCGGCCACGCGTTCGGCCAGGAGGCGCACGAATTCTTCCGCGGTCGAACCGGTTCCGATGCCGAGCCGCATACCATCCTCGACATGAGTGAGCGCCTCGGCTGCTGCCTTGATCTTCATTTCCCGGGCGTCCATGCGCCGAAAACTCCCCTCTGTTGCGTCGAAAGCTGTTTACACGGCTCAATGCACAAACGAAAGCCCTGCGGCAGGCCCTGCAATTGCCTTTTGCGGAGATTTCCCCTACCCCCATCGGCAAGATTGTTCCCCCGGAGTGCAGCCTTGATCGCGACAAGCAAAGCAACGACCGTCGTATTCGACCTCGACGGAACACTGGTCGATACCGCACCCGACCTCGTGGCCAGCCTCAATCACACCATCGCACAACGGGATCTGGCGCCCGTGACTTACGAGGACCTGACGCATCTGGTCGGTCAGGGCGCACGTGTGATGATCACACGTGCCTTTGCCCTAAGGGGCGCACCTGTCAGTGAAAGCGAGCTCCCTCCCCTGCTAGATCGCTTCATCGAGCACTATGCCGCAGGCATGCCGGGCCTCAGCCGACCCTACCCTGGCCTTGTCGAAGCGCTGGATCGGCTACGGGACGCCGGTCACCTGCTGGCCGTCTGTACCAACAAGATGGAAGGGCTGGCCCGTCCGCTGATCGAAGCGCTCGGCCTGACTGGCTATTTCACGGCCATCACAGGCGGCGACACCTTCGCGGTGCGCAAACCTGACGCTGCCCATCTGACCGGAACCATCGATTTGGCCGGCGGCGTGCCGCAAAAGGCAATAATGATCGGCGACAGCATCAACGACATCCTGGCAGCCCGCAACGCGGGAATTCCCTCTATCGCCGTGCCATTCGGCTATTCCGACGTCGCCATCGATACTCTCGGAGCGACAGCGGTCATCAACCATTTCGACGAGTTGACGTCCGAGCTGGTCGAACACTTGGTCACAGGGCGCTGAAACAGAAAATGGCGGGCCGAGCCCGCCATTTCCGTGTTGATGTGGTCCTCGGCTTGCTCAGGCGCGCGGCGTCCGGGCATCCGTGGTGATCTTGAATGCCTTTTCCGTATAGGCGTCGCGGCCATAGACGTCATCAAAATACTCGATCACGCCGTCCTTGTTCGGCCATGCCGTGAAATAGGACACGTAGACGGGGATCTTCTGCGGAACCTGCACGGCGCGGTTCTGGCCCGAAGCGATCTGCTTGCCGATTTCCTCGACCGTCGTCCCCATCACCGCCGCCGCCATGACGCGCGGTTGCGCGAGACGCACACAGCCGTGGCTGAGCGCGCGCATGTCACGGTTGAAGAAGCTCTTCGACGGCGTGTCGTGCATGTAGATGGCATGATCGTTCGGGAACAGGATCTTCAGCTCGCCAAGCGCGTTGTCACCACCCGGCGGCTGCCGCACGTCGACGGAATGCGTGGTGTTCCAATCGACCTGGCTCGAGGCAACCTTGCGACCGCCATAGGACACTTCATAGCCCAAGCGGTCGAGATAGGACGGATCAGCCCGCAGCTTCGGCAGCATTTCGTTGACAATGATGGACTTCGGCACACCCCAGTAAGGATTGAACTCGACCGTTTCGATCTGGTCCTGGAAGAAATAGGTCTGGTTCGACTTAGAGCCGACGACCACCCGCATCGACAGCTGTTCCTTGCCGTCATTGACGTAATACGCCTGGAAAGCCGGCTGGTTGATAAAGACGTAACGCGGACCGAGATCGGACGGCAGCCAGCGGATCGCCTCCATCGCAACCTGCAACTTGGCAATCTTCTCCGCATTGCTGTGACCGGTCATCGCTCGAATTGTCGCCGGACCGACCACCCCGTCGGCCTTGAGACCCTTTTCCTTCTGGAAGGTCTCGACCAGCGACACGAGCTCCGGCGTATAGTCGGGGGTTCCCGCATAGGCGGCCAGCGTCGCGGCATGCTGGGTCAGCACCGCCTCGGACGCGACCTGCTTGACCGCACCGACGATCCGCGACAGTTCCGGATTGCTCTGCCCCGGCTTCAGAAGCGTACCGGGTGCAATGGTGATGGGTTCGACAGATTTCTGGGCGTCTTCCGCGCGCAGACGGGCCAGTTCGGCGCGCAGGGCAAGGAATTGCGGGCTCTTCGGATCGCGGTTGCGAAGATACGCCGCCACATCCGGGCTCATGCGCAGCATGTCGAGCACGGGCGCGATGTTGACGCCCTTCCGCTTGAAATCATGGTAGCCGGAAATCTTGTTGGGATCGATCCGACCGCGCGCGGTATCCTGCACATAGGTCAGCACCTTGGCGGACAAGGCGACCTCGAAGCCCATCAGCTCGCGCTGGCGCTGTTCCGGATCGGTGGCGGCACCGGATTCCGCAGGCACGGCCACGGCATAATCCTCGGGCGCCAGCCCGGCGGCCCCTGCATCGGCCAGCGCCGCGACCATCTCGCGACCGCGGTCGGAAAAGCCGGTGTCGTTGACCCAGATCAGCGGCTTCGTCGTGTTGGAATAATAGGCCTCTACCGTCTTGGCGACCTCGTCATTCGCCCGCACATTGACCTCCGCGAGGAAACGGCGCGTACCGAGGACCTCGTTCTGGGCGGCGGGATCGCCGTTGGACGCCGCCGGCAACGCAATGCGGATCGCGCGCAGTGCTTCAGGCTTGTAGGTGTAGTAACGCGGACCCGCCACCTTCGGCAGAGGTTCGGGATCACCCATTTCGAGCCCGCCGAGCGCCTGCTGCTCCAGAATATTCGGCCGCGCCTGCTCGCGCGTATTGCGACCTGGGCCACCGCGCAGAAGATCGAGAAGCGTCGTTGCCGAAGCCTGGCCCGGCAGTGCACCAAGGACAGTCGTCGCCGCCAGGAATGCCGTCAGTACGAATTTGGGGGTTCTCGTCATGCTCGCTCTCGTGTCAGGTCGAGCCCGATGGACTCGCGGCTTGATGGCCATTTGCGCGGATCACTAGCCGATCAGCCTTGGATTGGGAAGTTCGGCGCCGCTACCGGGAACGGAACGCCGGGCAGAATCTTACGTGGTCAAAGCGCTGGTGACGCGCCGACCACCGGCGAACTAAATGGAAACATTCGTTAATTTTTTATTGACGTTAACGGAGTGTAGCCAAATCATCCCTGCTCTGCACCGTCACGGCCCGCACAAATTGTCGTGACGCGTGCCGAAATTGACACAAGCCACGACGCCGTGCTGCCGGAACATTCGTCCCGGACATGCCGATTTCTTGACAGTCCAGCACCAGTTAACGCTATGCAGTTGCAACAACGAGCGGGCAACTTACATTGCCACGGTAATGCGCAACTCAGCGAACCATGCGAAAAGGCAGAATTTCCCATGACGAAAAGAACCGAGACCGACACCTTCGGACCAATCGAGGTCGAGGCAGACCGCTATTGGGGCGCGCAGGCCCAACGCTCCCTCGGTAATTTCAAGATCGGGTGGGAAAAGCAGCCATTGCCGGTCGTCCGCGCTCTCGGCATCGTCAAGCAGGCAGCCGCCCGGGCGAACCTTGCGCTTGGCAAGCTGGACCCGAAACTGGCGGAAGCGATCATCGCTGCCGCGCAAGAGGTGATCGACGGAAAGCTCGACGGGCACTTCCCACTCGTCGTCTGGCAGACGGGCTCGGGTACGCAGTCAAACATGAATGCCAACGAGGTGATTTCCAACCGGGCGATCGAGATGCTCGGCGGCGAGATGGGGTCGAAGAAACCGGTGCACCCCAACGACCACGTCAATATGAGCCAGTCCTCGAATGACACCTATCCGACGGCCATGCACATCGCGGCCGCCGAGCACGTCGTCCACCATCTCCTGCCGGCTCTCAAGCACCTGCATGGGGCGCTCGACGCAAAGGCCAAAGCCTTTCACCACATCATCAAGATTGGTCGGACCCATACCCAGGACGCCACCCCCCTGACACTCGGCCAGGAATTTTCCGGCTATGCCGCCCAGGTGGCATCCTCCATCAAGCGCATTGAGCTCACGCTCTCGGGTCTCTACGAACTTGCCCAGGGCGGCACGGCGGTCGGGACAGGCCTCAACGCGCCTATCGGCTTTGCCGAAAAGGTTGCCGAGGAAATCTCCAAGATCACCGGCCTGCCCTTCGTGACCGCACCGAACAAGTTCGAGGCGCTGGCGGCCCACGATGCTATGGTCTTTGCCCATGGCGCGATCAACTCAGCCGCTGCAGCCCTCTTCAAGATCGCAAACGACATTCGCTTCCTCGGCTCCGGACCGCGCGCCGGTCTCGGCGAATTGCAATTGCCGGAAAACGAGCCTGGCTCTTCCATCATGCCTGGCAAGGTCAACCCGACGCAGTCGGAAGCGCTGACGCAGGTTTGCGCCCACATCTTCGGCAATCAGGCCGCCATAACCTTTGCCGGCAGCCAGGGCCATTTCGAACTCAATGTCTACAATCCGATGATGGCCTATAATTTCCTGCAGTCGGTGCAGCTGCTCGGCGATGCCGCCGTGTCCTTCACCGACAATTGCGTGGTCGGCATTGAGGCCCGCGAGGACAATATCCGCAAAGGCGTCGAGAACTCGCTGATGCTGGTGACCGCGCTGAACGGCAAGCTCGGTTACGACCTCTGCGCCAAGATCGCAAAGACTGCGCATAAAAACGGGACGACGCTGCGGGAAGAGGCCGTTGGCGGCGGTTATCTCACCAACGAGGAGTTTGACCAGTTCGTCCGCCCGGAACTCATGATAGGTCCACAATGACATCCGGGATGCGGGAGCCTCCGGGCTCCCGCTCCGCAAGCGCCTCAGAGCGTTAGGGCTTCGAGCCCCGTCCGGAGCGTGTCGCGGGCACGAAACAGCGCCATGTCCGCCTTGTGCACGAGATCGGCCATGCTCTCCTCGTCTCGACGCTGCGCAATCCCGAATGTGGCGCGCAGGCTGCCGCGAGCGACCGGCCCGACTTCGAGTTCGGCAATCGCCCGGCGCAAACCCTCGCAGCACGCATAGACGCTGTCGGGTCCGTCTCCTGCAAAAAGCAGGACGAAGGTGCTTGCAGACATGCGCGCTGCAACCGGCCGTGATCCAAAATGCGTTCGCACGAGATCACCGACTGCGACCAGAACCAGATCGGACACCTCCCGGGACCCGAGAACTTGAACCGTCTCAGCGGCCTCCAATTCGAAGACGACTACTGTGACGGGCTTCCCGCGCGCTGCCATGCGGTCAAGCTGTACGTCGTAGGCCGCGCTTCCGTTCATGAGCCCGGTGAGTGGATCCAGCGCGGGCTGTCCGTCAACCCGTTCGGCCAGGGCCGCGATTTCACCGACCATACCGCAGACCGCCCTAGTGACGACCGCGATTTCATCATTGCCACGTCTGTTCAGATGCTCCTCTAAAAAGAGCCCGTCACGGCGGTAATGCGTTATCGCCGTCGCGAGATGCCTGAGGGGCCGCATCAGCCACCACATGGTCGCAAGGCACGCAACCGTACCCACGAGGGTCGCCGCAAGGACCACCAGCGCGATGGACAAGTCGTCTGAAGCCGTTCCTGTCCCGAAGGCGAGAAGCAGGGCGATCAGCGGCACATGGATGCAGACGAAGCTGACGCCGAAAATCTTGAATACGATCGATCGCCGCCAGGCGCTGTGGTCGCTTCTGTCCAATGCCATTGTGTGACGCCCTCCTCCATCGAATCACAAGTGCACCGTCGCATTCTTACGAAATCCCGTCTCACCCAAATACCGGTGTGGCGGTCAACGCGCCGCCTTCGGCTTTCGACGCATTGAAATATTAAAGGGTTCCCCGTAAACCACCGGAAATTCCAGCAGATGCCGTGAAAGGTCCCGTGATGGCAGACGATCTGTTTCCAATTGGCGAAGACTTGACCCCCTATCGCAAGATCACCTCAGACTACGTGTCCGTAGATACATTCAAGGGTCAGGAGATCCTGACGGTGGAGCCAGAGGGGCTGCGCCTGCTCGCCGAGACAGCCCTGTCCGACATCAATCATTTGCTCCGTCCGGGCCACCTGAAACAACTTGCCTCGATCTTGGGGGATCCCGAAGCAACAGATAATGATCGCTTCGTCGCCTTCGACCTCCTGAAGAACGCCAATATTGCGGCCGGCGGCATCCTGCCGATGTGCCAGGACACCGGCACAGCGATCGTCATGGGCAAGAAGGGTCGCCGCGTCTGGACCGATGGCCACGACTACGAGGCTTTGGCAGAAGGTGTGCGCGACGCCTATGAGCGCCGCAACCTACGTTATTCGCAGCTGGCGCCGATCAAGATGTTCGAGGAAAAGAACACGAAGACAAACCTTCCGGCTCAAATCGACCTCTACGAAGAGGGCGAGGATGCCTACAAGTTCCTGTTCATGGCAAAGGGCGGCGGCTCGGCCAACAAGACCTTCCTCTACCAGGGAACGCCTTCGCTTCTAACCCACGACCGGATGATCGACTTCCTCAAGGAAAAGATCCTGACTTTGGGTACGGCAGCCTGTCCTCCCTACCATCTGGCGATCGTCATCGGCGGTCTCTCCGCCGAGATGACGCTGAAGACCGTCAAGCTTGCTTCGGCCCGTTACCTTGATGACCTGCCGACCGAAGGCTCGGAGAGCGGCCACGCCTTCCGCGATCTGGAGATGGAACAGGAAATCCACAAGCTCACCCAGTCGCTTGGCGTCGGCGCCCAGTTCGGCGGCAAGTATTTCTGTCATGACGTGCGCGTCATCCGCCTCCCCCGCCATGGCGCATCGCTCCCGATCGGCCTTGGTGTCAGCTGTTCCGCCGACCGACAGGCAAAGGGCAAGATCACCAGAGATGGCATCTACATCGAGCAACTCGAGACCGACCCGTCGAAATACATGCCTGAGATCGACGAAACGGCCCTGTCATCCTCCGTGGTCAAGATCGACCTGAATCAGCCGATGGCCGCGATCCTTGCCGAATTGACCAAACACCCGGTCAAGACCCGCCTGTCCTTGACCGGCACGATCATCGTCGCCCGTGACCTCGCCCATTCCAAGATCCGCGACCGGCTGGAAAAGGGCGAAGGCATGCCGGAATACATGAAGAACCATCCGGTCTATTACGCAGGCCCGGCCAAAACACCGACGGGCTACGCCTCCGGCTCCTTCGGCCCGACCACGGCTGGCCGCATGGACAGCTATGTCGATCAGTTCCAATCCTTCGGCGGCTCGATGGTCATGCTGGCCAAGGGCAATCGCTCGCGGGCGGTACGCGAGGCCTGCAAGACCCATGGCGGTTTCTATCTCGGCTCGATCGGCGGACCGGCCGCACGCCTGGCCCAGGACTGCATCAAGAAGGTTGAGGTTCTGGAATATCCGGAACTCGGCATGGAAGCCGTCTGGAAGATCGAGGTCGAAGACTTCCCCGCCTTCATCGTCACTGACGACAAGGGCAATGACTTCTTCCAGGAATTCAATCTGGGGTGATTTTTTTCAGGTCCGGAACGTGCCGCGACGTCAGGCAAAGACTGTTGCGGCACGGCAAAACACATCAAAAACATACAGTTAAGCAGAGACTTCCAGCGCCACTCGATTTTGTTTCAATTACATCTCGTAACGGCAGCATTAAATCTTTCAAAATCATTTGCCGCTAACATCTTCTTTGACCTTTAAGGGGCACCCAAGAGGAAAGTTGGAGTTGGCCGAATGACCACGGCAGCGCCGTCCAAGACGCAGGCACCCGACATCGCGGCACAGATTACCTATGCCATGCGGTCGATGGGCGTTGCACCCATTCCGCGCAACTACGAACTCTTCTATGAAGCGTTCATCGGATCCAATCCGGCATTATCCCGTGAATTGGCGGCCCTTGGCAGCCGTGCCAATCAGGACGAACTGGACGCGATCGGCCAGCAGTATTTCGGCCATCATCAGACCCGTGCCATGGAAAATGTCCATGCGCGCATTCTCGGCGAACTGGATGCATTGTTGCGCGTTCTACGCAAGGAGCAAACCTCGCTCGAGAGCTACAACCGGTTGCTCGGCGAAACCTACAGCCGCATCAATTCCAAGAGCAGCAACAGCGCCGACATTCTGCGCAGCGCGATCAATATTCTGACGGAGGCCACCGGCAGCACCATGGCACACGGTGAAGACACCGTGGGGCAGATGGTGCAGCGCTCGCAGGAAATGGATGAGGTTCGCCGCGAACTCGACGAATACAAACGCATCGCCAACACCGATTCCTTGACGCGCATCGCCAATCGCCGCGCCTTTGACGAAAAACTGGCATCGGTCTATGTCAGCGGTACCCGTCCGCTCGCAGCCCTCGTGCTGGCCGATATCGACAATTTCAAGAAGATCAACGACGTCTATGGCCATCCGGTCGGCGACAAGATCCTTGCAACCGTCGCGACGGTCCTGCGCAGCAATGTCCGCAAGGATTGCTTTGTCGCGCGCACCGGCGGTGAAGAATTCGCCATCATCATCGAAGGCAACACGGCAGACGAAGTTCAGCAGACGTGCGAGCGCGTGCGTGTCGCTCTTGAGACGACCCCGTTCAAGAACTCGAAAACCGGCATCAACTATGGTCCGATCACGATTTCGCTCGGCTACAGCATGGCAACCGATTCCGAAGATGCCGGTGAACTCTATGCCAAGGCAGACATTGCCCTCTACTGCGCCAAGAATGCGGGGCGCAACCGGACTCGTGCCTATGAAGAGGGCATGAAGAAGGACTTCACCAAGAGCTGGCTGATCTACAAACGCTGATCAGCCCGCGCATCACCACATGGTCTTGGCGGCCCGCGCGGGCCACTCCCTGTCATAGGTCTCCTGATCGAAGCTTGCCTTGGCTGCCTTCAGCATAGCACCAGGCTTCGGAAGATCGCCGGCGACCGCATGGCGGTCGGAATTCCACAGATCCGCCCGCATGACGGCGCGGGCGCACTGGAAGTATACCTCGTCTATGGTGATCACCACCACGCTGCGCGGATGCTTCCCATCCATGGTGAAACTCTCGAGCAGATCGGGTTCGACGCTGACCACCGCGTGCCCATTGACGCGCATAACCGTGTTCGAACCCGGGATGAGAAACATCAGCGCCACGCGGGGATCGCGCACGATGTTGAGCAGCGAATCGATCCGATTGTTGCCACGCCAGTCGGGCAGCGTGAGAGTCTGCTCGTCTTCGATGCGCACCACGGCTCCGGCATCGCCGCGTGGCGAGCAATCGAGCCCTTCAGGCCCCACGGTCGCAAGCGCCACAAAAGGCGACGAATCGATCATCTGGCGATAGGCGTCGGTCAAACGGGACACCACCTTGGCAACGGACGCCTCGCTGACATCACCGTAAAGCGCCTTCAGCTCCTCCGGCGACTGGATGATGGTCATGAAACTCTCCCTGATCGACGCTCTGCCTCAGGGATTAGGCAAACCGGATGACAGGATCAAGACACGGCACGTTGCATATCGGCATGGAACGGCCGCTCGGACAGGAGAAATGCACCGACGGCACGGATCACCTCCGGGGCACTGACGATCCGGCGATGGCCATGGCCATTGGCCCACAGATGCCGAATGTGCGGCGAGACGCCGATGTAGCGCTGTGCGTGTCCGACATGAACCTCCTTGTCGTCCTCGGCATGCACGACAAGCAAGGGCCGGTCGAGGCGTCTTGCCACGGCAACCCCGTCCAACTCCTCGACACTGCGACCGGAAAGCAGTTGGACCCGTGCACGCATGGACGCCAAACTTGCGCGTCCAAGCCCAACAGCACCGGCAAAGTTGTTGAACACGTCGCTGATGCTGGAGGGCGCACCGATGACGGCAAGGCGGGGGCACTGGAGTATTGGAATATCGCAGAAGACGCCTCCTGCGGCCATCATCACGGAAGCCCCGCCAAACGAGTGACCAACCACCCCGGCAAAGGGACCGAATTGCCGTTCGGCAGCGACGATCGCCTCTGCTGCAATCTTCAGATCGAGGCGCCGACCACTGGAACGGCCATGACCGGGCAGATCAAGCAACACGACCTCCGCCCCCGCAGCGAGCAAGCCGGCAGCCATTTCGGTCAGATACTCCGCCCGCGAACCCCAGCCATGAACAACGAGAATACGGGATGCGCCATGCACCGGCGCCGTCGTTTCCCGCAGGAGATGCGCCGCAGCCATGCCGCGGGAGAGGGCAAGGCGCACCGTCTCGGCGCCTCGAAGGCGCTCCGTCCCCTGGCGAAACACCTGCTTTGCCTTAAGGCCGGAAGGGTTTCTGGAAGGAGTGCGACAGAAAAGTGCGAAGGCCAGCCGCCCGGAAGCATGCGGCGACAGTCTTTCCAGCTGTGCGAAGGTCAGGCGGGTGACCTTGAGGGCAAAGGATGTCATAGTCGGGGTTCCGATCATATGTTCAATATTGAACAATAAAGTACAAGAATGAACAAAATTCAAGCCTTCCCCTGGGACCATCCGCGATTTCGCAGCTGGATCTCTGTCGGCCGCGCCTGCCAGCTGATGCAACAGGCCCTCACACGGGCGCTGGGACCTCTCGACATCAAGCCTCCGCATCTCGACATCTTGGTCAATCTCTATCGTTTTGAAGCCATTTCCCAGCAGGAACTGGCACGAAAGCTCCTGGTCGGCCGATCAAACATGAGCATGCTACTGCCGCAGATGGAGAAGCGCGGTCTTTTGGAACGCCGCGCCGATCAACGCGACAAGCGGGTTCTGCGCCTGTTCCTGACGCCCGAGGGGCGCATGCTCACCGAAAAGGCCATGGTCATCCAGACAGACCTGATCGAGCAAATGCTGTCCGCAACACCCCTGGAAGACTGCACCCGCATGGCCGAGACCATGGAGCGCCTGACCCAGCGCATGCTGGCAAGCAATCTGGGCGGAGATGGCGAGGATGACACGGCCGTCAGCGCGGATCGCGGCTGAGTCCCTTTTCGGCCAACTTGCGCTCGTAATCGGCGAATTTATCGGCGCCATGCTCACCCAGTTCTCGAAGATAGATCCAGGTGAAGATGCCGGTGTCATGGCCATCGTCGAAACCGATCCTGACGGCATAATTGCCCGTCGGCGTCACGGACCGGATAGCGACGTCCCGTTTTCCGGGCACCGTCACAGCCTGGCCCGGTCCGTGGCCCTGCACCTCGGCCGAAGGAGACAGAACACGGAGCATCTCGGCCGGCAGGTTGGCCACCGTACCGTCGTTGAAGCTGACAGCAAGCATGCGCCGGTCCTTGGACACCTTGAGTTCATTGGGCCAGATCTCGGACATGAAAACGCTCTCTTTGCAGGATAATCTGGCTTGAGAGGTACGGCCAAGGCCTTGCTCATGCAAGCACTTTTGCGCCGCTCTGTTGCACCTGGCGACGGCTTGACGGTCGCCCGCCATGGCCCCACATTACGGCAAACACGGAGTATCGGCTTGCAGCAGATTTCAGGCACGTTGACGGCGACACCGCTTGCGGAGAGGGCGAGCCCCATGATCGACCCCTTCGGGCGGACGGTCACTTACCTGCGGGTTTCGGTCACCGATCGCTGCGATTTCCGCTGCACCTATTGCATGGCCGAAGACATGACCTTCCTGCCGAAGAAGGATCTTCTGACGCTGGAGGAGCTCGACCGGCTCTGTTCGGCCTTCATCACCAAGGGCGTGCGCAAGCTGCGGCTGACAGGCGGTGAACCGCTCGTCCGCAAGAATATCATGCACCTGATTCGCAACCTCTCGCGCCATCTGGGCAGTGGTCTCGATGAACTGACGCTCACCACCAATGGATCACAGCTCTCCCGCTTCGCCGATGAGTTGGCGGACGCAGGCGTTCGACGCATCAACGTGTCACTGGACACACTCGACGCCGCCAAATTCAAGGCCATCACCCGCTGGGGCGACTTCGACCGCGTGATGGACGGCATTCGCGCTGCGCAGAAGGCAGGCATCGCGATCAAGCTCAACGCCGTCGCCCTCAAGGATTTCAACGAGCATGAAATCCCGGCATTGATGGAATTCGCCCATGGGGAGGGCATGGAACTGACGCTGATCGAAACGATGCCCATGGGGGAGATCGGCGAAGACCGGACGGATCAGTATCTGCCCCTTTCGCTTGTCCGGCAGAAGCTGGAAAGTCGCTTCACATTGACCGACATTCCTTTCCGCACCGGCGGACCGGCGCGCTATGTCGAAGTCAAGGAAACGGGCGGACGGTTGGGCTTCATTACCCCCCTCACCCACAATTTCTGTGAAAGCTGCAATCGGGTCCGGCTCACCTGCACAGGCACGCTCTACATGTGCCTCGGCCAAGACGATGCCGCAGATCTGCGCACGGCGCTTCGCGCGTCGGGCGATGATGCCTTTCTGTCAGCTGCCATTGACGAAGCGATCGGCCGCAAGCCGAAGGGCCACGATTTCATCATCGACCGCACGCACCAAAAACCGGCGGTCGGTCGGCATATGAGCGTGACCGGCGGCTGAAGCCGCCGGCCTTGATCGAACGGCCTGTGCTCAGGCAGAGCGCCTGAACTCGACCGGAGCGGAAGCCTGCATTTCGGTCCGGAAATGCCCGATTTTGTGCATCAGGATGTCGACCCGCTGCCTCAGCCCCTGTATTTCGGCATTGTTGTCCTCGACCATCGCAGCGTTCTGCTGAGTGATCAGCTCGACGTCGCGCACTGCATGGGTCACCTCGCTGATACCGGTCGACTGCTCACGCGTCGCTGCTGATATCGTCTCGACGAGCGCCTGAACCTCCTCGACCTGATCGATGATCGATTGCAGCGCAACGCCCGTGTTCTCGACGAGCTCCACACCGGAACGCACCTGACCGCCGCTCACGGAGATCAGTGTTTTAATCTCCTTTGCGGCATTCGCGCAGCGCTGCGCCAGATCGCGCACTTCCTGGGCAACGACGGCAAAGCCGCGACCGGCCTCCCCGGCGCGCGCCGCCTCGACGCCTGCATTGAGCGCGAGAAGGTTTGTCTGGAACGCGATTTCGTCGATGACACCGATGATGGTGGAGATTTTTTCCGAAGACCGGCTGATCTCAGACATCGCCTCCACCGCCTTGCGCACGACCACACCGGACTGCCGGGCGTGATCACGGGCGGATTGGACCGATTGCGCAGTGCGTCCGGCACCATCCGCCGTCGAACGCACGACATCGCTCAGATGCGACAGAGCCCGAACGCTTTCTTCAAGCGCGGCTGCCTGCTGTTCGGTGCGCCGGGCAAGATCGTCAGCCGAAACGGCAAGATTTTCCGTGCCGGCATTGATGTCGACACTCGCGGCCCGAACCTCTTCCAGGGTTGCGCGAAGCGTCTCGACCGCCTGATTATAGGTCGAGGCCATGGCGACGAAATCGGCAGGCAGATCATCGCGCATGGTTACATTCAACTGACCCTTGGCGAGGGCCTGAAGAACGGAAGACAGCGCTTCCAGCGCAGCACGCTGGTCAGCCTCAACGCGCGCACGCTCCCGCGAGCGGTTTGCACTCTCCTCTTCCGATTGTGCTCTCGCAGCAGCGGCTTCTTCCTCCAGCCGCTTGTTTTCGAGTGCGGCGTCGCGGAACACGGTCACCGAACGGACCATGTCTCCGATTTCATCACCGCGATTGCGACCTTCGATCGGCACGGAGAGATCACCGCTGGCCAGCCGGGACATCACACCGGTGATCCGCTTCAGCGGAGCCCTCAACGTCTCGATCAGCATCAGACCGCCAATGATGGCAAGGAGTGTGCCGACGACCATGGTGATGACCGAGATCGAGGCGGAACGTTCGCTGTCCTCGCGTCCGATCTCTTGGGCATGGCTGACGAAATCGCGCAACGTCGCCATGGCGTCCGACACATGGCCGTTTGCCGTCAGACGACGCTCCTGCCAATCACGCCCCGCATCAAGCCTGTCCTGCGAGCCCGTAACCAGGGCCTCCAGCGATGGTGCGATCTTCTGAGGGAAATCGCGGAGCGCACTGTTCTTGACACCGAGTTCAGAGATCCGTGCGGCAATTCCTTTCATCGCCTCGACCTTTGCGGCGACTGCTTCGCGGCTCTGGTCGTCGAGAATGCCCAGCATCTGCTGTACCTTGAGTTCTGTCGTGGCGATCTCCAGCACCGCAGTATCGACGAGACCCATCAACTCCTTCTGCTCGGCCACCAGTTTGTCGAGGTTGACGAAACGGTCCGCAGCGACGTCTGAATTCTTCGCGCCTTGCAGAGTGATGTCTTGCTCGATCTCCACCAGTTCCGACAGCACGCGACCAATGTCCTGTGCCTTGACGTCATCTGCCGCGCTACTTTCCAAAGTGGCATCGATTTTCGCCAGGGCGGCAGAAACCTTGTCGACAAGGACCTTGCCCTTATCCGAGACGATGGCTTCCGCTTTGGCGATGTCCTTTTTCAGAGGCGCGATGTAGAGCTTTGTCTCCGAAAGCTGCTCCTCGGGCGTGAACGCCATCTGGACGCCAACTCGCAGCTTGCCGAGACGATCGAGCAGGCTCTTGAAGGCGGAGGCATCGAAGAGCAGTTCCTTGGCAAAGCGCTCCTTGCCGGCAAGGTCAGTCCGGACGAAATCGACCTGTTTCAGGATCGTCTGCCCCTCCGCCTTAAGCTTGGCAACCGCGTCGGTCAGACCGGCATCAAGCGTGTCGCGCCGGATCTTGTTTTCCCAAAGCGCGGCGGTTTCGTCACGCATGAGAGACGGCAGATTGCGCAACGCCCCGAGATCTGCGGCATCGGCCTGCTTGGCGAGTACGCCGTCCAAAACGCCAAGTCCCTTCTCCTGTGCATCGACCGCCGTCAGGAGAGCCTCCCTGCTCGCCTCCGTCGGATCGAGGCTGAATTCCTGCAAGCCCTTCTGCAACTGCTCCAGATCACTGATATTGCCGATCGTGGCGCGGGTGACGGTCATGTGACCGTTGAGCATGGTCGCCGTGCGGTAACCGAGCAGGCCAACGCCTGCCATAAGAACAACGAGAGGAACGACAAAAAGCAAAACTTTGGTAACGATCCTGCGGCTTTGCAGGAGGCGATCAATGAAACTCATAAGACCCTCGGGAGGTTCGACATCCTGCCACCAACATCGGCGCAGCGTCGAGCGGGCGGCACCACCTCATGCAGAGCCGTCCCGAGCTTCGCCGGTCGGCACTTGCTCAATGGTTAATCCGGAACCGGCTTTTTGGCCCTTGGCGCCGCTTCTCCGAAGTTTTTTGTCTGGAAACGCGGTTTCTCTAAAGTTCGCAATGGTCTACAACCAATCGGCAAGCACAGGAATGTCCGGAATGCCGTTATCTGAGAATACACGGGGTGCGCTCTTGATGGCGGCCTCGATGGCCGGTTTCACCTTCAACGACGCGCTCACGAAATCGGTCACCGACGATCTAACGGTAGCCCAGATCATGTTCGTGCGCGGAGCCATCACCACGATCCTCGTCTATGCGGTCGCGCGCCGGCTCGGCGCTCTCGATCATTTGCGCACCATTCTGCAACCGCTGATCTTGTGCCGGATCTCCTTCGAGACGATCGCCGCAGTCGCCTTTCTCTCGGCCCTGGGCCAGATCCCGCTCGCCAACACCTCTGCCATCCTCCAGTCCCTACCGCTCGCTGTGACCTTAGGCGCCGCCCTGGTCTACCGCGAGCCGGTTGGCTGGCGACGCTGGGCGGCCATCGGGTTTGGCTTTATCGGTGTGTTGGTGATCATCAAGCCCGGCCCTGAGGGCTTCACCCTCGCCTCTCTTTATGTCGTGCTGAGTGTCGTGACCGCCGCCGGCCGCGATCTCGTCACCCGCAAGATCGATCCGCGCGTCTCCTCGCTCACCGTCACCCTCTTCACCGCAGCCTCGATCTCCGTTGCCGGCCTCTGTCTGGTTCCAGCCTTCGGCGGCTGGCGGCCGCTTTCGCTTGATGCCTTCGCCACACTGGCATTGGCCTCGACCTTCCTCTTCGTCGGTTATCAGGCAATCATCATGGCCATGCGGCTCGGGGAAATCTCTTTCATCGCACCCTTCCGCTATACCAGCCTGCTGTGGGCCGTCATTCTCGGCATGGTATTCTTTGGCGAACGGCCGGATCTGTCGATGGCAGTCGGAGCGACCATTGTCATCGGCTCGGGTCTCTATACCTTTTACCGGGAGAAGAAGAGAAAGGCGGCGGTGGCCAGCGCATCCGAGCCCGGATCGCCCGCCTGATCGCGTCCAATCTCGTCACAAGGAACGTCCGTGCCGCCTTCCCGTTTCCTCGACCGCACCAGTCCGCCCCATATCATAAGCCTCGTCGCGATCGCCGGGCTGTCCGCCCTGACGATGAACATCTTCCTGCCCTCCCTGCCCGCCATGGCAAAAGATCTGAGCGTCGATTACGATCGTGTCCAGATCCTCGTCTCCGGCTACATCGCCATGACTGCACTGGTGCAATTGATCATTGGCCCGTTGTCGGACCGATATGGACGTCGGCCGGTCATGCTCGGCGCTCTCGCCATCCTGCTACTCGCCTCACTCGTCTGCATGACGGCACACTCCATTGAGCTGCTCACCGCCGCACGCATGGCACAGACCGCCGTGGTGGCGGGCCTCGTTCTGTCGCGCGCGATTATCCGCGACATGGTGCCGGTCGAAGAGGCGGCATCGATGATCGGATATGTGACCATGGGCATGACCCTTGTTCCCATGGTCGGCCCAACGGTTGGCGGCCTTCTGAGCGACGCCTTCGGCTGGCGTGCGAGTTTTGCAGCCATCGCCGTCGCCGGACTTCTGGTGCTGCTTCTCGTGCGCCACGACCTCGGCGAGACCAACCACCGGAAAAGCAGCAGCTTTACCGCTCAGTTCCGCGCCTGGCCGGGGCTGCTGGCCTCGGGACGCTTCTGGGCTTTTACGCTCGCCGCGACCTTCACTTCGGGTGCCTTCTTTGCCTTTCTCGGCGGTGCACCCTTTGTCGGGGGTACGCTCATGGGCATGACGCCGAGCGTGCTCGGGCTTCAATTCATGTTCATTGCCTCGGGCTACATCGCCGGCAACTTTCTCTCAGGCCGTTACGCCCGGCGGGCCGGCATCGAAGCAATGATGCTGATCGGAGGCGTTGTCGCCTTGATCGGCGCCACCCTCCCCATCGTGCTCTTCGCCCAAGGCATGACGACTGCCCTTGCCTTTTTCGCGCCGCAGATCATCGTCGGCTTCGGCAACGGACTGTCTCTCCCGAGCGCCAATGCCGGCATCGTCAGCGTACGCCCGGAACTAGCGGGTTCGGCGTCGGGCCTCGGCGGTGCGATCACCATGGGTGGTGGCGCCTTCGTCTCCTGGCTTGCCTCCGCCATCCTTTCGGTCGAAACCGGGGCAATGCCTCTTCTCCTCGTCATGGTCGCCTGCTGCCTGCTGGCTCTGATCGCGATTGGCTGGCTGTGGAGGTCGCGGCCGCGTCCCGCCGGGGACCCACGCTGATGGCGCGGCATGATATACCTGGCCTCATCCTCGGCAGTGGCCTGTCGCGGCGCATGGGCGACGACAAGACCGAGATCCGCCTCGGCGGCCTACCCCTCCTGGAGCATGTTGCGCTGCGCCTCGCGCCCCAGGTCGCGACACTCGCCGTCAATCTTCCCACCGGACATCCCCTGAGCGGGATTTATCCCAACATTCCAGACACACGTCCGGACCGGCCGGGTCCGCTGGCAGGGGTTCTGGCCGGGATGCAAGCCTTTGCACAAGCTGCGGATCGTCTCGTGACAGCACCGGTCGACGCGCCTTTCTTGCCAAGAGACCTCGTGGAACGGATGGTGAATGATGCCTCCTTGGATGAGATCGTCGTCGCGGCATCCAACGGCCGCGAGCATCCCGTGGTCGCCCTCTGGCCTACGGGGCTGGCCAAGGATCTGCACAACTGGCTCGCGGATCCACAGCATCGACGTGTCCGCGATTTCATCCAGCGTCATCCGTTCAGGATCGTGCCGTTCCCGGAGGTCGAAAGGGCAGACGGCCGCGGACGCATAGATCCGTTCTTCAACATCAACACGCCGGCGGATCTCAACCTGGCGGGCGAAATCGTCGAGTGGGGCGGAGCATGAGCGGACCAGCGCGGATTTTCGGCATCGCCGGCTGGAAAAACTCGGGCAAGACCGGACTTGCCGTCCGGCTGGTGGAAGAATTTACACGGCGCGGCTATCGCATCTCCACCATCAAGCACGCCCATCATGATTTCGACATCGACAAGGTCGGTGCCGACAGTTTTCGGCACCGACAGGCGGGAGCACACGAAGTCGCGATTGTGTCCGGCACACGTTTTGCGATCATGCACGAATTGCGCGGAGAACCCGAACCCAGTTTCGACGAGATCCTGAGCCGGATCGCACCCTGCGACCTCGTCCTCATCGAGGGCTACAAACGAGAGCCCGTCCCGAAGATCGAGGCTCGGCGCCGTGAGGCATCGAAACGCGATCCGCTCGCGCCGACCGATCCGTGGATTTGTGCCATTGCCGCCGACCACACGGTCAGCGGGACGGACCTCCCGGTTTTCAGCCTCGACGACACCAGCGCGATTGCCGACTTCATTGCCGAAAGGACCGGCCTGACGTTTCGCAACTAACTGGCCGACGCAAACGGCAACGGGGCCGCAGGATATAGTCCTGCGGCCCCGTTGCGTGTTGTCCGAACTCCAGTGTCAGTCGTTGCTGGAGACGTTGGCCGGGCGGACCAGAGAGGTCACGCGACGGATTGCGACGCGACGGTTCTGCTGTTCCGCTGCCTGGGTGCGGATCTTCAGGTAGCGCTCGCCATAACCCTGGACCGACATGTTTTCCGGCGGGATACCGTAGACCTCGGTCAGAAGGTTTGCGACGGCCGCCGCGCGCTTGTCGGATAGGATGAGGTTTGCCTTGTCGGCGCCCACAGCATCCGTATGGCCTTCGATCAGGAACACTTCGCCCGGATCCTTGTCCAGCAGCTTGGTCATGGCAGCCGCGACCTTGCGCAGCGTCTTGGCCTGAGCGAGCGGGACCTCCGCCGAGCCGGTCGGGAATGTAATCGTATCGAGGTCGATACGACGGACCTTGTCACGCAGGCGCGCAGACGACTTGACCTCGTCGATGGAGTAGACGCGTTCCACGCGTTCGACCGGAGGCCGTGCGAGGAAGTCGTAGTAGTCGCGGTCCGGCGCACGCGAGGTGCTGATGATGTAGTCCTGCACCGGAACGGTCAGGCGCATCGGCGGCAGCGACAAGCCGACGTCGATGAAGACCTGCGGCCGCTCGTTGTCCGCTTCCGGCGAGTACATCAGCACATATTCGCGGCCCCTCGGCGAAATGCGTGAGCGGATGACGATGTCACCGTAACGGTTGTAGACGGTAACGATACGCGACCCGTCTTCACGGATGATCGTCTCGCGGGTACGGCCACGTGGCAGTTCCTCGTAGTAGCTCTCCTCCGCGTCGTAGCGCAGACGCTGACGGTCGTCACCGCGCACGATGATCTGATTGCCGACATTGATGACAGTCCGGTTGTCAACCTGCTCGACGACGCGGATCTCCGTCACCTGGTTCACCACATTGTTCTGGATGATCGTGTTGTTGGTGGTGTTGTTGACGGTATTGTTCGTCGTGTTGTTGGTGATGTTCGTCACGTTGGTGACATTGTTCACCACGGTGGTCGGCACGTCGAACGTCGGTTCGGCCTCAAGGCGCGTGCCCTCTTCTGCAATCGTTGCCTTGACCGTCTCCGGCTCGACCTGGACAACGTTCTGCTGGGCGTCGGCATCGGTTTCCGGCGGCGGTGCAACATCTTCCTGGGCGCGGAGCTGAGTGCGCTCCTCGCGAGCGGTCTCACCGCCGCTATTGTCCGCGTCCTTGTCGCTGTCGAGAACGGCAGCGCCGTTGTCGACCGGCAGAACCACCGTTTCGGTGCTTTGCGACGGATCTTCAGCGATCTGCTGCTTTTCCTCTTCCGTCCGGTTGTCGGTGATTTCCTCGACAGGCTGGTCTTCCGGCGGCTCTACCGCAGGCACCACGACCTCTTCCGTCGGAGCCTGCTCGGTTTGATCGGTTGCCTGTTCCGGCGCCGCAGTACCGTCGGCCGGGGCCTCGCCCTCGGTCTGAGCCTCGGTGCCATCTGCAGCGCCGTCTGTGGCCGGAGCCTCCTGTTCGGTCGTCTGCTGGCCGTCCGCGTCACTCTCGGCAGGCGTCTCGGCCTGCTGATCTGCCGGTTGCTGTTCGGTTTCGTCCTGTGCGGGGGCGGCCTGTTCTTCTGCAGGCTCCTCGGCGGGCTGCTGCTCCGGTGACGCTTCCTCGGTCTGGGTTTCCGGGGCGACAGGGCATTCACCCTCGCTCGGCGCCGTCGATCCATCCGCGCAGGTGACACTTTCTGGCGTTGCTTGTTCAGCAGCCTGTTCGGCCTCTTGCTGCGCCTGGGCATCGGCCTCTGCCTGGGCCTGCGCATCTGCTTCGGCCTGAGCCTGCGCTTCGGCTTCTTCCTGCTTTTGCTGGGCTTCGGCTTCCGCCTGGGCCTGTGCTTCAGCTTCCGCCTGGGCCTGTGCTTCAGCTTCCGCCTGAGCCTGGGCCTCGGCTTCCGCCTGGGCCTGCGCCTCAGCTTCCGCCTGGGCCTGTGCTTCAGCCTCTGCCTGAGCCTGGGCCTCGGCTTCCGCCTGGGCCTGCGCCTCAGCTTCCGCCTGAGCCTGGGCTTCAGCCTCTGCCTGAGCCTGGGCTTCAGCCTCTGCCTGAGCCTGGGCCTCGGCTTCCGCCTGGGCCTGTGCTTCAGCCTCCGCCTGGGCCTGCGCTTCGGCTTCCGCCTGGGCCTGTGCTTCAGCCTCTGCCTGCGCTTGGGCGTCACGGGCGTCGCACGTTTCCTGCGAGTCCGCTTCGGATCCATCGCTGCAGACGACGGCCTGCGCGAGCTGGATCAATCCTTCCTCCGCCTGACGTGACTGGGTCTTCGACATACCCTGGCTAACCGCCGATGCAGCCACGGGCTCGGCCAGCACCGCCATGGACAGCACCGGTATCGCCACCGTGTTCAGCAATCTGTTTTTGAACATACCCTGCGTTTCCTTCCTTCACGCCAATGTCAGTCTGTCCGACTGTTTGTCTTGGCGCCGTTGAATAGCCAAGTCGATTCTGCGGACCGATATTGCCACTAAGCTAGGTTTCGCAAAATTAACCTCGTCTGAACGACTTGGAACCATTTTTGCTCCATTCTTCAAGATACACGCCCTCGATCGATCCTCAGCCTGCTGACGACGCAGCATCGAAATTAGGGATGCGACACTCTTTGTTGTTGATTTCGGCACCGAAAGCAGACGAATATTGGACCCAAGTGTGGCCGATGACGCCGCACGATCCAGGATAGCCGCGTTAAAAAGACAAACGGCATCCGCCAACAGAGAGGGATCTCATGCGTATTCCGACACGTTTTCTGGCAGCCGCCTCGATTGCTGCTCTTTCGCTCTTCGCCGGCACAGCCATGGCGCAGGAAAAGATCATCATCGGTACGGAAGGCGCCTACCCGCCCTTCAACAATCTGGAAGCCGACGGCTCCCTGGTTGGCTTCGACATCGACATCGCCAAGGCGCTCTGCGATGAAATGAAGGTCACCTGCGAATTCGTCACCCAGGATTGGGACGGCATCATTCCGGCCCTCCAGGCGAAGAAGTTCGACGCGATTATCGCTTCCATGTCGATCACGCCCGAGCGCAAGGAAAAGGTCGACTTCTCCAAGAAGTACTACAACACTCCGCCGGCCGTCGCCGTGCCGAAGGATTCGACCATCGCCGACGTGGCCGGTCTCAAGGGCAAGACTATTGGCGCCCAGTCCTCGACGACCCATGCTAACTACGCCGAAAAGCACATGGCCGATTCGGAGCTGAAGCTTTATCCGACGGCGGACGAATACAAGCTCGACCTCGAAGGCGGCCGTGTCGACGCCGTCGTCGATGATATCGTCGTTCTCTCGGAATGGCTGAAGACCGATGCCGGCGCCTGCTGCAAGATCCTGACCCCGCTTCCGGTCGACGTGGAAATCAACGGCGAAGGTGCAGGCATCGCCGTTCGCAAGGGTGAAACCGCGCTGGCCGACAAGTTCTCTGCCGCGATCGAGGCAATCCGCGCCAACGGCAAATATGCCGAAATCAACAAGAAGTACTTCGACTTCGACGTCTACGGGAACTGATTTTCCCGCTTTGTGACAATTGCGATGGCGGAAGTGCAACGCTTCCGCCATTTTGCGTTACGGGTATGAAGAAAAAAGGCGGAAATACCGCCAAGGGGGAATGGCATGGGCGGACTGTCTTCCGCGCTGGGCTCGCTATGGGCCACTCTGTCCTATTGGCTCGATCCTTTTTGCGGACCGGTCGGGATCTTCGCGCTCTTCGGCGGCGACGGCCTTTTGTCCTGTGGGAACATCGGATGGGCCGATGAAATCGCGCTCGGCGTCAAGGTCACGATCGTTCTCGCCCTGATCACGCTGCCCGTCGGACTGATGCTCGGCTTTCTGATCGCGCTTGCCATGCAATCGGAGGAAAGAAGCCTGCGGACGGCAGCCGGCATCTACACCACGATCTTTCGCGGCCTGCCGGAACTGTTGACCCTTTTCATCGTCTACTACGGCTTCCAGATGATGGTGCAAGCGGTTCTGTCCTCGTTCGGCAGCGAGGAGCGGATTGAAATCAATGCCTTTTTTGCCGGCATGCTGGCGCTTTCAGTCGTCTTTTCCTCCTATTGTTCGGAAGTACTGCTCTCCGCCTTCAGAGCGATCCCCAAAGGTCAGTACGAAGCCGGAAGCGCCGTCGGCCTCTCCCGAGGCCGGACCATGCGCCTGATCATCGTACCGCAGCTGATCCGCATTGCCCTGCCAGGTCTCGGAAACCTCTGGATGAACCTGCTGAAGGACACAGCACTCGTGTCGGTCATCGGGCTGACCGATATCCTGCGCCAGACCGGCGTCGCGGCAAAAGTCACGAAAGAAGCGTTTCTCTTCTACGCCATTGCATGCGCACTTTATCTTGTGCTCGCCACTCTGTCGTCGATCGGATTGAACGCAATCTCGAACTGGGCCAACCGTGCGGAGGCTTCCCGATGAGCCACGCCCTGGAACTCATTCCTGCACGTCCCGCGCCGCCGATTGCCCGCCCAGCCATGACGCCGGCGCGTGCGTTCGGTTACGGCGCCTTGGGCCTTTGGCTGCTGCTCGCGGTCGCGCTCGCCTACATGATGATAAGCGGCTGGGACACGGAGAAATTCGTCAAATACGGCCCCCGCTATCTGGAAGGCCTGGCGACAACCTTGGCTCTGGTCGCCAGTTCGATCACGCTCGGCGCCCTCCTTTCCGTGCCGATCGCCTATGGGCGCATGTCGAAAAACATCGTCTTCAACTCCATCGCCTATGCGTATGTCTACGTCTTTCGCGGCACACCGATGCTCGCCCAGATTTACCTGATCTATTACGGTCTGGGCTCCTTCCGCGCCGAGATCGAAGCGGTCGGCCTGTGGTGGTTCTTCCGCGAGGCCTGGTATTGCGCCATCTTGGCCATGACCATGAACACGGCAGCCTATCAGGCGGAGATCTTGCGCGGCGCCATCCAGAGCGTCCCGCGTGGCCAGACAGAAGGCGCGAATTCGCTCGGCCTACCGTCCTCGGTAACCTTCTGGAAGATCATCCTGCCCCAGGCCTTGATCGTGGCACTTCGCCCCTATGGCAACGAGATCATCCTGATGATCAAGGGTTCTGCCGTCGTCGCCGTCGTCACGGTGCTCGACCTGATGGGCCAGACCCGTTACGCCTTCTCGCGCACCTTCGATTACCAGACCTACTTGTGGGCAGCGATCTTCTATCTCGCGATCGTCGAACTTCTGCGCAACACATGGGCGGCGCTTGAAGGCAGATTGACACGGCATTTAAAGCGCTGAACGTCTTGAGGCAGCCCTCTTAACCAACGCTCAAGTCCACTTGCGCCCGATATCATCTCGTCGAAGCACAAGGCTTAGGGTTTCGTTTACCCTGTCGTGTTCCCATCATGACAGGGCCCGCGTCGATCGCGGCCCCGGTCGGTCGCGGAAGCGATGACACCGTCCGCGTCGATCCGTCTTCCAAGAGAACACGGGGAACGCCGGAACATGAACAGCGAAATGGAACTGATGCTCAAGGGCTATGGGCTAACCACCGCCCAGATCCTCTATCGCCTGCCCGACCACCCTTCCCTGCTGCAGACCTATATCTGGCAGCATTACGATCTGGCCCCGGAATTCCCCGAGATGCGCGGCTTCCTGCGCTTCTGGCAGGACAAGATCGAGGGGCCGATCCACTCGGTTACCTACGTCCACAAGAAGATGATTGCGGCCAGCGAATGGCGTTCTCTCAAAGGCGAGTTTATCCTGCACTGAGCCGGTCAGACATGCACCTCACCATGGGCGAATTCGCCGTCGTCGGGTTCGGGATAGAACAGCGCGACTGCGAGTGCGGCATAGAAGACCGCCACGGCAACGAGCACGATTGAACCGTGCACCGGGCCGAGATGGGCATTGACCATCAACTGGTGAAGGTTGCCCACGAATTCCGCCGGTCGCTCATCCGCCTGCAGTTTGGGGCTCGAGATCTTCAACCCCCAGGCCAAGAGCAGAATGCCATACATCCAGATATAATTGCGCCGGATCCGCCGGAACAGAGCTTCCCGGTAGCTGATCAGGAACACCGGCACCCTCAGGCTCGCGGCGATCGCCTCCGCCCAGTCCGATCTCAGTTCGGCCTGCGGACAGAGCGCCTGGGCGAAATAGTGCCGCTCCAGCTGCCGCACCCGCGCCCGATAGACGTCGAAAAAGCGATAACGTCTTGCCTCGATCAGCAGGAATACAGAGATGAGCAGCATGGCGAAGAGAACCACGCCGTGATGCGACGTGGGTGTCGAAAGCGAAACCGAAAGCAGACCCGCCACCACGGTCATCGACCAGTTGGTCGTGCGGTCGATCCGGTCGCGCCAGCTCGTCATCCGTCCGATTTCACCACGATAATAGTGGATGATCATATTGGCCTTCTCGGCCGAGTTGGAGGGCAGCGTCGGGGCGAGCCGCCGTTCAGATGAGCCCACAAGCTCATGGTTTTCTGCGGTTTTGATCGTCTGTGACATGCCGGACTCCGTTTCCCCGAAACGTCGGAACAACGGCGGAGTTCCCTTTTGATTGCCAAGCCGCCGCGGACCGGCTAGACGACCGCTAACGGCCCGATCGGGGCTTGAGACAGGAGCGCCCCATGGCCAAGATCGACGAAGAAGCGCTGGCGGAGGCCTACAACCGGGCTCTGGCACTGGAAAAGGCGGGCGAGATCGACGCCGCCGTTAAGGCCTATGAGGAGGTGCTGGCGATCGACCCTGACGATCACGGCGGCGCCTCAGTCCGCATTGCCGCGCTCGGCCGTGGCGAAGCTCCGCCAAAAGCGCCCGATGCCTATGTCGAAACCCTCTTCGATCAGCACGCCGAAGCCTTCGAAGATATCCTCGTCGAGCAACTCGGTTATGCCGTTCCCGTCATGGTCCGCCAGCGCCTGCAGCAACTCGGTCTCGGGCCATTCCAGCGTCTGCTCGACCTCGGCTGCGGAACGGGACTGACTGGCGGCGCCCTGCGAGACATGGTCACCGACATGACTGGTATCGACATTTCCGAAAAGATGGTCGAGATCGCCCATGAAAAGGACCTCTATGAGACCCTCTACGTCGCCGAGATCGAGGACTTCCTCGAAGACAACGACGACGAAGCCTTCGACCTCGTAACCGCGACCGACGTTCTGCCCTATCTCGGCGCACTGGAGGCGTTGTTCTTCGGTGCGGCGGAAAACATGGTCTCCGGCGGCATCTTCGTCTTCTCGTCCGAAACTGCGGGCGACGACGTGTTGGCCGGTCGTCCATTCATGGTCGGCCCGCATCAGCGTTTCCTTCACGCGGAGAGCTATGTGCGCGAACGGCTTGTTGCGACCGGCTTCGAACTCCTGGAAATCAGCGACATCAATGTGCGCATGCAGGATGGAAGCCCGTCACCAGGACATCTGATCGTCGCAAAGCGGACCTGACAGGCCTCCAGTTGCGAGTTTTCTCGCCCAGAGGTTGCCGAAGATTAATGTAACTCGCCTTGCGTTTTGCTAGGATTTCCCCGCTGGGAGGGGGAAACCATGCAAACGGATGCAACGACTGCTGCCCTTGGCGGGCACTTTTCTCTGTGGATCGGGCTCGCAATTGCCCTGGTGACAGCCTTTGCGCTGATCTTTGGTCGATACGAAATCCGTCTGCGACGACTGCGCCTTATCCGCGACTATGTGAAAACTTTTCCGGTCTTGGAACCTTCGGAAGACGGGATAAGCTCCACGAATCCTTCGTTCGAATTCGTCCGCAGCAAATACGCCGCCGACGTCACAGTCACTGACGACGCACCAGCCAAGTCGCAAGCGGCGATCGTTGAGGAAATCAACCGGACGATTACGGAGACGCGCCTTCTTCTGAGTGGCGGGGATGCGCAGTTGCTGGTCGCGTCGCTACCTTACATGCTGCTCGTCTTCGTGGGTTTTTCCGTCACCTTTTCCGGCGGCACTTGTCCGACCCAGGCGCAGGCCTGCATTCAGAGCATCACCCACAACCTTCTGACCGTCGGCGGTGCCACCTTCAAATCGGATATCGCGCCGGAGCAGTTCCGAAAGCTATCGGAAAATGTGCTGACAGTGGCGGCCATCACCTTCGTCGGCGCCTATCTTTCGTCACTACGCTATCTCGTGCAGGCTCTCGCCGTCTTCGACCTCAACGGCTTCACCGTCATTCGTCAGGCTGCGGCCATGACAGTTTCGGTTCTCGCCTCCGCGGCGCTCTACCGGGCCGTGCCCGACCTCGGCAGCGTCTTGTCGCTGACCGGCACGCAAACCAGTTCCCCCGTCAACGACCTGTCTACAGGCTGGATCCTCGTCGCCTTGGCCTTCGGCCTCTTGCCCGGCAGCGTTCTGCAATTCGTACTGGTCAAGGTCGGCAGCATATTCGACTGGATCAAGCAGTCGGACAACCGCTTCATTGAGTGGACCCGTGTGGTCCCGCTCGATGCGATCGACGGCATCGACTTCTTCACACGCTTCCGTCTGGAGGAATGCGGCATTTCCGATGTGCAGTCGCTAGCGACCTACAACCCGATCATGCTGCACATTGAAACGCCCTACGGGATCTATCAGACGGTCGACTGGATCGCGCAGGCGCAGCTCTGCTGCGTCGTCGGCCTCGACCGTTTCCTGCTGCTGCGGCAGTTCAACGTCAGGACCATCTTTGATCTCGAGCGGGCGCTGAAACAGAACAAGGAAGACATGTCCGAAGAGGATCGCAAGGCGATCGACCAGTTCGATCGCATCTACGCGGCGGTCCTTTTGGCGCCCACCGGTCCGATGAAGAAGCTGCAGGAAAAAAGCTCTGCCAAATTTCTGATCCCCGACGGTCAGACGATCAAGGAAGTGGATGCGAGTGACTTCAGCATCTGGGCAATGAAAACCATCAGCGCAAGCGACGTGGCCGCGTCCCGAGCGATCGAACATCTGATGGACTGGATCGGAGACGACCTGCATGTGAGACGACTGCGTCGCCTGTGGAACGAGATCTCCGACCGCCTCGGACCAACGAGCCTGGTGCTCACCCCCGACCAGAAGATCAAGGGGGTAGAGCCGCCCGCAGCACCGCAACGCCAAGCGCCCGCAGGCGTTGACACGGACACGGGTCAGGATGCGGACCCGGGGGCAGATCCGGCCCAGAAATGACACCGCCTCTGGACAGGAGCGCGTAATTGGAGAAAATACAACTGTCTGAACATGAAGTCTGATTCGCGACAGTGATCTGTCTCCTGAATGAGTCAGTGAGTAATGTTCGAGGACATACCCTTGAAAATCAGTTTCGACACCCAGCTGATGCCTTTCGATGGCTGCGAGCCGCAGCTTGCCGTCATCATGCTGAATGCAGCGCGACCGGGGGATCCGACACCGCGCCTTTTGGCCGAACGTTGGCGCGGCCACTTGAGCAAGGCGCTTTTTGCGCTGCCGCAGGTCGAGAACCACCGTTTGACTGCGGGCGCAGCGCAGGCGGGCTCAAGCTATCGGGCCGCAATCGAACTCGGCCTCGGCGAAGCAGCGCTGGAGGAGTATGTCGGACAGATCCGCGAAAAACACGGCTTGGATAACAGCCAGATCGCGCTCGTCGGCTACGCCGAGGGCATGACGCTCGCGCTCTATTACGGCCTGCGGCAGACGGAGAAACTGTGCGCCGTCATCGGCTTCAGCGGAGACATGGCCGGTTTTGCCGATCTTCGCTCTGAAATCGCGAGCCGCCCGCCTGTCCTGATGGTGCATGGCGAAAAGGACGACGTCGTTCTGCCCGCCACCTTCCTCAACAACTACACGCGCCTTGCCGAGGCCGACGTGCCGGTCTCTGCGTGTTTCCGGCCGGGTCTTGACCACCAGGTCGACGACCTCGGCGCAGATTCCGCCATGTTCTTCCTGCAGGGGGCGCATGCGGCCGCCGGCATCCGTCAGCCGAAAAAGAAGACGCTTGATGAGGATGTGGCGAAATCGATCAAGCTGGTCATCTGGGATCTCGACGACACGCTCTGGAAGGGTACCCTGGACGATGCTGATGCCATCACCGTGCATGAGAGCCGTGTCGAGGCCATCCGCCGCCTGAATGGCAGCGGCGTCGTCTCGGCGATCTGCTCCAAGAACGATTTCGAGACCGCGCGCAGGAAACTCGAATCGCTGGGCCTCTGGGACGAATTCGTCTTCCCGCGCATCGCCTTCGTGCCCAAGGGGGCCGCACTTCAGGCCCTGATCGCGGACATGCAGCTGAAGCCGAAAAACTGCCTGTTCATCGACGACAATGACATCAACCTGGCAGAAGCAAAGGCGATGTTGCCCGACCTGCATACGCTCGACGCCAAAAGTGACGACTGCGACACCTTTCTCACGCGCCTTGCCGACGCCCATGCCGGCGTCAGCAAGTCCCGCGTCGAGGAATATCGCTCGCTGCAGAACCGCGTCAGCGAAAGCCAGACCTTCGAAGGCAGCCGCGAGAGCTTCCTCCACACCTGCGACATCCACGTGGCGATCGCCACCAGCTCCGATCTGATCGATTTTGCGCCTCGCATCGAGGAACTGATCAACCGCACCAACCAGCTGAACTACCTGAAGACGCGGGTCGAACCCGGCTCCATGGTCAATTACGTTGCCGAAGCCTCGCTCCGTGAAGGCTTCGCGCTCTTCGCATGGGACAAATTCGGCTATCACGGACTGGTTGGTTTCATCAGCGCGGAGACCGAAACCGAATCGATGCAACACATGGCCTTCTCATGCCGCATCATGCATATGGGCATCGAGAACGTTCTCCTGGAGCGGGCATTCCAGCGTTTCCGGAATTTGCAGGTGCCCGACAGCGTGCCGGTGAAGCCGGAGATCCCTGCCTGGATCACCGTCGAGGATTTCAACGCGCCCGGCATCCGGGAACGCATCCTCGCCGAAGAAAAGAGCATTGCAGCCGGTAACCGCGACATCCGGATCCGCTTCATGGCGAACTGCCAGTCCGGGATCTTCTGCCACTATGCAGGCCTCAGGGACGTCGCCGAAATCGACAGCATGCCGCGCGTCTTCATGATGCCGCACGTGCTCAACAAGTCCTATCTCCAGCAGCATTTCCCGCCGGCGCTTGTCTATTACCCCGGAACCGACTTCTACAACATCATGTGGCCGCCGGAACTCTTGGGAATTCTGGACAAGGGACTGTACGAAGTCTGCGCGACCGAGTTCTGCGAACACCTGAAGGCAAACGGCAATCGCATGCTTCTGATCACCAGTCCGACCGGGGTCGATCCCAGCGACTTCCTCGTCATCCGAGGCGTGACCAAGGAGCGGATGGAAGCGATGTCGGCCGTCTGGCGCAAGCTTGCCGCCAAATATGAATGCATCGACCTCCTGGACGTCGACAGCTTCGTCAGCCCCGATCTTGCCGCCGACAGCACCCACTTCCGGGTCGAAGCGAGCCGCGAAATCGCCGAAAGGATTGCGGACTGGTACAAGGCCCTGCCCTCAAGTCTCTTCGAACCGCAGTTGGCACTGGCAGGCTGACCGGACATCCCAAAAAAGTTCGCCGCCGGTGCCCCGGCGGCGAATTGTTTTTACGGAGGTGGATATCGTCGCCACTGCGCGATCCGAAAATGCCGATCTACGCCTTTCTCGAAGCCGGGCATTCGGCTAAGCCTGCCGCAACGGACATTGAGACAGGAGCATGGTCATGGCAAAGGTCGCATTCATCGGTTTGGGGGTCATGGGATATCCCATGGCCGGTCATCTCAAGGTCAAGGGAGGCCATGAGGTAACCGTCTACAACCGCACGACGGCTAAGGCCGAAGCCTGGGTTGCGCAATATGGCGGAAGTCATGCCCTGACCCCGGCCGAAGCGGCAGATGACGCCGACTTCGTCTTCACCTGTGTGGGCAATGATGACGACCTGCGTTCGGTAACGACAGGCACCGACGGTGTGTTGTCGCGCATGAAATCAGGTGCCATCCTGATCGACAACACCACCGCTTCCGCAGAGGTGGCGCAGGAACTCGCAGCGGCCGCAGCCGCCCGTGGCTGCGGTTTCGTCGACGCCCCTGTATCGGGCGGACAGGCGGGTGCGGAAAACGGTGTGCTGACCGTCATGTGCGGTGGTGAAGCAGGAGACTTCGAGCGGGCAAAACCGGTCATCGACGCCTACGCGCGTATGGTCGGCCTCATGGGTCCCGCGGGCTCCGGCCAGTTGACCAAGATGGTGAACCAGATTTGCATTGCCGGCCTGGTTCAGGGCCTCGCCGAAGGCATTCATTTCGGCAAGAAGGCCGGTCTCGACATCGAAAAGGTCATCGAGGTCATTTCCAAGGGTGCTGCCGGCTCCTGGCAGATGGAAAACCGGCACAAGACCATGAATGTCGGCAAATACGACTTCGGTTTTGCCGTCGACTGGATGCGCAAGGATCTCGGCATCGTCCTGAACGAGGCGCGGCAAAATGGCGCCAACCTCCCCGTGACAGCGCTGGTGGATCAGTTCTATGGAGAGGTGCAGAAATTGGGCGGCAATCGCTGGGACACGTCGTCGCTGCTCGCACGGCTCGAAGCCAAATGATCGGCCCCTCCTCCACGGCAGACGAGATCATCGCGCACCTGCGCTCCATGCGGTCGGAGGAGACCATAGCCGGAATGGCCCGCTTTGGGATCATGACCGACACGGCGCTTGGGATCGGCAATCCCGTGCTACAGAAGCTCGCCAGGGAAATCGGTACGAACCAGGAGCGGGCCACAGAACTATGGGAATCGGACATTCGGGAAGCGCGCCTGCTCGCCCTGTGGACCTTTGATCCAGGTCTTCTTCCCGAGCGCGAGGCCCGGCGTATCGTCGGCGATTTCAATTCCTGGGAGATCGTCGACACAGCAGCCGATCTGCTGACGCAAACGCCGTACTGGCGCGTTCTCGTCGGGGAGTTTGCGCAAGACGATCGGGAATTCGTCCGTCGGACAGCCTTTGCGATGATTGCGGGCGCCACCGTCCATAACAAACAGGAACCGGAGGCGACCTTGATCGCCTGGCTACCGCTGATCGAGCACCACGCGACGGATCCGCGCAACTTCGTCAGGAAGGCCGTGAATTGGGCCCTTCGCAACATCGGCAAACGCACTCAGTCCTGTCACGCCGCAGCCCTGACGCTCGCAGAAAGCCTGGCACAGAGCAGCGATGCAACGGCCCGATGGATCGGCAAGGACGCCTTGCGCGAACTGCGCGACCCCAGACGAACCGCCCGCCTGCGGCCCGGATAAAGGCCAGACCTGTTACTCCTCGCCGGACTTCTGATTGTCCAGCATCATGTAATCGAGGGGCAACTCGGTCGTATACTTGATCTGTTCCATCGCGAACGCGGAAGAAACGTCCCGGATTTCGATCTTGGCGATCATCCGCTTATAAAAGGCATCATAGGCGGCGATGTCGGGGACGACGACCCGCAGGAGATAATCGACATCACCGCTCATTCGATAAAACTCGACCACTTCCGGAAATTCCGAGACAACCTCGGAGAAACGCTTCAACCATTCGATTGAGTGGCTGGAGGTGCGGATGGAGACAAAAACCGTGACCTTGGTGTTGACCTTGGCCGGATCGAGCAGCGCCACGCGGCGGCGGATCACGCCGTCCTCTTCCATCTTCTGGATGCGGCGCCAGCAGGGGGTCGTCGACAGGCCGACTTTCTTGGCCAGATCCGCCACGGCAAGGGTGGAATCCTCTTGGAGGATACGAAGGATTTTGCGGTCGAGGCGATCCATGATGATTCCTGTAAGACTGATTTTCCCCGATATAGCCGAAAATCGACAATTTAAGAAAAATCATTTCGACCTATCAACAGGGAAACGGTCTGCCGCAGGACGGGGAGAACCTCCGCTTCAAACCATGGATGCCGTTTCAGCCAGCCTGTATTGCGCCAGCTCGGATGGGGCAGAGGCAAGACCCTCGGACCAGGAGCATTGGACAACATCGTCTCGCGCCACCGCTCGACCGTCTCCGTCATGGTTCGAGCTCGACGTGCCCCCAGGTGCCAGGCCTGCGCATATTGACCGATGGCCAGGATCAGCTCGATCTGCGGCATCGAACGCATGACGGTCGCACGCCAATGCGAGGCACATTCCCGCCTTGGCGGCAGGTCGTGGCCTTCGGCATTGTATCCCGGAAAGCAGAACCCCATGGGCGCAATCGCAAACAGCGAACGGTCGTAGAATGTGTCCCGGTCAACGCCGAGCCACATACGCAGCCGGTCGCCGGAGGCATCGTTGAAGGGAATGCCGGTCTCATGCACCCGAAGCCCGGGCGCCTGCCCCGCAATCAGCACGCGCGCGGTCGACGAAAGGTATGCGACAGGCCGCGGCTCGTGCTGCATGCGGTTTTCTGGCCCGCCGGCGGGTCTGTCGCGGCAGATCCGGCACTGGGAAATGGTGTGGCTGAGCACATCGGTCGGAACCACATCCTCCGCGGTCGGCATCAGAGAAGTGGCGGACGAAGGCGGCGATCCGGGGCTCATGGAAGGTCTCCTCTTGCGAACCAGCCGACCAGCGGCTTGATCAGGAACGTCTGAAACCATCCGGCTTGTTCCCGCGTCTCGACCATTCGCCGACGTCGCCAGTCTTGCGGCCGCTCGAAGGTCCCTGCCCAAAGTCCAAGGCGGTCCTGCCGCGCCTGACGCTCCGCAATGTGGTAGGCGCCGTCCGAAACGGCAAGACCTGCAGCCACCATCTCGCGCCCCAGGTCCTGGGTCCGGCTTTGGCAAGTCACCAGCCGTCGTCCGTAGCGATCGACGTCCCCCTCATGACCGAAACAGGTGAAGACGTCTGCTCGAAGGAGCTGCTCAAGCGCCGCGCGCGCAAGCGCTCCGCAGTCAAACAGACCATCCTCGCCGGAGCACGTCTGGCCGATTTCCGGCGCGTCGATCCCGCGCAGGCGCAACAGCAGCCCCCTGTCCGCCAGCGTGTCGCCATCGACTGCCACAAAAGGCCCATGCAGCGTGACCCCGTGGCCCGTCTCAATCCGGGCAATGATCAGCAAGCCCAGGAACAGGATCGAAAGGCCGACGATGACGTCCCCCATGCGCCTCCCCGTCACCGCCACATTGTCTCCCATTTCGAAAACGAAACCTTGTCACATATGGCAAACAAATCCTTCCGCTGCAGGATCTTCTTAAGGATTGCTCGCTAAGTTCCTCAAAGGCGCGGAAGACTGCAACTCCATGAGTAACGGCGTATCGACATCGGCGGACAAGAACATTGTCGACCTGACGCGGGCTCACCGCAACAGGGCGGCGACCAAGGCCGTGCGTACCACCCGTGAGAGGCTGCAGTCCGGCCAGGGCATATCACCGGCCTTCGACGTCGAAATCCTCGGGATGCACATCAACGCGACCCTGCAGGGCGCGGCCGTGATTCCGGCCCTTCTTCTTCTCGCCGCAGGCTTCGGCTCTTACTTCACCTCCCAGCCGGAGTTCTTCATCTGGGCCTTGTTCGGCCTCACCATGCACGCCTTGGGCATCCTCGTCGTCAAGCGCGCCGCCCGAACTGAAATCACGCCGCAGAACCAGAAACGTTGGCGCCATATCCTGCTTCTGGCGCAGGTGGCGATGGGCAGCTGCTGGGCCGTCTTCGCCCTGCAGGATTGCATCGCCTGCGACCAGTCTGCCTTCCTGTTTTACAAAGGCGGCGTGCTGCTATTGGCCCTGTCGATCACGGCGATGGCGACCATGCTGCTGCGCCAGGCCGTGCTGTTCAGCTTCCTGCCGACCGTGATGGCATTGAGTTATGTCGCCGCAAGCGGCCATCGCATGCTGGATCTCGGGCTGACGACGGTGTTCACCACAGCCCTGATCTTCTTCATCTACATCACAAACCGGCTGCACCAGGCAAACCTCAAGCTCCTGTCCTTCCAGACGGAGAAGGACGACCTGATCGCTGAACTTGAGGTGGCGAACTCGCTCTCGGACGAAGCAAGGCGGCGGGCGGAGGAAGCCAATATGGCGAAGTCACGCTTCCTCGCCTCCATGTCACATGAGCTCCGCACGCCGCTCAACGCCATTCTCGGCTTTTCGGAGGTCATGGCGACGGAGGTCCTCGGCCCCCTCAACAACCCGCTCTACAAGGAATATGCCGGCGACATTCATCGCTCCGGCAAGCACCTGCTGGAACTGATCAATGAGATCCTCGACCTGTCGCGCATTGAGGCCGGCAAATACGAACTGAACGAGGAATCCGTCTCTCTGCTGGAACTGGCGGAAGACTGCATCGGCATGATCCAGCTTCGGGCGAAATCGAAAAATATTCGTATCGAGGAGCAGTTTGAGATGAACCTGCCTTCGGTATGGGCCGACGAGAAGGCCATGCGCCAGGTGATCCTGAACCTTCTGTCGAACGCCGTGAAATTCACGCCGCATGGCGGAGAGATTCGCGTCAAGGCCGGCTGGACGGCGGGTGGCGGGCAGTATGTTTCCATCCGCGACAATGGTCCGGGCATCCCGGAAGACGAGATCCCGGTCGTCCTTTCGGCCTTCGGCCAGGGCTCGATTGCCATCAAGAGCGCCGAACAGGGGACAGGCCTCGGCCTGCCGATCGTCCAAGCGATCCTTGCCAAACACGGCGGAGAGTTCAAGCTCAAGTCGAAGCTGCGGGAGGGAACCGAGGTCATTGCCATCCTGCCCTCGAACCGCGTCTTGGAAAGCCTCCCCGCCGTGAGCGAGGTCCAGGCGGTCGAGCCGCGTCGCCGCCAGTTTGCCTGACCTCAGCCGAGAAGGCGTGTGATCACGACGTAGCCGGAAAACGCGGCATTGGCGACAATCAGGCAGAAGACTGCAAAGGATCCGAGATCCTTCGCATTCCGGCCAACCGTCGAGATCTCCGGCGAGATCCGGTCGACCAGTTCCTCGATTGCCGTGTTGAGAGCCTCGACGCAGAACATCAGCAGCATCAGCACGACAAAGCCCAAAAACTGCAGCGGGCTCGCTCCGACCAGGGCAAAGATCCCAAGGCCGGCGACGAAGGCCAGGATCTCATGACGGAAAGCCGCCTCTTGGATCAGGCGCTTGAAGCCCTGCGCCGAATACTGGCCGGCGGCGAAAAGGTGCGCCACGCCCGTCTTTTTCTCGAATGTTTCGGCGGCGAGCTTGCGGGGTGCCGCAACCCCCTTCTTCTTCGGATTAGCCATGGGTCTTGTTGCTCACACCCGCCTGTTCAAAGGTCGCCATGCCGGAATGGCACGCGGCGGCCGCCTTCACGATCCCTGCGGCAAGGGCCGCACCGGTTCCCTCGCCGAGCCGCATGCCGAGCGCCAGAAGCGGCGTCTTGCCCAGCCTCTCGATGGCTCGCAGGTGGCCCGGTTCGGCGGAGACATGCCCGATCAGGCAGTGGTCAAGCGCAGACGGATTGGCCGCCTTGAGGATTGCGGCTGCCGCGGTCGCAACATAACCGTCGATCAGGACAGGGATCTTCTCCATTCGTGCCGCAAGAATTGCCCCGGCCATCGCCGCGATCTCGCGGCCACCGAGGCGCCGCAAGACTTCGAGCGGATCGGACAAATGCTCTCGATGAAATTCGACGGCCTGCTTCACGGCAGCCACCTTGCGCGACAGGACATCGCCTTCAGAACCGGTACCGGGGCCGACCCAGTCTTCCGCCTCGCCGCCATAAAGCGCCAGGTTGATGGCAGCGGCAATCGTCGTGTTGCCAATTCCCATTTCGCCGATGCACAAGAGATCGGTACCGCCCGCAATCGCCTCCATGCCGAAGGCCATGGTTGCGGCACAGTCTCGCTCGGAGAGCGCCGGCTCGCAGGTGATGTCACCGGTCGGATAGTCGAGCGCCAGGTCGAAGATCTTCAGGCCGAGATCATGGGTTACGCAGATCTGGTTGATCGCCGCACCGCCCGCGGCGAAGTTTTCCACCATCTGCTGGGTGACCGAAGAGGGGAAGGGCGTGATGCCGTGTTTGGTAACGCCGTGATTACCCGCAAAGATCGCCACCAGCGGACGGGTGACCGCCGGAGGACGCCCCGTCCATGCTGCGAGCCACATGGCAATTTCTTCAAGGCGCCCCAGCGCCCCCGGCGGCTTGGTCAGCATCCGGTCGCGATCGCGCGCGGCAACCAGCGCTGCGGTATTGGGACCCGGCAGGTCGCGCAACAGAGCGCGGAAATCGTCGAATGGCAAGCCGGTAACGGTCATGGGATGCGCTTCCTTGTAATCTGCAGCCAAATCGGGCTTTGTGGCATCTCTCATACTGACCACGCTCGCCAGTCTCAACTCAAAAAGCGGCGGCAACGGTCGTCATATGAATGGATGGCGCATTGATGCTCGACGGGCGGAACCTGGTGAACGAAACGGCAAGGGCCATCGGCTTTCTCAGCCACATTCCTGTTTCCGCCAGGTACTTCGAAAATCATGATGGTAGCCTCTCGCGCACAGTGATGGCCTTTCCCCTCGCCGGCTTTGTGATCTCTCTGCCTGCAGCGCTTCTGCTGACCTTGCTGACCCTCGTTGGCGCCCCTCCCTTCGTCACCGTCCTCACAGCCCTTACCCTGCAGATCCTGGTCACCGGTGCCCTTCACGAAGACGGCCTCTGTGACACGGCGGACGGCCTCGGCGGTGGGCGCGACCGTGATCGCGCTCTGGCAATCATGAAAGACAGCCGTATCGGGACCTATGGCGCGCTCGCACTGATCCTGTCCGTCGGTCTGCGCGCGGCCGCCCTTGCGGGCGTTGTTTCGACCGAGTCACCACTCGCTGGAGCCTTCGCCTGGCTTACTGCCGCAGCCCTGAGCCGCGCGGTCATGGTATGGCATTGGTCGGCACTGCCGCCGGCAAAGGCGGATGGTGTGGCAGCCTCGGTCGGCACCCCGGATGGCGCGGCGCTTAGGATTGCCCTCGTCAGCGCGCTTGCCCTGACGGCATTGCTCGGTCTCTTCGCACGACCACTCGGCGCCGTGATCGGTGCTCTGGTTGCGACTGGCCTGCTGACAGTCGGCTTCACCCGCTTCGTGAAATCGAAGATCGGGGGCCATACGGGCGACACCATCGGCGCCTCGCAGCAGGTTGCCGAGGTCGGCTTTCTCCTTGCCCTTGCCATCCTCCTTTAGGCATCCGATATAGTATGCGATCGAAAGGAACCCGATGGAATCCCCCTGCATCCTGATCTGTTCGATAGACGACAAGACCGGCTTCTGTTTCGGTTGCGGACGCACCCGTGACGAGATCGGCCGCTGGACACTCTACACGGGTGAAGAACGTCGGGCGATCATGGCGAGCCTGCCTGCGCGGCTGGAGACCGTCGAGCGCAAACCGCGACGAGAAACCCGCCGCACCCGCATGCAGCGCGAGCGCGAGAGCGGCTGATGCGTTTCCTGATCGGCATCGGAATTCTCGCCATCGGCCTCATCCTCCTTGTCGTCAATCATGACAGGGGTCAGACTTTCGGTATCGACAACGACGCCGTCGGCCGAATTGTCGTCGCCCTACCGATCCTGTTGATGATCTCGAGCGGCATCGTACTCGGTCGTCGCGCCCTCGGCCAAAGCCTGCGGCAACTGTCGATCTGGGTGCTGATCGCGATGGCGCTCGTCACCGGATATCTCTACCGCAACGACATGCGCGCTGTTGGGGAGCGTCTGCTTGCAGGCCTTATGCCCGGACGCGCAGTCACGGTTACGACCGCTGACGGCGCGAAAGAAGTAGTCCTGCACAAGTCCTTAGGCGGACATTTCGAGACAAGTGTCGAGATCGGCCCGGTATCGGTACCGTTTCTCATCGATACCGGAGCAAGCTCCGTCGCCCTGCGTTTCGAAGATGCCGTGCGGATCGGCATCGACCCCTCAGGGCTCGCCTTTACCCGTACCGTACTAACGGCAAATGGCCAGGCACAGGCCGCCCCCCTGCTTCTGCCGGAACTGCGGCTCGGCCCCATCGTCCGGAAAGGTGTGGCGGCGGTGGTGCTGGAAGAAGGAAAGCTCGACCAGAGCCTGCTCGGCATGAGCTTCCTGTCGACGCTCGGCTCGCTGCAGATGCAGACCGACGAACTGCGGCTGCGTGACTAACCTCAGGCCCGCAGTTTGTAACCCGTGCGGAAAATGAAGGTGAGGACCGCAAGGCAAGCCGCGAGGAAGACACCGATCATGCCGACACTGATCAGCGGATGGACGTCCGACACCTCAAAAAAGCTCCAGCGGAAACCGCTCACAAGATAGAGAACCGGATTGAGATGACTGACCGCCTGCCAGAAGGGCGGCAGCATGTCGATGGAATAGAAGGTGCCGCCAAGGAACGTGAGCGGGGGGACCACGAGCGATGGCACCAGGTTCAATTGCTCGAAATTCTTTGCCAGAACCCCGATGATGAAGCCGGCCAAGCTGAAGGTGATGGCGGTCAGCATCATGAACAGCAGCATCAGCACCGGATGGGCGATGTGCAACTCGACGAAGAACATCGCCGTGAACAGGATGATTAGACCGATCATCATCCCCTTCGTTGCAGCCGCTCCGACATAGCCCAGCAGGATTTCGCCCATGGCGACGGGCGCCGAGAGGATCTCGTAGATGGTCCCCGTGAACTTCGGAAAGTAGATGCCCACAGAACCATTCGAAATGCACTGGGTAATCAGCGCCAGCATGATCAGACCGGGCGTGATGAACCCGCCATAGGAGACGCCGGCCACCTCCTGCATCCGAGATCCGACGGCAGCACCGAAGACGATGAAGTACAGCGCTGTGGAGAGAACGGGTGAAATGACACTCTGCAAAAGGGTCCGACGAGTGCGCGCCATCTCGTAGAAATAGATCGACTTGATCGCTTCGATGTTCATGCCTTGGCTCCGATCAGCGAGACAAAAATTTCCTCAAGCGAGGTCTGGCGGGTGGACAGGTCATCGAAGCGAAGGCCTGCGGCTTCCAGTGCCTGCAAAAGCCGACCAATATGCGCGTCGTTCGTACCGAGCTCGTAATTGTGGAGAAGCTGGTCTCCCGCCTCGTTGAGCGTGAGATCCCAGCCGGAAAGGCTGGCTGGAATCTCCGCAATCGGCTCCGGCAGGTTGATGGCCAGCTGCTTCTTGCCGAGCTTGCGCATCAGCGCATCCTTGTTTTCAACCAAGAGCAGCCGACCATGGTCGATGACGCCGATCCGGTCGGCGATCTCCTGCGCTTCCTCGATATAGTGGGTGGTCAGGATGATGGTCACACCTGTCTTGCGCAGGCGCTCCACGAGCTGCCACATATCCTTGCGCAAGGCGACATCGACACCCGCAGTTGGCTCGTCGAGGAAAAGAATGCGCGGTTCATGAGACAGTGCCTTGGCGATCAGCACCCGCCGTTTCATGCCGCCGGAGAGTTCGCGCAGCGCATTGTCGCGCTTGTCGTACAACGAAAGGTCACGCAGGATCTGATCGATCAGAGCCGGATCGGCCTTCTTGCCGTTGAGGCCCCGTGAGAAGCTGACGGTATTGAACACCGTCTCGAACATGTCGGTGGTCAGTTCCTGCGGCACCAGGCCAATTTCGCCACGCGTCTTGCGGAACTCCTTGACGACGTCATGACCGGCCACCAGCACCGTGCCTTCGGACGGATTGGTCATACCGCAGATGATCGAAATGAGGGTCGTTTTGCCGGCACCGTTGGGGCCGAGCAGCGCAAGGATCTCGCCCTCCTCGATGTCGAAACTGACATCGTCGAGAGCCTTGAAACCGTTTGAATATGTCTTCGAGAGGGAATCTATGGAAATGATCGGGGGCATGGCGCGCTCGGTGAGCTGAGAAGGGTGTGACCTATATAGGCAGCCCTTCCCGTTTCACCAGAGCCATGCATCAAACGGTTCGTTCGCGTCACAGAAAACGTCGTCGGACGATCGAGATCGTCCTCGACGTTTCTTGTCCAGCGAGCACCCGTCGCTCAGCCCTGGCCGTTATTTCGAGCGCGCCTGAGCGGCCTTGATCTGAACCAGCGTGTCGAGGTTCTGGTTGACGCGGCAATAGAATTCCTCGTCGATGAACGGGCGCAGCATGAAGTCGTTGCCACCGACTTTCAGGAACCGCGCCGACAACAGACGGTTCGTCGAGGAAGAAACGCCGATGATCCTGAGTTCGTGCGAACCGCGAACGGCACGAATGCGGCGCGTCAGTTCGAAACCATCGATGTCGGGCATGTTGTAATCGGTCACGACCAGGCCGATATCCGAATTTGCCTTGAGGATCTCGATCGCCTTTGCACCGCTCTCGGCAAGGCTCACTCGGAAATTGTAGCGTTTCAGACGGCTGGACAGAAGCGCGCGCGCTGTCGGGCTGTCATCGACGATCAACACGTGATGGCGATGATTGGTCAGAAATCGATACACCGACTCCGCCAGCATTTCGACTGCGAAGATATTGTCCTTCAGGATGTAGTCGACGATATCCTTGGACAGGAGTTTCTCGCGGGTCTCATCATGGAAGGTGCCCGTGAAGACGACCGTCGGAATATTGCAGTCGATCAGATATTCGAGGGCCTCGCCGTTCTCCGCACCCGGAAGATTGATGTTGGAAATCGCGAGCGCCACCGGCTCATCCGACAGCTCATTCGCCATCTGGAGGTCCTCGAACGTTCTGCAGATCTCGACATCAACGCCCATCAACTCCTTGAGGCGCTGACTGATCATTTGTGTGAAGACATTCGAGTCTTCTCCGAGAATGATCCGGACGTCGGGAAATGTTTCCCCGGAATACTGCATTCCGGATATGCCAAGGATAGCCATTCGAGGGTGCCTTCTGTGACGTGTTCAACACAGAGACATCTAACAGAACCCGTTTTCGGAACCGTTAACTGAGGCTTCTCAGGCACTTGCATCCGGAAAAATAGTTAAGCGGGTGCAAATATAAAGAAATCGGGCTTGCCCGATGGAGAGATCACTCACCGCGCATCTCACTTGACGGTCGCGACACCATCGGTGATCTCGACACTCTCCCCGCCGGCAAGGCCGATCCGGTCACCATTGGGGAGCGTCAGGAAACAACCAGCCGGGCAGATGGTTTCCGAGCCACCGGCGTCCAGCGGCAACTCCATCTTGTTGCCATCCTCGACCACGACGAGCACGATGGCCGAGGGGCCGGCATTGTGCACCGACGCAGCGGATGCCGATCCGGCAGCCAGCACAGACATCATTCCGGAAAGCGCACCCGTCACCACTCGCATCGTCATGCCTGCAGCAGGGCCTCATAAAGCCCCGTCCCTTGCCTAATGCCATCGGATGAATTCCGATTTGCCATGCCCCTCTTATGCCGCAATCCGCCTGAATGGCGGCTGAATGCGGCGTTCATGGCAGGAGTTTGTCATCATCCGGCTCTGCTGGCAATTCATCGACAGGCGTCTTGCGCTCGGCCTCTGTCTTGGACTTTCGCCGCAGCAGAGCGTTGCGATCCTGCTCCCGCACATGGAGCATGACATCCTGATGCGGGTAAGGCATGACGATCCCCCGCGCGCGGAAAGCCCTGAGGATCTCCATGCGCACCCGGTTACGCACCCCGAGCCCCTCGCCCATGTCGGCGAGATGGAACCGCAGCTCGAAGTCGAGTGAGGACGCACCAAAGCGGAGGAATTCGACATGCGGCTCGGGATTGCGCAGGATATCCGGCATAGCGTTGACCACCTGCAGCAGGACGTCGATGACCTCCTGCGGATCGGCGTCATAGGCGACGCTGACGGGAATTTCACTACGCTGTACCTTGTTGCGGTGGGTCCAGTTGCCGAGCGGTGCGTTGATCAGTTCGGAGTTGGGCACGATGATCGACTGGCGCCGGAAAGTCTCGATCTCGGTCGCACGCACCGAAATCCGCTTGACGATGCCCTCGTTCACGCCGGTGATCACATGGTCTCCCACCTTGAACGGACGCTCCACGAGCAGGATCAGGCCCGACACGAAATTCGAGACGATGTTCTGCAGACCAAAACCGATGCCGAGCGAGAGGGCACCGGCGACAAGCGCGAGACTGGAAAGGTCTATCCCGGCAGCGGAGATGCCGACGATCGCCGCAAGCCCGGCACCGAGATAGCCGACCCCCATCTTCACCGAATTGCGCACGCCGCCATCGACCTGTGACCGGGCCATGACATTGCCATCGAGCCATTTCTGGAACCAGCGCGTGAGCATCAGCCCGCCAACGAACAGGAGCAGGCCGCCGAGAATGCCGAAGATCGAAATGCGGATGGTCCCGATATTGATCTCGGTGAACAGATTGAACAGCCAAAGCTGCATGTCTCGCGGCTGAAAACCCCAGGACATCAGGATCAGCGGGATGCCGGTCACGAGCGCGAATGCGTAAATCAATAACCCCGCCGCGATGCCGCTCTGATCGAGACCAACGGGTCCGAGCTTGAAGCGACCCGCCAGATAACGGCCAACCCTGGTCTCGCCGAACTGGTTGGGTGCCGAAATCGCCTTGCCGGAGAGAATGCCGATATACATGGTGGCGACGACGGCACCGGTGACGATGATCTGTGTGGCAAGGAACCGCGACAGTCCGATATAGCCAATGCCCGCCGACAGGATCAGCAGCACACCGATAACCCGCAGCGTGACGACCACCGCCCTCGGCCATGGCCGGCCCGGCGCGAAGGGGTCGCCCTTATCCGACAGAACCGGTCGCAGGAACGAGACGAAGAACAGCAGAAAGCCGACGATGACGGATGAGGCCAGACTCTTCATCACGGTCAAAACGACAGGCGAACTGAAGGTCTCGCTGATGACCGCCAGCAGATAGTCGAGGCCGTTGACGAGAGCCATCAGGAAAATGGCGATACTCACGTCACGGGCGCCCTTGTTGGACAGCTTCACCAGCCGCCAATTGGGTGCCGAGGGCGCGAGCACGGCACGCGAAACCGCCGTGACGAAGAAGACCAGCCCGATCAGCGCGAAGAAGGATGCAGCGATCGGTGCAATGTCGGGCCGCAAGACGTTGAAGGTGTCGAGCAGGAAATAGGCCGATGCAAGAAAGAAGCTCAGTGCCATGGACGGCAGGATTGTCGACCAGAAGGCGACCGAGAACCGGCTCATATAGGACGGATCTTCGACCGTAAGGTCACGTCGATTGATATCGCTGAACACCCGCTTCTCGACGAACAGGATCACCGACGCAAGCGCCAAGGACAGCAGGATCGCAAGCGCCAAAGGCACTGCCTTGAACTTGATGACGAAGACGATCCAACTGCTGATGCTGCGTCTGACCCGCTCGGCATCACTCCAGAAGGACTGCCGCGCCTCCTCGAATGTCTGCGCGTCTATATCCGTGTGGGCAAAGAGCGCATTGGTGAAAAGCGCGCGCCTGATGTCGGATATCTCGTCCGACAGCGACTTTGCCTCGATCGACAGGTCCTCGGCCTGACCGGTGATCGCGTTGATTTCCGCACGGCTGGCGTTCAATCGGCCACGTTCGTCGGTGACGCTTGCGGGCTCCGGGGGCTGTCCGTCCGCCGGCGGCGAACCAAGCTCGGTCAACCGTGTCTGGATATCGTTGAGGCGTGGCCGCAGGTCGACGGACGTCTGCAGAACGTCCCGAACCAGCGCGTCGACCTTCACTTTCAATTCCGCGAGAAGCGCGTCGTCCTGCCGGTGCTTCTCGACTTGATCGCGCAGCGTCGCAAGCTGGGTCCTGGCAGCCGCCAAGCGCTCGCCGGCTGTCGCAAGCTGTTCGTCGCGCGAGGGCTCGGCCTCGGCAGGGGCCGGAGCCTCGGGCGCAACGGTTGCTGGAGGCTGTGTGACGGGTGCCGGCTGCCCCTCATCCGCAGTCGCGGGTGCCTGAGAATCGACCGATGCCGGTGGAGCGACCTTGTCCTGTTGCGCCTGCAGGCCGGATGGCGCCATCAACGTTGCGATGACAATCGTGGCAAGCGAAAGGGCGAGGACGAAACGGGGCGGGCGCAGTCGGATCAAGGGGAGGTCCAGTCATGGATGGCGATGCCGCGACAATAGGACCAGTTAAAGGCAAAAGAAAGAACGACTTAAACCGGACGCCGACATCCCGGCCGGCGTCCGTTTACGGAATGGCGTTACATGTTCGCCTGGCGCAAGGCCTCGAACCGGCTGACCTGTTCGGCAATCAACGTCCGTTCCTTATCGCGACGCACAAAGACCTTGAACATCGCCTTGCCATCAGCGTTCATGAACCAGACAGAACACGACCGGCGGCCGTGGAAGCCGCGATCGACGAAAGCGATCGAGACACAACGCTCCTTGCGGATATGACCGCCAATGGGGCTATCGCCGTGGATGTTGAACCAACCGTGGCCCTCGCTGCCTTCGGGCAGACTGCCCTCGACCTCGAGCACGATGTCTTCGGTGTGCACGATCATCAGAATCTCGCCCCAGGACGAAAGATCCTTCCAGATTGGCTCCCACCGCTCCGCAGGCACCACGACGGCCGCGCCGCCAGGAAGTACGGCGAGGATTTCGGCCGGCGTGACATCGGCCTTGGTTGCGATCTGCTCGATCACGCCATCGGGCTTTTCGGCAAGTGCCGCAATCGCCCGTTCGGCGCGCTCGGGCGTCGAGAGAGACAAAGCGCTCATCGTCGATCAGGCCGCCTGGACGTCGGCGCGGTTGCCCGACCGGTCCTCATGAATGATCACTTCGAAACCTTCGAAATGCGGTCCGGACAGATATTGCACCTTGCTTTCGCCGGCACGTGCATGGGCTGCGCGGAACTGCTCGGACTTGGTCCAGGCTAGGAAGTCGGCCTGCGTCTCCCAGACGGTGTGCGAGGCATAGAGCGTGTGATCCTCGGCCTTCGGGCCCTTCAGCATGTGAAACTCGACGTAGCCGGGCATCTCGGCCAGCCGTCCCTGGCGCGAGCGCCACTGCGTTTCAAAGGCTTCTTCAAAGCCGGGGACGACGCGAAAACGGTTCATGGCAATGTACATGGAGTGGCTACCTCTCTTGAAAACTCGGAATGGCGGACACGGCCGGATACTCGCCGGGATGCCGAGTATGACGGCATCGCCGGTCAAAGGGAACTGCCGCGATATCTTGCCTTGGTAGATAAACTTGCGTACGATAGTCAAGTTATTTGTCGCGACCCGATCGTGACGGAATCCTTCAGGTCGACGATGCAGAAGGCAGCCACTGCCGCCGGCATCGCGTCCGCAAGCACAGGTACGACACCGCCAATGTTTCTCTCCGCCGCACACCGCCGCCCCGCCCTTGCCGTGGCAGTTGCCACCCTGCTCGCCCTGCAACCCGCATTCTCGCAACCGGCATCCGCCGCTGAGGCGCGCCGAATTGTCGCTCTGGGCGGCACGGTGACAGAGATCATCTATGCGATCGGTGCGGGGGACAGGATCGCAGCCGTCGACAGCACGAGCACCTATCCAGCGGAAGCGGCGAACAAGCCCGACGTGGGTTATGTGCGCCAGATCTCGCCTGAGGGTGTGCTGTCGCAGAAGCCGGACTTGATCGTGGCCGAATCCGGTGCCGGACCGGTCGATGCCATCGAGATCCTCAAGAAAAGCGGCATCGATTTCGTATCGATCCCCTCCCCGCCCGAGGCTGCATCCATCCCGGACAAGATCCGGGCCGTGGGAGCCGCAATCGGCTCTGAGGACAAGGCGAACCTTCTGGCATCCGATGTGACGGCCAGGCTGAAGGCCCTCGAAGACAAGATCGCCGCCCATGACGGACCAAAAAAGAAGGTTCTGTTTGCCCTTTCGCTTGCCAATGGCCGCGTCATGGCTGCTGGCTCTGACACCTCGGCGGATGCGATGATCCGCCTTGCGGGCGGAGAGAATGCCGTCTCCTCGATCTCCGGCTACAAGCCGCTGTCCGATGAAGCTGTGATTGCCGCGGCCCCCGATGTGGTCCTCGTCATGAGTGGCGGCGCCATGCATCTGACCGCCGACCAGGCCTTCGCTTTGCCCGCCCTTGCGGCAAGCCCGGCGGGCCGGAACGGCGCTTTCATCACCATGGACGGGCTCTACCTGTTGGGCCTCGGCCCCCGCGCTGCGGAGGCTGCGGCAGATCTCCATGCAAGCCTTTATCCCGAGAGCGTCAAGCCGTGAGCGCGGTTCCCCAGTCCGGCATGCGCGGAAGGGTGGCCGGCGATCGCTCCGCCCTCGGCCACCTGGTCATTGCAGCGCTTGTCCTCGTACTCGTCATCGCAGCCCTCGTCTCCATCGTCATTGGCCCGACCGGCGTCGGCCTCCCGGATCTCGTTGCTTATCTTCGCGGCGAGGCGCAAACACTCGATCAGCAGAACCTCATCATTCTCGAGGCCGTGCGGCTGCCGCGAACCGCGATGGGCCTGTTGATTGGCGCAGCCTTGGGCGTGTCGGGCGCGATGATGCAGGGCCTGTTCCGCAATCCTCTGGCGGACCCCGGTATCGTCGGCGTCAGTTCGGGCGCAGCGCTCGCAGCGGTGATCGCCATCGTGCTCGGTCCGACCCTGCTTTCGCCGCTCGCAGCCGTATTCGGCACCCTCTTTCTGCCGCTGATGGCCTTTGTCGGCGGGCTTGGCAACACGTTCCTGCTTTATGCCATCGCGACCCGCAATGGCCGCACATCCACGACCGCCCTGATCCTGTCGGGCATCGCAATCGCGGCGCTGACGGGTGCGGCGACGGGGCTGCTGATCTTTATGGCCGACGATCGGGCCCTGCGTGACATCACCTTCTGGTCGCTGGGGTCCCTGAGCGGCGCCAATACCACCAAGATCATATCCATCTTGCCGTTCGTCGCTTTTGTCCTGCTCATCATCCCGTTCGTTGCGCGCGGCCTTGACGCACTGATCCTCGGCGATGCGGCGGCCTTCCACATGGGGATCCCGGTACAGCGATTGAAGCGGCTGACGATCCTCGCGGTTGCCGCCGCCTGTGGCGCAACCGTTGCGGCAGCCGGCGCCATCGGATTCATCGGCATCGTGGTCCCACATCTGCTGCGGCTGGCCACCGGCCCGTCCCACCGTTTCCTGCTGCCGGCCTCCGCGCTCGGGGGAGCGGCTCTACTCCTGCTTGCCGATACCGCGGCTCGCACGCTCGCGGCACCGGCGGAGCTGCCGATCGGCATCATCACTGCGCTTTTCGGCGCCCCCGTCTTCCTGATGCTGTTGCTCGGCCGAAACGGCCGGCAGACCCTGGAGGCGCTGTGATGATTGAGGCCCATGAGATCTCGGTGATCCGGGGTCGCCGCACTCTGCTCGACCGCGTGAACCTGCGCCTCGAACCCGGGCGCTTCACCGTCGTGATCGGCCCCAACGGCGCCGGTAAATCCACGCTGTTGAAAGTCCTCTCAGGTGAGATCGCCCCCGACGCAGGCAAGGTCACCTACCAGGACCGGCCGCTTCAAAGGCTCACGGCACTCGCGCTTGCTGCAGAGCGGGCCGTGCTGCCACAGTCGAGCGCCCTCTCCTTTCCCTTTACTGCGCTTGAAGTCGTCAGGATGGGAGCGGTCGCAGGCGGCAGTCTGGCGCCTGGCCAGGCCGCCCGTCAGGCACTGGCCCGCGTGGGGCTTGGTGGTTTCGATGCCCGGAGCTACGATGCGCTCTCCGGCGGAGAGCAGCAGCGCGTCCAACTGGCCAGGGTGCTGGCACAGATGCCGGATCCGCTGGCCGGCGGTCGCCCCCGCGCAATATTCCTCGATGAGCCGACCGCAAGCCTCGACATCGGCCACCAGATCTCCGTGCTGGAAATCGCGCGTGACTTTGCCCGCCGAGGCGGCGCCGTTCTGGCCATCCTTCACGATCTCAATCTCGCGGCGGAGTTCGCCGATCACCTCGCGGTTCTCCACCGGGGACGGCTTGTGGCCGCAGGGTCGGTGGCCGACACATTGACCGACGACGTGGTCGGGGCTGTCTATGGGATAACCGGCGCCGTGGGCCGTGTTCCTCCCTCCGGCATCCCCTATGTCCTGCCACAGGCGCGGCTCGGCGCTTGACGCTGAGCCGGCTACGGGAGTTGTCCACAGTTATCCACAGGGCGGTACACATCAAAACCACCGCCATTTCAGAACATGAAGAGAACACTGCCGACGAGAGATCGGAACATAACCGGAATATCGGCGATCAGGCTTACGTTGGCTCATGGCACGGGAACGGGGTGAGACCTTAGCCGGCCAATCTCCGAAGCAGCATGTTTCATGTCCGGCACGTCCCGTTCCTGGTGAGGGCGTTCCCAACAGGCATTGTCGCCAAAAGGAACCACGGCTGGACTAATTCATTTCTATGGATATTATAGAGATTGAATGGAGGACGAAGTCGATGTTGCGAATCACAATGTCCATTCCACAGACCTCGGGCACCACGCCCGACCCCAGGGGCCACGTCGCGATCATCGGCGGGGGCTATACAGGGGCCATCATCGCCCATCTGCTTTCCGAACGAAGCCACGACAGTCTTGCGTCCATTACCGTCTATGAACCGCGGGAGACATTGGGCGCCGGTCTGGCCTATGGCAACGGCGATGTCGATCTCCGCTTGAACGTCGCGGCCCACCGGATGCGCGCCGTTCCCGGTGATCCCGCAGCCTTCATCAAGTGGCTCGACACGAAGAGCCGCCTGACTACGGATCCGGGTTCGATCACCCGTGGCGGTACCTTCTCAAGGCGCCGCGACTTTGGTCTCTTCATGAAAGACCTGCTGCAACCGGCTCTGGAATCGGGACGGATTGCCCATGTTCGCCAACAGGTCACGCGCCTCGAACGCGACGGCTCGACCTGGGCGATCACACGTGCCGACGGGCAAGTGGATAACGCCGATACGCTCATCATCGCGACCGGACACGCCTCACCCAAGATTCCTGACCAGATTCCGGCATCGCTCATCCGTTCGCGGCGCTGTCTACCGGCGGACAGACTGGAAACAATGATCGGCGAGATCGCTTCCGAAGACAGCGTGTTCGTTCTGGGAACCGGTCTCACCGCCCTCGACGTTGTCGCAAGCCTGAGAAGCCGCAATCATGTCGGGCCAATCCATCTTGTGTCCCGAAACGGTCTGCTTCCCCGACCGCATGCCGCAGGAGACTTCCCACCCCACGGCACGTTTGAACGCGTCGAACCGACCGCACTTGGACTGCTGCGCCATGTCCGCTCGCTGACCGCCGAGGCCGAAAAGAACGGTCTCCCCTGGCAAAGCGTGATGGACGCCCTCCGCCATCAAGGTCAGGCCATCTGGAAACAGTTCCCCGAGCCGGAGAAAAGACGCGTGCTGCGCCATCTTCGCAGGCTGTACGAAGTCCACCGGTTCCGGATGCCGCCGCAGGTGGAGGCTCTTCTTAAAAGCTGCGGAGAACAGTTGATCACCGTGTCACGGGGACATCTGGTGAGCGTAAGAGATATCCACGGACGGCTGGAATTGGGTGTAAGACGCACGAAGGACCAACGCCACGAAGCCCTTCAGGTCGACCGTCTCGTGATTGCGACGGGGCCTGACTCGTCTAACCTTCTGGATTATCAGAATCTGCTCCGGTCAATGCGCGACAGCGGATATCTGGTGCCGGATCCCTTGGGTCTGGGCATTGCCTGCGACGATCACTGTCGCGCCATCTCCGCAGCCGGACTGCCGCAATCCTCCTTGATCATTGCCGGCCCCCTCACCCGGGGCACCTTCGGAGAAATCACCGGCGTGCCCGAAATTGCAGCCCAGGCGGTGGCGATCGCCGATACCGTCATACGGCAGGCAGGCGTGTCCAGACGAACGATCTCAATCACCCGCTGACGCCGAACACCGCGTCTCAGATCAGCGGAAGATGCGCCACTTGGTCGGCTTGAACCGGAGCTGCGCGCCGATCGCCACTTCCGCGCTCAGCGGAATCTCGATCTCGATGTGATGCGCCGGCCCATCGCCCGATACATCCAGTTCGGCAATCCGTGTCCCGGCCAGACGACGCTGCGCCGTGACCGTGCCGACGATGCTGTCGGGTCCATCCGCAAGGACAACGTCCTGAGGACGGAAATAGAGCTGCCCTTCCCCGTCGGCTTCACCCATCGCAGGAGCGATCGTCACACCTTCGAAGACGACAGTGCCATTTTCGACCGTGACCGGAAGATGGGAGGACTCGCCGATGAACGAGAAGACGAAGGCGGAATTCGGCCGGTCATAGACATCGTCAGCGGTACCGACCTGCTCGACCTTGCCCTGGCTCATCACGACGACGCGGTCGGCGAGCTCAAGTGCCTCTTCCTGATCGTGGGTGACGAAGAAGGTGGTGTGACCGGTGCGATCATGAAACTCTCGAAGCCAGCGACGAAGATCCTTTCGAACCTTCGCATCAAGCGCGCCGAATGGCTCATCGAGCAACAGCACGGACGGCTCGATTGCCATCGCGCGCGCCAGTGCAACGCGCTGCCTTTGCCCCCCGGACAACTGCGCCGGATAACGCCGGTCGAGGCCTTCCAGCTGGACCATGGCGAGCAGGTCCGAAACCCGTGACTTGATCTCGGCGTTCGACGGGCGCGTCGCCTTGGGGCGAACCCGCAGGCCGAACCCAATGTTCTCTGCCACCGTCATATGCTTGAAGAGCGCATAGTGCTGGAAGACAAAACCGACATGCCGCTCTTGCACCGTCTTGTGCGAGGCATCCTCCGTTCCGAAAAAGATCTGTCCTTCGGTGGGCTGCTCGAGACCGGCGATCAGCCGCAAGAGCGTCGTCTTGCCCGATCCCGAGGGGCCGAGGAGCGCAATGAGCTCGCCGGTCTTGACCGAAAGAGACACATCATGGAGCGCCGGAAACTGGCCGAACTCTTTCCTGATGTTCTTGATCGCGACTTCCATGGAGGAACCTTTCAGTGCTTGCGAGTGCCGGAAAGTTCGGCACTGTACCGGATCTCGAGGATCGTCTTCAGCGCCAGCGTCACGAGCGCGAGGAGAGCCAGGAGGGTCGATACGGCGAACGCCGCGACAAAATTATATTCGTTGTAGAGAACCTCGACATGCAGCGGCATGGTCTCGGTCAAACCTCTGATGTGGCCGGATACGACGGAAACGGCGCCGAATTCGCCCATGGCACGCGCATTGCAGAGCAGCACGCCATAGAGCAGGCCCCATTTGATGTTGGGCAGCGTCACATACCAGAAGGTCTGCCAGCCGGATGCGCCGAGCGAGAGCGCCGCCTCCTCGTCACCGGTTCCCTGTTCCTGCATCAGCGGAATGAGCTCGCGCGCCACGAAGGGAAACGTCACGAAGACGGTGGCAAGCACAATGCCGGGAATGGCGAAGAGGATCTCGATGCCCCAGGACTTGAGGATCGGACCAAGCACGCTGTTGGCGCCGAAGAGCAGCACATAGACCAAACCGGAAATCACCGGCGAGATGGAAAACGGCAGGTCGATCAGCGTCGTCAGGAATGACTTGCCGCGAAACTCGAACTTGGCGATCGCCCAGGCGGCAGCCACGCCGAAGACCAGATTGAGCGGCACGGCGATCGCCGCCACCGTGAGCGTCAGTTTGATCGCCGAAAACGTATCAGGTTCCGCCAGGGCTTCGAAGAATGCCCCCGCGCCGCGCCGCAGCGCTTCGATGAACACGAGAACCAGCGGCAGCAGCAGGATCACCGCCATGAACAGGACGGCAATGGCAATGAGGACGAAGCGCGCAAAGGGCGTTTCCGTTGCAGGATCGCGGAACCGGGGACGCAGATCAGCGGACATTGGTGAACCTCCGGCGGCTCCAGGCCTGCAGCAGGTTGATCAGGAAAAGCATGGCAAACGAGATGACCAGCATGATCGCGGCGATCGCAGTGGCACCGGCATAGTTGAACTCCTCAAGCCGGATCACGATGAGAAGCGGCGCGATCTCCGAGACATAGGGAATATTGCCGGCGATGAAGATGACCGAGCCATATTCGCCAACCGCACGCGCGAATGCGAGCGCAAAACCGGTGAGAATTGCCGGCAGAAGCGAAGGCAAAACGACGAGGCGCACAGTCTGGAAACGGTTGGCTCCGAGCGTTGCCGCGGCCTCTTCCACTTCGCGATCGACCTCTTCCATAACAGGCTGCACGGTACGGACAACGAAGGGCAGCCCGATGAAGATCAGGGCCACAACAATCCCGGCCGGCGTGAAAGCGATCTTGATTCCAAGCGGCGCAAAGAGCGCGCCGATCCATCCATTGTTCGCATAGAGTGCAGCAAGCGCAATACCGGCGACCGCCGTCGGCAGCGCAAAGGGCAGATCGACAATCGCGTCCAGCAACCGGCGTCCGGGGAAATCGTAGCGCACGAGCACCCAGGCGACGAGCACACCGAACACGACATTCACCAATGCCGCGATCAGCGCCGCCCCGAAGGAAATCCGCAGCGCCAGCAGCGTGCGCTCATCCAGCAGAACGGCGACAAAATCCTGAAAACCAAGGGAACTGGCGCGAAGCACGAGCGCTGCCAGCGGGATCAGAATGATCAGCGTGAGGTAGATGAGCGTATATCCGAGTGTCAGCCCGAATCCGGGCAATATGCTCGGTTGCCGCCACCTGCTTCTGCTCACGCTTTTCATACATATCTCCCCGGAGCACCCGTCGCGGCACCACGACGCCATTCATAGCGTCGGCCAAAGCCAAAGAAAGGAAAATTCTTCCATTCCGACCGGACCGAGGAGAAATAGATGATCCAGCCAACGGCAATCGGGACGGACTGTTTGCCGCGGCTAAGACGATGGGGCTGAGGCCTGTTACGAACCAGGGAATGATAGCTTCCCCACACCGCACGCGAACCTCTACGCTAGAGAATGCTCCCCAAAAAAGGTAGATACGGACTCATGCTCTGGTCGACCTTACTCGGCTGGCTCCGGGCCAAACCGCTTTCGTCAATAAAATGGCCATCCACAAAAATAATGCGAAGACGATTCTGGACACACCCCTGGGTGGCAAACCATACAAAACCCGCGCCGAATCGGCCATCCGCACGACGCGGTGCATCGCCGGAAAACCATGAGAAATCGGTCTAAAGACCGATCTCAATATCTTGAACTAGATGAGAAATTTGGTGGGTGATGTAGGGCTCGAACCTACGACCCGCTGATTAAGAGTCAGCTGCTCTACCAACTGAGCTAATCACCCGACCGCGCCGTTTCTAGTGGCGTCCGCCCCGTTTCCGGTGGCGTGACCGGGCGTATAAACAGGAACCGGGACCTTGTCCAGCGCGTCGGCGAAAATTCTTGGCCTTCTGGTCAAAAAAATTTCGCAAACACGGAATTATCCTTATTTTTCAAAGATCGAGCTCGCCGCTGGCGATGCGAATGGCCTGTCCGCCGATCCGCGCACGGAAAACCGCGCCATCTTTCACGTCCACATGCAGGTGAATATGGGACGGGCGCCCCATCTCCACACCCTGCTCAATCATCAATGGATGGTGGCCGTCCGGCAGTGCGTCGAAGTGGTGGATCGCGCCCGACAGGGCCGCGACGGCGGATCCCGTTGCCGGATCCTCGGCGATCCCCATGTCGGGCGAGAACATGCGCGCATGGAACTTCGCGGCGTGGTGGACGCCGCCCCGGCAATAGACATAGGCCGAGGTGAGGCGTCCTTCGCTCATCGGCGCAACCCGCTCCCAAAGAGCAGGATCGAATTCCAGGCTCTCAACGGCTGCAAGGTCGTGGACGGGCACCAGCAGAAAGGGAACACCCGCGCTCCAGACGGTTGGCACGTGATTCTCGAAGCCGATGGCGCTGGCCTTGATCGACAGAGCATCGGCGAGCCCCTGCGGATCCAGCGTCAACGAGTGGCGTGCCGAGAGCCGGGGAAGGTCAAACTCGCAGAAGCTCGCCTCGCCATGGCGCAGTCTTACGGCACAACGGACGGGGCCGATGTTTTCCTCGAGCACCGAAACGAGATCGAGACTGTCCTGACTGCCGGAATAGTGGCGTTCGGCGAGTGCGATCGCCGTGCCCACCGTCGGGTGTCCGGCAAAGGGCAATTCTCGGCCCGGCGTGAAGATCCTCAACCGCGCGGTGTGCGCCGCATGGCTCGTCTCCTGCACGAAAACGGTTTCGGACAGGTTCAGTTCGGCGGCGATCGACAGCATTGTCTCGTCCGACAGACCGTCGCCGTCGAAGATCACCGCAAGGGGATTTCCGGCCAGCTTGCGATCGGTGAACACATCATAAATGGCATATCGTCTCGCCACGGGCCGTCTCCGCTCTGAGGGTCGCGCTCGCCGCCACACTGCCCGAGCATCTCCTCCAAGGCAAGGAAGGAGCGTCACGTTCCTGTCGCGAAGTACCAGTCCAGGATCGGCAACATGGCAGCACCATAGCGGTGGGCATTGCGGTCGGCACTGCGGATGGCGACGGCGCAGGCGATCTCTTGCTCGGCAGCCGTCTGGGCAAAGTGGTCGATGCGCGCCAAAAGCTCCTTCGCCGGCTCCCGGAAGCGGTAGATCCGTAGAAGCGTCAGCTTGTACGGCCGATAGCTCGCATACATCACGCCGTCCGCATCCGCGTCATCGAGATCAAGCCCGGTCTCCTCCAGGACTTCGCGCCGCATATTGCCCATGAGATCGCAGCGGCCATCGACAACGTCGGAGGGGTCGAGCGAACCGGCGGCAAAATAGACCTGACCGGGATTGGCAGTATGCCGAGACATTTCAACGGCGATCAGCGCGCCATCGCCTGAAACCAGCACCGGATAGCCGAAGAGATGACCGGCTCCGGCCAAACTCCGCTGCCGCCGCCACCAGAGAAAGGCGGCAAATGACGCCTCGTGCCCCACGGCCCGCACCTCGCCATCAACGAACTGCATTTGTCGCTGCAGGATCAAACGTCCGTTATAGAGCGCAGGATTGGCCGCATGCTCCTGCATCCAGTGAGCCGCAATGGCATCCGCATGGTCCATTTCCAGCGGGTGTGAGCCCGGATCGACCCTGAGCGCGATACCACGAATGGGCGTGACGGCCCCGTCCATCGGCAACCCGATCTCGGCATCGATCATGGGGCTTCCTCAGGGCAGATGCAGGGAAATGGTAACAGGGCAATGGTCCGACGCTTTCGGTCGATCCCAGCCTATCCGTGGATAGCGCTCGACCTCCTGCCCGGGTGGGAAGGGTGTCCGAAACGGCTGGCCATTGCGGATGATGTCAGGCACCGCCGTCGGATTGGCCCGTGCCAGCCCCGCTGAGAGCCAGATATAGTCGAGCTGGCAGAGATGCTGCTCCTCGGGGCCTCGAGCATGGTAAAGCGTCCAGCGGTCGAGCACGTGGCGCCGGCGCATGACATTGTCGGCGAACCCGTCCCTGGAGAAGATATCGAGGGCGCTCGGCAGGCCGTCGCGCGGTACGAAGTCATAACCCCGGCGACGATCGCCAATGACATCGATCCGCTCCTGGTAATCGTTCATGTCGCCGCAGATGACGAAGTTGCGCTCGCGCGCCTTCTCGCGGCCGAAGCGGTTCTCGATGATATGGCGCACCGCTTTCACCTCGGCTTCACGCACTGGCATCGTGCTGGTCCGCCCATCGCCACCCTCCCGTCCATTGGTCATGGACTTGAAATGCACGACGTACAGCGTGAGGGGGCGTCCGCCGATGAGCAGGTCGAGTTCGAGGCAATCCCGCTTGAAGATCCTGTCCTGCGGCTGGATGTTCGGCCCGAGCCCCGGATGATGCAGGTTGAGGTCGTGATAAGTGAGCGCCGCATGACTTTTGACGTCCTGCACCTCGATCCGCTCACCGTGCCGCGTTTCCTCACGCATCAAGACCGCGACGTCGATGCCGCGACTGTCATTGCCCTCGACGAGATATTTTTGCCGGTATCCCGAACCCACCATGCGGAAGAGATAGCCGTATTCGAAGGCCTTGAGGGCCTCCATATTGTCCACTTCCTGCAGGCAGAGGATATCGGCCTCGGTGTCGGCGATGGCAAGCGCCGACAACTGCCGTGTGTCGTCCGTTGCAGCAACAACCCGTGCGGCTTCCAGTCGCTGGTAATCCGCCTCGCTCTGGATCTCGAACAGCTTCAGCACACGATCTGATCGCAGCTGGTTGCGAAAACCGGTGAAATCGAAGCGAGTAACGAGATTTTCGATATTGAAGCTGGCAATCCGAAGCGTCATGGCAAACCAATCCGGGCGTACCTGGAACCGCCAGGCCGGGCCCAATCAATCATGCCATCCGCGACTCGGCAACCACACGGCACAACGACACCCTCGTAGGACACCGAGCACGCCTGAGGCCGGATGGAAGCGGGCGCGCTCCAAAGCGCGGAGGGCGGCCTCAGGCAGCAACTTGAAGGCTAGCGGCAATCAGACGACCAAGCCGCTTGATGCCTTCTTCAATCATCGCCTCATTCGCGCAAGAGAAGGACAATCTCAGCGTATTGCTCCTCGAGCGGTCGGCGAAAAAGGCCTGCCCCGGAACGAAGGCAACCTTTTCCGTTTCCACCGATCGCGCCAGCAATTCCGTGCCATCCAGCCCCTCGGGCAGCGTCACCCAGATGAACATACCTCCCTCCGGCGTCGTCCAGCTGGCACCGGCCGGCATATGGGCTGCGAGAGCCTTCAGCATGGCGTCACGCCGCGCCGAATAGGCCGCCCGGATCTTGGCGACCTGCGCATCGAAATGGCGTTCGGCGACATGGGTGATGGCGATCTGGTTGATCGAAGAGGAATGCAGGTCGGCCGCCTGCTTCATCAAAACGAGCTTGCGGATGACAGGCGTCGCTGCAACCACATAACCGACGCGAAGTCCGGGCGCGAGCGTCTTTGAAAAACTGCCGCAGTAAATGGTCCTTGTCGCTTCGATCGAGCCGCTACGCTCGATGTCGAGCGACAGGATCGGCCGCACAGCCTGCCCGTCGTAGCGCAGATGCTGATAGGCGGCATCCTCGATCACAGGAATATCCAGCTCGTCGGCGAGAGCAAGCAGCGCGCACCGCTCGTCCTGCGTCACGGTCTGACCGGTCGGATTGGCAAAATCCGACGAGAGATAGGCGAACTTGACCCGCCCGCCCGCATTGTCGGCGGCCGCGCGATAGCTGTCCGGGGTCCGATTGCCGAAGCTCAACTGGTCATAGGTCGGCTCATAGGCATTGAAAGCCTGCAGCGCACCAAGATAGGTCGGCCAGTTCACCAGCGCTGTATCGCGCGGCGACAACATCAGCTTGCCGAGATAGTCCAATGCCTGCTGCGAACCCGAGGTGATGAAGATGTTGTCGACGCCGCATTCGATGCCAAGCCGCGCCATCTCTGACTGCAGCCACTGGCGAAGCGGCAGGTAGCCTTCTGAGACCGAATATTGAAGCGCCGATGCCGCCTGCCCTGCTGCGAAGATGTCGCGGTAAGCCGCGTCAAAGGCTTCCGTCGGGAACAAGGCCGGATCGGGAATGCCGCCGGCAAAGGAAATGATCTCCGGCCTGTCCAGCAGCTTCAACAGTTCACGGATCTCAGAGGCGCGCATGCGCGAGGCACGAGTGGCGAAGACATGGTCCCAGTTCAGCATCGGGGTTTCCTCAAGGCTTGTCGTTATCCGACCAAGAGACCATGAAAAAGGCGATAGGTCAACAATGCTGACCTATCGATCTCCGGTCACGAATAAACTTCGTACCAGTGGCTACATTTGATGCGATTGCGCCTCGATTATTCCAATGAATATTAAGAGTGATTGCGCTACCAAAGGCCAAGTCGGGAACTGTATCGCACATGACAAACCATTCGCGCCCACCACTGCTGAAGACTCTGGCCACCCCGATGGTGGGCGCGCACGATCAGGAGCATTCTGGACACTGGGAGCAGTTGACCGAGCTCTACAAGATAGACCCGCACATCCTGGCAGCAGCAGCGATTCTATCTGCCTCTGTCTTGCCCTATGCGGAGGGGCATCGCGAGAGGGTGATCGCGGTGGCCCTGATCCTCGCGCTTCAGCTACTGATCCGCTTCGTCGGGGACCACATGTTCCGTCGGCGCAGCCAGAATGCCGAGGTCAAACCATGGCTCTTGGGGTTCATCGCAATATCGCTTTTGTCCGGCATCGCCTGGGGTACCTCCCTTGCACTTCTCTATCAGGGCGCAGGCCCCGAAGCGCAGGTGCTGGTGCTGGCGGTCGGCTGCGGCATTGTCCAGTCATGCGCTGCACGGGCCTACATGGCACCGGCGTCCACGGTGCTCCTCATTCTGATCATAGTCAGCATCTTCAACATCGCCGCGCTGAGCGAGGGCGACTGGCTCATGATCCCCATCTGTCTGGCCTATGTGGTGTTCCAAGCAAGTTACATGACCCGTCTGATCGGCCTTGAACAGGCACGCGCCGCGGCCGAACAACAGACAGGAACGCTCCTGCTGGAACTGGCGGAGAGCAACGAGAAGCTACGTCGCGCCAACGAGCAATTAATACGCCACGCAGCGACAGATGGCCTGACGGGACTTGCAAACAGGCGCAGCTTCGACGCCGAGCTGAAAACATCGGTGAGTGAGGCCAAGGCCTCGGGCACGCCCCTCTCCCTGCTCCTTCTCGACGTGGATCACTTCAAGAGCTTCAACGACACCTATGGTCATCTTGCAGGCGACAAATGCCTGGAGATGGTCGCCCGCATGTTGCAGGACGAATGCGCTGCCGCCGGTTTTTACCCCGCCCGATACGGTGGAGAGGAATTTGCCGTGATCATGCCGCAAGCCGACCGCCACTTGGCAGAGAGCTTTGCCGCCCAAATTCTCCACAAAGCAACCGCACTGGACTTCTCGGAATTGGCGTTACCCTCGAAACCGGCACTTACCGTCAGCATAGGCTTTGCGACACTGGAGCGCGATGAGGATACCGGACGCGCCCTCATCAGCCGCGCCGACAAAGGCCTGTACGCCGCCAAGCAGGCCGGCCGCAACTGCGCGCGCATGGTTGAGCGGACACCGACCGGCTGACCACTGCGGCCGAACCACAGCTCCTGATCAGGTGTCTGCCGACACGCCCTTTGCGGTAATCAGTCCCGCCAACATCGTTTTGGCGGCCCAAAGGGTAGTATCGCGCGCCTCCTGCGCATCCAGGCCACACACGTCTCTGAGAACAACCAGCGTTTCTATGCCTGTCAGCAGAGACAGGCCATAAATCAGGCGCTGAAAATCCTCAGCAGGCAACCGCGACCGAAGCGGTTCGAGCGCTTCCGTAAGCCAGCCTATACGCCGTGCCCCGCGTTTGACCTTGCTGTCTCCGGTGACGGTGCTCGCCAGCAAGGCGCGAAACATAGGTTCGTTTTCACTGACCATGTCGAAGATGCGACCGATGAGCACCTCGAGCTGATCGCCGACCGCCTGAGGGTCAGCACCCGGCGCGACCGGTTCGATACGGATTGAGGTTGCAACTGCATCCAGTACCGCCTCGCGGATCATTTCCTCCGGCGCCGAAAAATAGCGGTAGGCCGTCGCGCGCGAAATCCCAGCGTGATCGGCGACCTCCGCCACAGAGGGCTGGCCACCGCGCTCCGTCAGTTCCCGCGCGGCCCGCAGCAACTCCGCGCGCGTTCGCCGCTTCTGGTTGATACGCTCGAAACTTTTCTCTTGACTGCTCATCCTCACCTCTTTATGAGACAACAATCTCATTAAGGGATAAAGTATCACAAAGGAGAGGAAATGCAAGATGAATACGACAATTACAGACGCAACCATTCACAGGCCTGAAACCGTCCACTTTCTCGGAAGCCTGCTGACATTCCGCGCGCACGCCTCCGAGACCGAGGGCCAATCCTCGATCGTGGAATCCTACTCCGCGCCCGGGGCTGGCGCGCCGCCGCACCATCAGGCCGACGCAGAAGCCTTCCTCGTCACAGAAGGCATCTTCGAATTCATGCTGGGCGATAGCTGGCGCCGCTGCGGGCCCGGAGAATTCGTCTATGTCGCGCCGGGCGTGGTCCACGCGTTTCGCAATGCCGCCAGCGCGCCGTCCCGGATGCTGATCATCAACCTGCCGGGCGGCCCACATCAGGATTTCTTCAAGTCCGTCGGCGAGCCGGTCGAATCCGAGACCACCGTCTTCCCACCAATGGGGGCACCGGACGTGGGACGCCTCGTCGCGGAGGCCGAACGCTTCGGCATCACCATTCTGCCGCCGCCGCAGCACTGACGGTAAGCGCAGCCGCGCTGCACCTGCGTCGTTATCCACCACCCATCGCAAGCACTGTTTCGAGAGGTTCGCCCCATGCGCGGATTGGCATATTTCTGTATCGTTTCAGCGGCCATGTATGCTCTGGCGGGCATGGCCTTCGGCATCGTCATGGCCGCGTCGCACGACCATACGCTGATGACTGTCCATGCCCACCTCAACCTCTTGGGTTGGGTATCCATGGCCATCTACGGTCTCTATTATCACGCGGTCCCGGCCGCCGCCGACACTCGCCTGGCAAAAATCCATGTCGGGGTCGCCACGCTCGGCCTCTGGATCATGATACCGGGCATTGCCATGGCCGTTCTCGGCATGACCGAAGGACCAGCGATTGCAGGGTCGTTGTTGACGATCCTCGGCATGCTGCTCTTCACCGCCCGCGTCGCAACAGCACAACGAGCCTTTGCATGACGAGGCGATTGCCCCATCCGAGAATTGCACGAGAAAAAGCCGGAGAGGTCGCCCTCTCCGGCTTATTCAATTTATGCAGGAACGAAGAACTTAGTTCTTGGCCTTGTCGACCAGCTTGTTCTTGCCGATCCACGGCATCATGCCACGCAGCTTGGCGCCGACTTCTTCGATCTGGTGGGCGTCGTTCATGCGGCGGATACCCTTGAAGCGGGCAGCACCGGCGCGGTATTCCTGCATCCAGTCGGACGTGAACTTGCCGGTCTGGATGTCGTGCAGGACGCGCTTCATTTCAGCCTTGGTTTCAGCCGTGATGATGCGCGGACCGGTGACGTATTCGCCCCACTCGGCCGTGTTCGAGATCGAGTAGTTCATGTTGGCGATGCCGCCTTCATAGATCAGGTCGACGATCAGCTTCACTTCGTGCAAGCACTCGAAATAGGCCATTTCCGGGGCATAACCGGCTTCGACCAGCGTTTCGAAACCAGCGCGGATCAGCTCGACGAGACCGCCGCAGAGAACGACCTGCTCGCCGAAAAGGTCGGTTTCGCACTCTTCCTTGAAGGAGGTTTCGATGATGCCCGAACGGCCGCCGCCAACGCCACAGGCGTAGGAGAGAGCGAGTTCAAGCGCATTGCCCGATGCGTTGTGATGGATGGCAACGAGGCAGGGAACGCCGCCGCCCTTCTGGTATTCGCCGCGAACCGTGTGGCCCGGGCCCTTCGGAGCGATCATGACGACGTCAACGGACGACTTCGGCTCGATGAGACCGAAATGAACGTTGAGGCCGTGTGCGAAAGCAATCGCAGCACCGTCACGGATGTTCGGAGCGATGTCGGCCTTGTAGATGTCGGCCTGCAACTCGTCCGGGGTCGCCATCATCATCAGGTCGGCCCAGGCAGCGGCGTCTGCAACGGTCATGACCTTGAAGCCGTCGGCTTCGGCCTTCTTGATCGTGGCGGAACCGGCCTTCAGCGCGATCACGACGTTCTGGGCGCCCGAATCCTTCAGGTTCAGCGCATGGGCGCGACCCTGGGAACCGTAGCCGATGATGGCAACCTTCTTCGACTTGATCAGGTTCAAGTCGGCATCACGATCGTAATAGACGCGCATTGTAGTGTCCTTCCCTATGCTTGTCAGTTGTGGTGGATGTTGGTGATCGACGCTCCGGAACGGGATGCCCCGTCGAGACCCGCCGAAACGCGGTCGGTGCCGTAAAGCGCGAGGAACGCGGAGACCGCCTTTGCCGCGCGGGCACCGAATTTATGGGTTTGCGGTGCTTCACCGAGCAGCATACGCACATGCAGATCGCTGACGATCAGGCCGTAAAGGGTCCGATAGGCATCCTCGCCGTCTCCAAAACGAAGCAACCCGTCCCGCTGCCCAGCGTCGAGCAGCGCCCGCGCCCGACGATCGATCTGCCGGCGACCGCGCTCGAGCAGCAGCGTCCCAAGCTTCGAGCCATCGCGGCTCGACTGGCCAATCGCAAGGCGGTTGAGCGCCAGCGAGACGTCGCCGGCGAGCACATCGAGCAGATCGCGGGCAAAGACCTCAAGATGATCGGTGAGGGTCGCCACCGTCAGTCGCTCTCCCGGCCGCTCGAAGGTGCGGACCTTGCTGGCCTGGTAGGAGATCATGGCAGACAGCAGACCGTCGCGGTCGCCAAACCATTTGTAGAGGCTCTCCTTGGAGCAGTTCGCAGCCCGCGCCAGGCCGGCGGTTGTCACGGCCTTGTCTCCGCCTTCGACGAGCAAACGCAGAGCTTCTGCCAGAACGGCATTCTGGCGCGGCGTGAAATCGGCAGACGGATCGGTCGACATGGGAGCCTCCTGGTACCGTACGGTACGGTTCTCGCCTTCATAATCTGCGGCCCGCCCCTTGGTCAAGGGCACGGTGCAGAATTTTACGGCAGTTGCCGCCGCCCTGACACAGGATTTGGCGCCGTCTTCATCATTTCATGCCGGGCGGGAGCGGCGAAATCATCCGGAAACGAGGTAGCGCACTCTCACAAAAGGGTGAAAGAAATAAAAAATAATGGTTATATGTCATAGTTAAATGACGGTGAAATGACACCCTAAGCCTTTGAAACTCAACGCTCAAAATTTCAAGTACCAAACTGGATACCGGGTACTTTCACCGAACCAATCAG